>NZ_CP023690.1:643333-1286666 GCF_008704795.1 Streptomyces spectabilis | reverse complement strand
AGCCACGCCTTCTGCTCGGCGCCGAGGATCGTGCCGTCCGGCAGGTTCTGCGCCGAGCGGTACGACCGCAGGTCGAGGACGGTGAGTTCGAGCAGGTCGCCCCAGCGGCGCACGCGGTGGATCTCCGGGTCCGGCAGGGCGGACCCGCCGAACGAGTCGCGGTGCGGCATGTGCTCGAACCACGCCTGGTAGGCGGCCGCGCGGCGGCGCATGAACGGCGCGCCGCCGCCGGTGCCGCTGTAGTCGTTGACGACCTCGTGGTCGTCCCACGTCAGGAACCACGGGTGCGCGGCGTGCGCCTCGCGCAGCGACTTGTCGCCCTTGTAGAGGGCGTGCCGCTTGCGGTAGTCGCCGAGCGTGAGGATCTCCGGCCCGTCGTGGTCGCGCACGTGCTTCTCCGGCACGCCGCCGACCTGCCCGTGCTCGTAGATGTAGTCGCCGAGGTGGACCACGAAGTCGACGTTCTCCCGGGCGATGCCGCGGTGGGCGGCGTAGAAGCCGTCGTGGAACGCCTGGCAGTTGGCGGCGGCGAAGGTCACCTTCTTGACCCGGCCGCGCGGCGCGGTCCGCGTCCGGCCGACCCGGCTGGTCCTGCCGAGCGCCTTGAACGCGTACCAGTAGTGGCGGCCCGGGGCGAGCCCGCCCACCGGCACGTGCACGCTGTGCCCGAGCGTCGCCGACGCCGGAGCCGTCCCCCGCGCGACGACGTGCCGAAGGCGGGCGTCCTTGGCGACGACCCACTCGACCTCGACGACCTCGGGGAGCCGCTGCTCGGCGGCCAGCGGCTCGGGCGCGAGTCTGGTCCACAGGAGCACCGAGTGCGGCTGCGGATCACCGGAGGCCACGCCGAGGGTGAACGGCGCGGGGTCGTACTCCGCGCCGAGCCGCTCGGCGGCCTCGCGGGCCTGCGCGGGCGTGAGGCCCGCGGCGAGCGGCCAGGCGACGTTCAGCGCGCCCGCGGCCGCTGCGGCCTTCAACAGGTCACGGCGGTTCACGGTCATCAGCGGCCTCCGGCGGGCTTGGGTTCGAGAGTGAGGGAGACGGCGTCGGCGTAGCCGTCGTTGGAGGTGCCGCCGCCGCTGCGCGTGAACACCAGGAGGACCCGCGCCGAGCGCGCGCCGGGCGGCACCTGGGCCGCCGCCGTGCGTTCGAGCAGCGCCGTACGGCTGCCGCGCTCGGCCGCGCTCACGGGTCCGAGCACGCTGAGGGCGACCGGAGTGCCCTTGGCGTCGCGGAACTCCACGGAGAGGCGGGCGCCGTCCTCCTGCCCGGCGTAGCCGCCGAGCCAGGCGGTCACGGCGTAGCGCACCTTCCCGGCGTCGACGGCACGGCGCCCGGTCGAGCCGCTCCGGGGCAGGGCGATGTCCTGCACCAGGGCGGTGCGCGGGCTGTTGCCGCCCGAGAAGAAGCGGCTGCCGCGCCGCGCGGGTCCGGGGTCGGAGGCGGTCGGATAGCCGCCGCCCAGGCTGTACGGGACGAGCGCCGGGGCTCCTTGGACGACCTTCCAGCCACGCACGGTCGGGACGGGCTCCGCGCTGCCGCCCGCCCCGCTCTCCGCGTCGCCGTTGACGACGAGATTCACTCGCGCCTCCTGTTCTTGGGTGATGTGGGCGCGGTCAGCCCACCAGTCCCGTGTGAACCAGGAGAAGCGTCATGGCGAATTCTGTTACCACCGCGGGGCCGCGGAAGCGGGACGTCCGGAACCCCGCCGGCTACTGCCCCGGCTCGCGGTACGTCCGACCGCCCCGGCGCGGCAGCGCCGCCGGTACGTCGTCGGCGGTCGCGACCGTCTCCACGGCGAGGCGCAGCTCCGCCCGGACGGTCGCGGACGACAGGTCCAGATCCAGGAGGCGGCCGCACTCGCCCAGCCAGGTGGTGAGGGTGGTCCGGTGCAGGGTCAGCTCGGTGGCGGCGGGCGCGGTGCGGCCCCGGTGCGCGAGCCAGCAGCGCAGCGCGATGCGGAGCCGGGGGTCGAGGGGTCGGAGCAGGCCGGACGCCCAGCGCCCCGCGTGCTCGGCGCTGAGCAGGGCGGCGGGCAACGGCGGGGACGGCAGCAGGGGTTCCGCCGCCGCGGCCGGCACGGGGGACGCGGGGGCGCGCAGCGCCAGGAGCGACTGCGCCTGCACGGTGGGGTGGTCGAGGTCGGCCGCGAGCAGCAGGCCGATGCCGCGCAGACGGGAGCGGACGGTGCCCTCGGACACGTCGAGGGCCGGGGCGGCGGCCTGCGCGGAGCCCGAGCGCAGCCAGGCCTCCAGGGTCCGCCGCTCCCTGCTGTCCAGCGGCTGGAGCACGGCCGCGGACCAGGTGACGAGGCGGTCCGTCGGTATCACGCGCAGCAGCCCGTGCGTCCCCAGGCCCGTCACCGAGGTGAGGCGGCCGACGGACGTGCCGTTGCGCGTGCCGCCCGCCTCGGTCCAGGCGGTGACGAACATGTCCAGGGGCGCGGGGGCCGCCGCGCCCCCGGTCAGCTGGTGCCGGTCGGCGATGCGCGCGACGAGCGCGAGCGTCGGATGGCCGGCGTCGGCACGGGGCAGGTCGCGGGCGCCGTGCAGCGCGACGACGGTCAGCTCCGCCCCGTCCAGACTCACCAGCGTGCGGGTGCCGTTCGCCGGGTCGGGCTGCGTCGCCCGCCACAGCGCCTGGTGGGCGCTGTGCAGGGCGCGCCCGTTGAGGCGGTACACGGTGGCGTGCGTGGCGGTCTCGCCGCCGAGCACCTCGGCGGCCAGGCGGTGCTGGCCGCGCAGCAGCAGGCGCAGCACGGCGGTGTGCACGCGCTGTTCGGCGCCGCGCGTCTCCTCAGCGTGCCGGGCCCGCAGCCGCAGCAGGTCCAGGGAGCACTGCGTGACGAGCGCGGTCAGGGGCGGGGCCGCTGCCACGCCGGGGCAGACGACGAGGACGGTGCCCTGCGCCCCCGGCACCTGATGGACGGTCACGTGCGGATACGCCTGGGGGTGCCCGGCGGCCCGAAGCGCGGCGGGCCCCGCCGAGTCCGGGGTGGCGTGCACGATCCCGACCCCCGGGTCCACGAGCGCCGCCCAGCCGTCGGCCAGGGCGGCGACCTCGGCGACCAGCGTCGCGCCGGAGCGGGCCGCCGCACGCGTGAGCCGCCGCACCACCTGCGCGTGCTCCACGGCGGACGGGGCCGGAGGCCGCTCGGGGTGCGGCTCGCGGCCCCCGCCGTGCGCCGTCACGGTATCCGCGCGACGCCACCCCACCCCGCGCGCGCGGTGAGGGTGCCGGTGGTCGCCTCGGGCCGCCAGTGCGGCCAGGACACATAGCCGGGCTCGACCAGCTCCAGGCCCTCGAAGAACGCGACGGTCACCTCCGGCTCACGGAAGATGTACGGAATCGCGCCCGAGCTGTTGTACTCCTCCTGCACCTCGCGGTGCTTGTCGTCCGACGCGGTGGAGTGGCTCAGGGACACATAGCTCCCCGAGGGGAGCCGGGCCACCAGGCGCCGCACCAGGCCGAGCGCCTCCTCCCACTCCACGATGTGACCGAGCACGTCGTTGATCACCAGGGCGACGGGCCGGGACATGTCCAGCGTCTTGGCCGCGCCCGCCATGATCGCGTCCGTGTCGCGCATGTCCGCGAGGACGTAGTCCATCGCCCCCTCGGGGGTGCTCCTGCCCATCGCCTGGACGTGCAGGAGCACGAGCGGGTCGTGGTCCACGTACACCACGCGGCACTCCGGCGCGACGCGCTGGGCCACCTCGTGGGTGTTGTTGGCCGTGGGCAGCCCGGCGCCCACGTCCAGGAACTGCCGAATCCCGGCCTCCTTGGCCAGCCAGGTGACGGTGCGCACCAGGAAGCCCCGCGACTCCTGGGCGAACGGCTCGATCAGGGGGTACTTGTCGCGGTAGGCGTCACCGGCGGACTTGTCGGCCTCGTACCAGTCCTTGCCGCCCAGCCAGTAGTTCCACACGCGCGCGCTGTGGGCGACGGACTTGTCGATCTCGTCCCACCGCGGCGGGAGCCTCATCGGTTCGGTCATGACAGGTCCAGTACCTCTTTCGACTTGTCGGGGTGGAGCGCGGTGGCGCAGGAGTAGTCGAGGAGCAGACGGTAGGCGGTCACCGTGTCGGGCGCGTCCCAGACGTCGGCCGTACCGGCCAGGCCGCCCTCCCTGACCACGTGGTCGGAGATCTCCGGCACCTCGACGCGGAACAGGGTGAGCGGCGGTTTGCCGGTCAGGGCGTGCGGGGGTCCGTCCAGCGGGTGGATCTGCAACGTGACGTCGGGCCGCTCGGCCACGGCCCGCAACACCTGGAGCTGCTCGGCCATGATGCCCGGCGCCCCCACCCGGGTGTACAGGGCGGCGGCCGACATCACGGCCCAGATGCGCGTCTGCTGGGTGCGGAGCCGCTCCTGGCGCTGGATCAGCAGATCGGTCCTGCGGTCCTTGGCCGCGGGGGACAGGTCCGGGCGCAGCACGTCGTCGACGGCACGGGCGTAGGACGGCGTGCGCAGCAGAGCGGGAACGAGCGCGGGCTCCCACGTGCGCACGATTCCGGCCGCGGACTCCACGCTCATCAGGTCGAGCTGCCACGGGTCCATGACGGCGCGCCAGGGGTGCCACCACCCCGGGGCGTTGGCACTCGCCAACTTGCCCAGGAAGTCGTCGGTCTCCGCCCGCGCCGCCCCGTACGCCGCGAGGAGCGCGGAGACCTGGCCCACGTCGAGGGACGTCTGGGCCTGCTCGATCCGGCGCACGGTGGCGGGGTGCGCGCCGAGCGCCGCCGCGGCTTGCTTCAGCGAAAGCCCCGCGGCCTCGCGGAGGACCTTGAGCCGGGTGGCGAGCACGAGGTGCGCGACGGTCCGACCGGATCGTTCGCGAGCCACGCGCCCCTCCTTCCGACAGTCTCCGTAACTTGTGGATAGTGCACACCTTGTCGCTTGCAATCCCCGGACGCAACCCGTTGAGTAGGTGCTGTGGTGAAGCGGCCGGGACAACCGGGGCGGACAACACGTCGTGCGCACGGGGGAGTTACGGGGGAGATGACGTGCTGACGCTGGGCGCGCTGGTCGGCAGGATCGAACTCGAACTTGCCTTCGCCGGAGGCGTCGCCGCCGCACCGCACGAGGCGGTCAGGGTCGCGGGCCTTGCGACCCTGACCCTGCCTCAGCTCCTGGAGGGCGAGCCGCAGCGGCGTCTGGAGCCCGGCTCCCTCGTCCTGCTCACCGAAGTGCCGTTCCGGCTGCGGGGCCGCGCGGAGGTCGCCCTGGAGACGCTCCTGGAGCAGCTGGCCCTCGACCGGTGCGCGGGCCTCGTGGTGAGCGTCCTGTCCGGTGCCCACCAGCCGTTCTCCCTGACGGTCCGGGAGGCGTCCGCCGCTCTCGGCATCCCGCTGCTCATCACCACCGCGCCCCCGCGCACATGGGCCGAAGCGGGCCGCGACCTCACCGCCCGCCGCCTCGCGGACGTGGAGTCCCACGCGGGTCAACTCACCACTCTCGTCCAGCAGTTGCCCACCCGGGCCGGTGACCCAGAGGCCATGCAGCGCATCGCGGACTGGCTGGCTTGCGCCCTCAAGGCAGAGGTCCTCGTCAGCGACCCGGGCGGCGTCCTCGCGGCCTCGCCCGAGACCGCCGCCGAGGCCCTGGCCGAGGCGTTCCTGCGCGGCCACCGCGAGGGCCTCGCACGCGACCGGTCACAGGGCCCGCACACGCGGCTCTTCCCCCTCGCGTCCTCGTCGGCGGGCGAGGCCCGGCCCCTCGCCGCCGCGGTCGGCGGCCTCCCCGCGGCCGGTGCCGCGGCCGCGGCGGACGACGGGAGCACCGTACTGGCCGTCGCCCGCCGCTCGCCCTCCTTCGACGAGGCCGACCTGCGGCTCATGCGGCACGCCGCGCGCCTCCTCGGCCTGCTCGACCAGGCGCGGCGCGAGCACCGCGCCGCCGCCGACGCCGCGCACGCGGCCCGTACGGCGGCCGTGGAGCTGCTCCTGGACGCCGAGGTCGACAAGGCGCGCAGGGTCATGGCGACCCAGGCGCCGGGCCTGCTCACGCCGGACGCCGTCCGCGTCTTCGTCGTCGACACCCCGCAGGACGAGCGCGACGCCGTGCTGCGCCGGTGCGTCGCCGGTACGGCGGGCCGCGCCCTGGTCGTCGCCGATCCGCGCGAGGACCGCCGGATCCTGGTCGTCGAGCCGATCCGGCCGCGCCGCACCGGCGACGCGGTGGCCACCGAGCTGACCCGCCTGGTCGCAGAGCTCGGCGCCGACGCCTCGCTGGGCGGCAGCGGCACGCACCCGATGGTGATGGTCGCCGACGCCCTCCAGGAGGCCATCACCGCGCAGCGGTTCGCCCTGCGCCGCCCCGACGCGGTGGCGCTGTCCGCGCAGAGCACCGACCTGGTCAGCGTGCTCCCGAGGGACGCGGCGCGGCGCTGGGCCCGGGGGCTCCTCGAACCGCTGCTCCGGCCGGACGCGCAGTGGGAGCAGATGCGCGACACCCTGCCCACCGCCCTCGCCTACCCCTACACCGTCGCCGCCCGTCGGCTTCACGTGCACCGCAACACCGTCAGGCGCCGTGTCGCCAAGGCGGCGGAGCTGCTCGACATGGACTTCACGACCGTCAGGGACCGGGCCACGGCCGGGCTCGCGCTCGACCTGCTCGCCGAGCGGCAGCGGCCCGAGCGGTCCCTCACCCTGGTCGGCGGCGCGACGCCCACCCTGGAGGCGCTCCTGGCCTCGCCCGAGGCCAGGGCCTGGGCGGACCACCTGCTGTGCGGAGCGCGCGGCGACCGCCGGAACCTGCTCACCACCGCCGCCGTCTGGCTGGCGCACGACGCGCACGTCGAGCCCACCGCACGGGCCCTCGGGTTCTCCGAGTTCACCGTCCGCTCCCACCTGCGCGCCCTGGAGAGTCACATGGCCCGGGACCTCGGCTCCCTCGGTGGCCTCCGCGACCTCCAGTTCTCCCTGCACATCCTGGCCGGGGAGGTCGGCGTCACGGACGCGCGGGGCGACTTGTGCACGACGCCGTGACCCACGGGCAGCGCCCCGGAGCATCGGTGTGGTTCACGAGGCGAATTCCGTGGCCGGTTCGGTGGCGTAGCGGCTCATCGTCCGCAGGTGCTCCTCCTCCGTCAGGCCCCGGCCGTCGGCTGCCGCGTCCTGGAGGTCCCGGAAGTACTGCACGTACAGGGACGGTGTGAACGTGCTGAGCATGACGGCCGGTTCGTCGGTCACGTTGGCGAAGGTGTGCGGGGCTCCGGGCGGGACCGTCACGAACGCGCCCGCGGGCACGTCGTGGTCCTGCCTGCCGACCGTGAAGCGCACCGTGCCGGAGACGACGTAGAAGCCCTCGTCGTGCAGGGTGTGGCGGTGCTGCGGAGGTCCGGGCGTGTGCGGTGCGAGGACGGACTCGGTGCACCCGAGGCGGTGCCCGGTCCCGGTGCCGTCCTCCAGGACGCGCATGCGCGTGGTGCCCAGGACGATGGTCTCGCCCTCGCCCGGACCGACGACGGTCACGGCGGGGCCGGCGTCGGGCTCGCCGGTGTTCGGTGCGCCCGCGGTCTTCGGTGTGTCTGTCATGCGTCGATTCCACCGCCGGGGCGTCCGGGGTGTCCAAGACCCCTTCCGTCTCCTCGATACCCCCTGGGTATCGTGACGCCATGGAGCTGCGCACGCTGCGCTATTTCGTGGCGGTCGCCGAGGAGTTGCACTTCGGCCGGGCCGCCGCCCGGCTGCACATGAGCCAGCCGCCCCTGAGCCGGGCGATCAAGCAGCTGGAGACCGAGTTCGGCGCCGCCCTCTTCGACCGGTCGTCCGCCGGTGTCGGGCTCACCGGCGCGGGATCGGTGCTCCTCGACGAGGCGCGCGCCCTGCTGGAGCGGGCCGACCGGGTGCACGCCCGGGTGGCCGCGGCGGCCGGTACGGCGACCCTCACCGTCGGCATCCTGGGAGGCGGCGCCGACCCGGCGGCGGCCCGTCTGGCCGGGGCCTTCCGGGGACGGCACCCGCGCGTGGAGGTCCGCGTCCGCGAGACCGGCCTGACCGATCCCACGTGCGGGCTGCACGCCGGGCTCGTCGATGTCGCCCTGACCCGCGGGCCGTTCGACGAGACGGGTCTCGCCGCCCGGGAGCTGCGGGCCGACCCGGTGGGCGCGCTGCTGCGCGCCGACGACCCGCTGGCCCGCGGCGACCGCCTGAACCTGGCCGACCTGGCCGACCGCCGCTGGTTCCTCTTCCCGCAGGGCACCGACGGCGTCTGGCAGACGTACTGGAACGGCGGCGCACCGCGCGAGGGCCCGGTCGTGCGCGCCGTCCAGGAGTGCCGGCAGGCCGTTCTCTGGAACGGCACGGTCGGCATGACGCCCCTGGGCCACGAGCCGGGCCGGGGCCTCACCGTGGTGCCGCTGGTCGACATGGAGCCCAGCCGCGTTCTGGTGGCCTGGCGCGCGGGCGACGCGAACCCGCTGATCCGTTCGTTCGTCCGGATCGCCACGGACGCGTACCGCCGCTGAGTTCGCTCGTAGTTCGCTCGCGGTTCGCCTGTCGCGCCCCGCGTTCCGATGTTCTCCGACATTCCTTCCGTTTCTTGAGAACCACCCGTGTCAGGATCACGTCTCACGGGAGCACGCATCGGTACGTTCAAGGGACAGGCACATCGAGTGACAGGCATATCGAGGGTGGGGGCGGCGGCGATGGCCGCCGTGCTGTCCGGCGCGCTGCTCACGGGCGCGGCGGCAGCCGACACGGGGGCGCGGCCGGACGGCACCGCGACGGCGGGCGCCAAGACCGGTCGGGGGGACCGGACGGGGAAGACGACGACGGTCACGCTGATCACCGGCGACCGGGTGGTCGTCGCTGCGGACGGCGGTGAGGTCGTCCGGCTCATCCGCGGCAAGGGCCGCGAAGAGGTCACGATCGCGGTGCGGCGCGAGGCCGGGCACGTGTTCGTCGTGCCGCAGGACGCCCAGGCCCTGCTCACCGCGGGCAGGCTCGACCGGCGGCTCTTCGACGTCACGCAGCTCGTCGAGGACAAGTACGACGACGCGCACCGCACCTCGCTGCCGCTGATCGTCGGGTACCGGCCGGGCAGGGCCAACAGCTTCCGGGCGGCCGACACGTTCAAGGGCCACGCCCGCGACCGCCGTGACCTGCCCGCCGTCGGCGGCGAGGCGTTCAGCACGCCCAAGTCCGACGCCACGGACCTGTGGTCGGCGCTCACCCGCGGCACGGGCGGCCGTGCGAACGTCCACGCCACCGCCGCCCCGGCCGTCGGGCGCATCTGGCTGGACGCCAAGGCCCGCCCCACGCTCGACAAGAGCGTGCCGCAGATCGGCGCCCCCACCATGTGGCAGGCCGGATACACCGGCAAGGGCATCAAGGTCGCCGTCCTGGACACCGGGGTCGACCAGACGCACCCGGACCTCAAGGGCGTCGAGGTCCTGGAGAAGAACTTCACCGGGGCCCCCGACGCCAAGGACCGCATGGGCCACGGCACCCACGTCGCCTCGACCCTCGCGGGCTCCGGCGCCAAGTCGGGCGGCAAGCGCAAGGGCGTGGCACCCGGCGCCCGGATCCTCGACGGCAAGGTCATCTCCGAGGAGGTGGGCGCGGGCTACGACTCCGACATCATCGCGGGCATGCAGTGGGCCGTCGACAGCGGCGCCAAGATCGTCAACATGAGCCTCGGCAGCCTGGACACACCGGGCACCGACCCGATGGAGGAGGCCGTCGCCCGGCTCTCCGGCAAGGCCCTGTTCGTCGCGTCAGCGGGCAACGAGGGGCCCGAGGCGGGCACGCTGACCACGCCCGGCAGCGCCCCCGAGGCCCTCACGGTCGGTTCGGTGGACAAGCGGGACCGGATCGCGGAAACCTCCAGCCGCGGCCCCAACGCCGACGGCGTCGCCAAGCCCGACCTCACCGCCCCCGGCGAGAACATCACCGCCGCGGCCTCCACCGACGGCCCCGCCGCGGCCGACGGTTACGTCGCCATGTCCGGCACCTCGATGGCGGCCCCGCATGTGGCCGGTTCGGCCGCGCTGCTCCTCCAGCAGCACCCTGCCTGGACGGGCACGCAGCTCAAGGCCGCGCTCACCGGCTCCGCCAAGCCCAACGCCAAGCTCAACCCGCACCAGCAGGGCGCGGGCCGCGTGGATCTGACGCGCGCCGTCACCGCCTCCGTCGTGAGCTCGCCCGGCACGGTCGCCTTCGGCACGCAGGCGTGGCCGCACAGCGACGACAAGCCGGTCACCAAGACCGTCACCTACCGCAACTACGGCACCAAGCCGGTCACCCTCGCGCTGTCCACCACCACCGTGGACCCGGCGGGCCGCCCCGGCCCCGCCGCCATGTTCACCGTCAAGGACGCCAAGGTGACCGTCCCGGCGGGCGGCAGCGCTAAGACCACCGTCACCGTCGACACGAAGCTCGGCACCGCCGACGGCGCCTACGGCGGCAGCCTGCTGGCCGCCGGGGACGGCCAGTCCGTGCGCACGGGCCTGATCGTGGAGCGGGAGGTCGAGTCGTACGACCTCACCTTCCGGCACCTCGACACCAGCGGCGCGGGCGCGTCCACGTACGTCACCACGCTCACCGACCCCGCCACGCAGAAGAAGTTCCAGGTCCCCTACAGCCAGGGCAAGGCCACGCTGCGGGTGCCCAAGGGCACCTACGCGCTGGAGAGTTCCGTCTACGGCCCGGGCGACAGCCTCTCGGTCTTCGTCCAGCCGAAGCTGACGGTGGGCGCGGACAAGGCGATCACGCTGGACTCGCGCAAGGCCAAGCCGTTCGCCGTCACCACCCCGGACAGGACCGCGCGCCGCACGGAGGCGAGCGTCAGCTACGAGGACCAGGCCGGCGCGATCGCCGGAACCTGGAACCTCACGGGCCGCACCGCCATCCGCACCGCCGGGCTCGGCGGGGGCTCGCCCACCTTCAACGCCCAGTACAGCGGCGTCTGGAAGGTCCCGGGCACGAAGAAGGTCGACTACCGTCTCGCCTTCAACCGCACCGGCACCTGGTTCACCGGCCTGAAGCACGCCGCCACCAAGGCCGAGCTGGCCGAGGTGAAGGTCGGCCTCGGAGCCTCCGCCGCCCGGCGCAAGGGCACCCTCACCGCCACGCCGATCGGCGCGGACGGCTACAGCCCCACCGTGCCGTCGCAGGCCACGCTGAGCCTCCCGTCCTCCGGCACGAGCTACGTCACCACCAAGGACGTGCGCTGGAGCTGGGCCATGGGGCAGCTCGACGACGCGGGCGGCCTGAGCATCGGCTACGGCGCGGACGTGGTCACGTACAAGGCGGGCAAGCGCTACACGCTGAACTTCAACACCGGCGTGGTCGGCCCCGACCTGAACGCCGACGAAAGGCAGGGCGCGCTCCGGGCGGGCAACTCCATGAACGCCTACGTCCAGCTGTTCAGCGACGGCGCGGGCCACTCGGGCCAGTCCCCCGTGACCAAGGGCTCCACCCGTCTGGAGTCGGGCGGCCGCCTCATCGCGAAGGGCGAACCGGGCGCGGTGAACGCCGAACTCCCCGCCGCCTCCGCCCCGTACCGTCTGACCATGGAGGCGAGCCGTCCGGTCAAGGAGACCACGACGAGCACGAAGGTGGCCGTCGCCTGGACCTTCACCTCGGCCAGGACGCCGGACGAGCCGCCCACCGACCTGCCGCTCTCGACCGTGCGCCTCGCGCCGAAGCTGGCCCTGAACGGCACGGCCCCGGCGGGCGGCACCCTGACCGTGCCGCTGAAGGTGGCCGGGGCGGCCGCGGCCAAGGACAAGATCGCCAAGCTGACCGTCAAGGTCTCCTACGACGGCGGAAGCACCTGGAAGTCGGCCCCCGTCACGACCGACGCCAAGGGCGCGCACTCGGCGAGCGTGCGCCACCCGGCGGCGGCCAAGTCCGTGTCGTACCGGGTGTATCTGAAGGACACCGCGGGCAACACCATGACCGAGACGATCTCCAACGCCTACCACCTCGTCCGGTAGGCGCCGCCCCCATCCGTAAAGGCACCGCGCGCCGGGTCACCTCGGCGCGCGGGCCGGATAGCGGTGGAAGCCCCGGCCGCTCTTGCGGCCCAGATGACCGTCGGCGACCAGTGCACGCAGCCCCTCGCAGGGCTGGAAGCGCTGGTCGCCGGTGCATTCGAGCAGGACGTACAGCGTGTCCACGATGGTGTCAAGGCCGATCAGGTCACCCGTGGCCAGCGGGCCCATGGTGTGCCCGAAGCACTCCTGGAAGATCCGGTCGACGGTGGCCGGGTCCGCGGTGCCCTGCTGCACCACCGTCGCGGCCTCGTTGACCGTGAGCATGAGGACCCGGTTGGAGACGAAGCCGGGGCCGTCGTGGACGACGATGCCCTTCTTGCCGATCCCCGCGAGCAGGGCGAGGGCGGTGTCCAGGGTCTCGTCGGAGGTGCGCGGGCCGCGGACGACCTCCACGGCCTCCTTCATCGGCGCCGGGTTCATGAAGTGCAGACCGAGCACCCGCTCCGGCCGCGCCGTGCGCGCGGCGAGCCGCTCGACCGGGATGGCCGAGGTCCCCGTCGCGAGCACCGCGCCGGACGGGCACACCTCGTCCAGTTCGCGGAACAGCCTCTCCTTCAGCGGGATGCGCTCCGGCGCGCAGTCGAGCACGAACCGCGCCTCGGCCAGGTCCGCCAGGCGCGCGGTCCAGGTGACCGCCGCGAGCGCCCGGTCCATCGGGACGGCAGCGGGCGCCTCGCGGACCATCCTGGCCAGCCTGATGCCGTCGCGGAGCCGCCCCGGAGCGGTGGCGCGGGCGGCGTCCTCGGGGTCGACGGTCACCACGCGGTGTCCGGCCTCGACGAGGCACTGGGCGATGCCCACCCCCATCGTCCCGGCGCCGACCACGCCGATGACACCGCTTCCGGCACTGTCCTGAGGCATGGGAGTCTCCGTCTTCCGGTCGACGTCGTTCATGGGGTGACCACCCGTACCGGGTGCTTGCGGGCGGGCGGCGGGGCGTCCGGGTCGACGGCCAGGGTGATGCGGTCACCGGCGTCCTCCACCACCTCGAAGCCGGCGAAACGGAGCGTGACCAGCATCTGCCGGTTGACGCCGGTGGGGACGAACTCCGCGACCGGGCGGCGGCCCGCCGCAAGGGACCGCGCGACGATGTGGTCGATGAGGACCGCGCCGACGCCGCGCGACATCACCCGGCAGGACATCAGGAGCAGTTCGAGCACGGTCGCGTCGTCCCGGAGCGAGGTGACTGCGAGCCCGATGGTGCCGTAGGAGCCGAAGCGGTCCGTGAGACCGGCGACGAGCACCTCGTGCCCGGGGTCCTCGCACAGACGGCGCAGCTCGTCCGGGCCGAAGGTGCGGCCGGTGGTGTTGAGCTGGTGCGTGCGCACGGTCAGTTCGTGCGCCCGGGCCAGGTCGGCTCCTGTGGCCCGCCGGACCGTGAGGACCAGGTCGAGTGAGGCCAGGAACGCCGCGGGCACTCCGGTGTGCTCGGCCTCCGCGGCCTTGCGCCGCCGCTCGGTGCGGTACAGGTCGCGCCGCCGCGCCGACTCCTGCGTCACGAACCGGGGCGTGAACTCCGCGTACGAGGTGAGGAGTTCGGCCTCGTGCGCCCGATAGCAGCGCACGTCCGGCAGCGCGGCGGCCACCTCGGCCCGCTCCACCGCGTCGTTGTCGATGAACGCGACCGTGTCGAGCCCGATGTCCAGCTCGGCGGCGATCCGCTCGACGGCCCCGGACTTGGCGCCCCAGCCCACCTCCAGGACGGTGAAGAGGGTGTCGAGCCCGTGCGCGGCCAGATGGGCGGCGGCGACGGCGTGCTCGCCGCGGCTGGCCACCGCGTGCAGGACCCCCCGCCGGTCCAGGGCGCGCACGGCCCGCACGGCGGCCGGGAACGGCTCGGGCGCGTCGCCTTCGAGGGCGACCCCGTCCCACAGCGTGTCGTCGAGGTCCCAGACCAGGCACTTCACCGTCGGCTCCGCGGCCCGCGCGCGGCCCGCGCCGGGCTCGGCAGCCGTTCCGTCCCGCGCTCCGCCGGTCCCCGCGCTCACCGGTGGTCCCCCTCTCGCTCCGGCCGCCGCGGGGCCGCCCGGTGTCCGTGGGCCCGCAGCAGGTGGTCGGCGATGTGCAGCTCGGACACCTGGGCCGAGCCTTCGATGATCTCCATGACCTTGGCGTCCCGGTAGCAGCGGCCCACCAGGCTGTCGGGGGCGCAGCCGGCCGCGCCCAGGACCTGCACCGCGCTCCCGGCCACCGAGGTGGCGGCGCGCGCCGCGGCGTACTTGGCGGCGACGGTCTCCGCGACGGCGTCCGGGTCACCGGCCGCGCGCAGGCGGGCGGCCCGCAGGCACAGCTCCCGGGCGGCGCGGCCGTCCACCACCGCGCGCCCCAGGAGCGAGCGCACCTGCTGGTGCTCGGCCAGGACCACCCCGCCCTGCGCGCGCCGCACGGCGTGCTCGGCGGCCGCCCGCAGACACGCCTCGGCCATCCCGACGCAGCCCCAGGCCACCGTGAACCGCCCGTGGTCGAGCGCGGTGCCCGCCACGTGCGACAGGCCGAACCCGGGCGGCGCGACCGCGTTCTCGGACGGTACGCGCACGGCGTCGAACCGTACGTGCGCCAACTGGGCGGCGCGCAGGCCGAGCTGGCCGCGCACCGGCTCCCGCCGCACGCCGGGCCGGTCCGCCTCGACGAGCACCGCGGCGGTGCGGCCGTCCGTGCGGCCCAGGACCAGGAACACGTCCGCGACCTCGCCGAAGGTGATCCAGCGCTTCTCGCCGGACACCGTGTACGTGTCGCCGTCCCGCTCGACCGCGGTGGTCACGGCTCCGAGGTCGCTGCCCGCCGCCGCCTCCGTCGCGGCGAAGGCGGCGGTCAGCTCGCCCCGGGCGAGCGCGGGCAGCCACCGCTCGCGCTGCCCGGCGGTGCCCCAGCGCAGCAGCGCGGCACCCACCATGCCCTGCACGGTGACCAGGGCGCGCAGCGAGCCGCACACGCCGCCGAGCCGGGCACACACCTCGCCGAGCTGCTCGGGCGCGGCGCCCAGTCCGCCGTGGCAGGGCGGCAGATCGGCGCCGAGCAGCCCGTCCCGCGCGAGCGCGCGGCGTACGTCGGCGGGCAGTTCGCCGCGCGCGTCCCAGGCGGCGGCGTCCCCGCGGACCGCGTCGGCGAACCGCGCCGCCAGGTCCGCGGGGTCGGCCGCGGTCGTGCTGGTCACGCCGCCGCGCCCCGGCTCGCGGCCTTCGCCAGGACGAAGTCGCGCAGCCTGCCGAGGGTGCGGAAGTGGTCCAGGTCGAGATCGTCGACGGTGACCTCGATGCCGTAGCGCTGCTCCACGAAGTTCACCAGCTCGATCGCGAACAGGGAGGTCACGAGGCCGAGGGCGAAGTAGTCCTCGTCCGGGCCCGGCTCCCGGCCCAGGGCGCCGGTCAGATACGTGCGCAGCCCCTCGGTCACGGCCGTCGCGTCGACGGCCTCCGTTGCGTTCGATGTGTCCATGCGGGCCCCTCTTTCTCACAGGTAGTGGGTCGTGGCGCCGTCGCCGATCTCCACCAGCAGCAGGCTCCAGGCGGCGACCGGGCTCGCGCTGAGCAGCACCGCGCGCTGCCCCTCGGCCAGGCCGCCGCGGTCGAGCTCCGTGCGGAGGTTCAGCAGGACGTCGTTCGGGCCGAGGTGCCCGTACCGGCGGAGGTTGTCGAAGCAGGTCGTGCTGATCTCGATGCCGAGGGCCTCCTCGGTGAACCGGAAGGTGCCTTCGGAGAGGTTGTGGCTGAGGTGGCGGGAGATGTCCCCGGGCGCCAGGCCGTTGCGGTCCAGGAGGCGCCGGTGCAGCTCGCGCAGGCGGATGCGGGACTCCACGGCGAGCCGGAAGGAGTACTGCGGGATGTCGCGGCACTCCTCGCGCCAGCGCGCGCTCGGCCGGTCCCGGTAGTCCACGCGGAACAGGTCCCAGTGGTCGCCGTTGGTCTCCTGCACGATGTCGAGCACGCGGACCGGGCCGCGGCGCGAGATCACCGCGGCGGCGCCGCCGTCGCCGCTGACCGTCACCGGATGGCGGTAGCGCAGGGGCGTGGGCGGCTTGCTGCCGTGCACGACCAGGACGTGGTCCAGGTCCCCGTCGGCGGCCAGCAGGCCCCGGGCCGTGAGCAGCGCCGGGGTGAGCGACACACAGCCGAGGCCGCCCACCGAGAAGGTCAGCGCGCGCTCCGCCCCGAGGAGCGCCTGGAGCCGGGTGGCCGCCGAACTCATCAGGGTGTCCGGGACGCGCGCGTCGATGAGGACGAGCGCGCCGAGTTCGGCCGCGGTGAGGTCCGCGTCCGACAGGGCCTGCCGGGCCGCGCGCACCGCCAGGTCGAACGCGGTCAGCGACTCGTCCGCGCGGACCTCGTCGATGCCGAGGCGCGCACAGGTCTCCCGCTCGCCGTCGCCGAGTTCCGCGAGCCCCGGCAGGTCCGCGACCGCGAGGACCCGGTCCGGCTGGTAGCAGGCGGCCGCCCTGATGGCCGTCGCCGGGGGCACTCAGCGGCCCTCGTCGGCGGCGAGTTCGGCGAGCGCCTCGACCAGGTGGTCGGCGAAGGCCTCCATGTCGGCGGCGGCGACCGAACCGCGGTGGATCACGCCGAGTTCGAGCGCCCCGCCCAGGATGTGCGTCTCCACGACGATCGGCACCTGGGTGAGCAGCGAGTGGGGCACGGCGACCAGGGTCATCGGCCGGGGCCGCACGTACGGGCCGCCCAGCTTCGTCAGGCCGTCGTTGCCGCTGGCCACGTGCTCGACCAGGACCGGCGGCTCGGACAGCGCGCGCACCCCCGCCACCGCCGGGGTCGCGGGGCTGAGGTGGCGCAGGACGCCGTAGCCGATGCCGTCGTTCGGCACGGAGCGCAGGGCGGTGTCCACGCCCGGCAGGGCGTCGGCGACCCCGGCGCCGGACGGGACGCGCAGATGGGCCGGGAAGAGATGCGTGAACCAGCCGACCGCGTCGCTCCGGTCCCCGCTCCACAGCGCGTTCGGGGAGCTGCCCATGCCGACGGTGCTCAGGAACGCGTCGGGCTCGCCGCGCCACCGGGACCAGGCCACGGCGACCGCGGCGAGCGCCGCGCTCTGGCCGGTGGGACCGGACTCGGTGAGCCGCGCCGCGACCCGGTCGGCGGCGACCCGGCGGCGCACGAGGCCCGCGGGCGCGTCCTGGGGGCCGTTCTCGGGCACGGGCCGCGCTCCGGCGCCCGCGCTCAGGACGCCCTTCCAGTACGGCAGTTCACCGGCCAGCTCGTCGGACGCGGCCATCGCGCGCAGCAGGTGCGTCCACGCGCGCCAGGCGGCCCGGCGCGGCGCCGCCGGGGCGTCGCCCGCGAAGGCCGCGTTGAGGTCCTCGACGAGCGGTACGAACGACGTGGAGTCGAAGACGAAGTGGTGGACCGCGAGGACGATCACACCGGGCCGGTCGGCACCCCGGTCGTAGAACCTGGCCCGAAGGACCGGGCCGCGCCCCGGGTCGACGTCCGCGAGCAGTTCGTCCAGGTCGGCCTCCAGATACGCCTGGAGCTGCTCCTCCTCCAGCGGCGGCAGCACCCGGTGGTCGACGACGCGGGCGCCCTCCCGCTCGGCGCACTCGATGCGCCAGCCCAGGCTGTTGTGCCGGAACCGGTAGCGCAGCGGCTCCTGGACCTCGACGAGGCGGTCGAAGGCCGCGCGCACCGCGTCCGCGCCGATGCCCGGGGCCGTCTCCAGGAGCAGGGGCGTGACGAAGTCCCGAGCCCCGTCGCGCGCCGTGGCGAGCAGGGCCTGCACCAGGGGCGCGGGCGGCACCGGCTCGCGCGGCGCGGACGCGGACGCGGCGGCGACGGGCCGGGGCGCGGCGTCGGGGACGGTGCCCTTCGCCGCGACCGCGGCGAGGTCGCGCAGGGTCGGATGGCTCAGCACGTCGTGCGGGGTCAGCGGCAGACCGGCCCGGGTGGCCCGCGATGCGATGCCCACGCTCAGCAGCGAGTCACCGCCGATGCGGAAGAAGTTGTCGTCCGGCGCCACCCGCGCGACGCCGAGCAGGTCGGTCCAGATCCCGGCGAGGACCCGCTCGGCCTCCCGCCCGGCGTCGTCGAGGACCGCCCCCGGGGTCACCGCCGTGACCACCGCCGTCAGTTCGTTCGTCGTGTCGCGGTCGGCCATGTCCCTCTTCCTCATCGTCCGGCGGTCGAGCTTTCCGTTGCTCGTGCGGGGCAGTGCGGCATGGCGCAGGACCCGGCCGGGCACCATGTACTCCGGCAGCGCCCCGGCCGCCCACCGGGTCAGCTCGGCCTCGCCCGGCACGTCGTCGCCCGCGACGTGCGCCACCAGGAGCGGGGCGCCGGAGGGCCGGTGCGCGGCGTGGACGAGCGCTTCGCGTACGCGCGGGTGCGCGAGCAGCGTGCGCTCGACCTCGGCCGGTTCCACGCGGTGGCCGCGCAGTTCGAGCTGGTCGTCGGCGCGGCCGTGGAACTCCAGGGTGCCGTCGGCGCGGACCAGGGCCAGGTCACCGGTGCGGTACATCCGCGCCCCCGGCTCGTCCGCGAAGGGGTCGGCGACGAACCGGGCCGCGGTCGGGCCCGGCCTGCCGTGGTAGCCGCGGCCGACGTGGGCGCCCCCGGCGTAGACCTCGCCGCGCTCGCCCCGCGCCACGGGGCGCAGGCGGGAGTCAAGGACGTGGACACGGACGTTGGGCAGCGGCCTGCCGATGTCCGGGACGACGTCGGGGGCCGCCCCGGCGTCGGCGACCGGGCCCCCGGTCACGCAGAAGGCGCACTCGGTCGGCCCGTAGATGTTGTGCACCGCGAAGGGCGTCCGGCGCGGCGGACGCACCCGCAGCCGGTCGCCGCCCGTGAGCACCAGGCGCAGGCCGGGAGCGGGCTCGTCGGGCAGCTCCGCGAGGACCGTCTCGGCCAGCGGCGTCGGCATGCAGGCCACGGTGACGCGGTGCTCGGCCAGGTCGCCGAGGAGCTTGTCCGGGGTCTGCAGCGGGTCCGCGACGAAGTACAGCGCGGTGCCGTGGTACAGGGCCGCCATGACCTCGAACATGGCCATGTCGAAGCCCGCGGCGGCCAGTTGCGCGACGCGGTCCCCGGGCCCGATCCCGAACGTGTCGCCGTACCACGTCAGGACGTTGAGCAGCCCGCCGTGCTCGACCTCGCAGCCCTGCGGGCGCCCGGTGGAGCCCGAGGTGTGGACCACGTACGCCAGATTGCGCGGGCCCGCCCGCAGTGGTGGCGCGCCGTCCCCGTCCGGGCCCGCGTCCGTGTCCGGGCCCGGCTGCGCCACGGCGTCGGCGATGCGCAGGACCGGGACGCCCTCGGGGACCGTGATGGTCATGCCCTCGCCCAGGACCACGGCGGCGGCGCCGACCCCGGCGAGCACGGACCGCACCCGGCGCTCGGGGACGGCCGGGTCGAGCGAGGCGACGGCCGCCCCCGCCTTGTGGACGCCGAGCCAGCCGACCACCAGGTCGGCCCCGCGCGCGGCGAGCACCGGGACGACGCCGTCCGGGCCGACGCCGTGCGCGACGAGCCGCCGGGCGAGGCGGTTCGCGCGCCGGTCGACCTCCTGGAAGGTGTGCTCCCCGGCAGCGTCGATCACCGCGACCTCGTCCGGGCGCCGCGCGGCGTGCTCCTGGAAGACCTCACAGACCAGGCGCGTGTCCGGGAGCGCGCGGCGCTCCCCGACGAGCAGGGAGGACTCGACGCCGCCGGTCCCGCCGAGGAGCGGCGCGAGGTCCGCGAGCGGCCGGTCCGGGTCGCTCATCACGGCCTCGGCGATGCCCTGGAAGAGGCCGACCAGGCGGTGCGCGGTCGCGGCGTCGAACAGGTCGACCGCGTACTCCAGGTACGCGTCCATGGGGCTGTCGTCCTGGTCGTACAGGCCGAAGGTGAGGTCGAACTTGGCGGTGCCCGGGGCGACTCCGGAGACCCCGGCGAGGTCGCCCCGCAGGGCCACGGGGCGCAGCCCCTCCAGGTCCAGGGACGCGGCGACGGTGTTCTGGTGCGTGTAGCAGACGGTGAACACCGGATGCCGTGACGGGTCGCGGTGGCCGGCGTCGGCGACGATCCTCGCGAACGGGATCTCCTCGTGGTCCAGGACCCCGGTGGCGGTGGCCGCGCACCGCGCGACCAGCTCGCGGAAGCCGATCCCCGGATCGACCTTCGTGCGGAACGGCAGCAGGTTGTTGAAGTAGCCGATCAGGTCGTGCGTCGCGGGGTTGAACCGGCCCGTCGTCGCCGCGCCCACCACCACGTCACGCCGGCCCGCCCACAGGTGCAGCAGGGCGTCGACCACGGCGAGCATGGTGACGAAGCTCGTGGTGCTCTCGCCGACGCTGAACGCGCGCAGGCGCCGGGCGAGTTCCTCGTCGAGCGCGAACTTCACATAGCCGCCGCGGTACGACTGCGCGGCCGGGCGCGGCCGGTCGAGCGGCAGCTCGGGAACGTCCAGGTCGCGCAACTGCCGACGCCAGTACGCGAGCCCGCGCTCCATGCGCTCCGCGTCCAGCCACCGCCGCTGCCAGGCCGCGAAGTCCGCGTACTGGACGGGCAGTTCGGGCAGCTCGGCCCGGCGCCCGGCGATCCGGGCGCCGTAGCAGGCGGACAGCTCGCGGAAGAACACGGCGGGGGCCCAGCCGTCGAAGGCGATGTGGTGCACGGTGTGCAGGACGACGTGGTCCCGCTCGGCGACCCTGACCACCACCGTGCGCAGGAGCGGGCCCCGCCCGAGGTCGAAGGGCGCCGTCGCCTCCGCCGTGATCGTGCGGGACAGCTCCTCGGTGCGCCGCTCCTCGGGCAGCGCGCCGAGGTCGACGAACTCCACCTGTGGCGCGGCCGTGTCGGCCACGGCGTACGGACGGCCGTCCTCGTCCAGGATGCGGGTGCGCAGCACCTCGTGCCGGTCCACCACGTCGCCCAGGGCGCCGCGGAACGCGCCGAAGTCGAAGTCGCCGACGTAGCGGGTGTTGGCGGGGATGTTGTACAGCGGGCTGCCCGGGTTCAGCCGGTCCAGGTACCACAGCTGCTCCTGGTTGAAGGAGAGCGGCAGACGGCCGGGGCGCGGCAGCGGGGTGATCGTCCAGTCGTCCCGTCCGGGGCTCGTCGCGCGCACGGCGTCGATGCGCGCGGCGAGGGCGCGCAGGGTGGGGTTCCGGTGCAGGTCGGCGAAGGTCAGACGGGCGCCGAAGCGCTCCTCGGCCGCGCGCAGCACGGTGATGCCCGCGATGGACGTGCCGCCCAGCTCGAAGTAGTTCGAGCCGGGGCCGACCTCGTCGGCCTTGAGGACGTGCTTCCACAGCGCGGCCAACTCGGCCTCGGTGGCGCCCGGTTCGGCCTGCCGCGCCGGTACGGGCGACGGGGCGGGCGCGGGCTCCGGTGCGTGCGTCGGCAGCGGCCCGCCCGGCGGCAGACACCAGCAGGACACCGCGTCGGCGTCGAACGGGTAGGTCGGCACCTCGATGCGGCGGGCCCCGGTCCCGGCGTAGTACGCGTTCCAGTCGATGTCCGCGCCGAGCGCGTAGAGCCCGGCGAGCGCGGAGAGCACGCCGTCCCGCGTGGGGTCGGCGTAGAGGCGGACGACGGGCAGCTCGGGGGCCACCCGGGAGATCTCCAGTGCCAGGGTGCCGTCCGCGGCCAGCTCGACCACCACGGCGCCCTCGTCGACGAGGCCGCGCGCCGCGCGCCGGAGCCCGGCCTCGTCGACCTGGCTCGTGATCGGCGTGTCCGCGGCCGCGCGGCGGGCCTCGTCCGCCGTCGCCGGGCGCTGCGCGGACCGCACCGCGAGGTTGCCGACGCCGGAGCCGACCAGGCGTGCGGCGGACAGGCCGAGGGCGCGCGCGAGGCGGTGGCCCGCGAGCTGCCGGTCGAAGAGACGGGCGCCCGGCGGGCCGTCGTCCGTGCCGCCGTCGGCGTCGGCGAGTGCGGGGAAGGCCGCGCTCAGGGCCGCCCAGGTCCCGTCGCCGAGTTCGGCGTCGCCGGAGAAGAGCAGCACGAGGGGGGCCGCCGCGGCCGGTTCCCGCTCGGCGTGGGGCGCCGCGCGCAGGGCGGCGGCCAGCTCGCGGCGGTCGCGTGCGGTGCCCGCCCAGCGGTACGGGTGGTCGTCGCGGCCCCGGTTCAGGGCGTGGGCGATGTCGGAGAGCCGGTGCCCGGTGGAGTCGAGGAAGTCGGCGACGCGCTCCGCGTAGGCGGCGAGCGCCCGGGGGGACTTCGCGGAGAGGGTGACGAGCTCGGTCCCCGGCTCCGGCGCGGCGGGCGCGGGCGGCGCGGCGGGCGGCTCCTCGACGACGGCGTGCACGTTGGTCCCGGTCAGGCCGAAGGAGCTGACGCCCGCCCGGCGGGGCGTGCCGGGGGCGGGCTCCCAGGCCCGCGCCGCCGCGTCGACGCGGACCGGGCCGCTGAAGTCGATCAGCGGGTTGGGCGCGCTGAAGTTCGGGTTCGGGTAGCGCGTGCCGTGCCGGAGCCCGGCGAGGACCTTGAGGAGTCCCGCGATCCCCGCGGCGTGGTTGATGTGGCCGATGTTGCCCTTGATGCTGCTGATTCCACACGGTTCACCGGGCCCGGGCCCGGGCCCGGCCCCGGCTTCGGTGAAGGCCTGCCGCAGCCCCTCGGCCTCGATCACGTCGCCGAGCCGCGTGCCCGAGCCGTGGCACTCCACGTAGGCGGGCGGTGCCCCGCCCGCCTGCCGCCAGGCCTCGACGATCGCGGCGGACTGGGCCCGGGCGCTGGGCGCGCTCATGCTCGTGGCGCGGAAGCCGTTCTGGTTGACGGCGACACCGCGCACCACGGCGTGGACGTGGTCGCCGTCGGCGAGCGCGTCGGAGAGCCGCTTGAGCACGACGAGCCCGCCGCCCTCACCGGCGGTGGAGCCGTCCGCGGCGGCGTCGAAGGGGCGGCACACCCCGTCGGCGGACACGATGCCGAGCAGGGGCACGTAGTCGCGCTCGCGGATCAGCACCGGATACAGGCTGAGCCCGCCCGCGACCGCCAGGTCCGCCCGCCCGTCGCGCAGCTGGTCCACGGCGACGGCGAGCGCCGTCAGGCTGCCGCTGCACGCGGTGTCCACGACGAGGGCGGGCCCGGCGAAGTCGAAGAGGTAGGAGATCCGCGCGGCCGTGGCCGACGGGTGCGAGCCGAGGACCTGCTGCGGGTCGTCGTCCGGGTACAGGCCCGCGTAGTGCGGCTCGGGCGCGCTGAGAACGACGGCGGTCCGCGAGCCCTTCAGGTCGCGGGGCGCGTAGCAGGCGTTCTCGATGGCCCGGTGGGCGAGCTGGGCGGTCATGCGCTGGTGCGGGTCCATCAACTCGGCCTCGCGCCGCGACAGGTCGAAGAACCGGTGGTCGAAGAGGTCGATGCGGTCCAGATAGGCCAGGGGGAGGTAGCCGGCGTCCGCGGGCGCCCCCGCGTAGTGGGCCCGGTCGCGGCCCGGCGCGCGGACGCTGACCCGGCCTTCGAGCAGGTTGCGGTGGAGGGCGTCCAGGTCGTCGGCGTCGGGCAGGGCGAGGGCCACCCCGATGACCGCCACGGCCTCCCGGCCGGAGGGGCTCGGGTGCGTCATGGCTCGTACCTCATAGCTCGTACCTCGTTTCGTAGGAGGGTTCGCCGAGAGGGCGGCCGTCGACCAGGCGGGCCATCGCCTCGACCGTGGTGTGCTCGAACAGGGCGCTCAACGGCACCTCGCGCGGGCCGAGTCCGGCCAGGCGGCGGCTGAGCGCGAGGAGGGAGAGGGAGGTCCCGCCGGCCTCGAAGAACTTCTCGTGCACCCCGACCTCGTCCCGGTCGAGCAGCTGCGCCCAGATCGCGGCGACCGCCCGCTCGGTGTCCGTGCGCGGCCGCACCGGGGCGGTGGCGGAGCCGGTGCCGGGTTCCGGGGGAGCGGGCAGGGCCCGGCGGTCCACCTTGCCGTGCGGGGTGAGCGGGAAGGCGTCGTGCGCGACGAACGCGGCGGGCAGCATGTACGGCGGCAGCCGCCGGGCCAGATGGGCGCGCAGGCCCTCGGGGGCGAGGGGGCCGACGGGAGCGGGAGGGCCCTCGGCGGCGGCCCCGGCGCCCGTGGCCCGCCCGCCGGGCTCCGCGTGCCCGCTCGGCTCTGCGGCCTGCCTGCCGGGTTGCCCGGTCCGCTGGCTGGGTTCCGCGGTTTGTCCGCCGGACTCCGTGACCTGCCCGCCGGGTTCTGTGGCTCGGCCGCCGGACTCTGCGGTCTGTCCGCCGGGTTTTGCGGTCTGACCGCCGGGCCCCGTGACCTGCTCTCCGGACTCCGCGGCTTGACTGCCGGACTCCGTGACTTGTTCGCCGGGTTTTGCGGTCTGTTCGCCGGACTCCGCGGCTCGACCACCCGACTCCGTGACCTGCCCACCGGACTCCGCGGCTCTACCGCCCGACTCTGTGACCTGCCCGCCGGGTTTTGCGGTCTGTCCGCCGGACTCCGTGACCTGTCCTCCGGATTCCGCGGCTTGACTGCCGGACTCTGTGACCTGTCCGCCGGGTTTTGCGGTCTGTCCGCCGGACTCCGTGACCTGTCCTCCGGATTCCGCGGCTTGACTGCCGGACTCTGTGACCTGTCCGCCGGGTTTTGCGGCCCGATCGCCGGGCCCCGTGACCTGTCCTCCGGATTCCGCGGCTTGACTGCCGGACTCTGTGACCTGTCCGCCGGGTTTTGCGGCCCGATCGCCGGGCCCCGTGACCTGCCCTCCGGACTCCGCGGCTTGACTGCCGGACTCCGTGACCTGTCCGCCGGGTTCTGCGGCCCGACCGCCGGACTCCGTGACCTGCCCGCCGGGTTCTGCGGCCCGACCGCCGGGCCCCGTGACCTGCCCTCCGGACTCCGCGGCCCGACCACCGGCCCCCGCGGCCGGAACGACGTGGGCGACGAGCCGCTTTCCGCCGCCGCCCGGGCTCTCCCGGGCGACCACGACCGCCCCGCCCACCCCCGGATGCGTCAGGAGGGCCGCTTCCACCTCACCGGGCTCGACCCGGTAGCCGCGGACCTGCACCTGGTCGTCGACGCGCCCGCGGAACAGCAGCTCGCCGTCCGCCGTCCACACCACAACGTCCCCGGTGCGGTACATGCGCGCGCCGGGCGCGCCGAACGGGCAGGCCACGAACCGCTCCGCGGTGAGCGCGGGTCGCCGCACATAGCCGCGCGCCAGGCCCGAACCGGCGAGGTACAGCTCGCCCTCCACGCCGGGCGGCACGGGGCGCAGCAGGTCGTCGAGCACGTACGCGCGCGTGTTGTCGAGGGGCCGTCCGATCGGGACCGTCGGGCCGAGCCGGTCGGCGGCGGTGAACCGGCGGCAGGTGGCGAACACCGCGGCCTCCGTCGGCCCGTACCCGTTGACGACGACGGCCTCCGGCCGGTCGCGCAGCAGCCGCGCCACCGTCTCCACGGGCAGCGCCTCGCCGCCTGCCCACACCTCGCGCAGCCCGCCGAGGCAGTGCGGGTGGGCGTCGGCGAGCAGGGACAGCAGGCCCGGCGTGAGGAGGAGCGCGGTCACCCGCCGCTCGGTGATGACCGCCGCGTACGTGTCGACGTCCAGCCTGCCGGCGGGTGCGAGGACGATCGTGCCGCCGTTCAGGAGCGGCACCCACAGTTCGTAGACGGCCATGTCGAACGTCGGCGTGTTGTGCAGCAGCACCCGTTCCTGGGCGCCGCCCGCCCAGACCCGGTCCGCCGCCAGGTCCACCACGGCGCGGTGGCCGACCCCGGAGCCCTTGGGCAGGCCCGTGGACCCGGACGTGTGGATGACGTAGGCGAGCCGGTCCGGCCGTCCCCCGTCCGGCAGGTCGTCGTCCGCCTCGCCCGCCACGGCCGCGACCGTGTCCGGGGCGTCGACGACGAGGCGCGGCCAGGGGCCGTCGGGCAGGTCGGCCGCCACCCGGGACGCGGTCACGAGGAGCGCCGGGCGCGTATTCCGCAGCAGCGACGCCAGGCGCTCCGGCGGATGGTCGTGCGCCAGCGGCACGTACGCGCCCCCGGCCTTCAGGACGGCGAGCACCGCCACCACGTACTCCGGGGACCTCGGCACGGCGAGGGCCACGGCCGACTCCTGCCCCACGCCGTGCCGCACCAGGACGCGGGCGAGCCGGTTGGCCCGCGCGTTCAGCTCCCGGTACGTCAGTGACGCGTCGCCGGACACCACCGCGACGGCGTCCGGCGCGGCGGCGACCCGCCGTTCGAAGAGCGCGGGGACCGTCACCGGCGGGGTGGGCGCCGCGGTGTCGTTCACCTCGCGCAGCAGGTCCCGCTCGGTGTCCGTGAGCGCGTCCAGGGCGTCGAGCCGCACCCCGGGGTCCGCCGCCAACCGGCCGACGAGACGCGTGAACCGGTCGGCCAGCGCCTGCGCGGTGCTCCGGTCGAACAGGTCGGCGGCGTACTCGACGAGCCCGTACAGGCCCTGCCCCGGCTGCCGGTCGCCCGGCGACGGCTCGTCGACCTGGAAGAGCAGGTCGAACTTCGCGGTCCCCGTCACGACCGGCTCCGGGGCGGCCTTCAGCTCGGCGAGTTCGATGTCGCCCAGGCCCCGCTGCCAGGAGAACATCACCTGGAACAGGGGGTGGTGGGCGGTGGAGCGCTCCGGGTTGAGGTCCTCGACGAGCCGCTCGAAGGGCAGGTCCTGGTGGTCGTACGCGGTCACGGCCTTGTCCCGCACCTGCCGGACCACGTCGTCGAACGACGGGTCGCCCGACAGGTCGGCCCGCAGCACCCAGGTGTTGACGAAGAAGCCCACGAGGTCCGCGAGGCCTTCGTCGGTGCGCCCGGCGATGGAGGAGCCCACGGTGAGGTCGTCGCCGCCGCCCATCAGGTGCAGCAGGACCGCGAGGGCGGACTGGAGCACCATCGGCACGGTCGCGCCGTGCGCGCGGGCCACGTCGTCGAGCGCCGACCGCACCTCGGGAGCGAGCCGGAACGCGACGGTGTCGCCGCGGTGGCTGGCCACCGGCGGCCGCGGCCGGTCGGCGGGGAGCCGCAGTGGCTGCGGAGCACCGGCCAACTCATCGCGCCAGTAGGTGAGTTGGGTCGAGAGCAGGCTGTCGGGGTCGGTCTCGTCGCCGAGCAGTTCGCGTTGCCACAGGGTGTAGTCCGCGTACTGCACGGGGAGTTCGGCCCACCGGGGCGGGTCGCCCCGGCGCCGGGCGGCGTAGGCGGCGGCCAGGTCGCGGGCCAGGGGCCGCATGGACTCGCCGTCGGCGGCGATGTGGTGCAGGAGCAGCACCAGCACGTGCTCGTCGGGGGCGCAGCGCAGCACGCACACCCGGACCGGAAGCTCCGCCGAGAGGTCGAAGCCGCGGCCCACCACCTCGGACACCGTCGCGGTCACCGCGTCCGGCGCGACGTCGCGCACGGGCACGTCGAGCACGACGTCGCCCGCCTCCACGACGACCTGCGCCGCCACGCCCCGGTCGTCGGTGACGAACAGCGTGCGCAGGCTCTCGTGCCGCCCCACCACGTCCCGCACCGCCGCCGCGAGCGCGGGCACATCGAGGTCGCCACGGAGCCGGACCACGAGCGGCAGATGGTACGTCGGCAGCGGTTCGAGCGCGTCGAGGAACCGCAGGCGGTGCTGGGCGAACGACAGCGGCACCCGGGCGGGACGCGCGTCGGCCCGCCGCAGGACCGGTCGCGCCGACCGCGCCTGCGCGACCGCGTACCCGGCCAGGCGCGCCACGGTCGCCGACGCGAACACCACCCGGATCGGAACGTCCACGCCCAGAGACGTACGCATCCGGTTGGCGAGCCGGGTGGCCAGCAGGGAGTGCCCGCCCAGGTCGAAGAAGCTGTCGTCGATCCCCACGGGCGCGGCCCCGACGTTCTCCGCCCCGAGCACCTCGGCGAACAGCGCGCACAGCAGCCGCTCCTGAGGGGTGCGCGGCGCCCGGTAGGCCGTGGTGCGGGCCGGTTCGGGGCGCGGCAGCGCCGTGCGGTCGAGCTTGCCGTGCGGGGACAGGGGGAGCCGGTCGAGCAGGACGAAGGCGGCGGGGACCATGTAGTCCGGCAGCAGCCCGGTGAGGAAGGCCCGCAGCTCGGCGGGCGGCGGCCCGTCGCCGCCTTCGGCGGGGACGACGTACGCGACGAGGCGGCGCGCCGCGGCGGCGCCCCGGACGACCACGGCCGCCCGGCCGACCCGGGGGTGGGTGGCGAGGGCGGCCTCGATCTCGCCGGGTTCGACGCGGTAGCCGCGGATCTTGACCTGGGCGTCGGCGCGGCCCGCGTACTCCAGCTCGTCCCGGGCGTTCCAGCGGGCCAGGTCGCCCGTGCGGTACATGCGGGTGCCCGGGGGACCGAACGGATCGGCGACGAACCGCTCGGCGGTGCGGGCGGCGCGGCGGTGGTAGCCCCGGCCGACGCCCGCGCCCGCCAGGTACAGCTCGCCGGTGGCGCCGTGGGCGACCGGGGCCAGGCCGGGGCCCAGGACGTAGGCGCGCACGTTGCCCAGCGGGCGGCCGACCGGAACCCCGCGGGAGTAGCCGCGGCCGGGGTCGAGGACGTGGGAGGTGGCGTAGAACGCCTCGCTCGGGCCGTAGCCGTTGACGATCCGGATCCGGGGCCAGTGCGCGCGGACGCGCTCGACCAGGGCCGGCGGCAGCGCCTCGCCCCCGAGGGCGAGGGTCCGGGGGCGGACGCGGTCGCCGATCCGGTCGACGAGCTCCGCGAAGGCCGACGGCACGGAGCTGATGACGTCGACGTCCCAGGCGGCGCGCTCGGCGAGGGCGAGCACGTCACGGACGATCTCGACGCGGCCGCCGGTGACGAGGGTGCAGAAGACCTCGAAGGCGGCCATGTCGAAGCCGATGGAGGTGCCGGTCAGCATCCGCCAGCCGGGCGCCCCGACCTGCTCGGCCAGGTCGGCGAACGGGTTGACGAGGTTGGCGTGGGTGAGGGCCACGCCCTTGGGCCGCCCCGTCGAACCGGACGTGGCGATGACGTACGCCAGGTGCTCGGGGCGCGGGCGGCGCGGCGGCTCCGGTGTGTCGTCCGCGAGGCCGGGGCCGGTGAGGTCGTCGAGGAGGACGGCCCGGGTGCCCGTCGCGGGCAGCCGCCCGGCCGTCGCGGCGTCGGTGAGGATCAGCTCCGGGCGCACGTCGGTGAGGATGTGGCCGAGGCGGGTGCCGGGGTGCTCCGGGTCGAGCGGCAGATACGCGCCGCCCGCCTTGAGGATGCCCAGGGCACAGACGACGAGGTCCGCGGAGCGCGGCAGGGCGAGCGCCACGACGGTCTCGGGGACCACGCCGAGCCCCGCGAGGGCGCGCGCGAGCCGGTCGGCGCGGGCGTCGAGCCGGGCGTAGGTGTGGGACACCTCGCCGCAGACCACCGCGAGCGCGTCCGGCCGCCGCCGGGCCTGCTCCTCGAAGAGGTCGACGACGGTCCGCTCCGGCGCCCCGACGGCCGTGTCGTTGAGCGTGTGCAGCAGCCGCTCCCGCTCCGCCGCCGTCAGCACCTGGAGCCTGCCGACCAACGCGTCCGGCCGGGCGGCCAGTTGGGTGAGCACGTGCTGGAAGCGGTCCGCGATGTCGCGGGCCGCGTCGTGGCCGATCACGTTCCGCTGGTGCTGGAGCGTGAGGCGCAGCCACGGGTCGGCGGCGGCCATCACGGTCAGCGGGTAGTGCGAGCCGGACAGCGGGCGGATGCCGGTGACCTCGATGCCCGCGGCCGCGTTCGCCTCGCCGAAGCCGACCCGGTCCACGGGGTAGGACTCGAAGGCGACGAGGGTGTCGAAGAGCACGTCCGTGCCCGTGACCCGGTGGATCTCGGTCAGGCCGCAGTGGTGGTGGTCGAGCAGCGCCGCCTGTCGGTCCTGGAGGCCGGTGAGGACCTCGGCGACGCTGTCGGCGGGCGCGCACCGCACCCGTACCGGCAGTGTGTTGATGAACATCCCGGCCATCGCGTCGACGCCGGGCACCGCCCCGGGACGGCCGGACACCGTCGCGCCGAACACGACGTCGGCCCGGCCCGTCAGACCGCCGACGAGCAGTGCCCAGGCGCCCTGCACCACGGTGTTCAGGGTGACGCCGAGGTCGGCCGCGCGGGCGGCGAGACCCCGCGCCAGGTCCACGGGGACGGGCACCTCGACCTGGCCGAACCCCGCGTCCCGCGCCGTCCCGGGCGCGGCCCGAGCCACCGGCGTGAGCAGCGTCGGCTCCGTCACCCCCGCCAGCTCGTCGGCCCACGCCCGGGCCGCGGCCTCCCGGTCCTGCGCGCCGAGCCACGTCAGGAAGTCCCGGTACCGCGGCGCCCGCGGCAGCGCGGAACCGTCGCCTCCGGCCCCGTAGAGCCGCAGCAGATCCTGGGTGAGGACGGGCAACGACCAGCCGTCGAACAGCAGGTGATGAGCCGTCAGGACTAGTTCGTACCGCCGCGCCGCGCGGCGCACCAACGCCATCCGCAGGAGCGGGGGCGCCGCCACGTCGAAGGGCTGCCGCGCGTCGTCGGCCAGCAGCGCCTCGAAGGCCGCGTCGGGGCCCGCCTCCGCCGCGCCGCCGTCCCCCGTCAGGTCCACCTCGCGCCACGGCAGCTCCGCCCCGTCCACCACGACCTGTACGGAGTCCCCGTCGGCCCCCGCGACGAAGGCCGTCCGCAGGTTCGCGTACCGGTCGAGGAGCGCCTGTCCGGCCGCGCGCATCCGGGCGGCCGCCACGTGCCCGCGCAGATGGAGGACGAACTGCACGTGGTACGCGTCCGGCTCGCCGTCGGCGTACAGCGTGTGGAACAGCAGGCCCGACTGGAGCGGGGTGAGCGGCCAGACCTCCGCGAGCCCCGGGTACCGGCGCTCCCAGACCTCGATGTCGCGCTGGCGCACCGGCACAAGCGGCACGTCCGAGGGCGTGAGCCCGCCCGCTCCAGGCCCTTCGGCGTGGCGCGCGAGCCCGCCGAGGGCGGCGGCCCACAGCTCCGCGAGTTCCCGCACCAGGGCCCGGGGCACCGCGCCCGTGGCGAACTCGAACTCCGCGTCGAGGCACGGCCCTCGCGCGGTGTCGGTCACCATCGAGTTGATCTGCACCGCGGCGAGCGCGGGCATGTCGGCGGCCGCCCCTGCGGTCGGCCCGCCGAGCCCGGCGACCTGGGTGAAGCCGAGGCCATGCAGCCGCTCGGGCATGTCGGCGGGGGAGAACCGGCCCAGGTAGTTGAAGCCGATCTGCCCGGTGGGGCGCGGGCCGAGCACGGCCGCGGTGCGCGGGTTCAGCTCGCGCAGCAGCCCGTAGCCGATGCCGCCGTCGGGCACGGCGACGAGCTGCTCCTTGACGGCCTTGACCGCGCCGCCCGCCGCCGCGCCGCCCGCGAAGGCCTCGTCGACGTCGCACCCGGACACATCGAGACGGACGGGGAACGCGCTGGTGAACCAGCCGACCGTGCGCGACAGATCGGCGCCGGGGACCGCCGCCTCCTCGCGCCCGTGGCCCTCGAGCATCAGCAGGAGCGAGGGCTCGTCGACCCCGCGCGCCCGGCGCAGCCGGGCGACCGCGAGGGCGAGCCCCGCGAGCAGACCGTCGTTGACCCCGCAGCGGAAGGCCGCGGGCAGCGTGGTCAGAAGCGCTTCGGTGACAGCGGCGGGCAGCCGCAGGCGCACCGTGTCCACCGTGGTCCTGACGTCCACCGCCGGGTCGAACCCGCGGGTGCCGAGCACCGGGTCGGGGCCCTCCACGACGGCCAGCCACCGGGGCAGTTCGGCCGCCCTGCGGTCGCTGTGCGCCGCCGCGACGAGGGCGTGCGCCCACCGCCGGTACGACGTGCCCACCCCGGGCAGCACGGGGGTCCGGCCCGCGCGCACGTCGGCCCAGGCCGCCGCGAGGTCCGGAAGCAGCACGCGCCACGACACGCCGTCCACCACCAGGTGGTGCAGCACGACGAGGAGCCGCCCCGCGCCCGCCGCCGGGCCCGGGTCGAACCACACGAACCGCGCCATCACCCCGGCCGCCGGATCGAGGAGGCCCGCCGCCGCGTCCCGCTCCGCCGCGACGGCGCGCCGCCACCACGCGTCGTCCGCCGCGTCCCCGTGCCCGGCGTGCTCGACGCGGCGCAGCAGCGTGCCGCAGTCCACCGGGCCCGGCGCCCCGACCAGCAGCCCCTCGCCCGCGTCGCCGGCGGTCACCAGGCGCGAGCGCAGCACGTCGTGGTGGGCGACGACCGCGTCCAGGGTAGCGAGGAGCCCGGCCCGGTCGATGCCCTCGGGCAGGTCGAGGAGGACCGACATGGCGAACCGGTCGAGGGAGCCGCCGCGCTCGCGGACGTACCGCGCGATGGGCGGCAGCGGCAGGAACCCCGCACCGCCGCCGTCGAGTTCGGCGAGGGCCGGGGGCTCCACGCCGCCGTCGGGCCCGGCGGGCGCGAGCCGGGCGAGCTCGGCCACCGTCCGGTGCTGGAAGACCTGGCGCGGTGTGACGTCCACGCCCCGCGCCCGGGCGCGGGAGACCACCTGGATCGAGCGGATGCTGTCCCCGCCCGCGGCGAAGAAGTCGTCGTCGACACCGACCCGGTCCCGGCCGAGCACGTCGGCGTACACGTCCGCCAGGACCTGCTCACGCCGCGTCCGAGGCGCCCGGTAGGAGCCGGTGGTGAACTCCGGCTCCGGCAGCGCGGCGCGGTCCGGCTTGCCGCTCGGCGTCAGCGGCAGCCGGTCGAGCAGCACGTACGCCGCCGGGGCCATGAACTCCGGGAGCCGGTCCGCCACGAACCTGCGCAGCTCCGCCGCGCCCACGCCGACGTGGAAGTCGATGTCGCCGACGCCCGCGATGCCGCCCTCGCCGACGCGGACGACGTACGCCGCGAGGCGCCCGCCGCCGCCCGGTCCCGGGCGGGCCACCACCACGGCTCGGGCCACGCCGGGGTGCGCGGTCAGCGCGGCCTCGACCTCGCCCGGCTCGATCCGGAACCCGCGCACCTTCAGCTGGGCGTCGGTGCGGCCCCGGTAGACGAGGCGGCCTTCGCCGGTCCAGGCCACGAGGTCGCCGGTGCGGTACATGCGGTCCCCGGGCCCGCCGAACGGGCAGGCGACGAAGCGCTCCGCGGTCAGGGCGGCGCGGCCGAGATAGCCGCGGGCGAGCCGGTCGCCCGCGATGTACAGCTCGCCCGGCACGCCTGCCGGGACCGGGCGGAGCGCCGCGTCCAGGACGTACAGGCGGGTGCCGTCGAGCGGCCGCCCGATCGGTACGACCGCGCCGACGTCGGCCGCCGTACGCACCCTGTGCGCCGACGCGGCCATGGTGGCCTCCGTCGGGCCGTAGGCGTCGACGACCGCGGTGCCCGGGCAGGCGGCCAGGACGCGCCGGACCGCGGCCGGGGGCACCACGTCGCCACCGGCCCACACCTCGCGGACGCCCGTGAACGCCTCGGGCAGCTCCTCGGCCACCACCTGGAAGAGGCCCGCCGTCACCAGGAGCCCGGTCACCCGGTGTTCGGCGATCACCGCCGCGAGGGCCGCCGGGTCCGGGGAGTCGCCGGGCGCCACCACGACCGTGCCGCCGTTCAGGAGCGGCACCCACAGCTCGTAGGTGGCGGCGTCGAACGCCTGCGTCGAGTGCATCAGGACGCGCTCGTGACCGGTGCCCGCGTACGCGCGGTCGAGGGCGAGCCGCACCACGCCGCGGTGCGTGACGCCGACGCCCTTCGGCGTGCCGGTGGAACCGGAGGTGTGCATCACATAGGCGAGGTGCTGCGGCGACAGCGCGGCCGTGCGTTCCGGACCGGGGCCGGTGCGGAGTTCCACCTCGTCCAGGAGCAGCAGCCCTGGGACGTCGGACGGCAGGACGTGCCGCGTCGCCGCGTCGGTCAGGACGAGCAGGGGGCCCGCGTCCGCGAGGACCAGGCCGAGACGGGCGCTCGGATACCGGGGGTCGATCGGCACATAGCCCGCACCGGCCTTCACGACGCCCAGGAGCGCGACGACGAGCTCCGCCGAGCGCGGCAGCGCCACGGCCACCAGCACGTCGGGCCCCGCCCCGCGCCGCACGAGCGCGCGGGCGAGCCGGTCGGCCCGCGCGTTCAGCTCCCGGTACGTCAGCGACGTCTCGCCGCACACCACCGCGACGGCGTCCGGCGCGGCGGCGGCCCGCCGCTCGAACAGCGCCGGGACGGTCACGTCGGGCGTGCTCACCTCCGTGTCGTTGAACGCGCGCAGCAGCCGCTCCCGCTCCCCGGGCCCCAGCGGGTCCACCGCGCCGATCCGCGCCCGCGGATCGGCGGCCAACCGCCGTACGAGGTGCGTGAAGCGAGCCGCGAGGGCCTCGGCGGTGCCCCGGTCGAACAGGTCGGTGGCGTACTCCAGAGCGCCCACGACTCCGCGCCCCGGCGTGTCGGCGAGCGCGAACACGAGGTCGAACTTCGCGGTCCGGGTGGGCACGAGCGCGAAGGCCGACCGAAGGCCCGGCACGTCGAAGACCTCGTGATCCGTGGTGCGCCAGGAGAACATCACCTGGAACAGGGGGTGGTGGGCGGTGGAGCGCTCCGGGTTGAGGTCCTCGACGAGCCGCTCGAAGGGCAGGTCCTGGTGGTCGTACGCGGTCACGGCCTTGTCCCGCACCTGCCGGACCACGTCGTCGAACGACGGGTCGCCCGACAGGTCGGCCCGCAGCACCCAGGTGTTGACGAGGAACCCGACCAGCTCCCCGAGCCCCTCGTCGGTCCGCCCCGCGATCGGCACCCCGAGGGTGAGATCGTCGCCGCCGCCCATCAGGTGCAGCAGGACCGCGAGGGCGGACTGGAGCACCATCGGCACGGTGGCGCCCTGCGCCCGCGCCACCGCTTCGACGGCGGCCAGGACGTCGGCTTCCAGGGCGAACGCGACGGTGTCGCCGCGGTGGCTGGCCACCGGCGGCCGCGGCCGGTCGGCGGGGAGCCGCAGTGGCTGCGACACGCCTGCCAACTCACCGCGCCAGTAGGCGAGTTGGGTCGAGAGCAGGCTGTCGGGGTCGCCCTCGTCGCCGAGCAGCTCGCGTTGCCACAGGGTGTAGTCCGCGTACTGCACGGGCGCGGCGGCCCAGTGCGGTGCGGCGCCCCGGCGCCGGGCGGCATAGGCGGCGGCCAGGTCGCGGGCCAGGGGACGCATGGACTCGCCGTCGGCGGCGATGTGGTGCAGGAGCAGCACCAGCACGTGCTCGTCGGGGGCGCTGCGCAGCACGCACGCCCGGACCGGAAGCTCCGCCGACAGGTCGAACCGGTACGCGACTTCCTCCGCCACGGCGGCGTCCACCGCGTCCGGCGCGACGTCCCGTACGGGTACGTCGAGCACGACGTCGCCCGCCTCCACGACGACCTGCGCGGCGGTGCCCCGGTCGTCCGCCACGAACCGCGTGCGCAGGCTCTCGTGCCGCCCCACCACGTCCCGCACCGCCGCCGCGAGCGCGGGCACGTCCAGGCCGCCGCTCAGGGGCAGGGCGTACGACAGGTTGTACGTCGCCGAAGGGCCCTCGTAGCGGTGCAGGAACCACAGGCGGTGCTGGGCGAACGACAGCGGCACCCGGGCGGGCCGCGCGTCGGCCCGCCGCAGCTCCGGGCGGGACGACCGCGCCGCCGCGCCCAGGCGCTCCGCGAGGCGCGCCACGGTCGCCGACTCGAACACCGCCCGGATCGGGACGTCCACGCCCAGGACCGCGCGCGCCCGGTTGACCAGGCGTGTGGCCAGCAGGGAGTGCCCGCCGATGTCGAAGAAGCTGTCGTCGATCCCCACCCGCTCGACGCCGAGCACCTCGGAGAACAGCGCGCACAGGGCCCGCTCCCTCGGGGTGCGCGGAGCCCGCCCCCGCTCCGCCGCGCCGCCGGGCTCGGGCGCGGGCAGCGCACGCCGGTCCAGCTTCCCGTTCGGGCCCAGCGGCAGCGCGGCGAGGGGCACGACCACCGACGGCACCATGTACACGGGCAGCCGCTCGGCCACGAAGGCCCGCAGCTCCCCGGCGGTCGGCGCGGCCGTGCCCGCCACGGGCACCGCATAGCCCACGAGCCGCCGGTCGCCGCCTCGCTCGTCGGCGACCACGACCGCCCGTGCCACGCCCGGGTGCTCGCTCAACGCGGCCTGGACCTCGCCGGGTTCGACGCGGAAGCCGCGGATCTGGACCTGGTCGTCGGCCCGCCCGTGGAAGACCAGCTGGCCGTCGTGGCGCCGGGTGACGACGTCGCCGGTGCGGTACATGCGGCGGCCGGGCGCCCCGTACGGGCAGGCGACGAAGCGGCCCGACGTCAGCCCCGGGCGGCCCGGATAGCCGCGCGCCAGGGACGCGCCCGCCACGTACAGCTCGCCCGCGACGCCCGGGGGCACGGGGCGCAGCGCGTCGTCGAGGACGTAGAGGCGGGTGCCGGCGACGGGGCGGCCGATGGGCGGGGTGCGGCCGTCGGGGACGAGCGGGTCGCTGAAGGTCACGATGGCCGTGGTCTCGGTCGGACCGTAGGCGTTGACCAGGTCCCGGCCACCGGCCCACGCGGTCACGAGCTCGGGCGTGGCCGCGTCCCCGCCGACCGCGAGGGAGACAACGGTGGGCAGCGACCCGGCAGGAAGGGCGCCGAGCACCGCGGGCGGCAGGAACACGTGCGTGACGCGCCGCGCGGCGATCGTCCCGGTCAGCGGAGCTCCGGCAGCCAGCTCGTCCTCCGGTACGAGGACCAGCGTGGCGTCCGTGAGCAGCGCCATGCACACCTCGTACACCGACACGTCGAAGCTGGGCGACGCGAACTGCAGCACGCGCGCGGCGGCCGTGAGGCCGAGCCGCCGCCGCTGCGACGCGACGAGCGCGGCCACGCCGGAGTGGGTGACGGCCACGCCCTTCGGCCGTCCGGTCGAGCCCGACGTGTAGATGACGTACGCCGTGTTCGCGACGGACAGCGGTCCGCCGCGCTCGTCGTCGGTGACCGGCCGGTCGTCGAGCCGCGCCACCGACGCCAGGGTCCGCGGGTCGTCCCACCGCAGGACGGGCACGGCCACGTCGGGAAGCCGTGCCGCCGTCGCCGCGTCCGTCACGACGAGCAGCGCGCCGGAGTCCGCGAGCAGGTACGCGATCCGGTCCGGGGGATAGGCGGCGTCCACCGGCAGATAGGTCCCGCCCGCCGTCAGCACGGCGAGCAGCGTCACCACCAGGTCGGGCGAGCGCGACAGCGACACCGCGACCACCGTCTCCCGCGTCACGCCCCGCCGGATCAGCTCGCGCGCGAGGCGGTTGGCGCGCGCCTCCACCTGCGCGTACGTCAGCGCGTCGGAGCCGTACTCAAGGGTCACCGCGCCCGGGTGCGCGGCGGCGCGCCGTGCGAAGAGCCCGGGCAGGGTGTCCGCCGCGACCGGGGGAGCGGTCTCGTCGTGCCCGGCCGAAAGGTCCGCGCGCTCGGCGGGCGCGAGCAGGTCGAGGCGGGCGACCGTCGTGCCGGGGTCGGCGGCGATCTGCTGGAGGACGCGCGCGAGCCGGTCGGCGACGTCCTGGGCGGCGCGTCGGCCGATGAGGGGCCGCCGGTACTGGAGCGTCAGGCGGAGGCGCGGCTCGGTGGTGACGGCCACCGTCAGCGGGTAGTGGGTGTCGGCGCTCGCGCGGACGCCGGTGACCGCGAATCCGGCGCCGTGCTCGTCGCCGTGGACCACGGCGTAGGACTCGGACGTCACCAGGGTGTCGAACAACAGGCCCGTGCCGGTGGCCCGTTGGATGTCGGCGAGGCCGCAGCCGTGGCCGGGCAGCGCGTCCTGCCGCTCCCGCAGGTCGCGCACCACGTCCGCCACGGTGGCCGTGGGCGCGAGGCGCACCCGCACCGGCAGCGTGTTGACGAAGAGGCCGACCATCGCGGCCGCCCCGGGCACCGCCTCCGGCCGCCCGGGCACGGTGGTGCCGAAGACGACGTCCCGTCGCCCGGTCAGGCCGCCGATGAGCAGGGCCCAGGCGCCTCGCACCAGCGTGTCCGGGGCGACGCCCAGTTCCTCGGCCCGCAGGGCCAGGGCGCGCACGGTCGGCTCGGTGAGGGCGACTTCGGCCTCGCCGGTGTCCGCGGTGGCTTCGGCCTCATCTGTCTGGCTGACCTCTCTGGCCTCATCGGCCCTGCCAGCATCACCAGTCCCACCGGCCTCTCCGGTGCCCGAGGCATCAGCCGTCGCCACCACCGGAGCCAGCAGCGTCGGCTCCGCCACCCCGGCCAGTTCCCCGGCCCAGGCCCGCGCGGCGGCCTCCCGGTCCTGCCCGGACAACCACACCAGGAATTCTCGGTATGCGGGCCTTCGCGGCACCGAGGAGCCGTCTCCGCCCACCGCGTACAACCGCTGGATGTCGCCGACCAGATACGGCAGCGAAAGACCGTCGAAAAGGACGTGGTGAGCCGTCACCACGAGTGCGTGCAGCTCTTCTCCCGTCCGTATCAATGCCATCCGCAGCAAGGGCGGAACGCCCACGTCGAAAGGCGTCCGCGATTCCTCGGCCAACAACTCGGCAAAGGCCCTGTCGACAGGTGAATCCGCTCCGCTCTCCAGCAAGTCGACGGCGCGCCAGGGCAGTCTCACCCCGTTCACCACGACTTGTGCCGGATCCCCGTCTGAACCGGCCACGAAAGCCACGCGCAGATTCGCGTGCCGGTCGAGGAGAGCCTGCCCGGCCGCCCGCATGCGATCGGCTTCCACCCGCCCCCGCAGACGCATGACGAACTGCATCCGGTAGGCGTCCCGCGCGGAGTCGCCGAGCTGCGCGTGGAAGAGCAGCCCCGACTGCAAGGGTGTCAGCGGCCACACCTCAGCGAGGCCCGGATGGCGCCGCTCCCACGCGTCGAGGTCGCGCGGATCCACCGGAGCCAGGGACACCGCCACCGCCCCCACCCGCCGCTCGGGCGCGGCCGCTACCTGGCGCACGACCCGCGCGAACTGCCGCGCGAGCGCCGCCGCCTCCCGGCCGCCGACCGCGCCGCTGTCGTACTGGAGCAGGCAGACCACCGGGCGGTGCAGCCCGAACGGAAGGCCGCCGCTGTCCGCGTCCGCCTCCCGGTCCCGCAGCCACCGCGTCAGCGTGGCGAACGACGGGTCGCCCTCCCACAGGTCCGCCGGTATCGCCGGGGCGCTCTCGACGAGCCACACCCCGCAATCCGCGGCACACCCTGCGACCGGCAGGCCCAGCGCCGGGCCCGCGCCGCCGCCGCCGCGCCCGCGTCGCAGGAGCACCGCGAACGCCGCCCGCAGCAGCGCCGAAGCCGTGACCCCACAGACGCGGGCCGCCTCGTCGATCGTGTGCAACAGGTCGTGATCAAGGCCGAATTCCACCGTGCCGACGGCGCGGGGCGCCCCCTCGGGCCCGTCCGAGCGCGCCTGCTCCGGCATGCCGCCGCCCCGCCGCCGGGCGGCGTACGCGGCCTCCAGATCCCGTACGAGCGGGGCGAGCAGCCCCTCGCCGTGCGGCGGCACGGCGAGGCTCACCAGATGCTCGTCCGCCACGCGGCGCGGCTCCCCGGTGCCGTCGTCGTCCGTGACGTCCCGCACGGCCGACGCCAGTGCCTCCGTGTCCAGGGCGCCGCGCAGGCGCAGCTCCAGCGTCCGTCCGCGCCGTTCCTCGTCGTTCGCGCGGCGTTCCGTGAACCACGCCCCGCGGCGCACCGAAGGAAGAGGGATCACCTGCGTCTGCTCCTGTTCGTCGCATTCCGGATCGGCCCCGATGGATCCGATCCGCCCCGCTGCTGACGCGCGAATTCCTGCAACGTGCCGTGATTTCCGCCTGCTCCGGAGTGAAAGAGCGGCAACTCATCTGTACCGGCAGTGGTTTTGCCTACCCCGGCGGTTCTCGGTCGATTCCGGAGAGCTGCCCCTACAGGCCCCTGGAGGTGTCTCTACGAGACCCTGGCACCCGCTCGGGAGGTGCGGAAGAGGCGGTGCGATCGCTGTGGCTGTGGTGACGCATGGGGCGCCGAACTCAGTCGGTATTCCAGGCAACTTCTGTGACGCGGCGTCCAGAGTGGCGGAAGTCCCGGCGACATGACAATGGCACCTCGGCCCTGTCATTGGCCGGATTTTCCCTTTGCGGAAGGGCGGTATGCCGTCCTCGGCTACGGTGCGGGGCGCTCCTGCGCCCGGACGGTGGGCCACAGCATGGCGACGACTCGGTCGGCCAGGTCGTCCGGCGTGGCCCGGCCCGTGCGCAGGTAGTCGCCGAAGTAGCTGCCGAAGCAGAGGGTCACCACGGCGTCGAGGTCGGCGTCCGCGCGCACCGCGCCGACGTCCTGGAGCCGGCGCAGGGTGTGCGCCAGCTCGGCGCAGCGTGGCTCGTTCCCGTGCACCCGCATCTGCTCGAACAGCTCCGGCTCGCGCTCGGCCTCGCCCATGAAGTTGCCGTGCAGGGCCATGGCCCGCTCGTTGTGGTACCGCGGGTCGAGGCGCCGGACGGCCTCGGTGAAGGCCTCCAGCGGAGTCATCCGCTCCATGTCCAGGGGCGGGTAGGCCTCGCGCTGCTTGCGCAGACCGTAGTGGAGGGCGTCCACGACGAGTTCGTACTTGTTGGCCCAGCGCCGGTACAGGGTGGGGCGCGTGACCCCGGCGTCGGCGACGACGTCGCCGATCGTCAGGCGCGCGTAGCCGTCGGTGGCCAGGCGCGCCCGGGTGGCCCGCAGGATGGCCTCCTCGATCGCCGGGTCCCGGGGCCTGCCGCCGGGCCGCGGGGCAGGGGGCCGCTCCGGTGCGGACCCGTCCGCACCGGTCCGCCCCGCGCGCCGACGCGCGCTGTCGGCCGCTCCCTCGTCCTTGCTGCTCACGGCGTGCTCCTCCTGTTCGGGCCACCCTAACCGGCGCTCCGCCACGCACTCCGCCGTTCGTTTCAGTCATTGACTGTAACGAAACCTGTAGGGCAGGGTGGCCCGCGTCAGACAGCGCGCCCCGGCGGTGGCCGAAAACCTCGCCCAACGGTCCCTCGTGGAAGGCGACTTCAGGTTCCGCCGCGCGCCCCGCACCCGATCACGGAGGAATGCCCCATGAGCACCAGCGTCCCGCGCCTCACGGTCGTACAGCCGGGGGAGGGCCACCACGCGCACATCCCCGGCTTCGGGGCCGACTTCAAGCTGAGCAGCGGCGTCTCCGGCGGCCCGCTGTCCATCGTGGAGCACCCCTTCGGCGTCGGCGTGATCACCCCGGCGCACATGCACAGCAGGGAGGACGAGTACTCCATCGTCGTCGAGGGCGAGATCGGCTTCCGCTCCGACGACGCGGAGACCGTGCTCGGCCCGGGCGGCTACATCATCAAGCCCCGCGGCCAGATGCACGCCATGTGGAACGCCGGTGACACCCCCGGCCGCATCATCGAGATCATCACCCCCGGCGGCTTCGAGCACTACTTCCAGGAAATCGCCGACCTCGTGGCCGCGAGCACCACCGACCGCGGCGCCTTCGACGAACTCGCCGAGAAGTACGGACTGACCTACGGCCACCCCGACTGGTTCGACGACGTCGTCCGGCGCTACGGCCTCACCCCGCCCCGGCGCTGACCCGCCCGCTCGGCGGCGCCGTCCTCGTGAAGACAGGCAGGGGCGGGAATCAAACGGGCTTTCGGCGGGGTAGGGATGTCGCGTCGCGCCCCGGTCGGCCCCGCCGCCCGGGGCGCCGACCGCTCGGTCATGACGTAACTACGAAGGAGACGCGGATGGCCCTCACGCGTGAGGAACGCGAGGAGTTCCTGGCGGAAGCGCACATCGCGGCGCTGGCCGTCGACTCGGGAGAGGAGGGGCGGGCGCCGGTCACCGTCCCGATCTGGTACCAGTACGAGCCCGGCGGCGAGATCTGGATCATGACGGGCAAGGGCTCGCGCAAGGCCCAACTGATCGCTGCGGCCGGACGGTTCACGCTCATGGTCGAGCGCCTGGAGCCGTCCATCCGGTACGTGTCGGTGGAGGGCCCGGTCGTGGCGACGGAGCCCGCGACCCGCGAGCAGCTCCACGAGATCTCCGCCCGCTACCTCCCGGCCGACAAGGTCGACGGCTATGTGGAGATGGCCTGGAAGGGGCACGGCGAGCAGGTGGTCATCCGGCTGCGCCCTCAGCGCTGGGTGTCGTCGGACCTCGGGTCCGTCTGAAGGACGCGGCCGGAGGCGCGCGACGGCCGCCCAGGGAATCCCCGGCACCCGATATCGACCTTTTGACCGCCTGACAGCAGAAATCTGACTCCCGGCGCACACCGGAATCGGGCAACCCCCCGCTCCCGAGCGGACTCTTCTCCTCCAGCGGCCCTCGCCGACTGACCAACCGACCAGAGGGCCCTGACCAAGGAGAGGGGAACTGTGCACACGCACAGCTGGAGAAAGATCGCCCTGGCGGCCGGCGCGGCCGGGGTCCTCGTGGCGACGGGGGCCACGGCCATGGCCGACGCCGCGACCCCGGCCCCGGCGAACAAGCCCGACCTGCGCGCGGACGTCAACCGCGACGGACGTGTGGACGTCGAGGGCGACAGCGACACGAGCGGCGAGAACACCTGGACGCGCGAGCGCGGCGCGATCGTGCTGCCGAACATCGACGACGACGCCAAGCGCTGCCCCGTCAAGGACGGCAACGGGCGGCCGCTGTCGAACGCCAAGCTCGCCAAGTGCAACGACGCGTCCGACACCAAGGTCAACGGCGCCAAGGACGCCCTCGACCTGGCCCGCCTGCGGACCGTGCCGCTGCCCGACGCCGCCGCGAGCAGCCACGGCACCGTCAAGGTGGTGGGCGCGGGCGCCAAGAAGGCCCGCCTGTTCATCCACCGCGACGGCCGCTGGTCCCTGCTGAAGCCCACCGACAAGCTCACCGCCAAGGAGCTGCGCTCCGGCGTCGAGCTGGGCATCGAGGCCACCGACGTGGTGCGGGACGCCGCGAAGTGGAACGGCGACATCACCGTCCGGTTCACCGTCGGCGGCGACGGCCCGGCCCGCTCCGACGACGTCGTGCTGCACACCGCGCCCGTGCTCACCCAGCACCATCTGCAAAAGGCCCAGGAAGTCCTGGTGACCAAGGTGGCGGGCCGCGACCCGTACAGCAAGGCCCAGCAGAAGTTCGTCAAGAACCTGGCGAAGCAGGTCAAGGACGCCGGGATCAGCAAGCCGCTGACCACCTTCACCAAGTACGGCGACATCTGGGCGCAGGACTTCGTCGAGCCCGGCTACGCCAGCATGCCGGGCCCGGACGGCAAGCCGCGCACGATGCGCGTGCTGATCCGCTCCGCGCAGCTCGACCGCCCGGCGGGCCGCGAGCTGTTCGAGAAGCTCCGCGGCCCCGACGTCGGCGTGGTGCAGGTCGCCAAGGCCGGCGACAACGAGGAGTGGACGCTCAACTCCATGGGCAACCTGGAGACCATTCCGCCCTACAAGCTGGGCGCCAAGGACTACCCCGCCGGGCGCATCATCCAGGGCTACCGCAAGGACAACGGCTCCAAGCCCGCCAAGTCCATGCGCACGTTCCTGAAGTCGCAGGGAGCCCAGGACCCGCTGCTGCTCGACACCTCCTGGCTGTCGGTCGGGCACGTGGACGAGTTCGTCCAGTTCCTGCCCGCCGACACCGAGCGCGGCTGGCGCATCGGCGTGGCCGACCCGAAGGCCGGGGTGGAGCTCCTGCGCAAGGCCAAGCGCGAGGGCCACGGCGCGAAGAAGATGTTCTCCGTGCCGCGCGGCGCCGACGTCCCGGCCCCGAAGGAGACCATCGACAAGGTCCTCGGCTCCGCCAAGTTCACGGCGGACAACAAGCTGGCCGCCGAGCGCATCGAGGCCAACCTGGCCGTCCTCAAGCGCGAGACCGGTGTCACCGACGCCGAGATCGTGCGCGTGCCGGGCCTGTACGTGCGCGACGGCCAGCAGGGCAGCGGCCTGAGCAACAGCCGCAAGCTGCGCCGCCTCGGCCCGGACTCGCTGCGCAAGTTCAACCAGCTGCGCGGCGACGACAACCGCGCCGACAACCGCGCCGACAGCCGCGGCAAGGGCCGCGCGCAGGCCGCGGCGGCCTGGCAGAACAGCGCGTACATCCCCGGCGCGGTCAACGGCGTCCTGCTCAGCCCGACCCGCTACCTCGCGCCCCAGCAGTGGGGCCCGGTCATCGGCGGCAAGGACATCTTCACCGAGGCCGTGAACTCCGTGTACGCCAAGGCCGGTTTCACCACGACCTACATCGATGACTGGTACACGTACCACATCGGCATGGGCGAGGTGCACTGCGGCACCAACACGCTGCGGGACGCCACCGCACCGTGGTGGCCCAAGGCGTGACCCCCCGGCCCGCGGGGGCCGCGTCCCGACGACGGACGCGGCCCCCGCGGGCCACCCCTCCTGGAGCCCCTCCGGCCCCTCTGCCCTGGGCGAATCTGCTGGCGGCCAAGAAACCGGCCCTGGCGGCCGCACCGGGCCGAGAGTGGACGCACCGGCCGTGATCGTGCGGCCGACGCGACGACCAGGAGGTTCTGCGATGACACGGCTGACACCGTTCGGACTCGGCGGGGCGGCGGCGCCCGCGCGCCCCCGAGCCGAGGACGGGGACACCCCCGCCACCCGCTTCGACGACCAGCTCGCGGCCCGGCTCCTCGACCAGCGCATCGTCTTCCTCGCCACCCAGGTCGACGAGGCCTCCGCCAACCGCGTGTGCGCGCAGCTGCTCCTGCTGTCCGCCGAGGACCCGCGCACCGACATCGCCCTGTTCATCAACAGCCCCGGCGGCTCGGTGCACGCGGGGCTCGCCATCCACGACACGATGCGGCTCATCCCCAACGACGTGTCGACGCTCGCCATGGGATTCGCCGCCAGCATGGGCCAGTTCCTGCTGACCGTCGGCACCAGGGGCAAGCGGTACGCGCTGCCGAACGCGCGCGTCATGATGCACCAGCCGTCGGCCGGGGTCGGCGGCACCACCGCCGACATCGCGATCCAGGCGGAGAACCTGGAGTTCACCAAGCGCGCCATCGAGCGGATCACCGCCGAGCACACCGGGCAGAGCCCGGAGACCATCGCCCGCGACGGCGACCGCGACCGCTGGTTCACGGCCGAACAGGCCAAGGAGTACGGCATGGTCGACCGCGTCGTCGGCTCACTCGACGACGTCCGACCGGCCGCCACCAAGCGACGGATGGGGCTGTGACCATGGGCCAGTACACGATTCCGACGGTCGTCGAGCGCACCCCGCAGGGCGAGCGCGCCTACGACATCTACAGCCGTCTGCTCTCCGAGCGCATCATCTTCCTCGGCACCGAGATCGACGACGGCGTCGCCAACGTCGTCATCGCCCAGCTGCTCCACCTGGAGTCCGCGGCGCCGGAACGCGAGATCGCTCTGTACATCAACTCGCCCGGCGGCTCGGTGACCTCGCTGATGGCGATCTACGACACGATGACCTTCATCAGCGCCCCCATCTCCACGTTCTGCGTCGGCCAGGCCGCGTCGACCGCGGCCGTCCTGCTCGCCGGGGGCGACCCGGGGCGGCGGTTCGTCCTGGAGCACGCGCGCGTGCTGCTCGGCCAGCCCGCCAGCGGCGGACAGCAGGGCACCGTCTCCGACCTGAGCCTGCACGCCAAGGAAATGCTGCGCGTCCGGGCGCAGATCGAGGAGGTCCTCGCCCGGCACACCCACCACGACGTGGCGACGCTGCGCGCGGACACCGACCGCGACAAGGTGTTCACCGCCCAGGAGGCGGTGGCGTACGGCCTCGCCGACGAGGTGGTCGCGCGCCGCGGGCCCGCAGCGCCGCTCTGAGCCGCGCTGCGGGGCCTCCGGTCAGGCGGCCAGGCTCAGCCGGCCCTGGTGCGAGCCGCCGCCGGACGGAGCGCCGCTCCCGAGCCGCGACACCGAGACCCGCGACACCGAGGCCCGCGGCGCGCGCGTGCCCGCGGCCCCGGGCCCGCGAAGGCCACCGCGCGCCCGCCGCTCGGCGGCCGTCAGGTCGTGGTGCGCGAGGCCGAGGAGGTCGCCGAGGCCGAGGCCGAGCGCGTGCGCCGCCGCCGCGAGGACCTCCGACGACGCCTCCTTGCGGCCCCGCTCGACCTCGGAGAGATACGGCACCGAGATCCGGGCGGCGTCCGCGACGTCCTTCAACGTGCGCTCCTGGGCCAGGCGTTCCCGGCGCAGCACGGCGCCGACGAGGTCACGCCACAGGGGCTCCTTGGGAGCGGGGGCCGAGGGAGCAGCGGGCGCGGCCGGGCGCAGGGGGATGACGCGGGCGTCCCGCTCCGGCCGCGGCGGAGGGGGCGAGGCGTTCGTCGCGTGGCTGGTCACGGCCTCAGCGTAGGAGCGCGGGGGCCCGTGGTGGTGATGTTCTGCCCTGGGCGAAGCACGTTCCGCCCTGGGCGAAGCCGGGGCCCGGTGAGCAGGGCGCGCCTCTCGGCCGGGTCCGTACGGCGCGGTCGGGAACCTGCCCGCTCGCCCCGGCGTTGAGCGGTTGGCACCCCGAACGCGGCCGCCCGGCCCCTGACTCCCGACGATCCACCGACCCGGCCAGGAGGTCCGCGTGCAGCTCCGCACCCGGCCCGCCCGGCTTGGCGCCTCGCTTCTGTCGGTGGTCGTCGCCGTCCTGGCGTTCGCCGTGCCCTCGCGCGGCCCGGGGACCGTCCCCGTGGGCCAGATCCTGGCCGCGCCGCAGCGGGCCGTGACCGGCGGCGGGGACACCGCCCACAGCGACAGGGCGGGCCCCCGCGCCCCCGACCTCCCGCGCGTCGTCCACGCGACGGCCGCGCACCCGCACCACGGGCACATTCCGCACCCGCCGTACCCCGGCACCACGGCCGCCGACCGGGCGCCGCACCGGTCCGCCGGCGGACCCGTCGCGCACCCGCCCGGCCCGGCCTGGACCCGGCAGCACGCCGACACCGGGCCCCGGCCCCGCGGCCCACCGCCACGGATGAGCAGCAACGACACCGTTCAGGACGTCGCCTGACGGGCGCTTCGCGCGCCCGGCCGCCGCGCCGTCCCGCTTCGTCATGCCCTCATCGTGGATGTGGAGTACACCCATGCCTCGCGCACCCCTGTGGCGGGCGATCGTCGCGCTAGCCGCCGTCGCCGCCTCGCTGTTCCTCGCCCTCACCCAGTCACCCCGCCTCGGCCTCGATCTGAGAGGCGGCACCCAGATCGTCCTGGAGACCAAGGACTCACCCACCGTCAAGGCCGACGAGGCCGCGACCCGCAGGGCCGTCGAGGTGCTGCGCCAGCGCGTCGACGCCCTCGGCGTGTCCGAGCCGAGCCTCGCCCAGGCGGGCGCCAAGCGGATCGTCGTCGAACTGCCCGGCGTACGCGACCCGCGCGAGGCCGCCGAGGTGATCGGCCGCACCGCGCAGCTCACCGTGCACCCGGTGACGGGCGCGACGGACGAGCCCGGCCGGGCGAAGCCCGCCGCCGACGGCTCCCGCACCCTGCCCGACCCCGACAGGCCCGGCGGCCGACTGCAGCTCGGCCCGACCGCGCTGACGGGCGACGGCGTGAAGGACGCCGACGCGGTCCTGGACCAGCAGACCCTCAACGGCTGGTACGTCACCCTCGACTTCCGCTCGAAGGCGACCGCCGACTGGGCCCGCGTCACCGGCGACGCGGCCTGCGCGCCGCAGGACGCCCCGCAGCGCCGCGTCGCCATCGTCCTCGACGGCAAGGTCATCTCGGCACCGGGCGTCAACGCCGACGTCCGCTGCGGCAGCGGCATCACCGGCGGCAGCACCCAGATCACCGGCGGCTTCGACGAGGGCGAGGCCCGCGACCTGGCCGCCCTCGTCAAGGGCGGCGCCCTGCCGGTGCCCGTCGACGTGGTCGAGCAGCGCACCGTCGGCCCGACGCTCGGCGCCGCCGCCATCGACGCGAGCATCCAGGCCGCGCTCATCGGCCTCGCCCTGACCGGCCTGTTCATCATCGTGGTCTACCGGCTGCTCGGCGCCCTCGCCACCGTCGCGCTCGCCCTGTACGGACTCATGTCGTACGCCGCGCTCCTGGCGGTGGGGGCCACCCTCACGCTGCCCGGGCTCGCCGGGTTCGTGCTGGCCATCGGCATGGCGGTGGACGCCAACGTGCTGGTCTTCGAACGCGCGCGGGAGGAGTATCTCGGCCCTCGCGCGCAGCTTCCCGACCGCGAGCCGCGCGCCTCCGGGACCCCGCGCAGCATGGCCAAGGCCCTGCACACCGGCTTCACCAAGGCCTGGAGCGCGGTCGTCGACTCGAACGTCACGACGCTGCTCGCCGCCGGACTGCTGTTCTTCTTCGCCACGGGCCCGGTCAAGGGCTTCGGCGTGACCCTGTCGATCGGCGTCCTGGTGTCGATGGTGGCGTCCTTCGTCGTGACGCGGGCGCTCGCCGACGTGGCCGTGCGGCGTCGCTCCGTCCGCGCCCGGCCGCGGCTCACGGGCCTGGCCACCACCGGCCGCGTCCGCACCCTGCTCGCCCGGCGCAACCCCCGGCTGGTGCGGCACCGGGGCCGCTGGCTCGGCGCCAGTGCGCTCCTGGTGGCCGTGGCGGTCGCGGGGATCGTGGTGCGCGGGCTCGACCTGGGCGTGGAGTTCACGGGCGGACGCCTCGTCGAGTACAGCACCAGCAAGCAACTGGACGCCGACACGGCCCGCGAGGCCGTCGCGGACGCGGGCTTCCCGCGCGCGGTCGTGCAGGAGTCCGGCGAGGACGACATCACGGTACGCACCGGGGACCTCGGCGACGGCGAACAGCGGCGCATCCAGGAGGCCCTGGCGGGCCCCGGCGGCGAGGTGACCGTCGAGCGCGACGAGCGCATCGGCCCGAGCATCGGCGCCGAGCTGCGACAGAAGGCCCTGGTGGCGCTCGGCATCGCGGTCGCCGCCCAGCTGATCTATCTGAGCGTACGGTTCCGGTGGACGTTCGCGACGGCCGCCGTCGCCGCGATGGTCCACGACGTGCTCCTGGTGGTCGGCCTGTTCGCCTGGCTCGGCAAGACCGTGGACAGCGTCTTCCTCGCGGCCGTCCTGACGGTCATCGGGTACTCCGTCAACGACACGGTGGTCGTCTTCGACCGCGTCCGCGAGGCGCGGCGCCGCGACCCGCGGGCCGACCTGGCGGACACCGCGAACAAGGCCGTGCTCCGGACCCTGCCGCGGACCGTGAACACCGGCATGGGCGCGCTGTTCGTCCTGGCCGCCCTCGCCGTCCTCGGCGGCGACTCGCTCGCGGACTTCTCCCTCGCGCTGATCGCGGGCGTCGTCCTCGGCATGGTGTCGACGGTGTCCGTGGCGGTGCCCGCCGCTGTCCTCCTGGAGCGGCGGAGCCCGGCGCCGCGGCGCCCGGCACGCCCGTCGGAAGGTCCTCGTCCGCGCAGCCCGCTGGAGGCGCGGCGCCGCGAGCGCGGCACCGGCGCGGTGGTCTGACAGCCCCCCCGCGGCCGTCGGCGGTCCGGGACGTCCGCGCGGTCAGTCGCCCAGGAAGCGCAGGGCGACGGCCGCGTGGACGGCGCACCCGGCGGCCATGGCGTCCTCGTCGAAGACGACGCGGTTGGAGTGGATGTCGGGTGCCTCGTCGGGCGACGCCCCCGGTGGGCAGGCGCCCAGGAAGGCCATGGTGCCGGGGACCCGTTCGAGGACGTACGAGAAGTCCTCCGCGCCCATGACGGGCTCGGCCAGGTCGTGGACGCGGTCCGGACCGAGCAGCGCGGCCGCGGCGGCCTTCGCGGCCGCGGTGCGGTCCGGGTCGTTGACGACGGGCGGATAGCCCTCCGGCAGCTCCACCTCGGCCGTCGCGCCGTGCGCGGCCGCGACGTGGTGCGCGACGCGGGCCACGTTCTCCCGCAGCAGCCGCCGCGTGCCGGGGGTCAACGTGCGGAGGGTGCCGTGGAGTTCGGCGGTCTCCGGGATGATGTTGGTGGTGGTGCCCGCCGTGATCCTGGCGACGGTGACCACGGCGGGGTCGAAGACGTGCACCGTGCGCGTCACCATCGTCTGCAGGGCCTGCACGATCTCGCAGGCGACCGGCACGGGGTCGAGGGCGCGGTGCGGCGCCGACGCGTGGCCGCCGCGGCCGCGGACCGTCACGTGCAGCGAGTCGTAGGCGGCGAGCGTCGGCCCGGGGCGCAGGTGCAGCGTGCCGGAGCCGAGCCGGGTGGAGACGTGCAGGGCGAAGGCCGCGTCCACGCCGCCGTCGCCACGGGTCCCGAGGACCCCTTCGTCGATCATGTGCCGGGCGCCGCCGTCGCCCTCCTCGCCCGGCTGGAACATGAACACCACGCGCCCGCGCAGCTCGTCGCGGCGCGCGGCGAGCAGCCGGGCGGCGCCGATCAGCATCGCCGTGTGCAGGTCGTGCCCGCAGGCGTGCATGGCGTCCGGCAGCTCGGACGCGAACTCCAGGCCGGTGTCCTCGCGTTGGGGCAGCGCGTCCATGTCGCCGCGCAGCAGCACCGTGGGCCCGGGGCGCGCGCCGTCGAGGGTGGCCACGACGGAGCTGAGCCGCTTCCCCGTGGTGACCGACAGGGGCAGTTCCGCCAGGGCCGCGAGGACCGTGGCCTGCGTCCGGGGCAGGTGCAGACCGAGCTCCGGTGCCCGGTGCAGCGCGCGCCGGGTCGAGACGAGGTCGGGCAGTAACCGGCGGGCCTGCGTGAGCAGGGGCCGCGGGGCGTCGGCGGTCATGGCGTCGCACCTCCGGTGAACGGGGCGGGACGGCCGTCGGCCGCCCCGGGCAGGACGGCCAGAAGGCTGCCCCGCCCGGGGTCCCGTCATGCGAGACCCGCGCCTCAGCGGGTGACCTTCCAGGTCAGCTCGCCCGTCAGGAGCTTGCGCAGCTCCGGGTCGCGGACCGCCTTCGTCATGTCCTTGGCGCGCACCAAGATCGTGTGCCGGCGCCCGTCGGCGGGCACGCCCAGGGCGCGCGGCGTGACGGACCGGGCGTCCTTGACCTTCTTGGCCGCGCGGCCGTCGACGTACCACCGCAGCCGGACGCCGGCGCCCGCCCGGACGGTGACGCGCTGCTTGCGGCGCACCTCGCTGTCCGTGGGCGTCGTGCTGGTGACCACCGAGCCGTGGCGGTGGAAGCCCGCGATCATCGCCTCGCGTCCGGGCAGGTTGAACTCGCGGCCCAGCGTGCGCATGATCGAGTTGTCGGTGGGCCGGTAGAGGCCGCGCGGGTAGTAGTTGCCGCCCTCGTAGGCGCCGACGGTGCCGCCGTCGGGGGACGCCTGGCCGATCCAGCGGTACCACTTCTTCTTCTGCGCGGTCAGCTGCGCGGCCGTGAGCTTGCTGCTGTTCAGCCAGGCGGGCTCGGCGCCCGTGTAGGTGCCGTACTCGTCGTACCAGTACTCGTCCGCGAGCTTGCCGAGCGAGTGGCCGAGCTCGTGCACGACGACCTGCGAGGACTTGGCGTTGTCGGAGGAGCCGGTGGCGATGCCGTCGTAGCCGGAGGGCGAGGTGATGTCGTTGTAGCCCGCGCCGCCGTACTTCGTGGAGTTCGCGAGCACGATCACCACGTCGGGGTCCGCCGCCTTGCGGGCGTACGACTCGACCTTGTTGGTGTCGACGCACAGCAGGCGCTCGATGTCGTCGCAGTAGAAGTACGAGCCGAGCGCGGTGTCCCTGCGGACGTCGCTCGACGGGTCGCCCGAGACGCCCGACTGGCGCGAGTGGGCGTCCACCGCCCAGACGTTGAAGAGGTTCTTGTACGAGGCGTACGGCTCGACCTTGGAGACCTCCGCCCACTTGGTGCGGACGTCGGCGTGGAAGTCCTCCTGCTGGGCTGCGGTGTAGCCGTCGCCGATGAAGACGACGTCGGCCTTGGTGCCGACGGGGCCGTTCTGCACGATCGGCACGACGTCGCCGTCGCCCGCGATCCGTGCGCGCTCCTGGCCGCTGAGCGGGGCGGGCGCGGGCACCTCGGTGTGGCGGGGGTGCCCGTCCTTGCCGAAGTACTCGACCGCCTGCGGGGATCCGGTGGCGGAGGGCTCCGGGTGGGCGGCCGCGCCCCCCGTCGCGGAGAGGGTCGCCGCGAGCGTGGCGCCCGCCGCGAGGGCGACCCGGAAGCGCTTGCGTCTGATGTGGGCTGATATGCCAGATATATCGCTGGCCATGTGGGGGGCCTCCTCAAGGCGACGGGTTAAGCGGAGAGTTAAGTAGAATTAATGCGCCGCTCAACGTAGAGGCCCGTGAAGGAAGAGGCAATGGGTCTGTGAAGTTTCACTTGAGGCACATGAGTTGAGAGTGGGTTCACGCCACCGGGCAAACCCGTCCGGCCCCTATCCAACGCCCGTGTCCATCGACTTAGCTCAGGTCACGGACCCACGGAGGATCCACGGAGGGGGAGAGGTGGCGGAAAACAGCCCCGAGGGGGCGCGGCTCGACGACCCGGCCGAAATCGGCCGCCGCGTGCTGCGGCTGCGCACCGAACGGGGGCTCACCCAGCGGCAGCTGGCCGAACCGGCCTACACGCCCGCGTACGTGTCCACCCTGGAGTCCGGCAAGGTACGCCCGTCCGAAGCGGCCCTCAGACACCTCGCGGGACGCCTCGGCGTCGGCTACGAGGAGCTGGCCACCGGGCGGCCCGCCCGGCTCGCCACCGATCTGCGGCTGCGGCTCACCGACGCCCGGCGCGCCCTCGCCACCGGCGCGCCCGAGGACGCCGCCGCCGTCTTCCGCGCCCTGCACGAGGAGGCCGTCGCGCACGGCCTCGTGCCCGAACAGGCGACCGCGCTCCAGGGGCTCGGCGACTGCCTCCTGGAATCCGGTGAACTGACCGACGCCCGCGACTGCTTCGCCGCCGTGGAGCGGCTCCTCGCCGACGAGCCGCTGCCGCGCCGCGTCCCCGCCATCCGCGGCCGCGCCACCGCGCACCTGCTCACCGGCGAACTGCGGTACGCCTGCTACCTCCTGGAGACCACCCTCGACGAACTCGACGCGGCGGGCCTGCACGACCCCGACGCGCTGCTGCTCCTCTACACGGCGTCCATCGCGCCGTACATGGACATGGGCGCGCACGCCCGCGCCGCCCACGCCGCCGAACTGGCCCTCGCCCTCGCCCCGCGCGTCAGCGACCCCGCGCTCGTCGCCCACATGCACCGCGGCGTCGCCCGCACGCTCATCGCCGAGGGCCGCACCGCCGAGGCCGACGCGTCCCTCGCCAAGGCGCAGGAGCTCTACCGGCAGCTGCACATCCGCACCGAACTCGCCCACTGCCACTGGATGCGCGGCTACGTCCACGCGCAGGACGGCGATCTGGAGGGCGCCGAGAGCGAGTTGCGCACGGCCCGGGACATGCTGGCATCCAAGCGGGCCGCGCTCTTCACCGAGCAGGTCGAGGTCGAGCTCGCCGACGTGCTCAGGCGGCGCGGCAAGACGGCCGAGGCGGAGGCGCTCCTGCGGCCGCTGCTCACCTCCGGCGCGGACGGCGCCGGCACCGGACCGCTCGGCGCCGAGCGCGGCGCCGTGCACGCGGGCGGCGCGCACCGCCTGCTCGGCCTGATCGCGGAGGAGCGCGGCGACACCGAGTCCGCGGAGGAGCACTACTGCGCGGCCCTGTCCCTCCTGGAGCGCTCCAGCGCGGCCGGGGACCTCGCCGACCTGTGCCGGCTCCTCGGCGACCTGCTGCGGCGCACCGGGCGCGTCGAAGCCGCCCTCGACGCCTACCGCACGGGCCTCGGCCACCGGGCCGCCCCCGGTACGACGACCCTGGGCCCGGCCCCCGCGACCCCGCCCCTGTGAACCACGATCTTGGCTCTGCTTCGATTGGGCCATGACATCCGATGGGGGCACGACAGCGGAAAGATCCACAGCACCGGCCGAGGCTCCGGGACAGCCGGTGCGCGACTGGCCGACGACGCTCGCCACCGAGCGCCTGACCCTGCGCCCGGTCGCGCGCCCTGACGTGCCGCACGCCGTCCGGCTGTGGACGGACCCACAGGTCAGACGGCACCTCGGCGGCCCCGTGCCCGCCGACGTCGTCCGGGCGCGCGAGCGGCACTGCGTGGGCGTGCCCGGGGCGTTCACCGTGGTACGGCACGACGGCGAGGTCCTCGGCCTCGTCGTGGCCGAGGCCGACGGGCACGACGGCCGCACCGAGGTCTCCTACCAGCTCCTGCCCGAGCACTGGGGCCACGGCTACGCCCGCGAGGCGGTCCACGCCGTCGTCGGCTGGGCCCGGGAGGCGATGCGTTCCGCCATCCCCGGCGTCGTCGCCGTCACCCAGCGCGCCAACACCCGCTCGCGCCGCCTCCTCGACACCCTCGGCGCCACCGCCGACGACCACTTCGTGGCCTGGGGGGAGCCGCAGGTCCTTTACGTGTTCCCGGGGCAGGGCACCGGCCCGGGAGAACCTCCGTGCGGAAGGGGGGAATCGGGGAAATAGACGCCTCGTTCTTGCCGCTGGATTTCCGCCGCCCATAGCTCGGGCCGGACAGGGGGAACGGTTCACACCCGTGTCGGTTCCGCTCACCGGAACGGCCCTTTCCTGTTCCACGGTTCCCCGTCATTCTCGGATGCGGAATCCGCCCGAGGAACCCGAGGAATGGGAGAACCATGCGCAAGGCCAACCGTCGTACGCGCACCACGATGGCCGTGACCGGCCTCGTCGCCGCCCTGACCGCAGGACTCCTGGCGGCCGCTCCCGCCCGGGCCGACGCCAAGTTCAGGATCACCGCCTACGAGAGCTGGAAGTGCCTGGACGTGCGGGGCGGGGTCTCGGCGCCGGGTCAGGACGTGCAGGTCTGGGACTGTCACGGCGGCGCGGGCCAGCGCTGGTCATGGCGCGGCACCAGCATCGTCAGCGACCTGCGGCCCGACCTCTGCCTCGACGTGCGGGGCGGGGTGGCCACGCCCGGCCAGGACGTCCAGATCTGGAACTGCAACGGCGGCGCGGGCCAGCGCTGGACCTACCGGAGCGGCAGCCTCGTGAGCGACCTGCGGCCGGACCTGTGCCTCGACGGCCGTGGCGGCGCCGGCCGCGGGCACGACGTACAGATCTGGACGTGCAACGGCGCCATCGGCAGCCAGCGGTGGTACCTCGAGGCGTGAGCCGCCGGCCGTCGGGGCCATGTCGGCTCCAAGTCGGGTCCGAGCCGAGTTCAAACGGAGTGAATTCAGCCGATCTCTGAAGGCATTTCCAGGTGTGCGGCGCCGCTGCGTCCGGGTCCCAATCGGCAGTGAAAACGGTCACCGATGCAGCCTTTGCGGTGGTCGCCGAATTGCGATTGACTCCCGTGCGTCAGCCGCCGTCGGCACACGTGGGGGGAAACTCCGTGGGGCACGCTCACCCGCATCAGCACGGGCACGAACACCAGGACGGAGGCCACTCCGGGCACAGCCACGGCGTCTCCGCGGACGCCGACCGGCGATGGCTTTCGCTCGCACTCGTATTGATTGGCGTTTTCATTGCCGTCGAGACGGTCATCGCTTTCATGGCCGGTTCCCTCGCGCTGATTTCCGATGCCGTCCACATGCTCACGGACGCCTTCTCCATCGTGCTCGCGCTCGTCGCGATGCGGCTCGCCGCGCGGCCCGCCAAGGGCACGTACACCTTCGGCCTCAAGCGGGCGGAGATACTCTCCGCCCAGGCCAACGGGCTCACGCTGCTGCTCGCCGCCGCGTGGCTCGGCTTCGAGGCCGTGCGGCGGCTGCTGCACCCGCCGGAGGTCACCGGCTGGATGGTGCTCGTCACCGCGCTCTGCGGCGTTGCCGTCAACCTGGCCGCGACCTGGTGCCTGTCCAAGGCCAACCGCGCCTCGCTGAACGTCGAGGGCGCGTACCAGCACATCCTGAACGACCTGTACGCCTTCATCGGCACCGCCGTCGCGGGCGTCATCGTCATGACCACGGGCTTCGCGCGCGCCGACACCATCGCCACGCTCTTCGTCGTCGTCCTGATGGTCAAGGCGGGCTGCGGGCTGCTCCGCGACTCCGGCCGCATCCTGCTCGAAGCGGCGCCCGCGGGCCTCGACCCGGACGCGATCGGGCACGAGCTGGCCGGGATGCCCTCCGTGGCGGAGGTCCACGACCTGCACATCTGGACCATCACCTCCGGCGAGCCCGCCCTGTCGGCCCACGTCCTCGTCCACCCCGGCGGCGACTGCCACGCCGTGCGGCGCGACCTGGACAAGCGCCTCGCCGACGCGTACGGACTCACGCACACCACGCTCCAGATCGACCACGAGGACCCGGCCGCCGGAGCGGCGCCGCCCGCCTCCGCCGCCCCGCACTGCGTGGGCGGCCACGGCCCGACACACCGGAGCGCCCGCCGGGTCCCCTGACCCGACGGAGCGGAGGGGGCGGGTCCGCTGGGCGGCCCGTCCCCGTACGGGTGGTGCTCGGTGAGCGGCGCATACCGGCGGCGGGCTCCGCGCAGAACAACGTGACGTCCACCGTTGTCTGACGTGTCGGAGTGCCCGTGGGAGTCTGGCTGTTGAACAACTTCTCCATGCTGTCGCTGGTGGCGATGGTCGTCGGCGGAATCCTGGTCCTGTCGGTCGCGGGCAGCGAGCTGGCCCACCGCCGCTGGCCCTCGCTGGCCGACGGCGACCACAACGAGATGGTCGGCGTGGTGCTCGGCGTCTTCGCCGCGATCTACGGCATCATCCTCGCCTTCGTCGTGGTGACGCTGTGGACACAGCTGGAGGAGGCCGAGACCGTGGTCTCCGCCGAGGCGTCCGACCTGGAGCAGGTCGTGCGGAACGTGCGGGCGTTCCCGCCCGCCGAGCGCAGCCAGATGGAGGCCGCCGTCAGCGTCTACGTACACGCGGTGGTGGAGCGGCAGTGGCCGCTCATGCGCACCGGCAGGGCCGACCACGCCGTCACCCAGCGCCAGATCGACGGGATCTACGCCGTCCTCCAGGCGTACGAGCCCGACGACGGGCCGCAGCGGGCCTTCTACCGCGAGTCCATCACGCACCTCAACGACGTGGTGGCCCAGCGCAGGGCCCGGCTCACCCAGTCCCACCAGGAACTCCCGCCGCTGCTCCAGGTGCTGGTGTACGGCGGCGCGCTGGTGATCATCCCCGTGACCTTCCTGTACGGCAACCGAAACCGCAAGGTCCGTCTGCTCTTCGTCGGCGCCATCGCCGCCCTCATCGGCTTCAGCCTGCTGCTCGTCCTGGTCCTCGACCGCCCCTTCGCCGGCGAGATCAGCGTGAGCCCGGCGCCGTACAGGGAGGGCACGCTGGCGCAGTTCTGGTGACGGTGGGGGCGTTGCCGGACCGGGGGGCTACTGGCCGGAGGTCTTGGGGGCGGGGGCGTACTGGGCCTCGCCGTGGCCGAGGGACCAGTCGGCCGACTCGTTCTCCAGCACGGTGACGAACACGTTCCGCGGCTCGGTTCCCGCGTACTCCTCGGCCAGTTCCGCGATGCGCCGGTACAGGGCGCGCTTCCGGCCGGGCGTGCGCCCGGCCCGCATGGTGATCACGACGTAGACGATCCCGTCGTCCCGGCGCACGCCCAGGTAGTTCCCGTGCCGCAGCGTGCTGCTGTCGCCGTCGTGGCTGGTGAGGATCTGGAAGTGGTCGTCGGGCGGAATGCCGATGGTCTCCACGAGCGAGTCATGGACGGCCCGCCCGAGCGCGTCGAGGCGCGCGCCGTCGGCGCGCAGGGCGTCTATGCGGACGAGGGGCATGGCGGGCTCCTTCGGAAGGGGGTCGGCCGGGGCGGGCCGCATACTGTACATACTAGTAGGTACAGCGATCGGCCCGCCCAGGAGCCCGACCAGGAGTACAACGCCCCGCCCACAGGCGTGACTCAGGACGCCACCAGCAGATGGACCGCAAGCCCCGTGATCACCGCGCTGGACGCCAACGTCGTGACCAGGCGGCCCCGGCGGCCCGTCAGGGCGCGGCCGAGGAGCGCGCCGCTCCCGGCGACGAGGAGTTGCCAGCTCGCGGAGGCCGCGAAGGCGGCGAGGGTGAACACCGCCTGCCCCAGGTGGTCCGTGCCCGTGCCGGACCGGCCGCCCACCACGAGCGCCGCGAAGTACACGACGGTGGCGGGGTTGAGCAGCGTGATGCCGAGGAAGGTGGTGTACGCGCGAGCCGGGCTCGTCGGGCCGCTGTCGCGACGCGCGGCCGTTCGCGGGGCGCGGTGCTGCCGGACGGCCGCGGTGGCCGCGCGCACGGCGAGGGCGATCAGGACGAACGCGGAGACCCAGCGCAGCGGACCCAGCACCGGCTCGACGACGCGCGCTGCCGCGGCCCCCGCGACGGTGGCGACCAGGGCGTAGAGGCCGTCCGCCGTCGCCACCCCGAGCGCGGCACACGCCCCCACCCGCCACGACGTCCGCGCGGTGAGCGCCACCAGATACGTCGCGACCGCCCCCACCGGCATGGCGATGCCGTACCCGGCGACGAGCCCCGCGACGAGGTGCCCGCTCACCGGCGCGGCAGCGCGGGCCTCCCCGGCAGGCCGGGCTGCTGCCGGCCACGCGTCCGACGGACGACGGCGGCGAGCGGCAGCGGGGTGGTGACGGGTTCGGTGAACATGCCCTGAGCCTGGGGCGGAGGCGGGGTGGCGGGCAACTGGTTTACCGGCGGGCCGGGTTTGCGGAGCGGCGCGCTCCGCAAACCCCCGCGTGGCGCGAACGCTACGCCGGGCCTTGACATCCGCCCCCGCCCCCGCGACGCTCCATCTCGCTCGTGTTAACGCTAACACCGGGCCGGGGCACGCCCCGGACGCACCCGGTGCCGCTCGGTACACACCGGTACACACCCGGGGGACGACCCGGGACGCACGGGACCCACCTGGGGGCCGCCCATGTCCGGTACCACGCCCACCGCACCGCCCGCCCTGGCGCGCCGCACCCTGTTCACCGGCGCCGCCGCCGCGGCCGCCACCGGGGCCCTCGCCACGGCCTGCGGCACGGACCAGGGCCAACCCCGCGGCAAGGTCGCCGTGTTCGGGGACAGCGCCGCCTGGGCCGCGCCGATGACGGCCGCGGGCAAGGCCATGCGGGGCGTCGCGGGGCTGCAGCTGGTCCCCGAGGTCAACCCGCTCCTGGAGTCCTTCGAGCAGGTGGTCAAGTCCTCGCTGCGCACCCGCAAGACCCCGGACATGCTCAAGTACTGGTCCGGCTACCGACTGAAGGACCTGGCCCGCACCGGTGGCGTCGTCGACCTCTCCGCGACGTGGGACCGCGCCGAGCGCAAGGGCTGGGCCGACCCCTCGCTGCGCTCCGCGTTCACCGAGCGGGGGCGCGTCTACGGCCTGCCGATGAACCTCGCGTACTGGGTGTTCTTCCACAACCCCGAGGTGTTCGCCGAGCACGGTCTTGAGCCGCCGCGCACCTGGGACGACTTCCTCGCCGTCTGCGCCCGGCTCAAGCGCAACAAGGTGACCCCGCTGCACGGCACCGCCGACGGCCGCTGGCCGTCCTTCATCTGGTTCCAGGAGATCCTCAGCCGCCAGGACCCGCGCTTCTACGAGGACTTGATGAACGGCCGCGCGCGCTACACCGACCCGCGCGCCGAACGCGCCCTGCGCACCCTGGTCTCCTTCTTCGACCGGGACTGGTTCACGCCCATGGACATGAACCACGTCGACGCCGCCGCGGCCCTCGTGCACGGCAAGGTCGGCATGGTGCCCTGCGGCACCTGGCTCGGCTCGACGCTCGTGGCCGCGGGTGCCAGGCCCGGCGCGAACATGGGCGCCTTCGTGCTGCCCATGGCCGAGCCCGGGGCCCGCCCCAGCGTCATCTTCGAGTCCAGCGCCCTCGTCGCCACCGTCAAGGGGCCCGACCACGAAGAGGCCCTGAAGGCGACCCGCGCCTGGCTGCACCCGGCCGTCATGAAGGCCTTCTCGCACAGCCTCCAGGACGGCTGCCCCAACCCCGGGGTCGCCCCCGCCAACCCGGTGATCGCCGGACTCCAGAAGAAGGTCCGCGGCGACCGGCTGTGGCTGCTCAACCGCTTCTGGGAGCAGGGCCCGCCCGAACTCGTCGAGGCCACCGTCGACGACCTCGCCGGATTCCTGCTCAACCCGCCCTCGTACCGGAAGGTCCTGCGCACCATGCAGGACCGCGCCGACGACGCGTGGAAGGTGTGGCGGGAGGCCGGGACATGACCGGCACCGTGCCCTCCACCGGTGTGCCCGCGCCGCCCGCCCGCGAGCCCCGCGGCCGCCGCAGGCGCGTGCCCCTGCGCACTCCCCACCGGGCGGCGCGCCCCGGCGCCCGGCTCGGCGGGCCGCTGACCGCGCTGCCCTGGGCGCTGCCCGCCTTCGCGTTCGTGGGCGTCCTGCTCGTGTACCCGTTCCTGCGCAGCGTCTACGGCAGCTTCTTCGAGGACAACGGCTTCACGAGCAGCTACACCGGGCTCGACAACTACACCCGGCTCGCCGACGACCCCATCTTCGGCCGCTCCCTGCTCAACACCCTGATGTGGGTGGCCGGGACGTTGCTCCTGCCGGTGCTCGCCGGGCTCGTCATCGCCCTGGCCACGCACCGGCTCCGCTGGGGCGGCGTCGCCCAGCTGGTGATCGTGCTGCCCTTCGCGATCTCCGGGACCGCCACCGCGGCCCTGTGGTACTTCATGCTGACCTCCGACGGCGCCGTCAACCAGGCCCTGCGCGCCGTCGGCCTCGACTCGTGGGCGCAGCTCTGGCTCCTGGAGTGGCCGCAGAACACCCTGGCCCTCATCGTCGCGAGCACCTGGCAGGCGACGGGCCTCAACGTGGTGCTCTTCGCCATCGGCCTGCGCGCCATCCCCCGGGACACCGTCGAGGCGGCCCGCCTTGACGGCGCGAACGGCTGGCGCATGGTCCGGTACATCACGCTGCCCCAACTGCGCGCCGTGACCGTCGTCGTGGTCGGCATGGCCATCGTCAACAGTCTGAAGGCCTTCGACATGATCTGGATCCTCACCCAGGGCGGCCCGTCCCGCTCCTCCGAGACCCTCGCCCTGACCATGTACCGCGAGACGTTCCGCCTCTTCCACGTGGGCTACGGCTCGGCGATCGCCCTCGTCCTCTCCGTGGTCGTCGTCGCCTCGTCCTGGCTGTACCTGAGCCGTCAGATGCCCGACACGGGCTGGGCGAAGGCCTGAGGGGGCGTCATGGGCCGGATGGGACGGCACGTCTTCGTCGCCGGGTGCGTCGCGCTCTGGCTGCTCCCGCTGTACCTGCTCGTCGTCAACGCGCTGACCCCCGTGGCCGAGTACGAGGGGAAGCCCGGCTGGACCTTCCAGGGCTTCGCGCTCGTCGACAACGTGCGGACCGCCTGGGACGAGGCGGGCATCGGCGACAGCTTCCAGGCCTCGCTCCTGTACGCCGTCGTGTGCGGCCTGGTCGCGGTGCTCGTCGCGGCCATGGCGGCGTTCGCGGTGGTCGTCCTGCCGATCCCGCGGCCCGCGTTCTGGTTCTGGCTGATCTACTCCGGCACGCTCTTCCCGCTCCAGGTCTTCCTCGCGCCGCTGTTCGGCTTGTACGCGGACGCCAACCTGTACGACACCCGGCTCGGCCTCATGCTCGTGTACGTCGCCTGGGCCGTGCCCTTCGCCTTCTTCCTGATCCGCAATCAGATGACCACGATGCCACCGGAGTTGACGGAGGCGGCCCTCATCGACGGCGCCTCCTTCATCCGCGTCTTCTGGAGCGTCCACGTACCGCTGATGCGGTCCGGGCTCGGCGCCGCCTTCCTCTTCCAGTTCACCGCTGTCTGGAACGACCTGCTGCTCGGGCTCACCCTCAGCCGCAGCGGCGACGTGCAGCCGGTCATGGCCTCCCTGGCCACCCTTCGCGCCACCTACGCCTCCAGCGGGCCGCCCGTGATCCTCGCGGGCGCCCTCGTCGTCTCCGTGCCCACGCTGCTGCTGTTCCTGGTCTTCCGCGGCCTGTTCCTGCGCGGCATGGCCGCGTCCGTCCGCTGACCGCCCGCCACCCGGGGAGATCCGCATGACCACACGGGCCCTGGTCCGCACCGCCGACTGGGACAACGACCGCATCCGCGCCAGCCTGCGCTCCGGCGTGGTCGCCGCCGAGGGCACCCTGGACGGCGCCGCGCTCCGGCTCAGCGAGGAACCCCTGCTGCGGGAGGCGGCCGACGGCACCCTGCTCCAGTCACTGCGGATCGACCCCGTGGGCGGCTCCCGGGTCCCCGAAGACCTGGCCGTGCGCACCGAGTCGGGCGCGGCGGTGCGCGCCGAGCGCGTGGCCGGACCCGGCGGCGGTGCCCGGCTCCTGGTGCCCGCCGTGGACGCGGTGACGCGCCTGACCATGGGACTGCCGGACGGGGCCGACGGCATCGCCGTCCAGCTGACCCCGCAGCGCCGGTGGACGGTGCACCTGGTGCACCACTCGCACCTCGACATCGGCTACACCGACCCCCAGGGGCAGGTCCTGAACGAACACCTGTCGTTCCTGGACTCCTGTCTGGAACTGACCCGGGCGACCGACGACTGGCCGCCGGAGTCCCGGTTCCGCTGGTGCGTCGAGTCCCTGTGGTCCTTCAAGCAGTGGGCGGACGCCCGGCCCGCCGAGCAGGTCGAGGAGCTGATGCGGCGCGTGCGGGAGGGGCGCATCGAGCTGACGGCGATGCCGTTCAACCTGCACACCGAGACCTGCTCCACGGACGAGCTGCACGAACTGCTCCGCCTCGCCCACGACGTCCGCGAGCGGTACGGCGTCACCCTCACCTCCGCGATGCAGACCGACGTGCCGGGCGCGGTCGTCGGGCTCGTCGACGCCCTCGCCCAGGCGGGCGTCCGCCATCTGTCCGTCGCGCACAACTGGGCGGGCCGCTCGGTGCCCCACCTCGTCGGCGGCGAGAAGCTGCCGCGCCTCTTCCGCTGGCGCGCCCCGAGCGGCGCGAGCGTCCTGGTGTGGGTCACCGACACCCCGCACGGCCTGGCCTACATGGAGGGACCGCTGCTCGGCTTCGACACCTCGTACGCGGACGTCGACGACCTGCTGCCCGCCTACCTCACCTCGCTCGCCACCCACCCCTACCCCTACCGGGGCGGCATCTTCGGCTGGGCCATGGACCAGGTGGAGGTCAAGCGCGAGCCGTATCCGTGGGACGTGCTGCACCTGCGGGTGCAGGGCAAGTTCGGCGACAACGCGCCGCCGCGCCGCGTCATCGCCGACACCGTGCGCCGCTGGAACGAGACCTGGGCCTACCCGCGCCTCAGGCTCTCCCGCAACGAGGACTTCTTCCGCGACGCCGAGGTCAGGATCGGCGACGGCATCCGCACCTTCGAAGGCGACTGGACCGACTGGTGGGTGGACGGCGTGGGAGCGGGCGCCCGCCCGCTCTCGCTCGCCCGCACCGCCCAGTCCGAGGTCGCCGACGCCCAGACCATCGGCACGTTCGCCGCCCTCCTCGACGCCACGGGGGCCGAGGACGACACGCGCGACGCCGCCGGGGTGTACGAGGCGGTGTCGCTCTTCGACGAGCACACCTGGGGCGCCGGCGACCCGTGGACGCACGGCGACGAGGGCGGCCACTCCGGCGAGCACCAGTGGCACTGGAAGTACGGGCAGGCGATGCGCGCCCACGACGACGGCCGGTCGCTGCTGCGCCGGGCGAGCGCCCGGCTCGGCCAGCGCCTCGCCGCCGCGCCCGGCGCCGTGGCCACGTACCACGTGGTGAACACCTGCTCGTGGCCGCGCACCGACGTCGTACGGATCTTCCTGCCCGAGAGCACGGTGCCGCTGGACCGGCCGGTGACCGTGCACGACGCCCGCGACGGCCGCGCCCTCGCCCACGAGGAGCGGCCCCAGACCAACGACGACCACCGGGACGCGGGCCGCTTCCTGCTGGTCCGCGTGGACGAGGTGCCGTCGGCCGGTACGGTGCGCCTGGACGTACGGGCCGACAGCGGCCGGGCCGGGCGGCGCCGGGCACCCGCCGCCGTCAAGGCCGCCACCGGCTGGAACCCCACCGGCGGCACCGAGCGCGAGGACCCCGCCGAGAGCGCCGCACGCGCGGCCGCCCACCCCGACCCGACGCTCCTGGAGAACGAGTACCTGGCGGTCCGCGTCGACCTCGCCCAGGCCTGCGTGGCCTCCGTCGTCGACAAGTCGACCGGTCGCGAGCTCGTCCGCGCGGACGCGATCGTCGGCTTCAACGCCTACGTCCACGACAGCTACACCACCGCAGGGGCCTTCAACCACAACTCCAGCCGCACGACCGCCTCCGAGCGCCTGGAGCACTTGGGGCGGCGCGCCGTCGCCCCGCCCGCGGCCCTCATCGACCGCCGCTCCACCGCGACCGCGGAGTCGGTCACGTACGAGACCCGTCCGGCGGGCGCCAACCGCTTGCGGGTCACGCTCACGCTGCCGCACGGCGTCCCCCGGCTCGACGTCGAGAACCGCCTGGACAAGGACCGCACCCTCGGCAAGGAGAGCGCCTACTTCGCCTTCCCCTTCGCCTTCGAACGCCCCGTCGTCCGCATGGAGGCCTCCGGCGGCGCCACCGGCACGGGCCTGCCGGTGGTGCCGGGCTCGGCGCGGCACATGCGGGCCGTACGCCGCTGGATCACCCTCGCCGACGACGGGCTCGCGGTCGCCTGGTCCACACAGGACGCGCCCCTTGTGCAGTTCGGCAACATCGCGCTGCCGTACGCGCCGTTCCCCAAGACGCTCGGGCACGACGAGCCCGCCACCGTCTTCTCCTGGATCCACAACAACCTGTGGGACACCAACTTCCCCAGCGAGCAGGGCTTCGAGTCCACCTTCCGCTACAGCGTCGCCTGCGGTCCGACGGCGACCGGGCTCGGGACCCGGACGGCGGCGGCGTGGAGCAGGCCGCTGCGGGCGGTGCGGGCCCGGGGCGCCACGGGGGACGCCCCGGCCTCGCACTGCTTCGCCGCCCTGGACGACCCGCGGGTGCGCCTGGTCGGGGCCACCACGCCCCGGCCGGGCGAGGCGCTGCTGCGGCTCCAGTCCTTCGCCGAGGAACGGGTGGCGTGCCGCGTGCGGATCGGCTTCCCGGCGCGCGCCGCCCACGAGGCGGGCTACCTGGGCGGCAAGGGGGCCGAACTGCCCCTGGAGGACGGGGAGGTGAGCGTCGCCGTGCCGGCCCTCGGCACGGCGGCGGTGCTGTTCGTGCGCCGGTGAGAGCCGGCCCGTCGCTGTCGCAGCGGTAAGGAGACCGTGTGTACCGGCTCGACCCTCGTTACGGCCCCGCGCCCGGGGCCGTGATGGCCACCGGCTGGCCCGCCGTGGCCGCACAACTGCCGGGGTGTCCACGGACGGTGGCCGTGGAGGGGCCCCCGTCCGTGGACTTCGACCGCCTCGCGTCCCGCCTCGTCGAGCATCTCGCCGCACCCGTGCGGACGCTGGACGTGCGCGCGCACTACGCCCCGCCGGGCACTGTCCGCGAGCGCACCGAGGACGGCTCCGGCGATCCCCACTACTGCAAGCTCGCCGACAACCCCCTCAGCGACCTCTTCGACGAACTGCCCGGCGCGGACGGGCCGCCGGGGGAGTACCGCCTCGTGTACGGCCCCGGCGCGTCGCTCGTCCCCCACGACGTCCTGTGGTACGCCGACGTGCCCAAACGGCACGCGGAGGCCGCCGTCGCCGCGGGCACCGGCCGCAATCTGGGCCTTCCGCACGAACCCGGCGACCTGAGGCGGCTCTTCTACGTCGACTGGCCCGTCCTCGACCGGCACCGCGACGCCCTCGCCCCGCGCGTCGACGCCTGGCTCGACGTCCAGGACCCCGACCGGCCGGTCCACCTCGACGGCACGGGCCTGCGCGCCACCCTCGCCGACCTCGCCCGTAGACCGGTGCGCACCCGCCCGTACTTCAACTCCACGCCCTGGGGCGGCCATTGGGCGCAGCGGCGGCTCGGCTTCGACGCGGGTGCCCGCAACACGGCACTCGGCTACGAACTCATCGCTCCCGAATCCGGCATCCTCATCGGGACCGGACCCGGCCGCCAGGCCGAAATACCCTTCCAGCTCCTGTGCGTCCTGCACCCGGAGGAGATGCTCGGCGCCGACGCGCACGCCCGCTTCGGCACCTCCTTCCCGATCCGCTTCGACTACCTGGACACCGTCGACGGCGGGAATCTGTCCGTGCACTGCCACCCGCGCGAGCGGTACATGCGCGAGCGCTTCGGCTGGCCGTACACCCAGCACGAGTCGTACTACATGACGGTCGGCGGGCCCGGCGCGCGCGTCTTCCTCGGCCTGCGCGAGGACGCCGACGCCGATCTGTTCCGCAAGGAGGTCGAGGAGGCCGCCAAGGACGGCGTGCCCATGGATCCCGAGGACCACGTCCTCACCTTCCCCGCCGAGCGGGGCCGCCTCTTCCTCATCCCCGCGGGCACCCCGCACGCCAGCGGCGCGGGCAACCTCGTCCTGGAGATCAGCGCCACGCCGTACCTCTACAGCCTGCGCTTCTACGACTGGCTGCGTCCCGACGCCGACGGCAGGCCGCGCGCGCTGCCCTACGAGCACGGCCTCGCGAACCTGGACACCGCGCGGCGCGGCGATGCCGTGGCCCACGACCTGGTCCAGGAGCCGCGCGTCCTGCGCTCGGGACCCGGCTGGCGCGAGGAGGTCATCGGCGCCCTGGACGAGATGTTCTACGAAGTGCGGCGCTTCACCCTGGACGCCGACGCCGAGGCCACCGACGACACCGCCGGGCGCTTCCACGTCCTGAACGTCGTGGACGGCGAGGGCGTGGAACTCCGCACGGCGGCGGGCGACCGGCATCCGCTGTCGTACGCGGAGACCCTGACGGTCCCCGCGGCCGTCGGCCCGTACCGCGTCGCCGCCCGCGGCGGCCCCGTGCGGGTCGTCAAGGCGCTGGTCCGCGCGAGCGCCGCGGACCGCTCATGAGAGCCGTCCTGGAACTGGGCGGCACCCATGTGACGGCCGCCCTCGTCGACGCCTCCCGCGTCGTCCGCCGGGTGCGCCGCTCCCTGAACGCGCGCGGCAGCGCCGAGCACGTCCTCGGCGCCGTGGTGCGCTGCGCCACCGACCTCGACGCGGCGGCGGGCGACCTGTGGGGCGTCGCCCTGCCCGGCCCCTTCGACTACGACGAGGGCGTCGCCCGCTACGAGGGCGTCGGCAAGTTCGACGACCTGTACGGCATCGACGTGGGGTCGGTCCTGCTCGACGGCGTCCGGCCCCGGCCCGCGGGCGTGGCGTTCCTCAACGACGCGCACGCCTTCGCGCTCGGCGAGTGGCACGCGGGCGCCGCGCGCGGCCACCGCAGATGCGTCGGCGTCACCCTCGGCACGGGCGTCGGCTCGGCCTTCCTCGCCGACGGCGCCGCATGCCACGACGGGCCCGGCGTGCCGCCGCTCGGCCGCATCGACCTCACCCGGGCCGAGGGCCGCCCGCTGGAGGACACCGTCTCGCGCCGCGCCGTCATCGCCCGCTACGGCGACCGCGACGCGGACGTGCGGGACATCGCCGCCCGCGCCCGCGCGGGCGAAGCCCGAGCCGCCCGCGTCCTGCACGACTGCCTGCGCCCTCTCGGCGTCGTACTCGCGCCGTACGTCCGGGAGTTCGGGGCCTCGGCGCTTATCGTGGGCGGCGGCATGGCCGCGTCCTGGGACCTCGTCGGTCCGGCCCTGCGCGACGGCCTGGGGGACACCCCGGCCGACCTGCGCGCGGCCGCCATCGGCGGGGACGCGGCGCTGGTGGGGGCGGCGCTCCACGCGGCGGGCCGGGACACCGTGCCGCGGTAGGCCGCGGCGGGGAACACCGCGCAGTGGGAAAGGGAAGGTCATCATGCCCGGAACTCCGCATGGGCCCGAGAGCGGGGCGGGAGCGCCCGAGGGCGGCGGCCCCGCCGCGCGCGAGTCCAGGAGCGGCAAGGCCACCCTCCGGGACGTCGCCGAGCGGGCCGGGGTCAGCGCCATGACCGCGTCGCGGGTGCTGCGCGACGACCCCCGCGTCCACCCGGCCACCCGCGACCGGGTCCGCGCGGCCGCCGCCGCCCTCGGCTACCGGCCCAACGAACTGGCCCGCCGGCTGCGCCTGGGCCGCGGGACGGGCCTCGTCGGCCTGGTGGTCACCAACCTCGCCAACCCCTTCTACTCCCGGCTCGCCCTCGGCGTCGACGCCGTGCTCGCCCCCGACGGCCTCAAGACGGTCATAGGCAACACCCGGCAGGACCTGGACGCCGAACGGGACCTGGTCGCCGACCTGGTGGGGCGCCGCGTGGACGGCATCATCGCCGTGCCCGCGGGGGACGACCAGCGCCATCTCGCCGCCGCGGCCGCCGAGGGCGTCCCCGTGGTCCTCGCCAGCCGCCCGCCCGAGGGCTTCGCCGCGGACTGCGTCCTGGTCGACGACTTCGGCGGCGCCCGGGACGCCACCGCGCGCCTGATCGCGCGCGGCCACCGCCGCATCGGCTTCCTCGGCTCGCCCCCCGCCGTCTACACCGGCACCGAGCGGCTGCGCGGCTACCGCTCCGCCCTCGCCGCTGCGGGCCTGCCCGCCGACGAGCGGTACGTGCGCCAGGGCCAGACCCAGCCCCACCAGGCGGAGCGCGCGGCCGCCGCGCTCCTTCGCCTGCCGGACCCGCCCACGGCCCTGTTCTGCTCCAACAACCGCAACACCATAGGGGCGTTCAGGGCCCTGCGCGCGACCCGCTCCGCCGCCGCCCTCGCGGGCTTCGACGACTTCGAACTGGCCGACGCCCTCGGCCTGCCCCTCACTCTGGTCGCCTACGACAGCGACGAACTCGGCCGCGAGGCAGGCCGCTTGCTCCGCGCCCGCACACGAGCCCACGACCCGGCGACCGGCCCGCCCCCGAGCACGCGCCGGGTGGTGCTCGCGACCGAACTGGTCGAGTACGGCGGCTGATCGGCGACCGCCGGGAACTGGCCAAGCTTGCGGACGCACACGGGTCGGGGAGACGAGCCCTGCGGGGACTTCCCGGCCCGTGCGGTGCGCTCTCGCGGCCGCCGTACCCGCCCGGCCACCGTGTGTGCACACCATCGATGAGGGCTGTCGGCGCGGCGCAAGCCACCGAACGATCTCGGCCGAAAGTCCCCCTACCGCCCGGTAGCACCTACCGGACCGGGTTGATCCACATCCCCGTTCACCCGATAAGCTCCGTTGCGGCGTGGCGTGTTGACGCGATCGCGCTCCGTCGCGTCATGCCGTGCTGTCGCGCCGTCGCATGGGGGATCTCGCAGGTGGCCGGGAGGTTGTCGTGCTGCGGCGCGCGCTTCCGGCGACGAGCGCGGCCATCCAGTTGGTTGTCTCCTGTTCGACCGCGTTGGTGTGAGGATGCAGATGGAACTTGCCACTCCGCCACCGGCGGAGGCCCGAGGTTCAAAGGGCTTGTACGCCTGGTGGCTCCTGCCGTTCGGCACGGGGGCGGGGACGGTCGCCGCCGCGGCGGCCGCGTCGGACCCGGCGCGCCTGCCCGCCGCTCTCGTGGGAGCCGGTGTGACGGTGACCGCCTCGCTGTGCGTGCGGCTGCTGCTGCGTTCGCGAGCGGAACTGGGCCGGGCCACCGCCGAGGTGCACACCGCGAGGATCGAGCAGGCCGAGCAGTGGCAGCGGCACGCGGCCGCGATGGAGCAGCGGCACGCCGCCGAGCGGACCGTCCTGGAGGCCCGCCTCGCCGACGAGGTCAAGGCCTGGCAGTGGCGCCTGAACCGCCAGCAGGAGCTGGTCGCCAAGCTCGGCGACGACTTCCTGCCCACCGCCCTGAGCGGGCTGCGCGCGGGCGAGGCCATCGACGACGTGCTGCCGTCCCTGGCTCAGGAGACCGATGTGTCACCGGAGTTCAGGAAGGAGCTGCGCAAGGTCCTGCGGACCGGCCTGATCGCCGTCGAGGAGGAGCTCAACCGCAGCACCTCCGCCGAGCAGGCCGTCATCAGCATCGGCAGCCGCCTGCACGTCCTCACCGGCAAGATCCGCGGCCGGCTGCACGAGATGCAGGGCGAGCACGGTCGGCTGCCCGCCGTCGCCCAGGGCCTCATGGAGCTCGACCAGGCGATCGGCCCCGCCGACTGCCTCGCCGCGAGCATCGGCGTCCTCGGCGGTTCCGACCGGCCAGGACGCCAGTGGCAGGAGCCGCAGCGCCTGCTCAGCGTGGTGCGCGGGGGCATCGGCCGCATCAAGGACTACGACCGCGTCCAGGTGCGCCAGCTTCCCGAACTCGGCGTCGACGGGGGCCTGGTGGACCACCTCACGCTGATCTGCGCCCACCTTCTGGACAACGCGGCCCGCTACTCGCCGCCCACCGAGCCGGTGATCGTCACCGGCAAGGAGGTGCCCAACGGAGTGGGCATCGAGATCCAGGACGCGGGCAAGGGCCTGAGCGACGAGAAGAAGCAGCAGGCGCTCGCCTCGCTCGACGGCGTCGCCGCGGGCCCCGGCCTCGGCGGCCTGTCCGAGGACGCCCACCTCGGCCTGCGGGTCGTGGGCACCCTCAGCCGCAAGTACGGCATCCGCGTGACCTTCGCGGACTCCCCGTGGCTCGGCACCTCCGTCGTCGTGGTCGTCCCGCACAAGTACTTCAGCGCCCTGCCGACCGCGCCCGTCACCGAGCCGCGCCCGGCCGCCGCCGTGCCCGCGGCGCAGGACACGTCCGCGCCGCCGGAAGGGCGCGCTACCACCGCGCCTGATCCGGATACCACGGCGGGCGGACTGCCCAAGCGGCGCCGGAGCGGCGCGCGCGGCCCCCGGGAAGCCGAGACGGCAGGAGCCGCCGCGGCCGCCGCGCCCCCGGCCGGGGAGACGGTCCCCACGCGGCCCGCCGTACCGCCGGACGCGTCCTTCACCGGCCTCGCGGCCTTCGCGACCGCGGGGCGCGAGACCGATGAGCCCCGCGGCACCGACCGCACGGATGAGAGGGACTAGCCGCATGACGCAGCACGAGACCGATGTGAGCTGGGCCCTGCGCGACCTGACGGAGAGCATCCAGGAGATCCGCTTCGCCCTGGTGGCGTCCAGCGACGGCAAGGCCATCACCTCCTACGGGGCCGAGGACCCCGACGACGTCGACCGCTTCGCCGCGGTGGTCGCCGGGCTCCAGGCCCTCGCCCAGCCCGTGGCCGAACAGTTCCCCAAGTACGGGGGCCAGCTGCGCCTCGCCATGATCGAGGTGGACGGCGGACACCTCTTCGTGGTCCGCGCCGGGGTGGAGACGTATCTCGGGGTGCTCGCCAAGGAGGGGCTCGACCAAGGGCTGCTCGGCCACCAGATGCGGGACCTGTCCCGCCGGATGGGAGAGCTCCTCGGCACGACGCCGCGCCGGGAGGAGCAGCCTGGATGAGCCGTCCCCACCGGCCCACGGACCCGTCCGGTCTCGAGCGCTACTACGTCCTCACCGGCGGCCGCAGCGGACCGGGTGGACCGGCGGCAGGGCTCGACGTGGCGACGCTCATCGTTTCCCGGACCGACTCGCGCACCGCGCCCGCGCCCGGCTCGCAGGCCGAGCACGAGGAGATCGTGCGCCGGTGCCGCGACCCGCTGTCGGTGGCCGAGCTGGGCGCCCACCTCGGGCTGCCGTTCAACATCCTCGCGGTGCTGGTGACCGACCTGCTGGAGGCGGGCCGGGTGGAGGCCCGTGACCCCATCCCGGTTTCTTCCGCGTCCGGCCGCGGGCCGGACATCGCGCTCCTCGAGGAGGTACTCAGTGGACTCGAAAGGCTTTGACCGTCCGTACGAGGCGGCGGCCGATGCCACGCTGCCCGCGGGCACCCGCTCGGTCAAAGTGATGATCGCCGGAGGCTTCGGCACCGGCAAGACCACGATGGTGCGCTCCGTGAGCGACATCAGACCGCTCACCACCGAGGAGACCCTCACCCAGGCCAGCGCCGGCGTCGACCACCTCATCGGCGTCGCGGACAAGCAAGAGACCACGGTCAGCCTCGACTTCGGCCGCATCGGCCTCAACGACCGGCTGGTCCTCTACCTCTTCGGCACGCCGGGCCAGGAGCGGTTCTGGTTCCTGTGGAACGGCCTGTTCAAGGGCGCCCTGGGAGCGGTGGTCCTGGTCGACACGCGCCGGCTCGCGTCCAGCTTCCGGGCCATCGAGGAGATGGAGCGGCAGAACGTGCCGTTCGTCATCGCCCTCAACGTCTTCCCCGACTCCACGGAACACCCCGTCGACGAGGTGAGGGAAGCGCTCGACATCCCCGCGCACACCCCGGTCATCACCTGCGACGCCCGCGACCGCGCGTCCAGCCGCGACGTCCTCATCGCCCTGATCCGCCACCTCAAGGAACGCTCGGCCGCCGCCGTGGAGCCCCGATGAACGCCCCGAACCCGCCCGACGCCCCCGCCACGGAAGCGGCCGCCTCCGGCTGCCCCGTCGCACACGGCGGACCCGACAGCGTGACGCGCCTGTACGGCGAGGGTGCGGCGAGCGATCCGTACGCCATCTACGCCCGTCTGCGCGAGCGGTACGGCGCGTTGGCGCCCGTCCTGCTCGAAGGCGACGTGCCCGCCTGGCTGGTGCTTGGCTACCGCGAGAACCGCCGGGTCCTGGAGAACCCGCGGCAGTTCACCCGCGATTCACGCATCTGGCGGAACTGGAAGGAGGGCCGCGTCGAGGAGACGTCACCGCTGATTCAGATGGTGGGCTGGCGTCCCGACTGCGTCTCCCAGGAGGGCGAGCCGCACCGGCGGCTGCGTGCCGCTGTCACCGACAGCATCCAGGCCGTCGCGGGCCGCGGCATCCGCCGCCATGTCACGCACTTCGCCACCAAGCAGATCGACGCGTTCGCGTCCGACGGCCACGCCGACCTCGTGAGTCAGTACGCCGAGTACCTGCCGATGCTCGTCCTGACCCGGGTGTTCGGCCTCGCGGAGAGCGAAGGGCGGCAACTGGCGGTCTCCTGTGCTCAGGTCATCAAGGGCGGCGAGGAGGCTCTCGCGCACAACGACCGCATCATGAAGATCCTCGGCGAGCTCGCCGAGCGCAAGCGCGACGAGCCGGGCGCGGACTTCACCACCGGTCTCCTGGAGCACCCTGCGGATCTCGACGACAGCGAGGTGCTCAGCCATCTGCGTCTCGTCCTGATCGCCGCGCACACCACCACCAGCAACCTGCTGGCCCGGGTTCTCCAGCTGGTGCTCACCCACCCCTCGCACCTGGCGGGCCTCGTCAGCGGGCAGTTGAACATCTCAGCGGTGGTGGAAGAGGTCATGTGGAACAAGCCGCCGCTCGCCGTCCTGCCGGGCCGGTTCGCCACGGCGGACGTGGAGCTCGGCGGGCACCAGGTGAAGGCGGGCGACCTGCTGGTCCTGGGTCTGGCCGCCGGCAACCGCGACCCCGGTGTCCGGCCGGACGCCACGGCGGCGCTGCACGGCAACAAAGCACACCTCGCCTTCAGCGGAGGCTCGCACGAGTGCCCCGGCCAGGGGGTGGGCCAAGCCATCATCGAGACGGCCGTCGACGTCCTGTTGCACCGTCTGCACGGCCTGCGCCTGGCCGTCACCCCCGAAGAGCTGACGGCCACGGCCTCCAGCTGGGAGATACGCCTGGACCGGCTGCCGGTGGAGTTCACCCCGCACCATCCGTGAGAACCGATGACCCCCCACCACCGAGGTGAGGAGTCGGCAGCCGCAGGCGTCGTGAGTGTCAGGCGGACAACAGGTCGTCCAGCGAACCGTAGCCCCGCTTCTCGGCGACCGCCGCAGGGCTGACCTTGTCCGCCGTGTAGCGGCCCGAGGTGAGCGCCCACTGGTAGTTGCCGCTGATCCAGTGCCGGATGGCGTCCACTCCCATCTGCACGCGGGCGCGCTCGCCGTCGCCGAGGCGGAGCTCGTCGCACATCTGCGGCACGTGCGACTCCAGGCGCATGTAGTCCGTGAGACGGTCCTGGGTCCGCCGGATCGCCTCGGCTGTCGCGTCCTCGCGGCTGCACCCATGGGCCCGCTGGAGGACGGTGATCAGGTTGTGGCCGTCGCCGCGCCGAGCCTCGCGCTCGAAGGAGTGGATGTCGTTCATGAACCCGATGGTGTCCGCTGCCGCGTCCCGCAGCCGGATCATCACCGGGTGTGCCTGTGCCTGTACGGGCACTTCGAAGCGGCGGCTGCGCTCGCCCGCGTCGATGCTGTGGTGGATGCCCACGGTGCGGCGACGGAACGCCGTGTACTCATCGAGGCCGAGGACCACGCCCCGGGCGGCGACGTCGATCTCCTCGGAGTGCGCGACCAGGAATCTTCCCCAGGACGCGGAGAACCGCGTGCGCCAGGGAAGCGACATGCCGTCAGAAAGGTGCTCCCACACCTGCGCCCACGCCCGGGTGATGGGGCAGACGACCCGGGGGAGGCTGCCCGCCGGGCGCAATGTGGTGACGACGAGCTCCCGGGCGACCTCCGCGATGCGGTCGGCGCGCCCTGGCTTGCCGGTGTCGAACTGGTCGTCGAAGAGGAAGGCCAGTGAGAACCAGTTCATGAGCACGACCATGTCCTCGGCCGAGGCGTACGGATAGGTGCGTATCGCGGCCTGGGGCAGGTCCCAGGTCACGTACTCGTCGAAGCCTTCCTGGCTGCGTACGAGCTCCATGTCCCGCACCCAGCGCAGATGCCGGTCCTCGGCATAGGCGAGATGTTCACTGACGGGGGTGGTGAAGGGGATGTCGAACCGGACGTCCTGCGGCATTTCCGAACTCCTAGGGGTGTGCTCGTACGGCTCCCCCCGGCGCCCCACGAGCGGACGCATGGCATGCCCATGGATCGAGCTGCGCTGCCAGGCTGCCCGGCCCGGAAACGATCTATGCTGTGATCTGGCCAACTCTCGCTGTGTGCACAACAGGTGACGGGTTGCCACTCCGGTCCCATGGGAAGCGTTAAGCGGAGCTGTCCCTACCGCCCCCAGGAGCACTGAGTTCACGTGACGACCGTTGCGGCGCCCCCCATCCCCACCGCGCGAGGAGCACTCCCGCTCCTCGGCCACGCGATACCCCTGCTGCGCGACAACCTGTCCTTCGTCGCGTCCCTGCGCGCCTACGGGCCGTTGGTGAGAATTCACCTCCAGCCGCGTCGGCCGACGGTCGTCGTGAACGACCCCGCCCTGATCCGGGCCATGCTGGTGGACCTCGCCTCCGGACTGGACAAGGGCCGGTTCTTCGAGAAGATGGGCCAAGTCCTCGGCGGGGACAGCGTGGTGACCGCCGCGGGCACCGACCACGTGCGCAAGCGGCGCCAGCTGCAGCCTGCCTTCCGGCACGACGAGATCGCCCGGTACGTCGACCTGATGCGTGAGGAAGCCGCCCGCACGGCCGCGTCCTGGCAGCAGGGACAGACGCTCGACGTGCGCGAGACCATGGTCAAGCTGGCGCTGGACATGCTCGCCGCCACCGTCTTCGCCTCCAGCCTCGACGAGCAGGCCTTCCGGCGGCTGCGAAGCGATCTGTCGGTCGTGATGAACGGCGTCGGCGCGCGCGTCATGCTGCCGGACTGGGTGGAGCGACTGCCGCTGCCCTCCAACTGGCGCTTCAACGCCTCCCGAGCGGCGGTGCGGAACATCGTCGGCGGGGCCGTCGCCTCGCTGCGGGGCGACGGCCACGACACGGGCGACATGCTCTCCCTGCTTCTGCGGGCGGTGGACGAGGAGACCGGCCGTCCCATGAGCGGCCATCAGATCTGCTCGGAAGTCCTCACCTTGGCCGTGGCCGGTACGGAGACCACGGCCTCAGTCCTTTCCTGGGTGCTCTACGAACTCGCCCGCAACCCCGAGGTCGACGAGCGGCTGCGGGCCGAACTGGGGGACGTCCTGGGGGACCGGCCCATCGCCTTCGAGGACATCCCCAAGCTCACCTACCTCCACGACGTGATCACCGAGGCTCTGCGCCTGCACCACACGGGGTGGCTCGTCACCCGGCGCACGCTCGGCGCCGTCCGCCTCGGCAGCTGGGAGATCCCGGCCGGTACGGAGCTGGCGTACTGCCAGCACGCGCTGCACCGGGACGCCGCCCTCTTCCCGGACCCGCTGCGCTTCGACCCCGACCGGTGGCGCGACACCGCCTGGCGCGAGGGCCTGCCGGACGGGGCCTTCCTGCCCTTCGGCGCGGGCAAGCACAAGTGCATCGGCGACCACTTCGCGATGACCGAGATGGCCACGGCCGTCGCCACGCTGATCCGGATGTGGCGCCTGCGTCTCGTTCCCGGTCGGAGCGTGCGCCCCGAGGCGCGGGCCACCGTGCGGCCGAGCACGCTGATGATGACCGCTCAGCAGGTGAACGCGGGCGCCTCCTGAGTCAGCACCGCCGTCGTCGGCTCGACCGACCACACCGTGCGCAACTCGTCGGCCAGCGAGGACACCAGCTTCCGTACGTCCTGAGGGGCGGTGTCGTGCAGGGCCTCCGTGATGATCAGGACGTCGGTGGTGGTGTCGCGGACGGCAGAGTGGCCGCTCTGGCGGTTGGTCCAGCGCCGGGCGTGGGCCCGGCGCTCGGTGTCGGCGAAGACGACCTCGCCCGCGTCGGGCCGCTCAAGGCCGCCGGAGAACGTCTCGTAGGCCTCGTCCCCGTCGGCGTACCGGACTTCGAGGTCTCCGCCGATGCGGGAGAGGTCGAAGACGCCGACCGGGATGCCGTACGCGACGGACACGGCGTTGCAGAGGTCGATGAGGGGGTGGATGCGCGGCAGCGAGCCCTCCTTGCGGAAGCGCCGCAGCAGGGATTCGGAGGCGCAGCGGTACTGGGTGGGCTTGAGCCCGAGCGTGGCGAACGCCCGTCGCCAGGCCTGAACCTCGGGGAACTGGCTCTCCGGGGCGGCGGCGAGGCGCTCGGCCGCCGCCGCGCCGTACCGGGCGACCGGCGCGTCGACCGAGACGGCGGGGGTGAGCCCATGGGCGAGGAGCACGCCGGGGACCAGGGCCGGGAAGTCCCGCCACAGGGCGGGTGAATGCTGGAAGCGCACGGTGTTTCCGATCGGGTGAGGGCGGTCGGGGAGAGGGAGGGGGTGAGGTCAGAAGAGCGCGAGCTTCACGCCGAGCGCGGCGAACGCGCCCGCGAAGACGCGCCGCAGCCACGTGACCACCGCGGGCCGCGCGATGACGTGGTCGCGCATCGCCGCCGCGAACCGCCCGTAGGCGGCGAACACGACGAGCGTCAGGAGCATGAAGTACCCGCTGAGTTCGAGCAAGCGCAGCACCGCGTGCGGATGGTCGTCGGGCACGAACTGCGGCAGGAACGCGAAGAAGAACAGGGTGAGCTTCGGGTTCAGGAGGTTGAGCAGCACGGCGTCGCCGATCACCCGGGCCGAGGAGCGCGGCGCGTCGTCGCCCTGGTCCGCGGTGAGCGCGCTCCGGTCGCGGAGGGTCTTCCACGCCATGTACAGGAGGTACGCGACCCCGAGGTACTTGAGGATCTGGAACGCGAGGGCGCTGGTGTGAAGGAGCGCGGCGAGGCCCGTGATCGCCGCCAGCATGTGCGGAACGATGCCCAGGGTGCAGCCGACGGCCGCGACGACGCTGGCGCGCGGGCCGCGCGAGAGACCCGCCGAGACGGTGTAGAGAACCCCGGCGCCCGGCGTCACGGTCATCACGAGCGTGGTGAGCAGAAATTCCATGACTTGACTCTGTCGTCACAATGGATCGGTGAACAGGTCCAATGGATCTCCCTCTGACCGGTCCAAAACGCCCGGCGGACACACGGCGCCCGCCGCTTCCGACTTCCTCCAGCTCAACACCGCCGAGGCCCCGAGGGGCGGCATGGCGGACTGGCTGGCCCGGCAGGTCCGGCGCGCGGTCGCCGACGGCCTGCTGCCGGTCGGCAGCAGACTGCCCGCGACCCGGGTGCTCGCCGCCGAGCTCGGCGTCTCCCGCGGCGTGATCACGGAGGCGTACCGCAGGCTGACGGAGGACGGGCACGTCGCGGGCCGTGGCAGGGGCGGCACCGTGGTCGTGGCCGCGCCCCTGGCCTCGCCGGCCGTGCCGCCCGGCGGAGCGCGGCGTGACGTACCGTCAGGAAGCAGCCCGCTGTTCAGAGCCCCTCCCGGCACCGACGTCTTCGACGCGCTGCGCGCCGCGCCCGCCCGGATCGACCTGTCGCCCGGCCTGCCCGACCTCGCCGCGTTCCCGCGCGCCGCCTGGCTGCGCGCCGAGCGATCCGTGCTCGCCGGGCTCGTGCCCTCGGACTTCGGCTACGGAGACCCGCGCGGCACCCCGGTCCTGCGCCGCGCCGTTGCCCGGTGGCTGGCCCGCAACCGCGGCATCGCCGCGGACCCGGACGAGGTGCTCGTCGTCGCGGGCACCGCCCAGGCGCTCGGCCTGCTCGCCACCGTGCTCCAGGCGACGGGGATCTCCCGCGTCGCGGTGGAGGACCCCTGTTCGCTCGGGCTCCGTCAGCACCTGCGCGTGTCCGGCCTCCAGGCGCCGCCCGTGCCCGTGGACGCCGACGGCATCCGCGTGGACGCCCTGCGGGCCACCGGCGCCCCGGCCGTCCTGCTGACCCCGGCCCACCAGTTCCCCACCGGCGTGGTCCTCGACGGCGTACGGCGGCGCGAACTGGCGGAGTGGACCCGCGACGGCGGGCTGATCATCGAGGACGACTACGACGCCGAGCACCGCTACGACCGGCCGCCCGTCCCCGCCCTGCGGTCCACGCTCCCCGACCGCGTGGCGTACGCGGGCAGCGTCTCCAAGCTCCTCGCGCCCGCCCTGCGCGTGGGCTGGCTGCTCGCTCCTCGCGCGCTCCACGCCGCTGTCGTGGACGCCAAGCGCTTCGCGGACCTCGGCAACGCCGCGCTGCCGCAGCTGGTCCTCGCCCACCTGATGGAGTCCGGGGACCTGGAGCGCCATCTGCGTCTCCTGCGCAGGCGGCACCGCGCCCGCCGCGACGCCATGATCGAGGCCATCGGGGCGCATCTGCCGGGCGCCGTCGTGCACGGCGCCGCCGCGGGGCTGCACCTGATGGTGACCTTCGCGCGCGGGGCCGACGACCACGCCGACACGGAGCTGGCCGCGGCGGCCCTGGAGCGGGGCGTGAAGGTGCAGCCCCTGTCGTGGCACGCGCAGCGACCCCAGCGGCCGGGCCTCGTCCTCGGCTACGCGGCGAGCACGCCGACGGACATCAGCGAGGGCGTGGCGCTGATCGGGAGCCTGCTCCGCTGACCTGTTCGGTCCGTGCCTCGACGGCGCGCAGGACGGCCACCATGTCAGCCTCCCCGTGGCCGAGCGCCACCGTGTCCGCGTACAACGCGTGACAGACGTCGAGGAGCGGCGATGCCACGCCGGTCCTGCGGGCGGCGGCCGCGACGAGCTGGTTGTTCATCAGGACGTCCCGGGCCGCCGCCTGCACGCCGAAGTCGCGGGCGAGCAGCTTGGGCGCCTTCATCCGCGAGACGCCGCTCGCCATCGGCCCGGCGTCCAGGACCTCGAGGAACAGCCGGGTGTCCAGACCGTGGCGCTCGGCGAAGTGGAAGGACTCGGCGAGCCCGGTGACCGTGGTGATCAGGAAGAGGTTCACCGCGAGCTTCGTCACCAGTGCGTTCGGGACGGGGCCGCACACGAACTCCTCGTGGCACAGGGGACCGAGGAGCGGGCGCGCCGCCGCCACCGCCGCCGGTTCCCCGGCGAGCATCGCCACGAGCCGTCCCGCCTCGGCGGGCTCGCGGGAGCCGGACACGGGGGCCTCCACGTACCGCCCGCCCGCCGCCCGGACGTCGGCCTCCAGGCCCTGGGAGTACTCGGGCGACGTCGTGCCCATGTGCACGACCGTCCGGTCGGCGACGAGCGAGGCGAAGTCCGGTGTGCCCCGGCCGAGGACGGCGTCGATCGCGTCGCCGTGCGCGAGCATCAGGATCACGACGGGCGCCTTCCGGAAGACCTCGGCGGGGTCGGCGGCGACGTGCGCCCCGGCGGCGCGCAACGGCTCGCAGGGGGCCGCCCGGCGGCTCCACACGATCAGCTCGGCGCCCGAGTCGGCGAGGCGGAGCGCCATGGGCTGTCCCATGACGCCGAGTCCGATGAATCCCACGTCCACGCGCGCACCCCCGTACTCCGGCCCCTCGGCCACGGTTATGACAGCCGTCATAGATATGACGGCTGTCATAGTAGTACGCGCGCAGACGGTCGGCAGGCGGTACGGGAAGGGGAGGATCGCGATGGGGTCCGAGCGGGGACCGCGGGAGCGGATGGTGTTCAGCGCCGCCCAGTTGATGCGCGGCGGTGGCGTCGCCGCCGCCGGGATGCGGGACGTCGTCGCGCGGGCGCAGGCGCCGCGGGGCTCGCTCCAGCACTACTTCCCCGGCGGCAAGGAGCAGTTGGTCAACGAGGCCGTGGAGTGGAGCGGCGACTACGCGGCCCGGCGCGTGGCACGGTTCGTCGCCGGGCTCGCGAAGCCCTCGCCCAGCGGTCTGTTCGCCGCGATGGTCCGCCAGTGGACCGACGAGCTGGAGTCCGCCCCGGCCGCCACCGGGTGCCCGGTCGCCGCGGCCGTGGTCGACCGCGGGGGCTCCGCGGAGTCCACCAGGGTCGCCGCAGCGGCCGCGTTCGACCGCTGGACCCGGTCGGTGGCCGGGGCGCTCACGGACATGGGCGTGCCCGCCGGGCGCGCCGGGCCGCTCGCGACCCTCATGATCGGCACGCTCGAAGGCGCCCTGCTCATCGCCCGTGCCGAACGGGACCCGCGGGCCCTGACGGCGGCGGTCGCCGAGCTCGGCCCGCTCCTCGACGCGGCGGTCCCCGAAGGGACGTAGTGAGGGGTCCTACGGATGTCCGCTGCCGCACATGGCCCGGGCGTCCGGGCACAGCAGCGTCAGGGCCTCCCGCACGAGCGGATGGTCGAGGTGCCGGGCGACCAGGACGAGATGGGCGCGTTCCCCGGCCGCGGGGACGTCCTCGCCCGGCAGGCCGGGGAAGTCGGAGTCGGCGGGGGCGGGCGGCCGCCCGGCGCCGCGCCGCCCGGCGGCGTACAGGATCGTGGCGGCCGCCTGCGCCGCGACCACGTCGACGCCGGGGTACGCGCCGTGGCGGGCGAGGCGCGCCACGGCGTGGGCGGGCGCGGCGGTCATCCACGGCCTGAGGGCGCGGGCTCCGTCACGGATCTCGACCAGCCTGCGGGACAGGGCGATCCGCGTGTCCCAGCCGCCCCACGCGAGGCCGGGCGTGAGCACGAGGCGGGGGTCGGCGCGCACCACGGTCTGCCACAGCGGCCGCAGCGCGGAGTGGTCGCGCCGCTCCTGGCGGCGGGCGTGCACCGAGAGGCGTACGAGGCTGTGGTGGGCGACGAGCGCACTGGCCGCAGTGGTCAGCCACGCGCCCTCGGCCAGCGCGTCCAGGTCACGGCCGCGCGCGGCGCCCGCCATGGCCACCAGGAGGCAGACGGCGTGCACCAGGTCGAGCGCGACGGCCGCCGCGAAGCCCCGTACGGAACGGTCGAGTTCGGGCGTGAGCCCGGGGGAGCCGAGCGCCAGGAGCGAACGGCACTTGAGCACGGTCGCGGTCACGGCCGCCGACAGGGCGACGAAGTACAGGACGTGCAGCGCCACGATCTGAGGGGCCCGCGCGTGGTCGGTGGCCAGGAGCAACGGGCGGGCGGTGCCGTCGAGGTCGGTCAGGGCGAACAGGGCCGCAAGCACCACGAGCGTGCCGCCGTACAGCGGCACCCAGGTCCCCACCGTGCGGCGCAGCGGAGGTCCCGCGCGGTCCGGCGGATGCCACAGATGGGCCAGGAGATGGGCGTGGCCCACGCGCAGCAGGGCGGCGAAGTCGATGAGCAGGGCGGCCAGATGGGGCACGCCGGTGAGGTGCCCGACGGCCCGGTACACGGCGGGCGTGACGAGCAGGAAGAGCGCCGCCGAGTGGAACAGGGAGGACGCGGTGAGCTTGAGGGCGAGGGCCGGTTCGCGGCGGGCCGCGACCGCCTTGACGGTGCCGAGGGCCAGGCTGGCGGCGGCGACGGTGAGGCTGACCGAGGTCAGCAGGGCGTGCCACATCAGACGTCGGCGCGCCGGTGGGCGAAGGACGAGGTCAGGGAGCCCGTGGAGCTGATCGCCGGATCGAGGCACAGCATTAACAGGCCCACGGTGGCGAACACTTCGGCGGCCCACTCCTCGTCTTCCTCGTACGCCGCGGGGGCTGCGGCGTCCCCGCGTCCCGACGCCCCGGCGCGCAGCCGGGCGGGCCGGAAGAGGACCTCCTCGACCACGTCGGGAGGCAGGGAGGGCATCTGCTCGCTCAGCGCCCCGAGTTCGAGCAGGTCGCCGGCCGCGACGGCGGACGGGCTCGGGCCGGGCGACCTGCCGCACAGCAGGTGGTACAGCTCGTGGAGCAGGACGTGCAGGCCTTGCCGCTCACTGGTGTTGGCGGTGACGACGATGGTGTCTTCCGTGTCGCCGCGCACACAGAAGCCGCTGACGTGCGGGGGAAGGGGCACCCGCAGCACGGTCAGCGACCTGCGGCGCAGCCGGACGACGGCCTGCAGGAGCTCCTGGAGGCCCTGGCCGGGCCGCATCCCGAGGTCGTCGTGGATGATGCGGACGGTCTGCCGCCGTGCGCGGCCCCAGGCGCGGCGTCTGCGGACGGCGCCGAGGACGAGGGCCGGGGCGGTGTGGCACCAGGATGCGGGGGCGCCCGCGAACAGCACGGGTCAGCACTCCCGGGTCGGCCGTGAGGGGGGTGGCACCTGCCCGGCTCCGGGCCCCGGCACGGTTCTTCGCGCCCGCGTCGCGAGACACGGACGCGGCGCCCGTGCACTGGCGGTTCTCATAGGCCCTTCACACTCCCCGTTCCGCCCCTGTGACAGACGTGTGCCCGCTGACCTGCGCTGGGACATTATCAGGCTGATTTCGTACGGCGTCGTCGGCCCGCTCGGCGGCAGCGCGTGTGTGTCGATTCGCTCGGGTTCGAGGGCGAGTTGAGTAGACGGGGAGGCGGTGGGTATCGGCGGCGCGGCGGTGCGTCCCGCGGCGCGTTTGTACGGCCGGCAGGACACGGGGGAGAGCACGAAACGGAAACTGCTGCCGCTCGACTGCCACTTTTGACCAAAAGTCGAATGCTTTACGGCTGGTTATGGTGTCAACAATTGAAGACGGTGCTGGCCGGGGATGGTTCGGGCGGATACTCTCAGGGCGCCCAACGAGTTCCGTGGCCCATGGAGACCCTCAGGTGAACGCAGCCGACCACCAAGCGGCGCCCGGACACGTGATCGCCCGTCTCCTCGACGACGTCGACGCCTACGCCGCGCGCCTGGGGACCACGCGCGGGCGGCTGCTGGATCTCACGCTCGTCTCCCGCGCGACGGGGATCGAACCCGACCGTGTGCGCGCCCTGTTGAACGGCGAGCCCCCCGAGGACGAACCGCGCGAGAAGTACGCGCGCGAGGCGTTCCGGAAGGCACTCTTCCAGCAGCGGCTGCGCTTCCTCCAGCGGACCAGGCTGAAGGAGACACCGGCGGGCAGGGAGCCGTACGGCCTCAGGGAGATCTCGCGCGCGACCGGCATCTCCGCCCAGCACGTGTCGAACCTCCTGAACGGCGAGCGCGGCGCGAACCACGACCACGCCGCCCGCCTCGAACTGTTCTTCCGGGTGCCGGAGGGCTTCTGCTCCCGCACCGAAGGCGCCGCCCTTGTCGCCTATTTACGGCGCATGGTGCACGAGGACCTGCCCAAGCTGGCGACGCACGCCGTGCTCCAGGAGCTGGGCGCCCGCTCCGTGGCCCTGCGCAGCACGGCGGACGGTGCCCAGATCGACACGCTGCGCGACCTGTTGCCCGCCCTGGACGAACTGGTCAGGGCGATCCAGGCCCGCAGGTCCGGCGAGAGTCCCGGCGCGGACGGCGGGTCCGCTTAGCCCCGGTGGCTCTCCGTGGTGACTTGCCTCAGTCGCCGACGCTATGACATGCGTCGTTCTCAATCGTTGACACCGCCTGTGATAGTGCATCAGGATCTGTCTACGCCAGAGCCGGGGGCAGGTTGGCTCTGACGGGGAAGGAAACCTGCCCGGATGTTCCATTCGTCCGTATGGCCGTTGTCGGGCTTCTCCCGTGGGGGCGGGAGCGACCGGTAAGCGGCCGACGGTCCTGCTCATGCCCCGGTCGGCAGCGACGCCGCCCTGCGGTGGGCGCGGGTTGCCCACCCGACACCGCGGAGTCAACCACCCGGGGACTGGTTGGCCCCTGCGAATGGAACGAGCGTTCTATCAGGTGATGCCAGGGGCTGCCGCGGCCCGACCCGGACCGCGGTGGTACAGGGGAGGAGCGATGGTCTGGTGGCGGTACCGCGTACCACCCGCGCGCTCCTTGGCAGTGCGGTCTTGGAGACGGCCGCGGTTATGGTTCCCTCCGGGGCGCGGGGGCGCCTTGGCCCGGAGAGCCACGCCGCTGCCGAGTGGTGCGCGCGATGTCCGTGCGCGTACCCGCTGGGTGGGGTTGGGGACTCCGCTCGCCGAGCTGCCCGTTCCTGATGAGCCGGTGCTCAGATCATGACGGGGCTAATTCAGGAAGATGCCATGGATGCTACTGCTACGACCCTGGCCGCATCGGCCGGGGCGATCATCGCCGATGAGCACGGTGATGTGCTGATGGTGAAGCCGTTGTACACGGCGTACTGGAATCTGCCCGGGGGGCATGTCGAGGGAGGGGAGGATCCGAGCGCCGCGTGCGCTCGCGAGATCCGCGCGGAGCTGGGCCTGGACGTGACGGTGGGTGACCTGCTCGTGGTCGCCTGGGTCGACTCCGGCGGTCCCATGCCCCGCGTCTGCTACATCTTCGACGGGGGTGAGGTGGACGCCGCACAACGGCGCGCCCTCACCCGGAGCGAGGACGGGGACGTGTGCTACCGCTTCGCCCCGCCCGAGCGCATCGACGCGTCGATGGTCTCGCCGTTCGTCAAACCCATGTGGGAGGCCGCACTGACCGCCCGCACGGAGAAGCGACTGGTCTGCCTCGAAGTCGAGGTGTGAACCACCGCTTCGCGGCAGCCGGTTGAGCCACGCCCGTACGGGGCGTGCCACCGCGGTGCCAGGGAGAGGCCCGAGCCGACCGGATCCTGTCCCGCCACCGACGCCGACACCGCTCACGCACCGTGCCCGGCCCCGCGGCCCGCGGGGCCGGGGCGGCGCCCTCATCCAGTCAGTGGTCCGGCCCGTGACGGGCCGGTGGACCAGCGCACGGCCTGACACGCGCACCACGCACGAATGCCGCCGCCGGGGGATCGGCGGCGGCATTCTCACGCAGGGCCGACGGCGTCCCGTCACCCCTGCTCGCACCGAGCTTGGGGGAGAACCGTTGCTCGGTGTGTGCCGGTCGGCGTCCGCTGGAACCTGTAGCGGCGTGCCGACAGATGCACCCCATCCCGCATCGCGCCGCCGCGCAACACCGGGCCCCCGTCGGAGGGCCGCGTGTTTCACCTGGCGAAAGGGCAGGTCCCTGGATTCCGGGAGCCGGAATCCAGGGACCTGCCCGCGGCGCGTGCGCCGCCGTGCCGCGTCAGCCCGCCGACGCGGTGGACAGTGCCTGGTCGCCGCTGTCCCGCTGCCAGGCGATCCACGAGCAGTCGGTCATGAGGGCCAGGATGTCGGGCTCCGCGTCGGCCCGGTCCAGGTGCCGGAACTCCGACGCCAGGGTGATCACCATGCGCTCGGGCAGATGCAGATCCGGATAGCGGTCCTCCGCGATGAGGTGCCGCGCGGCCTCGGTCGGCGTGAGTCCGCGCGCGTGCAGGGACCGCGCCTGGTCGGCCAGGTCCCGCAGATAGGCGATGTGCCCCCGCAGGCCGTCCTGGTCGAGCACTGGGCCGTGGCCAGGGACGACGAGGTCGGGGTCCCAGCCGAGCACGCGCTCGCAGGCGAGCACCACCCGCTCCAGCGGACCCGACCAGTGGCAGACGTGGTCACCCGCGAACACCACGTCGCCGGCGAAGACGATGCGCTGCTTCGGCAGGTGCACGACCATGTCGCCCACGGTGTGCGCGGGGCCCACGTCGTGCAGCTCCACCGGCATGTCACCGATGCGCAGGTCCAGACGGCCCTCGAAGGTCCGCGTCGGCTCCTGGACGGTGATGCCGCGGAAGTCGAACCGGCCGAAGTGACGCCGGAAGTACCAGCCGAGCGGCTCGCCCGGATCCGTGTCCTCCACCAGGGAGCGCAGCTGCTCGGGCGTCGGCTCGAAGCACTGGTGCTCCAGGGTGCGCCGGGTCGAGACGATCTCCGCTCCGGTCACCCGCTGGTTGCCCCAGCCGTGGTCGCCGTTGCCGTGCGTGGTGAGCACGGTGGTGATCCCGGTGCCGGGCCCGGCCGCGGCGCGCGCCGCGGCGAGGAAGTCGTCGGTGCGGTCGAGGGTGTACGGCGTGTCCACCAGGGCCGCTTCCCCCGCGGCCGTGAGCAGGCCGCAGTTGGCCAGACCCCAGGCGCCGGCGGCGTCGGGGGACCACACGTGGACGCCGGTGGCCAGGGGGACGAGGCGCGGATCAGATTCCATGGTCATGCATTCTCACCCGGCGAGGTGGGGGCGAAGACCAGGAAGAAGAAGCGCGACCCGGGGGACTTGAGCGGCTGGGCGGTGCACATCGTCACCGAACCGAGCACCGACGGCTCGTGCCGGGGGCAGCAGCGGCTGGCGTCCTGCCGGTCGACGCCGAGTGAGGCTATCCCGGCGTGCCGCATCGGGCGCGCGTCCCCGTCGGGGTGGACGTAGGCCACGTCGTGCCGGCGGTAGATGGGGCCCGCGACGGGGTCGTCGTTGACCTCCTCGTCGATCTGCTGGAGATCCTTGTTGTGCGGGTGCGCGGCGAACGCGGTGCGCAGCTGGGCCGTCACCTTGATCGCCCAGTTCTCCTCCCAGTCGACGAGGTGACACTCCCGTGCCGTCTCGCAGAGCAGCATCCACCGCATCAGATTGCGCTCCGGCAGCTGCGGGGTCGTCCCCGGAACCTGCGGGAACATGCGGATGAAATCGTCGTTGCACGCCAGTACGTTCCAGGCCACGTCGTTGATGTAGCACGGCTGGCCCTTGACCCGGTTCACGGCCGTCAGCCACGCGGGGCCCACATGCGTGCCCGCCATCGGGTCCATCGGGAAGGGCGGTTCGTATCCGAGCGCGTAGACGTACAGCGCGGTGCGCTCGGGCTCTTCCATCCGCAGCACCGTGGCCACGTTGTCGAGGAAGTCGGCCGACGGCTGCGCCATCTCGCCGCGCTCGAGGAGCGCGTACGTCCGCTCGGAGACGAACAGCTCCTGCGCCACCCTGGCCTGCGAGAGTCCGTGCGAGCGCCGGCCGCGCCCGGTGCGCCGCGGCGAGCCAAGGTCGGTGGGGCTGATCTGGCTGCGCTTGTACTGCAGCAATTGCTGCAGCGCCTCCTTGTTGTTCAATTTCCAACCTTTCTCCGCGCTGTGCGGGGTGGTCGCTCGCGCCGTTCCGTAGGAAACATTTTCATCGGAAGTTGAACTTCCTGAAAAATCCGGACCGGAAAAATCAGGGCCTGGTGATCCTCCCGGTCCGGCCGCGAGAATGGCGTCAGGACCTGAACAGGCGGGGCATGGCGACGGGCCGTGCCGGTGAGGAGGGGTGCGCGGTGCTGCGACCGGTGGCCGCCACAGCGGTGCGAGAACACGCCGGCAGTGCGGTGGCCCGCACGCTGGCCGTGCTCCGCGCCCTGCGGGAACTGGGCCCGGGACCGCACCCGTTGGCGGTCGTCGCGGCCCGCGCGGAGCTGCCCGCACCCACCGCCCACCGCTATGTGCGGGCCCTCGCCAGGGAAGGGGCCGTCGAGCAGCGCGGTCCTCGGGGCCACTACGCGCTGACGGAGACACCGCACCGATCCACCCACCTCGTCGATGAGGTCACGGATACTAAAGTCGGTCAGACCTCGCCTGCGTTGCGTGCTGAACTCGTCACTCTACAGTCACGTACCGGGCAAGTGTCGCTCCTGTACGCTCCGTTGCTGGTGGGTGCCGCACTGCGGTTCTGCATCGACCGGGCGGTCGGTGCGCACGCCGCGGCGCTCGAGGCGGCGCCGCGGTCGGCGCTGCGGCGGCTCTGGAGCGCCCCCTTGGACGCCGACGCCGCGGGCCTGGCCATCCTGGCCTGCCTCGACGGCACGTCGTCGCCGGGAGCGCCCCTGGACCGCATCCGTGAGCAAGGTCACGCGGTGGGGCCCTCGCCGCTGCCGGAGTGGGAGTCGATAGCCGCACCCGTGTGGCGCGGCTCCGTGCCGGCGGGCGCGGTGGCCCTCGTCGCTCCGCGGCGGCAGCTGCGCGGCGCGGTCGCCCGCACCCGCTGTGTCCATGCGGTGATGGACACGGCCGCCTCCATGAGCGGCCTGCTCACCCGGACCCGGGTCCGGCACGCGGGCTGACCGGCGGACGGCCGCCGCTCCGCGCGACGCCGACGCCCACCGCACATCCCCCCACCCCGACCAGAGAGGTTCTCAGTGTCCCGCTCCGTACTGATCACCGGCGGCAGCCGCGGCATCGGCCTGGCCATCGCCCGCGCGATGCAGGCCGCCGGTGACCGCGTCGCCGTCACCTACCGCACCGGCGAGCCCCCCGAGGGCCTGCTCGCGGTGCGCTGCGACGTCACGGACACCGACCAGGTCGACCTCGCGTTCCAGCGGGTCGAGGAGGAGCAGGGGCCGGTCGAGGTCCTGGTGGCCTGCGCGGGCGTGGCCAACGACAAGCTCCTCATGCGGATGACGGAGGAGGACTTCACCTCCGTCATCGACACGAACCTCACCGGTGTCTTCCGCGCCGCGAAGCGGGCCACCCGCGGCATGCTGCGGGCCCGCAGCGGCCGCATCGTGGTGATCTCCTCGGCCGTGGGTCTGCGCGGCGAGGCGGGTCAGGCCAACTACGCCGCGTCCAAGGCGGGCCTCGTCGGCTTCGCCCGCTCCCTGGCCCGCGAGCTGGGCTCGCGCGGCATCACCGTGAACGTGGTGGCGCCGGGCCTGACCGAGACCGCCATGAGTCAGGCCCTCACCGAGGAGCAGCGCGCGGGCCTGGTCGAGCAGATCCCGCTCGGCCGCCTCGCCCGCCCCGAGGAGGTGGCCGCCGCCGTGGCGTTCGTCGCCTCGCCCGAAGCCGCCTACATCACCGGTGCCGTGATCCCGGTCGACGGCGGCGCGGCGATGGGGCACTAGACCCCGCGCGGTCCGCGCGACGGCACTGATTCCGTCGCGCCGACCGCGCGGACACGGGCGGCTGCTTGCGGCCACGACCGGTACGGGGGTACGGCCGTGGCCGCGGCAGCCAAGCTCGTTGCGCCGCAACTTGGCCTGAGATGCGTGGGAGACGCTCCGTCCCGCGTGACATCGTGGACCCATCGATTGGTCTGGACCTGACAAGGCCCGCGAGACCGCGACGGGACGCGTCAGGGTGAGGAGCGTACGCATGCGCGGGACCACCATCTTGCCCGGAGGCCGGGCGAACGGCAGCGAACCGGAACGGGGAGGACTGCCGATCCACCGCCTGGAGGTGCCGAAGCCGAACGCGCTGCCCTTCGCGATCGGGACCTTCGACACCATCGGCCCCATGTCGCGCGCCTCCTTCCCGCACCGGCACACCTTCCACGAGATCGTGTACGTCACCGGCGGCACCGGCAGCCACGTCGTCGACCTGACCCGGTTCACGCTGCGCCCTCCCCACCTGTGCTTCATCGCACCGGGGCAGGTGCACTACTGGGACGGCGCCCGGGACCTCGAAGGCTGTCTGATCCTGTTCACCGACGACTTCCTCCTGGAGAACCCCAGGGACCAGGAGACCCTGCGCGGACTCGGCCGCCGCTCCTGGCTCGAACTCTCCGAAGCGGAGGCCTCCTGGGCGCACCGTCTGGTGGCCGACCTGGACCACGAGTACCGCACCGGGGCCGAGGACTTCCCCAGCGTGCTGCAGGCGCTGCTGCACATCCTCGTCGTGCGCGCCGCGCGTCTCCTCGCGCCGGAGCGGGCCGCGCACCGGGCGGCGCCCGCCCGCCCGGCCTCGGTCGCCGCCGACTTCGTCACGCTCGTGGACACGTCCGAAAGCCCGCTGTGGTCGGTGCGCGAATGCGCCGCCCGGCTCGGCGTCTCCGTGAGCTATCTGAACGAGGCGGTGAAGACGGCCATGGGCCGCACCCCCGGCGAACTCCTGCGCCAGGCCCGCGCCCACGAGGCCAAGCGGCTCCTCGTCCGCACCGAACTGACGGTGCGCCAGGTCGCGGACCGGGTCGGATTCACCGATCCCGCCTACTTCTGCCGGTTCTTCCGCCGCGAGACCGGGACGAGTCCCGGCGACTTCCGCCGCGGCGGTGGTGATATTCACCACGACCACCGCATTCCGTCCATCGCCCGGACCCGGCCCTCCGCATAGCTTCATAGCCGATCCGATCCCCCCACCCCCAGGAGGAGCGATGGACGGCGACACCCACGTGAACGGGCACGACGCGGGCGAGCCCGTGGACGGCGACGGCACCGCCGCGGGCACCCCGCGTCCGGGCCCGAGCCGCAAGACGGTGCTACGGGCGGCCCTGGCCGCGGGCATCGCGGTACCGGTGACGATGGCGGCGGCCCCCGCCCTCGCCCGCGACAAGGCGAGCGGCAGCGCGCCTCTGGAGCTGACCCCGTCCTGCGACGACGGCGACGACCCGACCCCGCCGCAGACCGAGGGGCCGTACTTCAAGCCCAACTCCCCGCGCCGGACGTCGCTCATCGAGGCCGGCACCACGGGCATACGCCTGACCGTGACCGGCTACGTCTTCGGCCTCAAGTGCAAGCCGCTGGCGAACGTGCTCCTGGACTTCTGGCAGGCCGACCGCAGGGGCGCGTACGACAACGTCGGCTACAAGATGCGCGGGCACCAGTTCACCAACGCGCAGGGAGCCTTCGCCCTCACCACGGTCTTCCCCGGCCTGTACCCGGGGCGGACCCGGCACATCCACGTGAAGCTCCAGGCCCCCGGCCGCCCCGTCCTCACGACCCAGCTCTACTTCCCCAACGAGCCCCGCAACAACACCGACCCCATCTTCGACTCCCGGCTCCTCATGAACGTACGGGACGTCGGCAACACCAAGGAGGCCGAGTTCGACTTCGTCCTGAACGTGCCGCAGTAGGCACGGCCGAAGGGCCCTGATCCCCCGTCAGGGTGGACCGGCGCGCGGGAGCGCCGGTCCCGCCCACCGTCACTGCCAAGATCGTCACGCCTTTTCGGTACGGCTGACGACTTTCAGAGAGGTGGCACGTGAACGGTATGGGTGCGAAGGCGCGGTGGCTGGTGCGGACGGTGACGACGTTCGTCTGCCTGGGGGCGGCCGTGACGGCCGCCGCGCCGTCGGCGTTCGCCGGCGCGTCGGGCTGCAACCAGCGGACCTGCATCCGTGTGGACGGCAGCGGTCTGCGCGTGGAGACGGTGCAGGCCGCGACCACGTGGAACGGTGACTTCTCCGGTCACTTCCACATCTGGGGCGGTGGCATCGACCAGAACAGCGCCACGGGCTTCTGGGGCTACCACCAGAAGTTCACGGTGCCCGTCCACCGGGATCTGCCCAACGGCGCCGTGCTGTGCGCCGAGGGCTGGGAGCACGTGGGCGGCCGCATGGAGTCCCGCGGCCGTGCCTGCGCGGAGGTCCACTTCTGATGACTCCGGTGGCGGGGCCCGGGCGCCCCGGGCCCCGCCACCGGTCTGCACGGATCAGCCCCCGGCGACAGACCTACCCGGCTTCCGCGCGCAGCTCCGCTATGAGCTCGAAGGAGCGTACGCGGGCGGCCGGGTCGAAGACCGGGGTGACCAGCATCAGCTCGTCCGCGCCCGTGGCCTCGGCGATCCGGGTGAGCTGCGGGGCGATCGACTCCTTGGTGCCGCGGGCCTGCTGGGCGACGAACGCGGCCACGGCCGCGCCGTCCCGCTCGCCGAACTCGTGCCCGGCCGCGGTGGCCGGGGTGGGGAAGGCCGTCTCGGAGCGGCCGCCCAGCAGCCCCGCCTTGATGACGTCCATCGGCCGGGCGAGCGCGGCGGCCTGCTCCTCGGTGTCGGCACAGACGGCCTCGACGCACACGAGGACCCGCGGGGCCGCGCTCCAGCGGGACGGGCGGAAGGCGGCCCGGTAACGCTCAAGGGCGCGCGGGGTGTTGTCGGGCCGGATGTGGTGGGCGAAGGCGACCGGAAGACCGAGCGACGCGGCCAGCTCGGCCCCGGCGTCGCTGGAGGCGAGCAGCCACGGCTCGGGCAGTTCGCCGAAGTGCACCTCGCCGAGGAAGCCGAGGATGGCCTCGACGTCCGCGCGGTAGTCCCCGTCGGTGGCGGGCTCGGCGCCCCGGCGCAGCGCGCGGGCCGTGGGCTCGTGGAAGGTGCCGGGGCCCCGGCCGATGCCGAGGTCGACCCGGCCGGGGTGCAGGGCCGCGAGGGTGGCGAACTGCTCGGCGACGGTGAGCGGGGCGTGGTTGGGGGCGAGCACGCCGCCCGAGCCGACCCGTATCGCGGCGGTGGTCGCGGCGGTATCCGCAGCGAGCAGCACCGGCGGGAAGGCGCCGATGGCGGGGGAGTGGTGGTGCTCGGCGAACCAGAGCCGGTGATAGCCGAGGCGCGCCAACTCCCCGGCGACGGACTGGCAGTTGCGCAGCGCGTCGGCGGGCGTCGCGCCTTCCTCGACGATGGAGACCTCGAGCGCGGAGAGGGGCAGATCGATCATGACGTCACGATAGGCCAGGGCGCGCACGGCCAAGACGCCGAGCCGGGCGCGGCCGGGGGCGCTGTGCACCCGCCCTGGCGATGTCAGTGCCGGATGCGAGGCTCGGGGCATGGACGAAGTGATACGGCGTCGCCGCGTGTACGGCGCGGACCACGACGCGCCGGACCCCGGCCCGCGGCCGGGCCACGACTACCGGGAGCTCGTGGGCGGCCCGCTCGACGGTCTGCTCCTCGACGTCACCGGATGGACCGAGGGACAGCTCGCCGAGGGCGCGCTGCTCGACACCGAGATCGGCCGGTACGGCCCTGGCGGGCGCGCCGAGTACGGGCCGCGCACCGGTTCGCGACGGCTGTGGGACTGGCGCGGGGACACTCCCTGAGCACTTGTCCGCGCCGGGCGACGACCACGACGTCTACGCCGTCGAGGGGACCGGCGGACGGCGGCGGTGGAGGTTCGGCACCGGCGGCCCGGCGCGGACGGGACCGGCCGCGGCGAAGGGGGCGGGGTACTCAGCGGTGTCGACGCCGGCCTGTACGCCCTGCGTACGCGCGACGGCTCGGCGCGCTGGAGCCCGCACCGCGGCCGAGCGCTCCGATCGCCGCCCGGCGTGGCCGACACGGTGGTCCGCGACGACGCTGACGACCGGGAGCGGCGCGCCGCCACCGCCTCGTACCCGCCCCGCGGAGCGGGATGCCGCCGCGCCCCCGCCGGCTGTCCGTGTACTCCACACCGGAGTCGCGGGGGTGTCCGCACCGGCACGCCGCGTGTATCCAGCACCTGAAATCGGCGGGGAAACAAGCGTGAAATGAGCCGTCTCGGGGGATGGTGCTCTCCCTCCCGTCCGGCAAGGATGCACTCCTCCCCGGCGCACCACCGCCACCACCGTGCCGGGGCCGCACCCCGCGGACAGGAGGAAGCGCACCGCCATGGGGACACACGCAGCACCGCACCGGCGCCGCAGACCCGCCCTGTTCGCCGCCGTGGGCGTCGCCTTGCTGGCCGGACTGCTCGGCCTGCCGCGCGCCGACGGAGCGCCCCGGTCCGCGGACGCCTGCCGCACCGCGGGGGCCGCGATGCCGCGCGGCGACTGCGGGCCGTACTGGCAGGTCCTTGCGGAGGACTTCAACGGCGACCGGGTGCCGCTCGGCGCGTTCCGCGACTGCGACCACCACGTCGACACCTCCGCCGCCTACTGCGGCGGGCTCCGCGGCGCGTACCGGAACACCTGGTGGGCGTACCCCACCGGTTGGCGCGACACGGCCAACGAGCGCCAGCGCGGCCGGAGCGTGGCGGGCGTCTACCACCCGGAGGACACCGTCAGCGTCGGCCCCGCCGCGAACGGCGACGGCCGGATGCGGATCCGGATGTGGCGGCCCGCCGACGGCGGTCCCGTGCACTCCGCCGCGGTGGTCCCCCGCGCCGTCATGCAGATGAAGTACGGGAAGTTCAGCGCCCGCATCAAGGTGACCAAGGCCGCCCCCGGCTACAAGTCGGCGTGGCTGCACTACGGCGGCGGCTGCGAGATGGACCACCCCGAGGGCGAGTGGACGGGCTCCCTGACCGCCTTTCACCACCCCTGCGGCGGCGGTGAACAGGGCACGTACCACGGTGCCGACGACTGGACCCAGTGGCACACCGTGTCCACCGAGTGGACCCCCGGCCAGGTCCGCTTCGTCGTCGACGGCCGCCAGGTGGGCCGCGACACCCGGAACGTGCCGGACCGCCCGCTGTCCTGGGTGCTGCAGAACGAGAGCGCCCTGGAGGGCCCGTCGGCGGCGCCCGGCAGCAGCGCGCAGCTGGAGATCACCTGGGTCGCCGCCTACGCGTACGGCTGGAAGGGAGCCCGGTAGCGAACCCGGCGACCCCGGCGGTCCGGCAGAGGTGTGGTCCTAGCCGATCGACGCCCACTGCTTCCAGTACGGCGTCTCGCCGAGCTGGGTGCGGCCCGCGAAGGTGCCCCGGCCGGAACCGGCGTTCAGCCACAGCCGGTTGGACGTGTCGCGGGCGACGAGGTCGTGCTTGCCGTCGCCGTTGACGTCACCGGCGCCGATGACGTCCTTGTAGGAGGCGCCCCAGTCCTTGAAGACCCGGACGCGGTCCTTGAGGCGCCCGGCGCGGGTGCCGTCGTAGCGCCACAGCTCACCTGACTTGTCGAGGGCGAGGACGTCGCCGATGCCGTCGCCGTTGAGGTCGCCCGCCCCGATGACCCGCTGGTAGCCGGTCCAGGACGAACGGATCTTCACCCGCGGGGCGAAGCCGTCCCGGCCGTCGTGCGCGTACAGGTAGACGTGCCCGGTGGCCTTGTCGCGGGCCAGCAGGTCCGGGCGGCCGTCGCCGGTCTGGTCGCCCGCGGCGAGGAGCGTGTCGTACTTGCTCCAGTCGCGCGCGAGCTTCTTGTACGGCGAATCGGGCAGCGGCATGCCGTCGCAGACCGGGGTGTAGAGCCGGGTCTCGCCGCCGGGCATCCGCGCCACGACGTCGTTGCAGCGGTCGCCGTCGAAGTCGCCGAACGGCACGAGGCGGGTCTTCTCCGGCCAGGTGCGCAGCTGGAAGGGGCGCGGCGAGCCGTCCTGCGTGAACAGGTTGAGCGCGCCGGTGGTGGAGACGCCGATCAGGTCCGCCTTGGCGTCGTCGGCGAAGTCGTGCCACTTGGGCAGGGCGCGCTTGCCCGTGGTGGCGGTGAACGTCCGCCGGCCCTGGCCGTCGGTCTCGGTCCACACCGCCACCGGGCGGCCCTGGCCGTCGGCGGTCACGCGGCCGCCGCTGTAGTGGCCGTCCGTGGGGGTGCTGAGGATCCGCGGCTTGGAGATGCCGTGGTCGCCGACCGTCTGCGTGACGAAGTCGGTGCGCACCACGGAGCCGGCGGCGTAGCGCTTGCGCGCGTACGTGACGACCAGGGCGCCGGTGGCGGTGCGCGCGCTGCTCACGGAGTCGTCCGCCACATAGCGGTCGAGCAGGCGCGCCTCGGTCCACCGGCCCGTGGCGGCGTGCAGCGTCGCCACGTGGGGGCCCCAGCCGCCGCGGCCGACGGCGGTGACGTCGCCGTTCGGGGCCGTGTGCAGCTCGGCGGGCCGGGTGGCGTCGGCGCCCACCCCGACGGGCTCGGCCGTGCCCCAGTCCGCCCCCGCGGCCTTGCGGGCGTACGCGCCGTGGGACAGCAGGTGGAAGCCGCCCCGCGGGTGGGCGGCGAGGGTGACCTGGTCGGGCTTCTCGCCGAGCTGCGGCAGATCGCGCGGCGCGCTCCAGGAGCCGGACCCCGCGGGCTTCTCCAGGTACTTGTAGTGCCACTTGTACGCCGTCGGGTCGGGGTCGACGCCGTCGCCGTCGTAGAAGCTGTTGCCGCCCCACAGGACCGCGACGGCACCGTCGGCGGCGAGGGCGAGGCGCAGGTCGCGCAGCCTGTAGTCGTAGGTGTTGTCAGGTCGTTCGATCGGCTCGGGCAGCTGGTCGAGGGTGACCGGCGCGGTCCACTCCGTGCCGGGGCCCGACTGCTCCGTGACCCTCAGGCGGCGTTCCCCGTCCATCCAGGCGACGGCCGTCCGGCCCGCGGCGTTGCCCGCCACGACGGGGGCCCGCACCGGCCCCGTGGTCGGCACGGTCTCGGCCGTGCCGAAGGAGGTGGTGTCCGGGCCGAGCCGCGAGACGCGCAGCGTGCCGGGGCCGCCGTCGCCGGGCTCCTCCCACGTCAGGAGCGAGATCGAGCCGTCGTCGGTCCGGTGGAGGGAGGCCTTCTCGGCGGGCCGGGCGGGCTGCCAGGCGGTGCCGCCCGCGGGCCTGAGGGCGACCACGCTCTTGCCGTCCTGTGTGAACAGGCCGACGACCGTGCCGCCGCGGTTCGTCTTCAGATCGTGGACCTGGGTGACGCCGGGCAGCTCCGCGGGCGCCGTCCACGGGCCCACGGTCCCTTGCGGAGCGGCCTCGGCCGTCCGGGGCACCGGCTGCGGCTCGGCCGCGTGCGCGCTCGGCGCGGCGACGGCCAGGGCGAGCACGGGTGCGAGCGCGCTGCCCAACAGCGCGCGCGACTGCATCGTCATGGAAAAGTTCCCCCCCGGGATTGCTGCCATGAAAGTAGCGGCAGCGTATATCAGCCAAGATCGTGCCGCTTACGGGGATTCGCTCGCCTCTTCCGGGCAGTGCCGCGGGCACGCCCGGGGAGCCCGTGGGGCGTCGCGGTCCCGGACGGTCGCGGCGGCACGGCGCAGGGCGGCGAGCACCGTGCGGACGGCGCCGCGCGCCGCGCGTTCGGGCCGGTGGAGCACGTCGATGTGGCGCCGGGCGTGGACGCCGCTGAGCGGTTTGAGGGTCAGGGCGGGGTGCGGACGCGTGGTCCAGCGGGGCATCAGGGCCAGGCCGCCGCCCGCGGCGACGGCCTCGGCGACCACCGTGAACTCGTTCACGCGGTGCACGATGTCGAGCCGCCGGTTCGCGGCGGTCGCGATGGCGTCGATGGTGGCGAGGAGCGGGAAGCCGTCGTGCACCGTGATCCACGGCTGGTCCGCGACGTCGTGCGGGGTGAGTCGGCGCCTGGCGGCCAGCGGATGGCCCACCGGCAGGGCCACGTCCAGGGGTTCGCGCAGCAGCGTGGTGGCGGCGACCGAGCGCGGCCACGGCGGCGCCGGGTCCAGACGGTGGGCGAGCACGAGGTCGTACTCCCGGGTGAGCAGCGGGAACCGGTCCTGCGCCACGTCCTCGTCGGCGAGGGCGAGCCGGGGGTGGCCGGGCCCGGCCAGATCGCGGAGCAGCAGCGGGAAGAACGCCCCGGCCGCGCTGTGGAAGGCGGCCACGGACACCGGCCCGTCCGGCTCGTTGAGGAACGCGTCGATGGTGTGCCGGGCGTGGGCGAGCGCGCTCTCCACGCCGACCGCCGCGTCGGCGAGCGCCTGCCCGGCGTCGGTGAGGACGAGGCGGCGCCCGTCGCGCTCGGTGAGGGGCACAGGGATCGCCCGCTGGAGCAGCCGCAGCTGCTGGGACACCGCCGAGGGCGTCATCAGCAGCGCCTCGGCGGCCGCGGTGACGCTGCCGAGGTCGCCGAGTTCCCGCAGGATCCGCAACTGCCGCTCGTTCATCGGCACATCGTAGAGAACGATGTAGTGATGCTTCACCATCGCTGAAGAAGCACGCCCTTGGCTTCAACATCACGAACAGGCAGCGTAAGCGGGGTGTCAGTGAACCTCGCCCTTCCGGCCCGCCGCGCCGACGCCGTCCTGCTGCTCGTCGCCCTCGTGTGGGGCTCCAGCTACCTGGCCGCGAAGACGGCCGTCGACGTGCTGCCCGTCATGGTGGTGCTGTGCGCGCGGTACGTGCTGTCCGCGGCCGTCTGCCTCCCGCTGGTCACCGCGCGGCGCCGGGACCGGCGCTTCACCCGGGACGAGTGGACGGCCGGCGGAATCCTCGGGCTCACCCAGGCGGCCGTCCTGGTCCTGGAGACGTACGGCGTCGCGCACACCAGCGCGGCCAACGCGGGCCTGATCATCAGCCTCACCATCGTGCTCACGCCGTTCCTCGACCGCGCGTCCGGCGCGGGGCGGCTGCCGCCGCGCTTCTTCGCCGCGACCGGCGTGTGCCTGCTGGCCGTCGCCCTGCTGATGTCCGGCAGCGGCTTCCACGGGCTGCGCGGCGGCGACCTGTTGATGCTGGCGGCCGCGGTGGTGCGGGCGGCGCACGTGGCGCTCGTGGGGCGCCTCACGGCGGGCCGTGCGGTGCGGCCGCTGCACCTGACCACCGTGCAGACCGTCGTCGGCTCCGCCGTGTTCGCGGTGCCCGCCGCGAGCGGCCTCCCGGCGCTTGGCTCGGCGGACGCCGCCGTGTGGGGGCAGCTCGTGTATCTCGCCCTGTTCTGCAGCGTGTTCGCCTTCCTCGCGCAGACCTGGGCGGTGCAGCGCAGCTCGGCGAGCCGGGCCAGCCTGCTCCTGGGCACCGAGCCGGTGTGGGCGGTGGCGGTCGGCATCGGCCTCGGCGGGGAGCGCTTCACGGTCTTCGCCGCCGTGGGCGCCGCGCTGATGGTGGCGGGCACGTACTGGGGTCAGGCCGTCGAACGCGCCCACCGGACCGGGCCGGGCGAGCGGGGGGCCGGTGTCCCCGGGGAGCGCGAAGGCCGGACGGCTTCTGTGCCGTCCGGCCCCGATGCGCGGAGCGTCCCCTGACGCGAACGTCAGTCGGAGTGACGCGTCAGCGAGAGGACGTGTCAGTCAGAGGACGTGTCAGTCAGAGTGATGCCTCAGTCAGAGTGATGCCTCAGTCCGTGCGAGGCGTCAGTCCCACTTGTAGCCGTCCCCGAAGTTCAGGGTGTGCTCCAGGACGTCCTCCATCGGGTCGTCGATCTGGCCGGTGTTGATCAGCGCCACCACCGGCGCGTTGTGCGAGTCGCGGTGCGTCTCGTCGGCGTGTGCCGCGCCGGCCGACACGACGACCGGTCCGATGGCCACCGCGGCCACCAGCGCCCAGCGGGACAGCTTCCTCACCCGACTGCCGTTCACAACCTGCTCCTTGCCTCGTCCGGCCGGTGTGACCCACCGGCCCGAGCGGACCGGCTGCTCCGGCCCCCTCGTCGTACCCAACGGCCCAACGGATCAAGGAGTCACCGACGATCATACGAACGGGTTGTCTGTAAGGAGTTTCAACTTCCTCCGGCCGGAAATATCTCCCCGCCCCCTACGGTTCAGTCGATCATGAACGCAGAGACACCGGCTCCGAAGAACCCCCGCTCCACCTCGTACCCGCACTCCTCGAAGACGGCCTGGACCGCGGCCTTCCGCTCCGCGGTCCTCAGCCCCTACGAGTCCATCGAGCTCTTCGAGCGCCGTGGTTTCACCGACCGGACCGTCCGTCAGGTCATCCGGCTCGCCGGTGGCGGCAGCGCCCTGCGCATACGGCTGAGCAACCAGTACGGCAAGACCCCGCTGCGCATCGCGGGGGCCCGTCTGGCGCGGCGCGTCCGGCACAGCGCCGTCGACACCGCGACGGACACCCCCGTGCTGTTCGACGGCGCCGCCGAGGTCGTCGTCGAGCCGGGCGCGGAGGTCATCAGCGACGCCGTCGAGCGCGTGGTGCACGCGGGCGAGGAGTGGGCGCTGAGCCTGTACCTGCCCGAGGAGACCGGCCTGAGCACCTACGCGGCCGTGCCGAACACCACCGGCTACGCCGTCCCCGGGAACGCCCTGGGCGCCGCGTCGCTCGACAGCGCCGAGGGCCTGGAACTCCTCGTGACGCGGCACTACATCACGGGCGCCGACGTCCTCGCCCCGGCCGGGACGCCCGTCACCGTGGCGTTCGGCGACTCCTGGTTCGAGGGCTTCGGCAGCACGCCCGACACCGACCGCCGCCTCCCCGACCTGCTGAACGCGCGCCTGCCCGAAGGCGCGGGCTGGGTGGTCAACCAGGGCCTGTCCGCCAACCGCCTCCTCACCGACGAGGTCGGCGACAGCGCCCTGGCACGGCTCGAGCGCGACGTGCTCTCCGTGCCCGGCGTCACCCACGTCCTGGTCCACCTCGGCGTGAACGACCTCGGCACGCCCGGCCAGCTGGCCCACCCCGAGCCCGCGGAGCCGCCCTCCGCCGCCGAGCTCATCGCGGGCCTGACCACCCTCGCCGACCGGCTGCACGCGGCCGGGCTCACCGCGATCGCCACGACCATCGGCCCCTACAAGGGCACGATCTTCGACGGCTACGACAGCCCGGCGGGCCAGGCCGTCGCCCACCGGGTCAACGCCTGGATCCGCGGCGCGGACAGCCCTTTCGACGCCTACGTCGACACCGCGGCCGCCGTCGCCGACCCGCAGGACCCGGAACGCATCCACCCGGACCTGGGCAGCGGCGACGGCCTGCACGTCAACGACGAGGGCTTCCGGGTCCTCGCGGACGCGGTGGACCTCGCGCTCCTCGCGGCGCCCCGACCGGTCAAGTAGGCGGAAGGTGACGATGTACGCGATATCCCTGGGTGACGACGGTGCGGAGCTGCGGCCGCTGGAGCCGTGGCAGGCCGAGGAGTTCCTCGCGCACGTGGACCGGGGGCGGGAGTTCATCGGGCGGCACAACGGCCTGCCGGACGTCATCACCGACCTGGCGTCGAGCCGGGCCTACCTCCAGGCGTACGCGGACAAGGCCGCCGCCGACGCCGGGCGGATCTGCGGCATCCACTGGGACGGCAGGCTCGTCGGCGCCGTCATCCTGCGCCGGATGGACATCGGGCAGGGCACCGCGGAGGCGGGCTGCTGGCTGGAGCCGGAGGCGGCGGGCAGGGGCCTGGTCACCCGAGCGGCGCGCGCCCTGATCGACTGGGCCGTCGAGGAGCGCGGCATCCACCGCGTGGAGTGGTGGGTCTCGTCGGGCAACGCGCCGAGCATCGCCGTGGCGAAGCGGCTCGGCATGACGCGCGACGGCGTGCTCAAGGAGAGCTACCTGTACCGGGGCGTGCGGTACGACGAAGAGATCTGGTCGGTGCTCGCGCCCGCGTGGCGGGCGGAGAAGGGGACCGCGTAGCCCCGGCGCCCCGCACCCCCTGCCGCGCGGCTCAGTGGCCGTGCGGGATGAGCCGTCCGACGGCCTTCCACGTCGCGCGCAGGCCGCGGCGGACCTCCGTGGACGGCGGGGGCGCCGCCGTCGCGAGCGGGGCGTGGGCCACGGGCTTGGCGCGGACCTCCCAGTCGCACGGGGGAGAGGGGCAGTCGGCCGCCGGGCCCCGCTGCCCCTCGCCGATGACCACCGCCAGCGCGTCGTCGTGCGCCTTGAGCCCGACGCTGACGAGCGTGAGCAGGAGCGCGATGTCCATGTCGCAGTCGAGCAGCACCGTGATCCACGACGCCCCGGGCCGCACCCGGAGCGCGGAACTGTGTCTCAGCTGCGGCCGCAGCCGGTCGACGGCCGCGCGGGTGAGACAGACGTCCGCCGCGTCGTCGCAGTGGAAGTGGATCAGTTCGTAGCCCGCTCGCGCGGGCGTGCCCGGTGTGCCGAAGGAACGTCCCACCGCGCATCGGGGAGAGCCGCTCACGAGGTTCGGCCATGACTCCAGCTGGGTCATGGCACGTTGCGCCGCCGTCATGTGCCCCATCGTCGCGCGGATTTCACCCTGCCAACTACCCCTGTTCACGAGCCGCTTTCCTGTGGGGGCCCGGGCCGCGGTCGCGCCTGAGGTCAGCAAGGGTATGGGTGTCTTCCGGTGGGGCGGAAGGGGGTGGACCGTGTCACCCGCGCGTGCCGACGACGTGCGGTGTTGTCGTACCGCAGGACCCCACGTGAGTGTCATAGATCACATAGGCATTCGGGAACTCGCCCTTCGTCCCGCTCGACCCATGGACCGGTCCGGTCACCACCGGAGCACCTCGTACCACTTGACCGGCACCAGGAGAGCACGACATGTCCGCCGCACCCCCTGCCCCCGCCCCGCCCGACGGGCGGCCCGCCCCCACGGCGGAGCCCGCCACCCGGCGGTCCGTCCGGTCCTCGCTGCGCCCGCTGGTGCTGCGGCTGCACTTCTACGCCGGGGTGCTCATCGCGCCCTTCCTGCTCGTCGCCGCCGCGACGGGCTTCCTCTACGCGGCCTCGTACACGGCGGAGAAGGTCGTGTACGCCGATCAGCTGACGGTGCCCGTGGGGGACCGGGAGCTGCCGATCGAGCGGCAGGTCGCCGCGGCCCGCAAGGCCCACCCCAAGGGGACGGTCGCCGCGGTGCGCCCGTCGGCGGAGGACGGCGCGACGACCCGGGTGCTCCTCTCCGGGGTGCCGGGCGTCGCCGAGGACCGCACCCTCGCCGTCTTCGTGAACCCGTACAACGGCGAGGTGCGCGGGGCCGAGGAGAGCTACGGCTCCAGCGGCGCGCTGCCGCTGCGCACCTGGATCTCCGGGCTCCACCGCGATCTGCAGTTGGGCGAGACGGGCCGCCTGTACAGCGAACTCGCCGCGAGCTGGCTGTGGGTGATCGCGGGCGGCGGCCTCGTGCTGTGGTTCGGGCGCCGCCGGGCCCGGCGCAAGCTGCGCGGCACGACGGGCCGTCGGCGGCTGCTCTCGCTGCACGGCTCGGTGGGCGTCTGGGCGGCCGGAGGGCTGTTCTTCCTCTCCGCCACGGGCCTGACCTGGTCGACGTACGCGGGCGAGAGCATCGGCGACCTGCGGGAGGCCCTCGGCCAGACGACGCCGGCGGTGTCGGCGAGCGCGGCCGGGGCGGCCGCGGGAGAGCACGCCGGGCACGGCGGCGGCACCGGCGGTACCGGCAGGTCCGGCGGCGCGGACGACGTCGGCCTCGACGCCGTCCTCAAGGCGGCGCGCGCCAAGGGCCTCACGAACCCGGTGGAGATCGTCCCGCCCGCCGACGACTCCTCCGCGTACGTCGTCAAGCAGACCGAGCGCACCTGGCCCGGCAAGGCGGACTCCGCCGCGATCGACCCCCGTACCGGCGAGGTCACCGACGTCCTGCGGTTCGACGACTTCCCGGTCCTCGCCAAGCTGACCCGCTGGGGCATCGACGCGCACTCCGGCACCCTCTTCGGCCTCGCGAACCAGATCGTGCTCGCCGCCCTCGCGCTCGCCCTGGTCCTGCTGATCGTGTGGGGCTACCGGATGTGGTGGCTGCGTGGCAGCGGCAGCGCGTTCGGCCGGCCGCTGCCCCGCGGCGCCTGGCAGCACGTCCCGGCGTACGTCCTGGTCCCGTTGATGGCGGCGATCGCGGTGCTCGGCTACTTCGTACCGCTGCTCGGCATCCCGCTGGCCGCGTTCCTGGCGCTCGACGTCCTGCTGGGGGAGATCGCCTACCGGCGCGGCAGGCGCGACCCCTCCGGTCAGCGGGCGGCCTAGCGCCGCGACCGGTCGGCTCAGGCCCGCATGCCGCCGTCGACCCGCAGGACCGCGCCGGTGACGTAGGAGGAGCGGTCGCTGAGGAGCCAGGCGGCGGCCTCGGCGATCTCCCGCGGCTCCGCGGCGCGGCCCAGCGGGGTCAGGGAGTTGAGCTGGTCGATGGTGCCGGGGGACCGCGCGTCCCACTCCTGGAGCATCTCGGTGAGCGTGGTGCCGGGCGCGATGGCGTTGACGCGGATGCCCTCAGGTCCGTACGTGGCGGCCGCCGACGCGGTGAGGCTGTTGAGGGCCCCCTTCGTCGCGGCGTACACGGGCAGCTGCGGGTTGGCCATCAGGCTGCCGACGCTGGAGGTGTTGACGATGGCGCCGCGTCCCGCGGTGGCGCGGATGGCGGCGACCTCGGCGTTCATGGCCAGCCACGGGCCCTTGAGGTTCACGGCGCCGATCTGGTCGAAGTCGGCCTCGGAGAGCTGGTCCATCGGGCCCGGCCGCTGACCCGCAGCGCCGTTGTTGAAGGCCGCGTCGAGGCGGCCGTACAGCTCCACGCAGCGGTCGACGGCGGCACGGACGCTCGCCGGGTCCGCGAGGTCGCACACCACGTGCTCCGCGGTGCCGCCCGCCGCCCGGATCTCCTCGGTCACGGCCTTGAGCTCGGTCTCCGTACGGGCCGCGAGGACCACCCGGGCGCCCTCCCGGGCGAAGAGACGGGCGGCCGCGGCGCCGATGCCGCGACCGGCACCGGTGATGAGGGCGACCTTGTCGGTGAGCAGGCCCGCCGTGGTGATGGAGGTGATCGGTGTGTTGTTCATGCCGACGAGCCTGGGCCCGGCCGCCCCGCTCATCCAGGCACTGGCAGTGCCTGGATGCGTACCGCCGCCTCCGTCCACACTGGACGTGTGGATCAACGTGAACGACGAGAGCTCGGCGACTTCCTGCGCAGCAGGCGGGAGCGCATCACCCCCGCCGACGTGGGGCTGCCCGCGGGGCCGCGCCGCCGCACCCCTGGGCTGCGCCGCGAGGAGGTGGCGCAGCTGGCGTTCATCTCCGCCGAGTACTACGCGCGTCTGGAGCAGGCCCGCGCCCCGCACCCCTCGCGCGAGGTCCTCGCCCAGCTCACGCGTGCGCTGCGCCTGACGGATGCCGAGCGCGACCACCTCCTCCGGCTCGCGGGCGCCCCGCCCGAAACGCCGTCCGGTCCGTCGCGGGAGGTGCGGCCGAGCATCGTCGACCTGCTGCGGCGGATGCCGGACGCCGCAGCGGTCGTGCTCTCCGCGACGTACGAGGTCCTTGCCTGGAACGATCTGGCGGCCGCCCTCCTTGAGGACTTCTCCGCCCTTCCGCGCCGGGACCGGAACCTCGTGCGGCGGGCCTACCTCGGTCCGCACCAGGGCGGCCGTCGGCTGTACGGCCTCTCGGACGCGGACGAGTTCGCCCGGACCGCGGCCCGGCAGCTGCGCGCCGCCGCGGCCCGCTACCCCGACGACGCGGAGGTGTCGGGCCTGGTCGCGGAACTCCTCGCGGGCAGCGCGGAGTTCACCCGCATCTGGGCCTCGCACGACGTGGCCGACCGGCCCGCCTTCTGCGGGACCTTCGCCCATCCCCTCGTCGGCCCCGTCCCCGTCCGCGGCGACGTCCTTGACCTCACCGACCGGGACCAGCGGGTCCTCGTCTACAGCGCCGCCCCCGGCTCGCCGTCGGCGGAGGCCCTGCGGCTGCTCTCGGTGATCGGCACGCAGAGCATGGGCGTGCCCGGCTGACCCCGCGCCCGCGCGGGGTGACGGCCGTCGTCACGGGGCCTGTTCGGCCCCGTTGCCGCCCGCGGCGCCGACGATCTACCCTCCCGGGGATCTATGACGCCAAGTCAGGTGGGGTGCGCGGTGGACTACGAGGACTACAAGCAGTACGACGCGGTCGGGCTCGCCGAGTTGGTGGCGCGGGGTGACGCGTCACCGGCCGAGCTCCTCGAAGCGGCCCTGGCGCGCGCCGAGGCCGTCAACGGCAAGATCAACGCCATCGTCCGCCCGATGCCGGGCGTCGCGCGCGAGCGCGCCGCGGACGAACTCACCGGACCCTTCGCCGGAGTCCCGTTCCTGATCAAGGACTTGATGCAGGACTACGAAGGGCGGCCGACGGGGCGCGGCTCCCGCGCGGCCCAGGGGCTCGTCGCGGCGCGCCACAGCGAGGCCGTGCGGCGGTGGCTCGACGCCGGGCTCGTCGTCTTCGGGCAGACGAACACCCCCGAGTTCGGCATCAAGAGCGTCACCGAGCCCGAGGCCAACGGGGCGACGCGCAACCCCTGGGACCTCGGCCGCACGCCGGGCGGTTCGTCCGGGGGCTCCGCGGCCGCCGTCGCCGCGGGCATCGTCCCGGCCGCGGGCGCCAACGACGGCGGCGGCTCGATCCGCATACCCGCCGCGTGCTGCGGCCTGTTCGGCCTCAAGCCGGGGCGCGGCCTGGTGCCCGCGGGCCCCGCGTACGGGGAGCTGCTCGCGGGCGCGGCGACCGACGGCGTCGTCTCCCGTACGGTGCGCGACAGCGCGGCCCTGCTCGACGTCCTCACCGCGCACCCCGACCCGGGCGGCCCGTACCTCGCGGCCCGCCCCGAGGAGCCCTATGCCGAACTGGCCCGGCGCACCCCGCGGAGGCTGCGCGTCGGAGTGAGCACCCGCTCGCCGATCGGCACCCCGGTGGCCCGCGAAGCCGTCGAAGCCGTCGACGCGGCCGTCAAGCTCCTGACCGGCCTCGGCCACGAGGTGGAGGAGGCGGAGCCCGCCGTCGACGGCCTGCGCATGGCCGACGACTTCATGACCATGTACGCGGTGGAGAACGCGGCGGCGCTGGCCGAGCTGAAGCACAGGACCGGCGCGGGCGACGACCAGTTCGAGCTCGACACCCACCTCATCGCGGCCGCGGGCCGCGCGGTCGGCGCCGTGGAGCACTCCGTACGGCACGCGCGTTGGAACACCTACGCCCGTCAACTGGCCGCGTTCCACCAGACGTACGACGTGCTGCTCACCCCGACGCTCGCCCGGCCGCCGGTGCGGATCGGGGAGCTCGACACGCCCTGGCTGACCCGGCAGGTCGGCAAGGCGCTGCTCAAGGCGGGCGTGGCGGGCCGGTTCAGCAGGACCGGGCTGTGGAAGCGGAGCGTCGTCCAGAACCTCGCGCCCAACCCGTTCACGCAGCTCGCCAACATCACGGGCCGCCCCGCGATGTCGGTCCCGCTGTACCGCACGCCTGACGGTCTGCCCCTGGGCGTGCAGTTCGGCGGCCCGCTGGGCAGCGAGGGGCTGCTGCTCGCCCTCGCCGGACAACTGGAATCGGCCGCTCCCTGGGCTCAGGAGCGGCCGACCCTGTAGCGGTGGCGCGGTGGCTACGGCGAAGTGATCAACGCACGTCGACGTAGTCGCCCGCGGCCTTGACGGCGCCGGCGGTGGAGGTGCCCGCGAAGCTGTAGCGGTAGTAGCCGTCGGCCGAGGCCTTGACCGTGGTCTTCAGGTTGCCCTTGTTGTCGGTCTTGACGGTCTTGACCGCGGTGTAGGCGCTGGCGCCCTTCTTCTTGTACTCCAGGGTCACCGACTGGCCGGTGTAGCCGGAGTACTTGTGGGTCTCCCAGTTGGCGCGGGTCAGGGCGCCGGTGACGGTCAGCGTCTTGCCCTTCTTGATCGGCTCGGGCGAGGCGTTGACCGTCAGCTTCGACTCGCGCTGGAGGTTGAACTTCCCGGCCTTCTCCGCGTAGATGCTGTCGGTGTCGGAGACCAGCAGGGGGTTGACGTACCACGTGCCCGCGGGCTTGTTGTCGTAGAAGTCGACGTCGGGGTCGATCGTGAACGTCCCCGTGCAGGTCGCCTTCGTGCCCTCGGTGGTGCACTTGGGGGTGGTCTGCGGCTGCGCCAGGTTCGAGTCCGGGCCGAACAGGGTGATGTCGGACTCGGTGATCGCGGAGTCGGTGTCCGCCGTCATCGAGACCTTGAAGGTCTTGCCCGCGGTGGTGCCGAGCGCGACCGGCTTGCCGTCGTTCACCGTGACCTTCGTGATCGTGATGCCCTCGGGCGCGGCGGCCACGGCCCCGGGGGCGGTGAAGCCCACGGCGGCCGCGGCGAGCACGGAGCCGAACACGGCGATGCGAGTGCGGTGTTGCATGACTGGTCCCCCACGGATGGTGCCGGGACGCGTGTGCTTCCCGGCGACAGATGTGAACGAGGTGACCTTACGGTCTTCACCGCATCTTCATCACCGTGGTGATCGCCACGTGCGTCGCGTACAACCTTTCGCGGGGGTGGTGTGCGAGCGGCCGGAGCGCCGGGGCGGTGGCCGTCAGGCGGGCGGGTCCGGGACCTCGCGCGGTTCGAGGGGCCGGGTGGCGGGGCCGTGCAGGACCGAGCCGTCCGTCGCGAAGCGGGAGCCGTGGCAGGGGCATTCCCAGGCCTGCTCGGCGTCGTTGAAGTGCACCAGACAGCCGAGGTGGGTGCAGCGCGCGGAGAGCGCGCTGACCTGTCCGCTCGCGTCGCGGTGGACGGCGCAGCGTCGGCCGTCCAGGCGTACGACGGCTCCGTTGCCGGGCGAGATGTCGCCGACCGAGTCGACGTGGCCGGTGTGCAGCCGGTCGCCGACGAAGTGCTTGGCCACGGCCGCCTGGTGGGCGGCGAGGCGGCCCGCGTCGCGGATCGGCGGCAGTCGGCGCGGATCGTACAGCTCGGTCCAGGCGGGCCGTGGCGCGCCGGTGATGTGGGCGCTGAGCAGGCGGCCCGCCATGACGCCGTTGCTCATGCCCCAGCCGCCGAAGCCGGTGGCGACGTAGACGTGCTGGGTGCCGGGGTGGGCGTGGCCCACGTACGGCACGTGGTCGAGGGAGTCGTTGTCCTGCGCCGCCCAGCGGTAGCCGCTGTCCGCCCGGTCGAAGTGCGGCACGTGGGCGCGCGCCCAGGAGTCGAGCCGGTCGAAGCGCTCCGACACGTCGCCCGTCCCCGGGGTGAAGGACTCCCCGGTGACGATGGCGAGGCGCCGCTCCTCGTCGTACGGCGCGCTGCGCAGCGAACGGACCCCGCCCTCCGGCGTGAGGTACATGCCCGCGGGGGCCGCGGCCGACGGCACCGGCGCCGCGAGCACCAGTTCCCGGCGGGGGGTGAGCCGGGTGAAGAGCAGGGTGCGGTCGAAGACCGGGTAGTGCGTGGCGATGACCACGTCGCGCGTCCGCACGGTGGCGCCGGTCTCGGTGGTGAGGCGGCAGCGGTGGCTGTCGTGAAGGCCGGTGACCCGGGCGCGCTCGAAGACGCGTCCTCCGGCCCTGGTGAGGTGCTCGGCCAGGGCGAGCAGGAACTTCCGTGGATGGAACTGGAGTTGACCGTCGACGCGGACCGCGCCCGCGATGGCGAAGGGGAGTTCGGTGTCGGTCACGAAGGAGGCGTCGAGTCCGGCCCGCCGTGCCGCCGCGGCCTCCTCCTGGAGCTCGGGAACGCGTGCGGGGTCCTGGAGGTAGGTGAAGGCGGGGGCGCGCTCCAGATCCGCGTCGATACGGAGGTCCGCGCACAGCTCCGCGGTCCGCTCGACCGCGTCCTGCTGGGAGAGGGCGTAGAGGCGCGCGGCGTCGGCGCCCTGCTTGGCTTCGAGGGGCGCGTAGACGAGCCCGTGCGCGGCGCTGAGCTTGGCCGTCGTGTAGCCGCTCACGCCCGCGGCGATCCGGTCCGCCTCCAGGAGGACCACGTCGAGACCGGAGCGGACCAGGTCCCAGGCCGTGCAAAGCCCGGCGATGCCGCCGCCGACGACCGCGACGTCGGCCGTCACGTCCTTGTCGGGGGCCGGATAGTGGGTTCGCGGCGTGGAGGCCAGCCAGTACGACTCGTCGACAACCGCGGAGCGTTCCATGCAGTTCCCCTTTCGGAGCCGGGGCGGGCGCCGCCGCGGCTCGGGGGAGCGCGCGGCGGCCGGGAGCGTGCGGTGCGCTACCAGTAGTGCCGGCGTCCCCCCACCGCGTGTCCGACGGCGCCGAGCAGCCAGAGGACGGCGCCGACGGCGACGAGGATGACGCCGATCGTCCAGAGGATCGAGATACCGGCCACCAGGCCGATGATGAGCAGAACGAGGCCGATCGCGATCATTGGGTCCTCCAATGTCCGTACATATTCCAGTATGCGCCAGTCGGTGGGATGTCGTACCGGCTGTGGCGTCGAGAGGGCGTCGGGCGGCACGGGCCGCCGGGCGTGGAGCCGCCTTGCTCGACGCGACCGCGCGGTGTCGTCGTCGAGACGGCGTGAGAACCCCAGTACCCCGCTTCCGGGGCTCGACACGCCGTCCGGTCACACCACGCGTCGGAGCGCCTCCGGCGTGAGGTCGGCGAGCGTCGGATAGCCGTCGACGGCCATGATCAGGTCGGTCTCGGCGAGGAGCGAGCGGAGCACGTGGACGACGCCGTCGACGCCGCCGAGGGCGAGACCGTACGCATAGGGGCGGCCGATGCCGACGGCGGTGGCCCCGAGGGCGAGCGCCTTGACGAGGTCCGCGCCGCTGCGGACGCCGGAGTCGAAGAGCACCGGAAGGCCGTCGGCGGCCGCCACCACGCCGGGCAGCGCGTCGAGCGCGGGCAGACCGCCGTTGGCCTGCCGGCCGCCGTGGTTGGAGCAGTACACGGCGTCCGCGCCGCCGTCCTTGGCCCGGCGCACGTCGTCGGGGTGACAGAGGCCCTTGAGGATCAGCGGCAGATCGGTCAGCGAGCGCAGCCAGGGCAGGTCCGCCCAGGTCAGCGGATTCCCGAAGACGCGCACCCAGTGGAGGACGGCGTCCTGCGGGGCCTCCTCGGGCGGGCGCTTCAGCTGGGCGCGGAAGACCGGGTCCGAGAAGTAGTTGGCGAGGCAGTGGCCGCGCAACTGGGGGAAGTTGCTGACGCCAAGGTCGCGCGGGCGCCAGCCGGTGACCCAGGTGTCGAGGGTGACCACGATGCCCTGGAACCCGGCCGCCTCCGCACGGCGCACGAGGCTCTCCGCCAGGTCCCGGTCGGTGGGGGTGTAGAGCTGGAAGTAGCCGGGCGTGTCCCCGAGTTCGGCGGCGACGTCCTCCATCGGGTCGACGGACAGCGTGGAGGCGATCATCGGCACGCCGGTGCGGGCGGACGCCCGCGCGGCGGCCACGTCACCGTGCCCGTCCTGCGCGCACAGGCCGAGCACGCCGATCGGCGCCATGAGCGCGGGCGACGGCAGCGTCGTCCCGAACAGCTCGACGGACAGGTCGCGCTCGGCGGCACCGACGAGCATGCGCGGGACGAGCCCCCAGCCCTCGAAGGCGGTGACGTTGACGCGCTGGGTGCGCTCGTCCCCGGCGCCGCCCGCGACGTACGACCACACCGAGGGCGGGAGCACGGCCTCCGCTCGCGCCTCCCACTCCGCGAAGCCCATCGGGAAGGGCGGGACGACCCCGCCGAGCCCGTTGAGGTAGATCTCGTTCTGGTACGCGCCGAATGGCTGCCCCATGTGCCTGCCCCTCCGTCCGCGGCCGCCGCCCGGATACGGCGAGCCAGCGACCAGGGTGCAGTGCGGTACGCCCCACCCACCACAGCCGTTGCCCGGAAATCGCCGCCGCGCAGCGCGGGCGCCGCCCGTGGGCGGCGGAAATTCGGATGAACCCGGGCGCCGTCGTTGTTACCGTGATCGACATGGCACGAGGCATCTGGTCGCAGAAGGTCCGCTCCGCCCGCTGACGGCGGCGCCCTTCCTCTGCTGAATCCGCGCTCGCCGTCCCGGTTCCCGCCGGGCGGCCGCTCACCGCTGCCCGGCTCCCCTGCGAGCTGCGGAGCACCCTTGAACCCCACGCCCACCCCCGAAGCCATGTCCCTGCCCGTCGAGGCGGGCGGCAGCGCACACGTCCGCGCCGAGGACGTCACCGTCACCCGTGGATCCCGGCGCGTCCTGCACGACGTGTCGGTCACCGTCTCCGCCCGGTCGCGGACCGCCGTCGTCGGCGAGAACGGCCGGGGCAAGACGACGCTGCTGCACGTCCTCGCCGGGCTGATCGCACCCGACGAGGGCACCGTCCACCGGGCCGGCACCATTGGCCTGGCCCGCCAGGAACTGGCCGCACCCGACGGCACCACCGTGGGCACCCTGACGTCCCAGGCGCTCGCCGCCTCGCTCGCGGCCCTCGCCGCCCTGGACGCGGCGACCCTCGCCCTGACCGCGGGCGCCCCCGGCGCCGAGGACCGCTACGCCGCCGCGCTCGACGCCGCCACCCGGCTCGACGCCTGGGACGCCGAACGCCGGGTCGACGTCGCCCTGGAGGCCCTCGGCGCCTGCGCCGACCGGGAGCGGACCCTCGCGTCGCTTTCGGTCGGGCAGCGCTACCGGGTCCGCCTCGCCTGTCTGCTCGGCGCCCACCACGACGTCCTGCTGCTCGACGAGCCGACCAACCACCTCGACGCGGACGGCCTGGACTTCCTGACCCGCAGGCTGCGCGCGCACGACGGCGGCCTCGCCGTCGTCAGCCACGACCGGGCACTGCTGCGCGACGTCACCGACCGCTTCCTCGACCTCGACCCGACCCGCGACGGAAGGCCGCGCCTGTACGCGGGCGGCTACGACGCCTGGCAGGACGCCCGGCGCCGGGAACGCGAACGCTGGGAGCAGGACCACGAGGAGCAGCAGGCCGAGCACCGCCGCCTCAAGGACGCGGTGTCCAGGGCCCGCGACCGGCTCTCCACCGGCTGGCGGCCGGAGAAGGGGACCGGCAAGCACCAGCGCCAGTCCCGCGCACCGGGTGTCGTACAGGCCCTGAAGAGGCAGCAGGACGCCCTGGAGGCGCACCGGATCGACGTGCCGGAGCCACCGGCTGCGCTGCGCTGGCCCGACCCGGGCGTCCGGCCGGGCGCGCCGCAGCTGCGGGCGCACGGCGTCGCGGTCGAAGGCCGCCTCGCTGGACCGGTCGACCTCAGCCTCGACGGCGGCGACCGGCTGCTCGTCACCGGGCCGAACGGCGCCGGGAAGTCCACGCTGCTCGCGGTGCTCGGCGGCGCGCTCGCGCCCACGCAGGGCGCCGTGCGGACGGCGCGGGGCGCGCGGGTCGTCCGGGTCACTCAGGAGACCGCGGGGCAGGACCCCGCGCTCACCGCCCGAGAGGCGTACGCCCGCCACGTGGGGCGACTCGTGGCGGGCGGGACGCTGCGCGAGGCCGAGGCCGTGCCGCTCGGGGCGCTCGGCCTGCTGGACTCCGAGGCGCTGCGCACCCCGGTGGGGCGGATGTCGCAGGGGCAGCGGCGCCGACTCGACCTGGCGCTCGCGCTGGCCGGGCGGCCCGGCCTGATCCTGCTCGACGAGCCGACCAATCACCTGTCGTCGGTGCTGGTGGACGAGGTGACCGACGCCGTCCGGGGCACGAGCGCGGCCGTCGTCGTCGCCACGCACGACCGGCAGTTGCTGCGGGACCTCGCGGACTGGCCGCGCCTCGAGGTGGGGGAGGGCCGGGAATGACGGTGGCCGGGCCGGAACGGTGCGTACCGTTCCGGCCCGGCCACCGTCAGGGGGCCGTTCGGAGTGCGCGTCAGGCGGACGCGGGCTCCGGCGTCGCCTCGGCCGACGGGGCGGACTCGGCGGGCCGGGGGACCCGGTGCAGCCCCTTGCGGTCGTAGAGGCGGGTCATGCCGAAGCCGAAGAGCAGGGAGACCACCAGGGCGATGCCCATGGAGGCCCAGGCCCGGGTGAGGCCCGCGTCGCCCTGGGCGCCGAAGTACAGGAGGGAGCGCAGGCCCCCGGTCAGCTGGCGCAGCGGCTCGAACTCGGCGAGCGCGCGGAAGAACCCGGGCAGCGCCTCCAGCGGCACGGTGGCGCCGGAGGACGGGACGGCCATGGCGACGAAGACGATGGTGGAGAGCAGCATGCCGGGGGTGCCGAAGACGGCGAGCAGTGCCAGGGCGCTCAGTCCGACGACGGCGATGGTAGCCACGGAGTAGAGCCAGAGCAGGCCGAGGTGGGACGCGTCCATGCCGAGGACGCCGACCGTGGCGAGCTCGACGAGGGAGCCCATGACCACGGACAGGCCGAGCATCAGGGCCGAGTTGACGGCGAGGGTGCGCACCCGGCTGGTGCGGCGCAGGGGGTTGCGCTGGCGGAACGGGCCGAAGTCGGAGTGCAGATAGCCGAGCGCCGTGTCGACCTGGGAGTGGATCACGTTGGCGGCGAGCATGCCGGAGACGAGGAGGACCAGGGCGTAGTAGAAGGCGCTGAGGCCCATGGCGCTGTGCGTGTCCAGCGGGTGGCCGTCGGCGACCTGGACGGTCACGGGGTCGGTGAGCATCAGCTGGGCGGCGGGGGCGAGCGGCGCCTTCTGCTCGCTCGCGCGGCCGAGGAGCTCCTTGCCGAGCTGGGCGGAGGCGCCGTGGGCGGCCTTCTGCGTGGCCTGGCTCGCCATGGACGAGCCGAAGCTGCCTGCCGCCTGGTTGGTGAGCACCTTCAGGGTCGGCGCCGCGGGGTTCTTCGCCTGCGGGGCGCTGAGGCCGCTGACCGTGGCGGTGAAGTCCTGCGGCACGACGAGGGCGCCGTAGAGCTTGCCCTGGCCGAGGCGCTTGTCGGCCTCGGCCTGGCTGAGGACCTGCCAGTCGATGCTGTCGTTGTCCGCCGCGGCCTTCTTGATGCCGGAGACGACCTGGTCGCCGATGTTGACGTGCTTGTCACCCGTGCCCGCGCCGCGGTCGTTGTTGACCAGCGCGACGGGCAGGTCGCGCAGGTTGCCCTTGGGGTTCACGTTGCCGCCCACATAGAGCAGGGCGAACAAGGTGGAGACCACCGCGACGATGATGCCCGTGCCGATCCACAGCCGGGGGCTGCGGAGCGCGGACGAGGGCTGAGGGGAAGGCATGGACGCTCCAGTGCGATGACGCTACGTGACTAGATACTTGAGGTATCCAGTGCTAGATAGTGACAGTATCGAGTTGGTGGTGTCCAATTGCCGTGAGGGGCTGCCGGGACTTGCCGCGAAGGGCCGGGACGCGTCCCCCGTCGTCGAGGAAGCCGCGTGAAAATCTCCGAGCTCAGCCAGAGGACCGGCGTACCGGTCGCCAGCATCAAGTACTTCCGGCGCCAGGGGCTGCTGCCCGCGGGCCGCGCGACGGCCGCGACGCTCGCCGAGTACGGCGAGGAGCACGTCCAGCGGCTGCGCCTCATCAAGGCCCTGACGACACTCGGCGGCCTTTCCATCGCCGCCACCCGGGACGTCCTCGCGGCGGTCGACCAGGCCGACAGCACCGACGGCACCCTCAAAGCGATCAGCTACGCGCTGCCGGTGCCCGTCGCGCAGGCCCCGGCCGGTGACGAGGAGCGGGAGACGGAGGCCGAGGCGGCCGCCGAGGCCGACGCCGCCGACTTGATCGCGGCCATGGACTGGCAGGTCCCCGACGACTCTCCGCACGTCCACGGCCTGACCACGGTGTTGCGGGAGCTCAGGCGCCTCGACGCGAACTACCGCCTCGACCGCCTCGCCGCGTACGGAGAGCTGGCCCGGTCGATCGCCCGCCTCGACCTCGAACGCGCGGCGGACTTCGACGACTCGCCCGCCCTGGCCGAGCAGGCGGTGATCGTCCTCGCCCTCTCCGGGCCCGTACTCGAACTCCTGCGGCGCCTCGCGCAGGAGGACCAGGTGCGCCGTCGGATGGAGGCCAGGGAGTCCGCCGACTCGTGACCGCGGCGCCCGCGCGGCACGGGGTCCGTGGGCCCGGCACCGGGAAACGCGGTGGAGGCCCCCCGCTCCCGCTGGTTAAGGTCGCCGGATGACTACTCGTACCTTCCGCGTCACCGTGCGCGGTGTCTTCGACGGACTCACCTCCGACCAGCGGGCCGAACTCCTGGCCCGGGCCGCGGAGCACGACGTGCTGCGCGCCGCCTTCACCCCCGAGGGGCACCTCAGCTACGACGTCGCCGCGCGGCCCGCCTTCACCTTCCGCTTCCGGGCGGAGGGAGAGGAAGAGGAGGACATCCTGGAGGCGGCCGAACGTGCCGAAGAGGCGGCGAAGGCGTGGCTGGCGCAGCGCGGCTACGGCTACAAGAACCTCCGCTCCCAGGCCGAGGACCTCTCGCAGGCGCCCCTCGGCAAGCGGCAGCGCCGGGCCGCCGCCCAGCGGAGGGCCTGACCCGACCCCGATTCTTGACTGCTCAAGCTTTGCCTTAAGCTTGAGCAGTCAAGGAGGAAGCAATGACTGATGCGCTGGACGTGTCCCTGCGTCTCGTACGGGCCCAGACCGCCCTGGTGAAGCGGTTCGACGCGGCCTTGGGAGGGTTTCACGGGGTGAGCCTGGCGGACTTCACCATGCTCCTTCGGCTGGGACAGGCGCCCGGCGGCCGCATGCGCCGGGTGGATCTGGCGGCGGCCCTCGGCCTCACCGCGTCCGGGGTGACCCGGGGCCTCGCGCCACTGGAGCGGATCGGGCTCGTCACGCGCGAGGCGAACGCCCGCGACGCCCGCGTGGCGTACGCGGCGCTGACCGCCACCGGCCGCGAACGCCTGGCGGAGATGCTCGCCACGGCAAGGCGGGTCGCCGCCGACGTCTTCGAGCCTTCTTCGTGGGAGCGGCGGGAGATCGGAAGCCTGTCGGAGATGCTGACCCGCCTCGGCGGCACCGGCCTCGGCGACTTCGACCTCGACGGCCCGGGCGCTCCCACCGCGTAAGCGGGAGCCTCGGCGGTCTTCACCTGGGCCTGCACGGAGTGGGGCCCTGCTCGGGGCCACCGCCGGAGACGGCTTCCCCCTCCCCGTCGGCGACGGCGCGCGCCCGTGCGTGGCCGCTGCCGCGCCGTGCGGGACGGCCGAGTACGACGCCCGCGAGGACCAGGGCGAGACCGCACAGTTGCTGCGCGGTCAGCGCCTCCGCGGCGACCGCCGTGCCGAGCAGTACGCCCGTGAAGGGGTTGAGCAGTCCGATCAGGCCCACCGTCCCCGCGGGCAGCCGGCGCAGCCCCGCGAACCAGGCGACGAAGGCCAGGGCGGTGGCGACCAGGGCGACATAGCCGAACGCGAGGACCTGGGACGCGGAGAGCGCGCCGGGCGGGCCCTCGACTACGGCGGCGGCCGGGAGAAGGAAGAGGCCCCCGGCGGTGAGCTGCCAGGCGGTCGAGGCGAGCACGTCGGCGTCCGCGCTCCAGCGCTTGGCCAGGATGTAGCCGAAGGACGACGTCAGCATGGCGGCGGCCGAGGCGAGGACGCCCGGCACGCTCACGCCCCGCACTCCCGTCAGCAGCATGAGGCACACCCCGGCGAGGCCGACGAGCGCACCCGCCAGATGGGTGGCACGGGGGCGTTCGGACACCAGCAGCCAGGCGATCAGCATCATCGTCAGCGGGGACACCGCCATGACCGTGGAGGCCACGCTCGTCGGCAGGAGCTGCGAGGCGACGTAGACGAGGACGAAGAACACGCTCACGTTCAGCAGGCCGAGCACCGCGGACCGCCACCACCACGCGCCGCGCGGCCGCTGCCCGCGCACGGCCAGGAGCAGGAGCCCGGCGGGCAGCGCACGCAGTGCGGCTCCCGACAGCGGGCGGTCCGCGGGCAGGTACTCGTGCGTGACGAAGTAGTTGGTCCCCCAGGCCACCGGAGCGACCGCGGTCAGTGCCACCCATCGCGCATTAGCTTCCATGGAAGACAACATAGCTTCCTGGGAAGCTAATATGTGCCCATGGAAGACCCGCAGCCTTTGGACCGTGTGGCCCGCATCCAGGCCGACTGGCGCCGCGAGCGGCCCGACGTCGACGTCTCCCCGCAGGGGGTGATCGGCCGGCTGCACCGCCTGGCCGACCGGCTCACCGAGCAGCTCTGCCTCGTCTACGGGCACTACGGCCTGGGGGAGGGCGAGTTCGACGTGCTGTGCGCGCTGCGCCGCGCCGGAGCGCCGTACGAGCGGGCGCCCGGCGAACTGGCCGCGCACACCATGGTCACCACCGGCGCGATGACGAAGCGGATCGACCGCCTCGAGCGGGCCGGGCTCGTCACCCGCCGCCGCTCCGGCGACGACCAGCGCGGACGGATCGTCGCCCTCACCAAGGCCGGGCGCGAGCTGATCGACGAGGCGTTCACCGACCACATGGGCAACGAGCGCCGTCTGGTGAACCTCCTGACCCCTGCCGAAGCCGCCTCCCTCGAAGCGCTGTTGACGGCGTGGCTCTCCCGGATGGAACAGCCGCCCACGCGTGACGGTGAGTGAGCCGAGTCCCCGCCGACGCCGATGCGGGCGACCGTCGCCCGAAGGTGCAAGATCCTTCCGCCCTTCCGGCCTCCCGGATCCGTCGGCGGGTCGGGCGACCGGTGCCCGCGCCGCAGCCGTCCGTGGTCAGACCGGCGCGGAACGTGTGAAGTGGGTCACGGCGAGTGGGCGCGGAGCCCGAAGCGGGCACGAAACGGAGCCCGTGAGTGGCCGAACGGGCACGGGCGCGTCGCGGCGGTTCGCCCTCTGGGAGGCATGTGAGGCATGCCGCATATGCCAGAGTCATCTATCGCGGTCGCAAAATTACGCAGAGTAATGCCAGGTGGTGGCGGTGCTGAAGATTCGCGGCAGCATATTCCCCGGTGTCTTCGCGGCGCCGCGAATCACTCCCGGGCGTCGGTGGGGGAGTGTTGTTTTCGCTCCTGGTAGTCACAGAAAGAGAGGCTGGTACGGGCAGCTCTCTCGCGGATATGGTTGGTCCCGACATCAGAGTTCCCATGACGCATTCTTCTGACCTCGCGCGATCCGGCCGAGCATCCCGTCGAACTTCTTGCCGTGTCGCCTCACTGGATATCCGTACCGAGTCCGATGCTCACGCCGGAACATGTCAAAGAGGCGTCCGATCTCGGGGGTCGGCCGCGCACGTGGGGATCTTTTCAGGCACGTCATTCCGGCTGTCGCATGGAGCGATAGCCGAGCCTGGTGAACTCCCCTGGCAAAAGGCTCGTAAATATCACGGCTGTTAACTCCGATCGGCCTCTGGTGGGGTCGATGGGAGTTTTTGCCATGCCCCTTTCCCGAGCGTGCCCGTCGCGTCGGCGTGCCCTTTTCCTCCTCGCGGCCGTGACTCCACCGGCCGCTCCGCCGTCCTGGCCGACCGTCCGGCCGTGGCGTGAAGTGCTTGTCCGGCTGGACGGTGCCGCCCTCGGCCTGTAACGGCTCGTCGTGCGCCCCCTCATGATCAGTAGCCGCGCTGCACCGCCTGGACGTGCGGTTTCTTGGGCGCGTGGCCGCCGCAGGGCATGGGCGGGCCCGCTCGCGGCAGGGCTCCGCTCCCGTCGGCGGGGCGCGGGTGCCGGGGGGCGTCGCGGTCCCTGCCGCGGTCGCGCCGGTCGCCGCGGATCCGCTGGCAGCGGACGTTCCAGGACGGCGATGATTTAGGAGTTGGCGCAATAATGCGACCTCCGTGGCCGGAACGGGATGGCTTCCTGACGTGCGGGTGTCGGGCGTGTGGACTCGACGTGGCTTTTCCGGCCATACCTGATGCGCCTCGCTTTCTGCCTGATAGGGCAAGGCCTGCTGCGTGATGGGGCAGGCGCGGCACCCGGTCAACTCCTGTGTGTCCGTGGAGGGGCGAGCGGATTTCTGAAGTCGGCACGGTGAATTCCGCTAGTCCGTGCGGCGGCTGCCATTCCCGCGCGGGCGCGGCTCGTAAACGCACTGTAAGTTCGCTGTAAACGACTGCGTGCGCACGCCAGGCTGAAAATGGTCGGCGGTTGACATTTTTCTCGGCACTGGTTTTGACTTGCGCTCGTTGTCGCGGAGGATTGGCTGAGAAAGGCTCGACCCAATCCGGGCCAAGCAACCACGCGTTCAGTTCTCATGAACGACTCACGGGGGCGGAGACTGCCATGTGCGAATCGGCACGAGTGGACACCAGCGCTGTCGCCGTCATCGGCGCCGCGCCCGCGGCACCGATGCGGGCGGAGCGGGACCACGGCGTACTGACCGAGCTGACCGGTGTGCCGACGCCCGTGGACCGGGCGGCCGAACTGGAGTCGGCGTGGACGGCCTGTGAGGACGCGGGCATCGGCGCGGGCAGCCGCTCCGACATCGATGTCTTCCTCGCGACCGACGACGCGAGCGGGCACGAAGCGGACGGGCTCGGAGCGCACGGGCGCGCAGCGGTCGGGCACGAAGCGGACGCGCACGGCGCGGGCACGGGCGACGTGGACGGCGCCGGCGAGCCGGCGCGGCTGCTCGGCCTCCCGGTCCGGTCGAGCCGCACGGGGGACGCCCCGCTCGCCGAAGCCGTCGCCGCCATCCGGTCCGGTGCCTGCGACGTGGCGCTCGTCGGGGCCGAGGGCGCCTTCGCCGTGCTCGGGCGCGCGGACGACGCCCGGACCGCGGCCTTCGCCTACCGGCTCGGCACCGACGACGCGTGGCCCGGCTCGGTCCCCGCCCTGGTCGAGGCCGCGCTGCGCTCGGGGCGGCCCGGGCCCGGCCGTGCCGTGGAGGAGGGGCCCGCCGTCCCGCTCACCCTGACCGCGCACAGCCAGGACGCGCTGCGGGCACGCGCCGCCGACCTGCACGCACTGCTCTGCGCCGAACCGGACCTGCCGGTCGTCGACCTCGCCTACTCCCTCGCCACGACCCGGCGCCCGCTCGCCCGGCGCGCCGTACTGTCCGGCGGGGACCGCGCCAGGCTCGCCGACGAACTGCTCGCCCTCAGCGAGGGCCGCTCAGCGGTCCCGGCTCCGGCGTTAGGGGCCGCCGACCTCGCCGACGGCGCCGCCTTCGTGTTCCCCGGGCACGGGCCGCAGTGGCTGGGCATGGCCGACGAACTCCTCGCCGCGTCACCGGTGTTCGCCGAGAACCTGCACGCCTGCGCGGAAGCCCTCACGCCGTACGTGGACTGGCCCGTGCTGGACGTCCTGCGCGGCAGGACGGACACGCCCTCCCTCGACCGGCCCGACGTGGGGCAGCCCGCGCTCTGGGCGATGATGGTGTCCCTGTCCGCGCTGTGGCGGTCCTGGGGCGTCCGGCCCGGCGCCGTGATCGGCTCCAGCGCCGGTGAGATCCCGGCCGCGACGGTCGCGGGCGCGCTCTCCCTCGAAGACGGCGCACGCGCCATGGCCCTGTTCAGCCAGGCACAGGTGCACCTGCTCGAACGCGGTGTGATGCTGTCCGTCCTCGCCCACGCCGACGACGTACGCGAGCGCCTGACCCGCTACGACGGGCTCGACCTGGCCGCCGTGCACGCCCCCGGCTCGGTCCTGGTCTCCGGCGCCGAGGACGCGGCCACCGAACTCCTCGCCGACCTCGCCGCCGACGGCATCAGGGCCCGGAGCATCGCCATCCGCATCGCGGCGCACGGCCGACAGGTCGACTCCGTCCTCGACGGACTGCGCGCCGATCTCGCCCCGATCCGCCCCCGCCCGACGGACCTGCCGATCTACACGGCCACCACCGGCGGACGGGTCGACCCGCTCACCCTCACCGCGGACCACTGGTGCCGGGACCTGCGCGGCACCGCGGACTTCGAGAGCGCCACGCGCGCCGCCCTCGCCGCGGGACACCGCCTGCTCCTCGAACCGAGCCCGCACCCCGTCCTCACCAGGGCCGTGCAGGAGACCGCCGAGGACGCCGGGGTGGACGCCGCGGTCGTCGGCACGCTGCGCAAGGGGCGGGGCGGCGCCGACCAGATGGCCGCCGCCCTCGCCGAACTGCACGCGCACGGCGTACTCCCCGACTGGGAGGCGGTGTTCGCGGGCCGGGACGCCCGCGCCGTGCCGCTGCCCGCCTACCCCCTGCACACGACGGCCGCGGCCGACGCCGCCCCGCCCCTCGCCGAGCGGCTCGCGGCTGCCCCCGACCGCCAGGAACTCCTGCTCGGCCTGGTCCGCACCCAGTTGGCCGCCGTCGTCGGGGGCGTCGAGACCACCGCGGACATGGACGCGCCGCTGCTGGAACTCGGCCTCGACTCCGCAGGCGCGCTGACCCTGCGCAACCTGCTCAACGCGGCCACCGGCCTGAACCTGCCCGTGTCGGCGGTCTTCGACAACCCGACCTGCCGAGGCCTCGCCGAGCACATCGGCCGGGTCCTGCTCGGCACACCGGCCGAGGGCGACGAGCCGGTGGCCCTCGCGACCGCCGGGGACGACGAGCCGATCGCCGTCGTGGCCATGAGCTGCCGCCTTCCCGGCGGCGTGCGCAGCCCCGAGGACCTGTGGGCGCTGCTTTCCGAGGGCGGCGACGGCGTCACCCCCTTCCCTGCCGACCGCGGCTGGGACCTGGACGGGCGCTACGACGAGGACGCCGAGCGGGTCGGCGGCTACTACCAGCGCGAGGCCGGATTCCTGCACGACGCCCACCAGTTCGACCCGGAGTTCTTCGGCATATCGCCGCGCGAGGCGCTGGCGATGGACCCGCAGCAGCGGCTGCTCCTGGAGATCTCCTGGGAAGCGCTGGAGCGGGCCGGGATCGACCCGGCGAAGGTGCGGGGCAGCCGGACGGGCGTGTTCGTCGGCGCCATGACGATGGACTACGGCCCGCGGCTGCACGAAGCGCCCGCGGAGCTCGAGGGCTACCTCCTCACCGGCAACACCGCGAGCGTCGCGTCCGGCAGGCTCTCCTACACCTTCGGATTCGCGGGACCGGCCGTCACCCTCGACACGGCGTGCTCGTCGTCCCTCGCCGCCCTGCACGTGGCCGTGCAGTCGCTGCGGCGCGGCGAGTGCCCCCTCGCGCTCGCGGGCGGCGTCACGGTCATGCCGTCGCAGGGGATGTTCGTGGAGTTCAGCAGGCAGCGCGCGCTGGCCCCGGACGGGCGCTGCAAGGCGTTCTCCGCGAGCGCGGACGGCTTCGGCCTCGCCGAGGGCGCCACGATGGTGCTCCTGGAGCGGCTTTCCGACGCACGGCGCAACGGCCACCCCGTCCTCGCCCTGATCAAGGGCACCGCCATCAACCAGGACGGCGCGTCCAACGGCCTCACCGCCCCCAGCGGCCCCGCGCAGCGCCGGGTGATCCGGCAGGCGCTCGCCGACGCGGGCGTGTCGGCCGCCGACGTCGACGCCGTCGAGGCGCACGGCACCGGCACCCGCCTCGGCGACCCGATCGAGGCGGACGCGCTGCTCGCCACGTACGGCCAGGAGCACCCGGCGGAGCGGCCGCTGCTGCTCGGCTCGGTGAAGTCCAACATCGGTCACACCCAGGCGGCCTCCGGCATCGCGGGCCTGATCAAGATGGTCCTCGCGCTGCGCCACGGCGAACTGCCCAGGAGCCTGCACATCACCGAGCCCACGCCGCACGTCGACTGGTCGTCCGGCGCGGTGTCGCTGGTCACCGAGACGACGCCGTGGCCGCAGGTCGCACGCCCCCGGCGCGCCGCCGTGTCCTCGTTCGGCATCAGCGGCACCAACGCCCACGCCGTCCTGGAGCAGGCGCCCGACGACGCCCCGGCCGCCCCGGGGACCCCGGCGGAGCCGCCCTCGACGGCGCGGCCCGTACCGCTCGTGCTCTCCGCGCGCACGGAGGACGCCCTGCGCGCGCATGCCGCCCAACTCGCCGTCGCAACCGAGCGGTTGGGGATGGGCGACGTGGCGGACACCCTGCTGTCCCGGGCGGTGTTCGAGCACCGGGCCGTGGTGGTGGGCGGCGGCGCCGACGCGCTGACGGCGGTGGCCCACGGCACCGAGTCCGCCCGCGTGGCGATCGGCGTCGCACGGCCCGCGGGCAAGGTGGCGTTCGTGTTCCCCGGCCAGGGCTCGCAGTGGCTGGGCATGGGGGCGGCGCTCGCGGAGTCGTCGCCGGTCTTCCGCGCCTCGCTCGACGCGTGCGCCGAGGCCCTCGCCCCGCACGTGGACTGGTCGCTGCACGACGTCCTGAACGACGCTGCCGCCCTGGAGCGCGTGGACGTCGTACAGCCCGCGCTGTGGGCGGTGATGGTGTCCCTCGCGGCGCTGTGGCGTGCGTACGGCGTGGAACCGGACGCGGTCGTCGGGCACAGCCAGGGCGAGATCGCCGCCGCGCACGTCGCGGGCGCGCTGTCCCTCGCCGACGCCGCCAAGGTGGTGGCGCTGCGCAGCCAGGCGATCCTGGCCCTTTCGGGCCGGGGCGGCATGGTGTCCCTCGCGGTGACGGCCGACGAGGCGCGCGAGCGCGTCGCGCGGTGGGACGGACGGATGTCCGTCGCCGCGGTCAACGGCCCCCGCTCGGTCGTGGTGGCGGGCGACGCGGACGCCCTCGACGAGCTGATGGAGGCGTGCGCCGCCGACGAGGTGCGGGCCCGTCGCGTCCCCGTCGACTACGCCTCGCACTCGTCGCACGTCGAGCGGATCGAGGAGGAACTGGCGGGCCTGCTGGCCGGACTCGAACCCGTGCCCGCACGCGTGCCGATGCTGTCCACGGTCACCGGGGAGTGGCTGACCGGGACCGAGGTGGGCGCCGACTACTGGTACCAGAACCTGCGCAACACCGTCCGCTTCGAGGAAGGCACCCACGGCCTGCTCGACCGCGGCGTCGGAGTGTTCGTCGAGTGCAGCCCGCACCCCGTGCTCACCTTCGGCGTGCGCGAGACCCTGGAGGCGGCCGACACCGACTCCGTCGTCGTGGGCACGCTGCGCCGCACCGACGGCGACCTCGACCGGTTCCTGCTGTCCGCCGCCGAGGCGTACGTGGAGGGCCTGCCCTTCGACTGGCGCGCCACCGTGCCCGCCGGGCGGCGCGTGGACCTGCCCACCTACCCGTTCCGGCGCAGGCGGTTCTGGCTGGAGGAGACGGCCCGTACGACGGCGGACGGCGACCCCGCCTTCGCCGAGTTCTGGGCCGCGGTGGAGCGGGGCGACCTCGCCGCGACCCTCGACGTGCCCGCCGACGCGCCGCTGACCGACGTCCTGCCCTCCCTCGCCGACTGGCGCCGCCGCAGCCAGGAGCGGTCCACCGCCGAAGCGTGGCGCCACAAGATCACCTGGCGCCCGCTCGGCACCGACGGCACGCCCGCCCTCACCGGCACCTGGCTCGTGGTCGGCCCGCTCTCCGCGGTGGAACACCCCTGGCACGCGGCGGCCGTCGAGTCTTTGCGCGCCCACGGCGCCGACGTCCTGGAGGTCGACGGCTCGCCGGAGTCGCTGCGCGCCGTCGACGTCGTCCCCGCCGGCGTGCTGTCGCTCCTCGCCCTCGACGAACGGCCCGACCCGGCGTCGCCCGTGGTCCCGGGCGGACTGTCCGGCACGCTCGCCCTGGTGCGGGCGCTCGGCGACGCCGGGATCGGCGCGCCGCTGTGGCTGGCCACGACGGGCGCGGTGTCCGTCGGCCGGTCCGACCCGCTGACCCACCCGGCACAGAGCCAGGTGTGGGGCCTCGGCCTCGCCGTCGGCCTGGAGCACCCGGACCGCTGGGGCGGCCTCGTCGACCTGCCCGTGGCCCCCGACGCCAGGACCGCGACGCGGCTCGCCGCCGTCCTGGCAGGGCGGACGGACGAGGACCAGCTGGTGATCCGGGCCTCCGGCGTGTCGGTACGACGCCTCACCCCCGCCCCCGCGCCCGCCGCGGCACCCGCCTGGCGGGCCGCGGGCACCGTACTGATCACCGGCGGCACCGGTGCCATCGGCGGCCACGTCGCCCGCTGGCTGGCGGGCAACGGCGCCGAGCACCTCGTCCTGACCAGCCGCCGCGGCGCGGACGCGCCCGGCGCGCGCGAGCTGGAGGCCGAGCTGACCGCGCTCGGCGTCCGGACCACCGTCGCCGCCTGCGACGCCGCGGACCGCGGCGCCCTGGCCGACCTGTTCGCCCGGCTCGACGCCGACGGCACCCCGGTCCGCTCGGTCTTCCACGCGGCGGGCACCGTCCCGTCCCTGCCCCTCGCCGACACGGACACCGAGGACCTCGCGTACGCCCTCGCGGCGAAGGCCGCGGGCGCCGTGCACCTCGACGAGCTGTGCGCCGGGCGCGACCTCGACGCGTTCGTCCTGTTCTCCTCCGGCTCCGCCGTCTGGGGCAGCGGCGAACTGGGCGCGTACGGAGCGGCCAACGCCTTCCTCGACGGCCTCGCGCAGCGCCGCGCCGCCGAAGGCCTGCCCGCCACCTCGGTCTCCTGGGGCATGTGGGCGGGCGGCGGCATGGTCACCGGCGACCTCGACGACCAGCTGCGCCGCAGGGGCATGCGCCCCATGCGGCCGGAGCTCGCCGTCGGCGCGCTCGCCACCGCCCTCACGGCGGGCGAGACGACCCTGACGGTCGCGGACGTCGACTGGGCCCGCTTCGCCCCCGGCTTCACCGCGGCCCGCTCGCGCCCGCTCATCAGCGAGATCCCCGACGTCGTCGCACTGGCGGCGCGGGACGCGGCGGAGCAGCCCGCCGCGGGCGGGGCCCTCGCCGACCGCCTCTCCGGGCTCACCGACGCCGACAGGGACCGGCTCCTGCTCGACCTGGTCCGCGACCACGCGGCAGCCGTCCTCGGCCACGACGGCGCCGGCACCGTCACCCCGGACCGGGCGTTCCGCGAGCTCGGCTTCGACTCCCTCACCGCCATCGAGCTGCGCAAGCGCCTCAACACGGCCACCGGCGTACGACTGCCCACGACCGTCGTGTTCGACCACCCGACACCGGCGGCCCTCGCCCACCACCTGCACTCCGTGGTGCTCGGCGAGCGGGCGACCGCCGCGACGGCCGGGACCGCGGCCCGCGACACGGACGAGCCGATCGCGGTGGTGGCCATGAGCTGCCGCTTCCCCGGCGGCGTCGGCGGACCCGAGGACCTGTGGTCGCTCGTCCTGTCCGGGCGCGACGCCATCGGTCCCTTCCCGGACGACCGGGGCTGGGACACCGACCGGCTGTACCCGGCCGACGCGGAGGCCCAGGGCCGCAGCCGCACTCTGGAAGGCGCCTTCGTCCACGACGCGGGCGGCTTCGACGCGGGCTTCTTCGGCATCGCCCCGCGCGAGGCCCTCGCCATGGACCCCCAGCAGCGGCAGGTGCTCGAACTGGCCTGGGAGGCCTTCGAGCGGGCGGGCATCGACCCGTCCTCGGTACGCGACAGCCTCACCGGCGTGTTCGTCGGCGCCTCGCCCCAGAGCTACGCGGGCACCCTGGAGCAGGCGACGCCCGAGATGGACGGCTACCGCCTCACCGGCGACGCGCTGAGCGTCGTCTCCGGCCGGATCGCCTACGCCCTCGGCCTGCGCGGCCCCGCCGTCACCGTGGACACCGCGTGCTCCTCGTCCCTCGTCGCCCTGCACCTCGCGGTGCAGGCCCTGCGGTCGGGCGAGTGCTCGATGGCCCTGGCGGGCGGCGCCGCGATCATGGTGACGCCGACGGCCTTCGCCGAGTTCAGCCTCCAGGGCGGCCTCGCCCCCGACGGCCGGTGCAAGCCGTTCGCCGACGCCGCCGACGGCGTCGGCTGGGGCGAGGGCGCGGGCCTCGTCCTCCTCGAACGGCTCTCCGACGCCCGGGCCAACGGCCACGAGGTGCTCGCCGTCGTCCGGGGCTCCGCGACCAACCAGGACGGCGCGTCGAACGGCCTCTCCGCGCCGAACGGGCCCGCGCAGCAGCGCGTCATCCGCGCGGCGCTCGCCAACGCGGGCCTGTCGACGGCGGACGTGGACGCCATCGAGGGCCACGGCACCGGCACCCGCCTCGGCGACCCCATCGAGGCGCAGGCCCTCCTCGCCACCTACGGCCAGGACCGCCCCGCCGACCGGCCGCTGCTGCTCGGCGCGCTGAAGTCGAACATCGGCCACACCCAGGCGGCGTCGGGCATCGCGGGCGTCATCAAGATGGTGCAGGCGCTGCGGCACGGCGTGCTGCCGCGCACCCTGCACCTCGACCGCCCGTCCCAGCACGTCGACTGGACCACCGGCGCCGTGGAACTCCTCGCCGAGCAGCGGCCCTGGCCGGACTCCGGCAGGCCGAGGCGGGCCGCGGTCTCCGCGTTCGGCGTGAGCGGCACCAACGGACACGTCATCCTCGAACAGGCCGAGCCCGTCACCCCGGCCCCGGCGGACGAGCCCGACGGCCGGACGCTCGCGTGGGCACTGTCCGCCCGCGACACCGCCGCGCTGCGCGAGCAGGCCGCCCGCCTCGCGGCCGCCGTGGACGAGCAGCCCGGCCTCTCACCGGTCGACGTCGCCGCGACGCTCGCGGTCGGCCGGGCCGCGCTCGACCGGCGCGCCGTCGTGCTCGGCTGCGACCTGTCCGAACTGCGGGCCGGTGTCGAAGCCCTGGCCGACGGCGCCGACCACCCCGCGGTGACGCGGGGCGCCCCCGACGGCGGCAGGCTCGCCGTGCTCTTCTCCGGCCAGGGCTCCCAGCGCATCGGCATGGGCCGCGGCCTGTACGCGGCGCACCCCGTGTTCGCCGACGCGCTCGACGAGGTGTTCGCCCACCTCGACCCGCTGCTCGCCCTGCCGCTGCGCGACGTCGTCTTCGGCGAAGACCAGGCCCTCCTCGACCGCACCGAGTACGCCCAGCCCGCGCTGTTCGCCGTCGAGGTCGCCCTGTACCGGCTGTGGACGTCCTGGGGCCTGCGGCCCGACGCGCTCGCCGGGCACTCGATCGGCGAACTGGCCGCCGCGCACGTCGCGGGCGTGTTCTCGCTGGCCGACGCCTGCGCGGTCGTCGCCGCGCGCGGCGCGCTCATGCAGGCCCTTCCCGCCGGTGGCGTCATGGTCGCCGTGCAGGCCACCGAGGACGAGATCACCTCCGAGTGCTCCGAGCACGTCGGCATCGCCGCCATCAACGGCCCGAACGCCCTTGTCCTGTCCGGCAGCGAACTGGAGGTGGCGGCCCTCGCCGACCGCCTCAAGGCGCAGGGCCGCAAGGTGACCGGCCTCCGGGTCAGCCACGCGTTCCACTCGCCGCTGATGGAGCCGATGCGCGACGACTTCCGCCGCGTCCTTCAGAGCGTGTCGTTCGCGGCGCCCGCGATCCCGATCGTGTCCACGCTCACCGGCGCGCCGGTCGACGCCGAGGAACTGACGTCGCCCGACTACTGGGTGCGGCACGTGCGCAGGCCCGTGCGGTTCGCCGACGCCGTCACCGCACTCGCCGCGCAGGGCGCCACGACGATGGTGGAGTTCGGGCCCGGCGGCGTACTCGCCACCATGGGCCAGGACAGCGCCCCCGACGCCGTGTTCGTACCCACGCTGCGCTCGGACCGGGCCGAACCGGACGCGCTGACCCTCGCCGCCGCACGGCTCCACGTCCGCGGCGCGCGGTTCGACCTGGCCGCCGCCACCGGCGGCCGGGGCCACCGCGTCGACCTGCCCACCTACGCCTTCCAGCACGACCGGTACTGGCTCACCGCCGCCGTCGCGCCCGCGGGCGACGGAGCGACCACGGCCCTCGGCGTCGCCACCGGCGACCACGCGCTGCTGCGTGCCGCGGTCGCCCTTCCCGACTCCGACGGCGTCGTGTTCACCGGCAGGCTGTCCACGCGGACCCAGCCGTGGCTCGCCGACCACGGGGTCGGCGGCCGGGTGCTGTTCCCCGGCACCGGCTTCCTCGACCTCGCCCTGCACGCCGCGCGCCACTGCGGCCTCGACACCGTCGAGGAACTGACCCTGCACGCCCCGCTCGTCCTGCCCGAGCGCGGCGGCCTCGCCCTGCGGGTCGCCGTCGGCGCGGAGACCGACGGCGGCCGGAGCATCCGGGTGCACGCACGCGCCGAGGACGCGGAGCGGGACGAGCCGTGGACCGAGCACGCGTCCGGCACGCTCACGACGGGCGACGCTCCGGCGACCGACGCACCGGCGACCGACCTCACGGCCTGGCCGCCGGAGGGCGCGACGCCCATGGACGTCGACGACGTCTACGACCGCCTCACCGAACTCGGCTACGGCTACGGGCCCGTGTTCCGCGCCCTGCGCGCGGCCTGGCGCCTCGGCCGCGACGTGTACGTCGAGGTGGCCCTGGAGGACGCGAGCGGCGCCGAGGGCTTCAGCGTGCACCCCGCCCTGCTCGACGCGGCGCTGCACGCGCCCGTGCTGCGCGCCCTCGACGAGACCGGCAGCGGCCCCCGGCTGCCGTTCGGCTTCACCGGCGTACGGCTGCACGCCGTCGGCACCTCGACGCTGCGGGTGCGCTGGTCGCCCACGGGCCAGGACGAGATGTCGCTGGCCGTCGCGGACCCGGCCGGCAGGCCGGTCGCGACCGTCGAGTCCCTCGTGATGCGGCCCGCGGAGCTCCGCAAGGTCGCGTCCCGGACCGCGGACGCCCTGCTCGCACTGGAGTGGGTCCCCGTCGAAGGGACCGGCGACAGGCGGGCCGAGCCCGCCGTCCTCGGCACGGACGACCTCGGCCTCGACGCCCCGGCCGTGTCCGGCTTCGGCGCCCTCGACGGCGTGACCGACCTGCTCGCCCCCTGCCCCCGCCCCGTGGGCACGGACGGCGCGGCCGTGCGCGAGACGGTGTCCTGGGCCCTGGCCCTGGCCCAGGACTGGCTCGCCGACGAGCGCACCGCGCACGCCCGCCTGGTGTTCGTGACCCGCGGCGCCGTCGACACCGAAGCGCCCGACCCGGCGCAGGCCGCCGTGTGGGGCCTGGTGCGCTCGGCGGAGACCGAGAACCCCGGCCGGTTCGCGCTCATCGATCTCGCCGACGACCGCGACCCCGACCCGGACTCCGACGCCCCGGACGCCGACGACACCGCCCGCGCCGTGCGCGCCGCGCTGGCCTCCGGCGAACCCCAATCGGTCGTACGGGCGGGCCGGGTGAGCGCGCCCAGGCTCGCCCGCGCCACCGCCGACACCCCGCTCAGCCCGCCCGCCGACGGCCCGTGGCGTCTCGACGCCGAGGCCCGCGGCTCCCTGGACGACCTCGCCCTGGTGCCGCACCCCGACGCCGCCGCGCCCCTCGCGCCCGGCCAGGTCCGCGTCGCCGTCCGCGCGACGGGCCTGAACCTCCACGACGTACGGTCCGGTGCCGAACCCGGCAGCGACGTCGCGGGCGTGGTGACCGAGGTCGGCGCGCAGGTGACCGACCTGGCGGTGGGCGACCGCGTGCTCGGCCTGGCCGCCAAGGGCCGCGGACCGCTCGCCGTCACCGACCGCGAGCTGCTCGCCCCGATGCCCGTCGGCTGGTCCTTCGCGCGCGCCGCGGCCGTGCCCCACGCCTTCGTCACCGCCTACTACGCCCTGCGCGACCTGGCACGGCTGAGCCGGGGCCAGTCCGTCCTCGTCCACGCACCGACCGGTGACGTCGGCGCGGCGGCCGTCCAACTCGCGCGGCACTGGGGCGCGGAGGCGCACACGACCGGGACCGGCGGCCGGGACGCGGACGTGGTGCTCGACGCCGCGTACGCCGGGAAGCGGCCGGACCCCGACCGCTTCCAGGAGATCCTGACCGAGGTACTGGCACTGTTCGACGCCGGTGCCCTGAACCCCCTGCCCGTGCGCGCCTGGGACGTACGCCGCGCACCCGAGGCGTTCCGCCACCTCGAACAGGCCGCGCACGCGGGCGAGACGGCCGTCCTGACCGTGCCCGCCCCGCTCGACCCGGACCGCACGGTCCTGGTCACCGGCGGCCTCGGCACGCTCGGCGCCCTGGTGGCCCGGCACCTGGTCACCGACCGGGGCGTCAAACACCTCGTCCTCGCGGGACGCAAGGGACTGGCGACCGACGGCGCGCCCGAACTCCGCGACGAACTCGCCGCCCTTGGCGCCGACGTGTCCGTGGCGGCCTGCGACGTGGCCGACCGCGACGCCGTGGCGGCACTCCTCGCCGCCCTCGACCGGCCCCTCGGCGCGGTCGTGCACACCGCGGGCGTCGTCGACGACGGCGTACTGGAGTCACTGACGCCCGAGCGGATCCACCGCGTGTTCGCCCCGAAGGTCGAAGGACTGCTGCACCTGGACGAACTGACCAGGGACGCCGACCTGTCCGCCTTCGTCGTGTTCTCCTCGGCCGCCGGGATCCTCGGCAGCGCGGGCCAGGCGAGCTACGCGGCCGCCAACACGGCGCTCGACGCGCTCGTGCGCCGCCGCCACGCCCTCGGCCTGCCCGGCGTCTCCCTGGCGTGGGGCATGTGGGCCGCCGCCAGCGGCATGACGGCGGGGCTCGACGGGGGCGACCGGGCCAGGCTCGGCCGCTCCGGCATCCTCGAACTGCCCACCGAGGACGCGCTCGCGCTGTTCGACGCCGGGACGCGGGACGACCGCGCCGTCCTCGTGCCGGTCCTCCTCGACACCGCGACGCTGCGCGCACAGGCGGCGGACGGCACCCTGCCCCCGATGCTGCGCGGCCTGGTCCGCGCCCCCGCACGCCGCGTCACGGCGGTGCCCGCCGCCGCGACCGCGACGCTCGCCGACACCCTCGCGGGCAAGTCCGCGGCGGAGCGCGAACAGACCGTGCTCGACCTCGTGTGCGCCCAGGTCGCGGCGGTGCTCGGCCACTCCGCCGACACCCACATCGATCCCGGCCGCGGCCTCCAGGACCTCGGGTTCGACTCGCTGACCTCGGTGGAGCTGCGCAACCGGCTCACCGCGGCCACCGGCCTGCGGCTGCCCTCGACGCTCGTCTTCGACCACCGATCGGCCGCCGCGATCACCCGGCACGTCCTCACCTTGCTGCCGCGCACCGAACCCGAGCCGGAGTCCGGTGTGCTCGACCAGCTCGACCAGCTGGAGAGTTCCCTGCTCGCCCTGACCGACGACGGCACCGCCACGAAGGTCGACCTGCGGCTGCGCGCCCTGCTCGCCAGGTGGAGCGACGCCCGGGCCGCGGACACCGACGAGGACGTCGAGTCCGACGTCGCCTCCGCCACCGACGACGAACTCTTCGGCTACCTCGACAACGAACTCGAGACCTCGTGACCAGGCCGGACCGCGCAGAGCCCGCCCGCACCGCTGTAAGGAGCACACGCCAGATGGAGAACGAGGACAAGCTCCGCGACTACCTCAAGCGGGCCACCACGGACCTGCGCACCGCACGCCGACGCCTGCGTGAGGTCGAGGAGCGCGACAACGAGCCGATCGCCATCATCGGGATGAGCTGCCGCTACCCCGGAGGCGTCGCGTCGCCGGAAGACCTGTGGCGGCTGCTGGCCGACGACGGGGACGCCGTCGTGGAGTTCCCCACCGACCGCGGCTGGGACGTCGACGCGCTCTACGACCCCGACCCGGACCACGCGGGCACCTCGATCACCCGGCACGGCGGCTTCCTCCAGGGCGCCACGGGCTTCGACCCGGCGTTCTTCGGGATCAGCCCGCGCGAGGCCCTGGCGATGGACCCGCAGCAGCGGCTGCTCCTGGAGACCTCCTGGGAGGTCTTCGAGCGGGCGGGCATCGACCCGGCGCAGGCCAGGGACACCCGGACCGGCGTGTTCGCGGGCGTGATGTACAACGACTACGCGGCACGCCTGCCGCAGGCGCCCGAAGGGTTCGAGGGCTTCCTCGCCAACGGCAGCGCGGGCAGCATCGCGTCCGGCCGCATCGCCTACACCTTCGGCCTCGTCGGACCCGCCGTGACGGTCGACACGGCGTGCTCGTCGTCGCTCGTGGCCCTGCACCTGGCGATGGTCGCGCTGCGCCGCGAGGAGTGCTCGCTCGCGCTCGCGGGCGGCGCCACGTTCATGTCCACGCCCCGTACGTTCGTCGACTTCAGCCGTCAGCGCGGCCTCGCACAGGACGGCCGGTGCAAGGCGTTCTCCGACGGCGCCGACGGCACCGGCTGGGGCGAGGGCGTCGGCATGCTGCTGGTGGAGCGCCTCTCCGACGCCCGCCGCAACGGCCACCCCGTCCTCGCGGTGGTCCGCGGCTCGGCCGTCAACCAGGACGGCGCGTCCCACGGCCTGACGGCGCCCAACGGGCCCTCGCAGCAGGCAGTGATCACCCAGGCCCTCGCGAACGCGCGCCTCACCCCCGACCAGGTCGACGCGGTCGAGGCCCACGGCACCGGCACCACGCTCGGCGACCCCATCGAGGCCCAGGCCCTCATCGCCACCTACGGCCAGGACCGGGCCGAGGACCGGCCGCTGTGGCTGGGGTCCCTGAAGTCGAACATCGGCCACGCCCAGGCGGCCGCAGGGGTCGGCGGCATCATCAAGATGGTCATGGCGATGCGGCACGGCGTGCTCCCGCGCACCCTGCACATCGACGAACCGAGCAGCCACGTCGACTGGTCGGCGGGCACTGTCGCGCTGCTGACCGAGCGTCAGCCGTGGCCGGCGGCCGACGAACCGCGCCGCGCCGGTGTGTCCTCGTTCGGCGTCAGCGGTACGAACGCCCACATCATCCTGGAGGAGGCGACCGCCACCGACCAGACGCCCCCGGCGGACGCCGAACGGCCCGCCGCCCCTGCCGCCGCCGTCGTGCCGTGGGTGCTGTCCGGCCGGACCCCCGACGCCCTGCGCGCCCAGGCCGAGCGCCTCCTGGCCACCGTGACGGACTCCACCGCGCTCGACCCGGCGGACGTCGGCTTCTCGCTGGCCACGACCCGGGCGGCGTTCGAGCACCGCGCCGTGGTCCTCGCCGAGGACCCGGCCACCACCGCGGACCGTCTCACCGCGCTCGCCGAAGGGCGCGGCGGCCACGGCGTCGTGGTGGGAGAGACGGAACACCACCGCCTGGGCTTCCTGTTCTCGGGCCAGGGGTCGCAGCGGCTTGGCATGGGCCGTGAACTGGCCGACCGTTTCCCGGTGTTCGCCGACGCGCTGGATGAGGTGTTGGCGGAGTTCGGTCCTGAGGTCCGTGAGGTGCTGTTCGGCGAGGACGCCGACGCGCTGAACGAGACCGGGGTGACGCAGCCAGCGCTGTTCGCGGTCGAGGTGGCGCTGTTCCGTCTCCTGGAGTCGTGGGGCGTACGCCCGGACGTGCTGGCGGGTCACTCCATCGGTGAGCTGGCCGCCGCGTATGTGGCGGGTGTGTGGTCCTTGGCCGACGCCGTGAAGGTGGTGTCGGCGCGTGCGGGGCTGATGCAGGCGCTGCCTGCGGGCGGCGCGATGGTCGCGATTCAGGGCACTGAGGCGGAAGTCGCCGCGGATCTGCCGGAGACGGTGGGTATCGCGGTGGTGAACGGCCCGTCTGCGGTGGTCGTTTCGGGTGTCGCCGTTGATGTGGAGGCGGTGGGGGAGCGCTGGCGTGGGGCGGGTCGCAAGGTCACCAGGCTGAAGGTGAGTCACGCCTTCCACTCGCCGTTGATGGACCCGATGCTGGACGACTTCCGGGCCGTCCTGGAGACCGTGTCGTACGAGGCGCCCACGATCCCGATCGTGTCGACGCTGACCGGCGTGCGGGCGACCGCCGAGGAACTCGGTTCGCCGGAGTACTGGGTGCGCCACGTACGGGAGTCCGTACGGTTCCACGGCGCGGTCACGGCGCTGCGTGAGCAGGGTGTCGACGTCTTCCTGGAGATAGGCCCCGGCGGTGTGCTGTCCGGCCTCGGGCAGTCCAACGCCCCGGAGGCCACCTTCGTCCCCGCCCTGCGCGGGGACAGGACCGAACTCGTCGCCCTCACCACCGCCGTCGGCCACTTGCACGTACGCGGTGTCACGGCGAACCTGGCCGCCTGCTTCGACGGCAGCGGGGCCCGGCGGGTGGACCTGCCGACGTACGCCTTCCAGCGCGAGTACTACTGGCTCGACGCCCCGGCCGCCGACGAGGAGGCCGGCGAGCGGACGTCGCCCGCGGAGGCGAAGTTCTGGGAGGCCGTGGAGGAAGGCGATCCCGCCGATCTTGCCCGGACGCTGGGCGTGTCGTCCGACGACCCGCTGAGCGCGGTCCTGCCCCGCCTCTCCGCGTGGCGCACGAAGCAGCGGAACCGCTCCACCGCCGACGGCTGGCGCTACCGGGTCGAGTGGCGGCCCGCCGCCGCCAAGTCCCGGCGCCTCGACGGCTCCTGGCTCGTCGTGGCACCCGTCGGCGAGGGCCGCGCCGAGTGGGTGGGCGAGGCGCTGACCCGTAACGGTGCGGACGCGCACATCCTGCGCGTGGACCCGGCGGCGGTCGACTGGACGGAGCAGCTCGACGGCGTGCCCGCTCCCCGCGGAGTCGTCTCGCTGCTCGGGCTCGCCAGCGCGGGCGCGGGCGCGCCGACCGTGCCCGCGGGGCTCGCGGCCACGATCGGCCTGTTACGGGCGCTCGGCGACGCGGACGTGTCCGCGCCGCTGTGGTGCCTGACCTCGGGCGCGGTGGCAGCGGCCGAGGGCGACGCGGTGGCCGGGTTCGAACAGGCGCCCCTGTGGGGCCTCGGTCGGGTGGCGGCCCTTGAGCACTCCGGCCGCTGGGGCGGCCTCGTCGACCTGCCCGAGGCGGAGGACGAGACGACCGGGGACCTCCTCGCCTCGGCACTCACCGGGGCGACCGGCGAGGACCAGATCGCCGTGCGCGGCAACGAGATCCTCGGCCGCAGGCTGCTGCCCGCACCGCTGGGCGACGCCCCCGGGGAAGGCTGGTCGCCGCGCGGCACGGTCCTGGTCACCGGAGGCACAGGCGCCCTGGGCGGCCGCGTGGCGCGCTGGCTGGCGGAGCGCGGGGCCGAGCACCTGGTGTTGGCGTCCCGTCGTGGCGCCGAGGCCGAGGGCGTCGCGGACCTTGAGGCCGAACTCGTCGGGCTCGGCGCCCGCGTCACCGTCGCCGCCTGCGACGCGACGGACCGGGACGCCGTCGCGGCGCTCCTTGCGGGCCTTCCGTCGCTCACCGCCGTCGTCCACACGGCGGGCGTCGAGCGCCCGGCCGCCCTCGCCGACCTCGACCCCGACGACCTCACGGACTTCGCCCACGTGCTGGCGGCCAAGGCCGGCAGCGCGAGGATCCTGCACGAACTCCTTGCCGACCGGCCGTTGGACGCCTTCGTCCTGTTCTCGTCCATCGCCGGTGTGTGGGGCAGCGGCGGCCAGGCCGCCTACGGCGCGGCGAACGCCTACCTGGACGCCCTCGCCACCCACCGCAGGGCGGCGGGCCTGCCCGCCACCGCGGTCGCGTGGGGGCCGTGGGGCGGTGGCGGCATGGTCGAGGACTCGGGCCAGGCCGCACACCTCCAGCGCGGCGGCCTGACCATCATGGCCCCCGACGCGGCGCTCGCCGGGCTCGGAACCGCCCTTGACCACGGCGACACGCAGGTCACCATCGCCGATGTCGACTGGGCCAGGTTCGCCGACACCTTCACCGCGCGGCGGCCCAGCCCCCTCCTGGGCGAACTGCCCGGATTCCGCGCCGAGTTCGACGCGGCCCCGGCGGAGCGGGACGGCACGTCGGCACTCGCCCGCCGCCTGGCAGGCCTGACCGGGGCCGAGCAGGAGCGGCAGCTCACGGAGCTGGTCCGGTACGAGGCGGCCACCGTGCTCGGACACGTCTCCGGCGACGCGTTCTCTCCTACGCGTGCGTTCCGGGAGTTGGGCTTCGACTCCCTGACGGCGGTGGAGCTGCGCGCCCGGCTCGGCGAGGCGACCGGTCTCACCCTGCCCGCGTCCGTGGTGTTCGACTACCCGACGGCGACCGCCCTGGCCGCCTATCTGCGCACCGAACTCTCCGGTGTGGCCCCCGCGGACTCCGCGCCGCTCGCCGTCCCCGGAGCGACGGACGAGCCGATCGCGATCGTGGCGATGGCCTGCCGTTTCCCCGGTGGCGTCGAGTCGCCCGAGGACCTGTGGGACGTACTCCTGTCGGGCGGCGACGCGGTCACGGAGTTCCCGACCGACCGCGGCTGGGACCTGGAGGCGCTGTACGCCCCCGACCCGGACGCCGCGGGTGTCGGTACGTCGTACTCCCGCAGGGGTGCCTTCCTCGACCGGGTGGCGGACTTCGACGCGGACTTCTTCGGGATCTCGCCGCGTGAGGCGTTGGCGATGGACCCGCAGCAGCGGCTGCTCCTGGAGACCTCCTGGGAGGTGTTCGAGCGGGCGGGCATCGACCCGAACGCACTGCGCGGCAGCCAGTCGGGTGTGTTCGTCGGTACGAACGGCCAGGACTACACCACGCTGATGATGTCCGCGCCGGACAGCGTCGATGGCTACTTGGGCACCGGCAGCGCGGCGAGCGTCATCTCTGGTCGCCTCTCGTACACGTTCGGCTTCGAGGGTCCTGCGGTGACGGTGGACACGGCGTGTTCGTCGTCGCTGGTGGCGCTGCACCTGGCGGTCCAGGCGCTGCGGTCGGGCGAATGTGAACTGGCGTTGGCGGGTGGCGTGACAGTGATGTCCACGCCCGCCGCGTTCGTGGAGTTCAGCCGTCAGCGGGGGCTGTCGGTGGATGGTCGGTGCAAGGCGTTCTCCGACAGTGCTGATGGCACGGGTTGGGGTGAGGGCGTCGGCATGCTGGTCGTGGAGCGCCTCTCCGACGCGCAGCGGAATGGCCATCAGGTGTTGGCTGTCGTACGTGGTTCTGCGGTGAATCAGGATGGTGCGTCGAACGGTCTGACGGCGCCGAACGGTCCCTCGCAGCAGCGCGTGATCCGTCAGGCGCTGGCCAGTGCTGGGCTGGCCCCTGGTGATGTGGACGCGGTCGAGGCGCACGGCACGGGTACGAAGCTGGGTGACCCGATCGAGGCGCAGGCGTTGCTCGCCACCTATGGCCAGGGCCGCCCTGAGGGCCGCCCGCTGTGGCTGGGTTCGGTGAAGTCGAACATCGGTCATACGCAGGCTGCGGCCGGTGTGGCGGGTGTGATCAAGATGGTGATGGCGATGCGGCACGGTGTGCTGCCGCGCACGCTGCACGTGGATGAGCCGTCGTCGCATGTGGACTGGTCGGCTGGTGCGGTGGAGTTGCTTACGGGTGAGCGTGAGTGGCCTGTGGTGGATCGGCCGTGGCGGGCGGGTGTGTCGTCGTTCGGGTTCAGCGGGACGAACGCGCACGCTGTGATCGAGCAGGCCCCCGAGGCGGCGCCCGTCGAGGCCGTACCGGTGGAGCCTGGCGTCGTGCCGTGGGTGCTGTCGGCGCGGTCCGGCGAGGCGCTGCGGGCGCAGGCCGCGCGGCTCCGGTCGTTCGTGGAGGAGTCTGCGGATCTGTCGGTGGCGGACGTGGGGCGTTCGCTGGTGTTCTCGCGTGCGGCGCTGGAGCATCGCGCGGTGGTGGTCGGTGCCGACTCGTCGGAGCTGCTGGCCGCGCTGGAGGCGGTGGCTGAGGGCCAGGCGAGCGGGGCTGTGGTCACGGGGGTGGCCGATGGGCCTGGCCGGGTGGGCTTCTTGTTCTCGGGTCAGGGGTCGCAGCGGCTGGGTATGGGGCGTGAACTGGCGGACCGTTTCCCGGTGTTCGCTGAGGCGCTGGATGAGGTGTTGGCGGAGTTCGGTCCTGAGGTCCGTGAGGTGTTGTTCGGTGAGGATGCCGATGCGCTGAATGAGACGGGGGTGACGCAGCCCGCGCTGTTCGCGGTGGAGGTGGCGCTGTTCCGCCTTCTGGAGTCGTGGGGTGTACGCCCGGGCGTGCTGGCGGGTCATTCGATCGGTGAGTTGGCTGCCGCGTATGTGGCGGGTGTGTGGTCGCTGGCGGATGCCGTGAAGGTGGTGTCGGCGCGGGCTGGGCTGATGCAGGCGCTGCCGCAGGGCGGTGCGATGGTCGCGATCCAGGCCACGGAAGCCGAAGTCGCAGCGGATCTGCCTGAGGCCGTGGGCATCGGGGCGGTCAACGGCCCCTCCTCGGTGGTCGTTTCCGGTGTCGCCGCTGACGTGGAAGCGGTGGGCGAGCGCTGGCGCGAGGCGGGCCGTAAGGTCACCAAGCTGAAGGTCAGCCACGCCTTCCACTCGCCGCTGATGGACCCCATGCTGGACGACTTCCGCCGTGTGCTGGAGGGGGTGTCATACGGGGCGCCTGCGATCCCGATCGTGTCGACGCTCACCGGCGTTCGGGCGACCACCGAGGAACTCGGCTCGCCGGAGTACTGGGTGCGCCACGTACGCGAGTCGGTGCGGTTCGCCGATGCCGTGGGCACGCTCACGGCTGAGGGTGTGGCCACCTTCGTCGAGGTCGGGCCGGGCGGGACGCTGTCCGCTCTTGGTGCGGGCAGCGCGCCCGATGCGTTGTTCCTGCCTGCCTTGCGGGCCGACCGGCCGGAGGAGGTAGCCCTCGTCACCACGGTCGGCGCGTTGCACGCGCGGGGCGTGACTGTCGATTGGGCCGTCTTCTTCGCTGGTCGTGGTGGTCGGCGGGTGGAGTTGCCGACGTACGCGTTCCAGCGTGAGCGCTACTGGCTGGACGCGCTGCCGTTGGCGGGCGATGTGTCGGCGGCCGGGCTGGGTGCGGCGGAGCATCCGCTGTTGGGCGCGAGTGTCGGCCTTGCGGGCACGGATGGTGTGCTGTTGACGGGCCGGTTGTCGGTTCAGTCGCATCCGTGGCTGGCTGATCATGAGGTTTTGGGTTCGGTGGTGTTGCCGGGTTCGGCGTTTGTGGAGCTGGCGGTGCGGGCGGGGGATCAGGTCGGGTGTGACCTGGTGGAGGAGCTGACCCTTGAGGTGCCTCTCGTCCTGCCCGAGGGCGGTGCGGTGCGGGTGCAGGTGTGGGTAGGAGCCGAGGATCCTTCCGGCCGGCGTGAGTTGAGTTTCTACTCCAGTGCGGGTGACGTTGACGAGGGGCGTGTGTGGACGCTGCATGCCACCGGTGTGCTGGGTGAGGGCGGGCGTTCGGACGGGGTTTCGCTGGTCGCGTGGCCGCCTCCTGGGGCGGAGGTGGTGGACCTTGAGGGGTTCTACGACCGTGCTGACTTCGCGTATGGCCCGGTGTTCCGGGGGCTGCGGGCTGCTTGGCGTACGGGTGATGAGGTGTTCGCTGAGGTCGTTCTGCCGGAGGGTGTGCAGGCGGAGGGCTTCGGGCTGCATCCGGCGCTGCTCGATGCGGCGCTGCATGCGATGGGGCTGATGGGTGAGGTCGAAGGGCTGGGCAGGCTGCCGTTCTCGTGGTCGGGTGTGCGGTTGCACGCTTCGGGTGCGACGGTGCTGCGGGTGCGGCTGGCGCCCACGAGCGCGGACGGGGTGTCGCTGGCCGTCGCCGACGGGACCGGTGCCCCGGTCGCCACAGTCGACTCGCTGGTCCTGCGCCCGGTGTCGCTGGACCAGTTCTCCGGTGGTGATCGTGGCGACGCGCTCTTCGGCATCGACTGGGCGCAGATAGCCCTGCCCGATGGCGACGTTCCGGGCGTTGAGTGGTCCTCTCTGGAGAGGCTGGGGCAGGCGCAGGATGGGGAGTTGTCGGACTTCGTCGTTCTGTCCTGCCCGGTTACTTCTGCTTCGGATCCGGTGAATGGCGCGCGTGAGGCGGCGTGTTGGGCGCTTGCCGCGGTGCAGATTTGGCTGGCTGATGAGCGGTTTGAGGGGGCGCGTCTGGTTGTGGTGACCAGGGGTGCGATCGCCACGACTTCTGACGAGGGCGTGCGGGATCTTGCGCAGGCTGCGGTGTGGGGTCTGGTGCGGTCGGCTCAGTCGGAGAACCCTGACCGGATTGTGCTGGTGGACCTGGACGAGGAGGTGGCTTCGGTCGATGTGCTGCCTTCGGTGTTGGGGAGTGGGGAGCCGCAGTTGGCGGTGCGTTCGGGTGTGGCTTGTGCTCCGCGTCTGGTTCGGGCGCGGCAGTCGGTGGTGGATGACCCTGGCTTCGGCGCGGGTGCCGTGCTGATCACGGGTGCGACGGGCACGTTGGGTGGTCTGGTGGCCCGGCATCTGGTCGCCGAGCGCAGTGTACGAAGCCTCCTCCTGGTCAGCAGGCGCGGTGGCGAGGCCGAAGGCGCTGCGGAGCTGCGGGACGAGTTGACCGCCCAGGGCGCGGAGGTCGTGTTCGCGGCGTGCGATGTGGCGGAGCGCGAGGCGGTGGCGGCCCTCCTGGCCGCGCACCCTGTGACCGCCGTTGTGCACACGGCAGGCGTACTGGACGACGGGGTGATCGGCTCGCTCACGCCCGAGCGGATCGGCACCGTCTTCCGGCCGAAGGTCGACGCGGCGTGGCATCTGCATGAGCTGACCGCCGGTCTCGGCCTGTCGGCGTTCGTGCTGTTCTCGTCGGCTTCGGGTGTCTTCGGGGCTCCGGGGCAGGGCAACTACGCGGCGGCGAACACGTTCCTGGACGCGCTCGCGCAGCACCGCCGTGCCCAGGGTCTGCCCGCGGCCTCGCTGGCATGGGGCCTGTGGGAGACGTCCGGCGGCATGGCCGGAAGCCTCGACGAGACTGACGTACGCCGCATCACCAGCGGCGGCGCGACCCCGATCGCCCCCGCCGAGGGCCTTGCGCTGTTCGACGCGGCCGGCTCCACGGGGCGGGCCCTGGTGGCGCCGATGCCGCTGGACTTCCCGACCCTGCGCAGGCAAGCGCGCACCCAGCCGGTGCCTCACCTGCTGCGCGGTCTGGTGCGGGGCACGGCGCGCAGGACCGCCGAGTCCGGCTCCGCCGCCGGGTCCGCCCTGGCGCAGTCCCTGGCAGACCTGACCGAGGCCGAACGCGACAAGGCACTCCTCGACCTCGTGCTCGGCCACGTCGCCGCCGTGCTCGGGCACAGTTCGGCGCACGCCGTCGCGCCCGATCGCGCCTTCCGGGAGCTGGGATTCGACTCACTCAGCTCGGTCGAGCTGCGCAACCACCTTGGCGCGGCGACCGAGTTGACCCTGCCGTCCACGCTGGTCTTCGACTTCCCGACCCCTGCCGCCCTTGCGGCACACCTGGGTGCCGAACTGCTGGGCAAGGTGCTCGACGTCACGGTCGCGGGGCCCGTTGCGGCGGTGTCCGACGATCCGATCGCGATCGTCGCGATGAGCTGCCGTTTCCCGGGCGGGGTCGCGTCGCCTGAGGACCTGTGGCGCCTGGTGACCGAGGGCGGGGACGCGGTGACGGAGTTCCCGACCGACCGTGGTTGGGATGTCGACGCGCTGTACGACCCGGACCCCGACGCCGTGGGGACGACCTACCTGAGGTCGGGCGCCTTCCTGTCGGACGTCTCCGGGTTCGACGCGGGCTTCTTCGGGATTTCGCCGCGTGAGGCCCTCGCGATGGACCCGCAACAGCGGCTGCTCCTCGAAACCTCCTGGGAACTCCTGGAGCGGGCCGGGGTCGACTCGGCGTCGCTGCGCGGTGAGCGCGTCGGCGTGTTCGTGGGGTCGAACGCGCAGGACTACGGGCTCGTGGTGGGCGCCGCCGCCGAAGATGTGGGCGGCTATATGGCGACCGGCAACTCGGCCAGCGTGGCCTCGGGCCGTCTGTCGTACACGTTCGGCTTCGAGGGTCCTGCGGTGACGGTGGACACGGCGTGTTCGTCGTCGCTGGTGGCGCTGCACTTGGCGGTGCAGGCGCTGCGTTCGGGCGAGTGCGAGCTGGCCCTGGCGGGTGGCGTGACGGTGATGTCCACGCCGGGCGCGTTCATCGAGTTCAGCCGTCAGCGCGGCCTCGCGCAGGACGGCCGCTGCAAGGCGTTCTCCGAGGGCGCCGACGGCACCAGTTGGGGTGAGGGCGTCGGCATGCTGCTGGTCGAGCGCCTCTCCGACGCGCAGCGCAACGGTCACCAAGTATTGGCTGTCGTACGGGGTTCGGCGGTGAATCAGGATGGTGCGTCCAATGGTCTGACGGCGCCGAACGGTCCGTCGCAGCAGCGGGTGATCCGTCAGGCCCTGGCCAGTGCGGGCCTCAAGCCGTCCGATGTGGACGCGGTGGAGGCGCACGGCACCGGCACCAAGCTGGGTGACCCGATCGAGGCCCAGGCACTCCTCGCCACCTACGGCCAGGATCGCCCTGAGGACCGCCCGCTGTGGCTGGGCTCGATCAAGTCGAACATCGGTCACACTCAGGCTGCGGCCGGTGTAGCGGGTGTGATCAAGATGGTGATGGCGATGCGGCATGGTGTGCTGCCGCGCACGCTGCACGCGGACGAGCCGTCGACGCACGTGGACTGGTCCGCCGGAGCGGTGGAACTGCTCACGGGTGAGCGTGAGTGGCCTGCGGTGGACCGGCCGTGGCGGGCGGGTGTGTCGTCCTTCGGGTTCAGCGGCACCAACGCGCACACCGTCATCGAGCAGGCCCCCGAGGTGGCACCCGAGCAGGAACTCGCTCCGGAGCCTGTGTACGACGGTTTGGTGCCGTGGGTGCTGTCGGCGGGCGACGAGCCCGCGTTGCGTGCCCAGGCCGAACGTCTGCTGTCCGTGCTGGACGAGTACGCGCCCGTCGATGTCGGCTACTCGCTCGCGACGTCGCGGTCGGCTCTGCTGCGCCGTGCGGTGGTGGTCGGTACCGACCGCTCCGAGTTCCGGGCTGCCTTGGCAGCTGTGGCCGAGGGGCAGACAAGCGGTGCTGTGGTCACCGGTGTGGCCGATGGGCCTGGCCGGGTGGGTTTCCTGTTCTCGGGTCAGGGGTCGCAGCGGCTTGGTATGGGCCGTGAACTGGCCGACCACTTCCCGGTGTTCGCCGAGGCGCTGGACCGCGTACTGGCGGAGTTCGGTCCTGAGGTCCGAGACGTGCTGTTCGGCGAGGACGCCGACGCACTCAATGAGACGGGGGTGACACAGCCCGCGCTGTTCGCCGTCGAGGTCGCACTCTTCCGTCTTCTTGAGTCCTGGGGCGTCCGCCCGGACGTACTGGCGGGCCACTCCATCGGTGAGCTGGCTGCCGCGCACGTGGCAGGCGTGTGGTCCTTGGTCGACGCCGTGAAGGTGGTGTCGGCGCGTGCCGGGCTGATGCAGGCGCTGCCGCAGGGCGGTGCGATGGTCGCGATCCAGGCCACGGAAGCCGAAGTCGCAGCGGATCTGCCGGAGACGGTGGGCATCGCGGCGGTCAACGGCCCCTCCTCGGTGGTCATCTCCGGTGCCGCCGCTGATGTGGAAGCGGTGGGCGAGCGGTGGCGTGCGGCGGGCCGTAAGGTCACCAGGCTGAAGGTGAGCCACGCCTTCCACTCGCCGCTGATGGACCCGATGCTGGCCGATTTCCGGGCCGTCCTGGAGACCGTGTCGTACGAGGCGCCCACGATCCCGATCGTGTCGACACTCACCGGCGCCCGTGCGACCACCGAGGAACTCGGATCGCCGGAGTACTGGGTGCGCCACGTACGCGAATCGGTGCGCTACGCGGACGCCGTGACGACGCTCACGGCCGAGGGTGTGGCCACGTTCGTCGAGGTGGGTCCGGGTGGCACACTGTCGGCACTCGGCCAGGAGTCGGCGCCCGACGCCCGGTTCGTACCGGTGCTGCGGGCCGACAGGGCCGAGGAAGCCGCCCTCGTCACCACGGTCGGCGCGTTGCACGCGCGCGGCGTGGCGGTCGACTGGGCCGCCTACTTCGCGGGCAGCGGTGCGCGGCGCGTGGACCTGCCCACGTACGCCTTCCAGCACCAGCGCTACTGGCTGGACGCCCGGCCCGGCACCGGCGAAGCCGCCGTACCGGACGCGGAGGAGGCGCGGTTCTGGGCGGCGGTGGACAGCGAGGAGGCGACCGCTCTCGCGGCGTCCCTGGGCATCACCGACGAAGGCATGGACGAAGGCATGAGCGACTCGCTGCGTGCCGTGCTGCCGCTGCTGTCGTCGTGGCGGCGCCAGAGCCGCGAGAAGTCGACGGTGGACAAGTGGCGTTACGCCGTCGACTGGAAGGCCGTCGGTGACCCGGCGACGACCACGCTCCCTTCGGGTACGTGGCTGGTCGTGGCGCCCGAGGGCGACGGGCGCGCCGACGCGCTCGGCGAGCTGTTGAAGGACCGCGGCCTGGCCCTCGTCACGGTCGCGGCGAACGGGGCGGGCCGCGCGGAGCTGGCCGACGCGGTGCGGGCCGCGACCACGCGCGAGGAGGTCGGCGGCGTCCTGTCGCTGCTGGCGTTCGACGAGTCGCCGCACCCTGACCACCCCGCGGTGCCGAACGGCGTCGCGGTCACCCTCGCGCTGGTCCAGGCGCTCGGTGACGCGGACGTGTCCGCGCCGCTGTGGTGCGTGACCTCGGGCGCGGTGTCGGCAGTCGCCGACGACACGGTCGCGGGCTTCGCGCAGTCGATGGTGTGGGGTCTCGGCCGGACCGTGGCGCTGGAGCACCCCGGTCGCTGGGGCGGCCTGGTCGACCTGCCGGAGACGCTGGACGAACAAGCGGCCGCACGGCTGTGCGGTGTGCTCGGCGGACCGGAGGACCAGGTCGCCGTGCGCGCTGCCGGAGTCTTCGCACGCCGGCTCCGGCGGGCCGAGCGGACCGAGCGGGCCGAGCGGACCGCCGCGGGCTCCGGCTGGAGGCCGGGCGGGACGGTCCTGGTGACCGGCGGTCTCGGCGCCCTGGGCGCCACGGCCGCCCGGTGGCTGGCGGCGAACGGCGCGGAGCACGTTGTGCTGGCGAGCCGCCGGGGCCGGGCCGCCGAAGGCGCCGCGGACCTTGAGGCCGAACTCGTCGGACTCGGCGCACGCGTCACCCTCGCCGCCGTCGACGTCGCCGACAAGGACGGGGTCGCCGCCCTGCTAGGCGGTCTCGCCGCCGCAGGCGACCCGGTCCGTGCCGTCGTACACGCGGCCGGTCTCAACGGCAGTGTCCCCATCGCGGAGACCGACCTCGCGTGGTTCGCGGACGTGGTCACCGCGAAGGTGGCGGGCGCCGCGCACCTGCACGAGCTGCTGTCCGACACACCGCTCGACGCGTTCGTGTCGTACTCCTCGATCGCCGGTACCTGGGGCAGCGGCGGCCAGGCCGCCTACAGCGCCGCGAACGCGTGCCTCGACGCACTCGCCGAGCACCGCACCGCGCGCGGCCTGCCGGGGACGGCCGTGGCCTGGGGCCCGTGGGCCGGTGGCGGCATGGCGGAGGGGGAGGCCCAGCGGCAGCTGTCCCGGCGCGGGCTCCTGGCTCTGCCGCCCGAACTCGCGGTGGGCGCCATCGCCGACGCGGTCGGCGGTGACAGGGCGAGCACGGTCGTGGCGAACGTCGACTGGGAGCGGTTCGCCCCGGCGTTCACGATCGGCAGGCCCAGCCCGCTGCTCGCCGACCTGGCCGAGGCGCAGGCCGCGGTCACGGACGGGGCCGCCGCGCCCGAAGGCTCCGAGGAGCCGGACGCGGAGGGGGCGGAGCTGCGGCGCCGTCTCACCGCTCTGGACTCGGTGAAGCGGTGGGAGCTGATGCGCGGCCTCGTCGTGGAGCAGGCCGCCGCCGTCCTGGGGCACGCCTCGGCCGGCGCGGTCGACCCCGACCGGGCGTTCCGCGAGCTGGGCTTCGACTCGCTGACCGCGGTGGAGCTGCGCAACCGGCTGACGGCCGCGTCCGGCCTGACCCTGCCCGCGACCGTCGTCTTCGACTACCCCAGCCCCGCGACGCTGGCCGAGCACCTCCTGACGGAGGTCCTGGAGCCGCACGGCGGCCCGCTCCCGGCGGCGAACACCGCCATGGCGGGTGCGAGCGACGAGCCGATCGCGATCGTGTCGATGGCGTGCCGGTTCCCCGGCGGCGTGACGAGCCCGGAAGACCTGTGGGACGTACTCCTGGCGGGCGGCGACGCGGTGTCGGAGTTCCCGAGCGACCGTGGCTGGGACCTGGAGGCGCTGTACGACCCGGACCCCGAAAGCGTGGGTACGTCGTACTCCCGCAGAGGCGCCTTCCTCGACCGCGTGGCCGAGTTCGACGCGGGCTTCTTCGGGATCTCGCCGCGCGAGGCGTTGGCGATGGACCCGCAGCAGCGGCTGCTCCTGGAGACCTCCTGGGAGGTCATCGAGCGGGCGGGCATCGACCCGAACACGGTCCGCGGCGAGCGGGTGGGCGTGTTCGTCGGCTCGAACGTCCAGGACTACGGCCTGGTCCTCGACGGCGCCGCCGAGGACGTGGGCGGACACGTGGCGACGGGCAGTGCGGCGAGCGTCATGTCCGGTCGTCTGTCGTACACGTTCGGCTTCGAGGGTCCTGCGGTGACGGTGGACACGGCGTGTTCGTCGTCGCTGGTGGCGCTGCATCTGGCGGTGCAGGCGCTGCGTTCGGGCGAGTGCGAGCTGGCGTTGGCGGGTGGCGTGACGGTGATGTCGACTCCGGGCGCGTTCATCGAGTTCAGCCGTCAGCGGGGGCTTTCCACCGACGGCCGGTGCAAGGCGTTCTCCGACGGCGCCGACGGCACCGGCTGGGGTGAGGGCGTCGGCATGCTGGTCGTGGAGCGCCTCTCCGATGCCCAGCGCAATGGTCACCAAGTGCTGGCTGTCGTACGGGGTTCGGCGGTGAATCAGGATGGTGCGTCCAATGGTCTGACGGCGCCGAATGGCCCCTCGCAGCAGCGGGTGATCCGTCAGGCCCTGGCCAGTGCGGGCCTCAAGCCGTCCGATGTGGACGCGGTGGAGGCGCACGGCACCGGCACCAAGCTGGGTGACCCGATCGAGGCCCAGGCACTCCTGGCTACGTACGGGCAGGACCGTCCCGCCGATCGGCCCCTACGGCTGGGTTCGGTGAAGTCGAACATCGGTCATACGCAGGCTGCGGCCGGTGTAGCGGGTGTGATCAAGATGGTGATGGCGATGCGGCACGGTGTGCTGCCGCGCACGCTGCACGCGGACGAGCCCTCGTCGCATGTGGACTGGTCCGCCGGAGCGGTCGAGTTGCTTACGGGTGAGCGTGAGTGGCCTGTGGTGGACCGGCCGTGGCGGGCGGGTGTGTCGTCGTTCGGGTTCAGCGGGACGAACGCGCACGCCGTCATCGAGCAGGCCCCCGAGGCGGCGCCCGTCGAGGCCGTACCGGTGGAGCCTGGCGTCGTGCCGTGGGTGCTGTCGGCGCGGTCCGGCGAGGCGCTGCGGGCGCAGGCCGCGAGGCTCCGGGAGCGGCTCGAGCGCGAGGCGGACGTTTCGGTCGCCGACGTCGCGCACTCGTTGCGGTCCCGGTCCACGTTCGACCACCGGGCCGTGCTGGTGGGCCTGGACCGGGAGGAGTTCCTCTCCGGGCTCACCGCGCTTGCGGATGGCCGTGAGGCGCCGAACGTCGTGACCGGCGCGGCGGAAGACCTCGGTTCCGACGTGGTGTTCGTGTTCCCCGGCCACGGCTCGCAGTGGGTCGGCATGGCGCTGGAACTCCTGGAGTCCTCGCCGGTGTTCCGCGCGCGGATGCAGGAATGCGCGCGGGCGCTGGAAGAGCACGTCGACTGGACGCTCCTCGCCGCGATCCGGGACCCCGAGCTGATGGAGCGGCTGGACGTCGTGCAGCCCGCCCTGTTCGCGGTGATGGTGTCGCTGGCCGCCACCTGGCGGTCGTGGGGCGTCGAGCCGAGCGCCGTCCTCGGGCACTCGCAGGGCGAGATCGCGGCGGCGTGCGTCGCGGGCGCCCTGTCCCTGGAGGACGCGGCACGCCTGGCCGTCGTGCGGAGCAAGGCGCTGACCGCCCTCGCCGGACACGGCGGTATGGTGTCCGTCGCGCTCGGCGTGGACGCCGTACGGGAACTCATCGCGCCCTGGGCAGGGCAGCTCGCGGTCGGCGTCGTGAACGGCCCCGCCGCAGTGGTCGTGTCCGGTGACGTCGCCGCACTCGACGAACTGGTGGAGGTCTGCGCCGAGAACGGCGTGTGGACGCGGCGGGTCCAGGCGGACTACGCCCCGCACTCCCACCACGTCGAGCGGGTCGAGGCGGAACTCCTCGAAGGGCTCGCGGACGTGGTGCCGCGCTCCGGCGACGTCCCGTACTTCTCGCCGCTCACCGGGGGCTGGCTGGACACCCGTGAGCTGGACGCCGCGTACTGGTACCGGAGCCTGAGGCAGCCGGTGGAGTTCGCGGACTCCGTGTCCGCCCTGGTGGCCGAGGGCTTCAAGACCTTCGTCGAGGCGAGCCCGCACCCGGTGCTGGCGGCGGGACTCGGCGAACTGGTCGGCTCCGGCGGCGTGGTGGCCGGCTCGCTGCGGCGGGGCGACGGCGGCCGGGCACGGCTGCTGACCTCGGCCGCAGGCCTGTTCGTACGCGGCGGCCGGGTGGAGTGGGACCTGCCCGACGCACGGCGCGTGGACCTGCCCACGTACGCGTTCCAACGCGAGCGCCACTGGCCCACCACGTCGTACGCCGCTACGGGCGACGTGACCTCGGCCGGCCTGGGACGCGTGGACCACCCCGTGCTCGTGGCCGTCACCGAACTCGCGGACTCCGAGGGCCTCGTCTTCAGCGGCAGGCTGTCCCTGCGCACCCACCCGTGGCTCACCGACTACCGCGTCCTGGGCGCCGCGCTGCTTCCCGGCGCGGCCTACGCGGACCTCGTGCTGCGCGCCGGAGACCACGTCGGCTGCGCGTCCCTCGACGACCTGGTCCTCGAAACGCCCCTGGTGCTGCCCGAGCGGGACGGCGTCCAGGTGCGGCTCAGCCTCGACGGGCCGGACGCGTCGGGCAGGCGGGCGTTCACCGTGGACTCCCGGGGCGACGGAGGCGGGGAGTGGACCCGGCACGCCACCGGCGCGCTCGCCGCCGGGGCGGAACCCGTCACCGACGACCTCGTCGCCTGGCCGCCCGCCGAGGCCGAACCGGTCGACCTCGACGACCACTACGTCACCGTCGCCGCCTCCTCGGGCCTCGACCACGGCCCCGCCTTCCAGGGTCTGCGCGCCGCCTGGCGCAAGGGCGACGAGGTGTTCGCCGAGGTGGCGCTGGACGACGGCCTCGCCGACGACGGCTACGGCCTGCACCCGGCCCTCCTGGACGGCGCCCTGCACGCGATCGGCCTCGGGGTGAGCGCACCCGGGCTCCCGTTCTCGTGGGCCGGAGTACGACTCCTCGCGACCGGCGCGACCACGCTGCGGGTCCGTCTGACGCCGGTCGGCGTGGACGCTGTGGCAGTGCTCGTCACCGACGGCACCGGCCAGCCCGTCGCCGCCGTCGACGAGCTGAGCCTGCGGCCCCTCTCGGCCGACCAGCTCAACCTCGCGCGCTCCGCCCACCGCGACTCGCTGTTCGAGGTGAAGTGGGTTCCCACGCCGGACGCCGCGCCCGAGCCCGGCACCTGGGCCGTGCTCGGCGACGACACCGCGGGCCTCGCCCACGCGCTCACCGCGGCGGGCGAACCCGTCGACGAGCACGGCGACCTGGCGGCGCTCCGCGCCGCAGTCGACGCCGGGATGCCCGTGCCCCGGTGCGTGGCCGTGACGCCGGGGGAGGGCGCGGCGAACTCCCGCGAGGCGACGAGCCGCACCCTCGGCCTGCTCCAGCGGTGGCTCGCTGACGACAGGTTCACCGAGTCCCGGCTCGTGCTGCTGACCAGCGGCGCGATCGCGGCCGGAGCGGACGAGGACGTACCGGACCTGGTGCGCGCTCCCGTGTGGGGCCTGGTGCGGGCAGCACAGTCGGAACACCCGGCGCGCTTCGTCCTCGTCGACGTGGACGGACACGAGAAGTCCCTGTCCAGGCTGCCCGCCGCGGTGGCGACCGGGGAACCGCAGATCGCGGTCAGGAACGGCACCGCCTCGGTGGCCAGGCTCGCCCGGCTCGCCGTGCCGGCCGAGGCGCCCGAGCCGGAGGCGTTCGCCCCCGACAGCACGGTGCTGATCACCGGTGGCCTCGGAGTGCTCGGCGGCGTGACCGCACGGCACCTCGTCACCCGCCACGGAGTGCGGAACCTGGTACTGACCGGCAGGCGCGGCCCGGCCACGCCCGGCGCGCAGCAACTGCGCGCGGAACTGGAGGAACTGGGCGCGCGGGTCACGGTCGTGGCCTGCGACGTGAGCGAGCGCGCCGAGGTCGCCGCGCTCCTGGCCGAGCACCCCGTGACCGCCGTCGTGCACACGGCGGGCGTACTGGACGACGGCGTGATCGAGTCCCTGACCCCGGAGCACGTCGACAGGGTGCTCGGCCCCAAGGCCGACGCCGCGCGCCACCTGCACGAACTGACGCTCGGTACGGACCTCACGGCGTTCGTCCTGTTCTCGGCCGTCGCCGGTGTGTTCGGCAGCCCCGGCCAGGGCAACTACGCGGCCGCCAACGCGTACCTCGACGCGCTCGCCCAGCACCGCCGGGCCGCCGGACTGCCCGCGACCTCGCTCGCCTGGGGCCTGTGGGCCGAGGCCAGCGGCATCACGGGACACCTCGACGAAGCCGACGTGCAGCGCATGGCGAGGGGCGGCCTGGCCCCGCTGACCTCCGAGGACGGCATGGCACTCTTCGACGCGGCGCGCGCGACCGGCGCCGCGACCGCGGTGCCCGCCGCGATCGACCTGGCCGCGCTCCGGGCCCGCCCGGAGCAGGTGCGGCCGATGCTGCGCGGTCTCGTTCCCACCCCCGCGCGCAGGACCGCGCGCTCCGGCGGCGGCTCCGGCACGGTCCCGCTCGCCCAGCGGCTCGCGGGTCTCACCGAGGCGGAGCAGGACCGGGCCCTCGTGCACCTCGTGCGCACCCACACCGCGGCCGTGCTCGGCTTCGCGGGACCGGACGCCGTCGAGGCGGACCGCGCGTTCAAGGAACTCGGCTTCGACTCGCTGACCGGCGTGGAGCTCCGCAACAGGCTCGACGCCGAGGTCGAGTCGCGGCTGCCCGCCACCCTGGTGTTCGACCACCCGAACCCGGCGGCACTCGCGGCCCACCTGCGCACGACGGTGCTCGCCGACGGCGGCACACCCGCCGCCGGTGTGCTCAGCGAGCTGAACAAACTGTCGGTCACCATCTCCAAGCTCGACCCGCACGACGAGCTGGCCGGCGACATCCGGCTGCGGCTCCGGTCGCTCCTGTCCACCTGGGACGACAAGGAGCCCGAGGCCGCGGCGGACGACCTCAGCGCGGCAACCCTCGATGACGTCTTCGACATCATCGACGAGGAACTCGGAAAGTCCTGACCAGCCGGTTCTCGGGCTGTCAGCAAGAACATCCGGCACGGACCCTCACCAAAACGGGTACGGACTCTCACCCATAAAGGGGTAGCAAGCACATGTCGACCGACGACAAGGTCCTCGACTACCTGAAGCGCCTGACCGCGGACCTGAGGCAGACCAAGCAACGGCTCCGCGAAGTCGAGGAGAAGGACAGCGAGCCGATCGCGATCGTCGGCATGAGTTGCCGCTTCCCCGGCGGTGTCGAGTCGCCGGACGACCTGTGGCGGCTCGTCGAGTCCGGTACGGACGCGGTGTCCGGGTTCCCGGTGGACCGGGGCTGGGACGCGGCGTCGCTGTACGACGCGGACCCTGACCGCTCGGGCACCACCTACGCCCGTGAGGGCGGATTCCTGCACGACGCGATGAAGTTCGACGCGGACTTCTTCGGGATCTCGCCGCGTGAGGCGTTGGCGATGGACCCGCAGCAGCGGCTGCTCCTGGAGACCTCGTGGGAGGTGTTCGAGCGGGCGGGCATCGACCCGAACGCGCTGCGCGGCAGTCGGTCGGGTGTGTTCGTCGGTACGAACGGCCAGGACTACGCGGCCTTGTTGATGGCCGCCCAGGAGGCCGTCGAGGGGTACGCGGGCACCGGCATATCGGCGAGTGTCATCTCCGGCCGTCTGTCGTACACGTTCGGCTTCGAAGGTCCTGCGGTGACGGTGGACACGGCGTGTTCGTCGTCGCTGGTGGCGCTGCACTTGGCGGTACAGGCGCTGCGGTCGGGCGAGTGCGAGCTGGCGTTGGCGGGTGGCGTGACGGTGATGTCGACTCCGGGCGCGTTCATCGAGTTCAGCCGTCAGCGGGGGCTGGCCCCCGATGGCCGGTGCAAGGCGTTCTCCGATGGTGCTGATGGCACGGGTTGGGGTGAGGGCGTCGGCATGCTGCTGGTGGAGCGCCTTTCCGACGCGCAGCGCAATGGCCATCAGGTGTTGGCTGTCGTACGTGGGTCCGCGGTGAATCAGGATGGTGCGTCCAATGGTCTGACGGCGCCGAACGGTCCCTCGCAGCAGCGGGTGATTCGCCAGGCCCTGGCGAGTGGGGGTCTGACCGCGTCCGATGTGGATGTGGTGGAAGCACACGGTACGGGTACGACGCTGGGTGATCCGATCGAGGCGCAGGCGTTGCTTGCCGCGTACGGGCAGGACCGGCCGGGTGATCGGCCGTTGTGGCTGGGGTCGGTGAAGTCGAACATCGGTCATACGCAGGCCGCCGCCGGTGTCGCCGGTGTCATCAAGATGGTGATGGCGATGCGGCACGGTGTGCTGCCGCGCACGCTGCACGTGGACGAGCCGTCGACGCACGTGGACTGGTCGGCCGGTGCGGTGGAGTTGTTGACGGAGTCTCGGCCGTGGCCGGAGACCGGGCGTGTGCGGCGGGCGGGTGTGTCGTCGTTCGGTGTGAGTGGTACCAACGCCCACACCATCATCGAGCAGGCCCCGGAGGCGGAAGAGCCCACTCCTGCGGCGGCGTCCGTGCCGGTCCGCGGTGTGATGCCGTGGGTGCTGTCGGCCCGGAACGCGGACGCCCTGCGGGAACAGGCCGAGCGGCTCCTCTCGGGTGCGATGGGCCTTGACCCTGCGGACGTCGGCTACTCGCTGGCTACGACGAGGGCGGCCTTCGACCACAAAGCCGTCGTGATGGGCGATGACCGCGCGGCGCTCCTCGACGGTCTGACCGCGGTAGCCGAGGGCAGGCAGTCAGCGGCTGTCCATGCGGGTTCTGCCGTCGCCGGGCTGTTGGGCTTCTTGTTCTCGGGTCAGGGGTCGCAGCGGCTTGGCATGGGCCGTGAACTGGCCTCCCGTTTCCCGGTGTTCGCCGACGCGCTGGACGAGACGCTGGGTGAGTTCGACCCTGGCGTGCGTGAGGTGTTGTTCGGTGAGGATGCCGATGCGCTGAATGAGACGGGGGTGACGCAGCCCGCGCTGTTCGCGGTGGAGGTCGCGCTGTTCCGCCTCCTGGAGTCGTGGGGCATCCGCCCCGACCTACTGGCGGGACACTCGATCGGCGAGTTAGCTGCCGCGCATGTGGCGGGTGTGTGGTCGCTGGCGGATGCGGTGAAGGTGGTGTCGGCGCGTGCCGGGCTGATGCAGGCGCTGCCTGCGGGCGGTGCGATGGTGGCGATTCAGGGGAGCGAGGCGGAGGTCGCTTCGGATCTGCCGGGCACGGTGGGCATCGCGGCGGTGAACGGGCCGTCTGCGGTTGTTGTTTCGGGTGTTGCTGCTGATGCGGAGGCGTTCGGGGAGCGGTGGCGTGAGGCGGGCCGCAAGGTCACCAAGCTGAAGGTGAGCCACGCCTTCCACTCGCCGCTGATGGACCCGATGCTGGACGACTTCCGCCGCGTGCTGGAGGAGGTGTCGTACGGGTCGCCCGCGATCCCGATCGTGTCGACGTTGACGGGTCGGGTGACGAGTGCCGAGGAGTTGGCGTCGCCCGAGTACTGGGTGCGGCATGTGCGGGAGTCGGTACGGTTCGCCGATGCGGTGGGCACGCTCATGGCTGAAGGTGTGGCCACGTTCGTGGAGGTGGGTCCGGGCGGGACGCTGTCGGCGCTCGGCCAGGAGTCGGCGCCCGACGCCGGGTTCGTGCCGGTGCTGCGCGGTGATCGGCCTGAGGAGCCCGCGCTGGTAGCCGCAGTTGCGCAGCTGTGCACGCGGGGCGTACGGGTGGACTGGGAAGCCTTCTTCGCTGGTCAGGGCGTGCGTCGGGTGGAGTTGCCGACGTATGCGTTTCAGCGTGAGCGGTTCTGGCTGGATGTGGTGCCGTTGGTGGGTGATGTGTCGGCGGCTGGGCTGGGTGTTGCGGAGCATCCGCTGTTGGGTGCGAGCGTTGCTTTGGCGGGTACGGATGGTGTGTTGCTGACGGGCCGGTTGTCGGTTCAGTCGCATCCGTGGCTGGCTGATCATGAGGTTTTGGGTTCGGTGGTGTTGCCGGGTTCGGCGTTTGTGGAGCTGGCGGTGCGGGCGGGGATCAGGTCGGGTGTGACCTGGTGGAGGAGCTGACCCTTGAGGTGCCTCTCGTCCTGCCCGAGGGTGGTGCGGTGCGGGTGCAGGTGTGGGTAGGGGCCGAGGATCCTTCCGGTCGGCGTGAGTTGAGTTTCTACTCGAGTGCGGGTGACGTTGACGAGGGGCGTGTGTGGACGCTGCATGCCACCGGTGTGCTGGGTGAGGGGGGACGTTCGGACGGGGTTTCGCTGGTCGCGTGGCCGCCTCCTGGCGCGGAGGTGGTGGACCTTGAGGGGTTCTACGACCGTGCTGACTTCGTGTATGGCCCGGTGTTCCGGGGGTTGCGGGCTGCTTGGCGTACGGGTGATGAGGTGTTCGCTGAGGTCGTTCTGCCAGAGGGTGTGCAGGCGGAGGGCTTCGGGCTGCATCCGGCGCTGCTCGATGCGGCGCTGCACGCGGTGGCTGTGGGGGACGCCGACGATGACACTGGCCGGTTGCCGGTTTCGTGGTCGGGTGTGCGGTTGCACGCTTCGGGTGCGACGGTGCTGCGGGTGCGGCTGTCTCCCACGGGTTCGGATGCGGTGTCGCTGACCGTGGCTGACGGGGCCGGTGCGCCGGTCGCGAGTGTTGACTCGGTGGTACTGGGCCCGGTGTCGTCGCAGATGCTGCCCCGACAGGACCGGGATTCACTGTTCGGCGTTGACTGGCTGCCGGTTCCCGTGGCTGACGGCGCTGCTCCTGGGGTTGAGTGGTCCGATCTGGAGAGGCTGGGGCCGGCGCAGGATGGGGAGTTGTCGGACTTCGTCGTTCTGTCCTGCCCGGTTACTTCTGCTTCGGATCCGGTGAATGGCGCGCGTGAGGCGGCGTGTTGGGCGCTTGCCGCGGTGCAGATTTGGCTGGCTGATGAGCGGTTTGAGGGGGCGCGTCTGGTTGTGGTGACCAGGGGTGCGATCGCCACCACATCTGACGAAGGTGTGGGGGACCTTGCACAGGCTGCGGTGTGGGGTCTGGTGCGGTCGGCTCAGTCGGAGAACCCCGACCGGATCGTGCTGGTGGACCTGGACGAGGAGGTGGCTTCGGTCGATGTGCTGCCTTCGGTTCTGGCAAGTGGGGAGCCGCAGTTGGCGGTGCGTTCGGGTGTGGCTTGTGCTCCGCGTCTGGTTCGGGCGCGGCAGTCGGTGGTGGATGACCCTGGCTTCGGCGCGGGTGCCGTACTGATCACGGGTGCGACGGGAACGTTGGGTGGTCTGGTGGCCCGGCATCTGGTCGCCGAGCGCGGGGTCCGGAGTCTGCTCCTGGTGAGCAGGCGCGGTGCCGAGGCCGAAGGCGCTGCGGAGCTGCGGGACGAGTTGACCGCCCAGGGCGCGGAGGTCGTGTTCGCGGCGTGCGATGTGGCCGACCGCGAGGCGGTGGCGGCCCTCCTGGCCGAGCACCCTGTGACCGCCGTTGTGCACACGGCAGGCGTACTGGACGACGGGGTGATCGGTTCGCTCACGCCGGAGCGGATCGGCACCGTCTTCCGGCCGAAGGTCGACGCGGCGTGGCATCTGCATGAGCTGACCGCCGACCTGGACCTGTCGGCGTTCGTCCTGTTCTCCTCCGCCGCCGGTGTACTCGGGGGTCCTGGCCAGGGCAACTACGCGGCTGCCAACGCCTTCCTGGACGCGCTTGCCCAGCATCGCCAGGCCGCTGGCCTGCCCGCGACCTCGCTGGCATGGGGCCTGTGGGCCGAAGCCGGGGGCATGGCCGGCAGCGTCGACGACGCGGACGTGCGGCGGATGGCCAGGGGCGGAGTGATGCCGCTCGGCGTGGCCGAAGGCCTTGCGCTCCTCGACGCGGCGGGTTCCACGGGCCGTGCGCTGATGGCTCCGGTGCCTCTGGACCTCCCGGCGCTGCACCGGCAGGCCCGCTCCCAGCCGGTGCCTCACCTGCTGCGCGGTCTCGTACGCGGCACGGCGCGCAGGACCGCCGAGTCCGGCTCCGTCGCTGGGTCCGCCCTCGCGCAGTCCCTGGCAGGCCTGACCGCTGCTGAGCGGGAGAAGGCGCTCCTTGACCTCGTACTGGAGCATGTGGCCTTGGTTCTCGGCCACGGCTCTGCCCAGGCCGTCGCGCCCGACCGCGCCTTCAAGGAGCTCGGCTTCGACTCGCTCAGCTCCGTCGAACTGCGCAACCGCCTCGGTGCGGCAACGGAGTTGAGCCTGCCAGCCACGCTGGTCTTCGACTACCCGACCCCTGCCGCCCTTGCGGCACACCTGGGTGCCGAACTGCTGGGCAAGGTGCTCGACGTCGTGGTCGGCGGACCCGACGCGCCGGGCGCGACCGATGAGCCGATCGCGATCGTCGCGATGAGCTGCCGTTTCCCGGGCGGGGTCGAGTCGCCGGAGGACCTGTGGCGCCTGATCGCCGACGGCGGCGACGCGGTGTCGGAGCTCCCGGCCGACCGTGGCTGGGACCTGGAGGCGCTGTACGACCCGGACCCCGAAAGCGTGGGTACGTCGTACTCCCGCAGGGGCGCCTTCCTCGACCGCGTGGCGGACTTCGACGCGGGCTTCTTCGGGATCTCGCCGCGCGAGGCGTTGGCGATGGACCCGCAGCAGCGGCTGCTCCTGGAAACTTCCTGGGAGGCCTTCGAGCGGGCGGGCATCGACCCGAACGCGCTGCGCGGCAGTCGGTCGGGTGTGTTCGTCGGTACGAACGGCCAGGACTACGCGGCCTTGTTGATGGCCGCTCGCGAGAGCGTCGAGGGGTACGCGGGCACCGGCATATCGGCGAGTGTCATCTCTGGTCGTCTGTCGTACACGTTCGGTTTTGAGGGTCCTGCGGTGACGGTGGACACGGCGTGTTCGTCGTCGCTGGTGGCGCTGCATCTGGCGGTGCAGGCGCTGCGGTCGGGCGAGTGCGAGCTGGCGTTGGTCGGCGGTGTGACGGTGATGTCCACGCCGGGCGCGTTCATCGAGTTCAGCCGCCAGCGGGGCCTGGCCCCCGATGGCCGGTGCAAGGCGTTCTCCGACGGTGCGGACGGCACTGGTTGGGGTGAGGGCGTCGGCATGCTGGTCGTGGAGCGGCTGTCCGATGCCCAGCGCAATGGTCACCAAGTGCTGGCTGTCGTACGGGGTTCGGCGGTGAATCAGGACGGTGCGTCGAACGGTCTGACGGCGCCGAACGGTCCCTCGCAGCAGCGCGTGATCCGTCAGGCCCTGGCGAGTGCGGGCCTGGAGCCGTCCGATGTGGACGCCGTCGAGGCCCATGGCACGGGTACGAAGCTGGGCGATCCGATCGAGGCGCAGGCACTCCTGGCTACGTACGGCCAGGATCGTCCGGCCGACCGGCCGTTGTGGCTGGGTTCGGTGAAGTCGAACATCGGTCACACGCAGGCCGCCGCCGGTGTCGCTGGTGTGATCAAGATGGTGATGGCGATGCGGCACGGTGTGCTGCCGCGCACGCTGCACGCGGACGAGCCCTCGTCGCATGTGGACTGGTCCGCCGGAGCGGTGGAGTTGCTTACGGGTGAGCGTGAGTGGCCTGTGGTGGACCGGCCGTGGCGGGCGGGTGTGTCGTCGTTCGGGTTCAGCGGGACGAACGCACACGCTGTGATCGAGCAGGCCCCGGTCGTGGAGCAGGCTGATGCGCCGGAGTCGTTGCCGGTTGGCGCGGTTGTGCCGTGGGTGTTGTCGGCGCGTGACTCCGAGGCGCTGCGGGAGCAGGCCGCGCGGCTCCGGTCCTTTGTGGAGGAGTCTGCGGATCTGCCGGTGGCGGACGTAGGTCGTTCGCTGGTGTTCTCGCGGACGATGCTGGAGCACCGTGCGGTGGTGGTCGGCGCTGACCGCGCCGAGCTGGTGGCAGCCCTGACGGCGGTGGCCGAGGGGCGGACGGCTGGCGTGGGTCATGAGCCCGGCCGGGTGGGTTTCCTGTTCTCGGGTCAGGGGTCGCAGCGGCTCGGCATGGGGCGTGAACTGGCCGACCGATTCCCGGTGTTCGCCGAGGCGCTGGACCGTGTATTGGCGGAGTTCGGTCCTGAGGTCCGTGAGGTGCTGTTCGGCGAGGACGCCGATGCGCTGAATGAGACGGGGGTGACGCAGCCCGCGTTGTTCGCGGTGGAGGTGGCGCTGTTCCGTCTCCTGGAGTCGTGGGGTGTACGGCCGGACGTGCTGGCGGGTCACTCGATCGGTGAGTTGGCTGCCGCGTACGTGGCGGGTCTGTGGTCCTTGGCCGACGCCGTGAAGGTGGTGTCGGCGCGTGCCGGGCTGATGCAGGCGCTGCCGCAGGGCGGTGCGATGGTCGCGATCCAGGCGACGGAAGCCGAAGTCGTGGACCTGCCCGAGACGGTGGGCATCGCGGCGGTCAACGGCCCCTCCTCGGTAGTCATCTCCGGTGCTGCCGCTGATGTGGAAGCGGTGGGCGAGCGGTGGCGTGCGGCGGGCCGTAAGGTCGCCAGGCTGAAGGTGAGCCACGCGTTCCACTCGCCGTTGATGGACCCGATGCTGGACGACTTCCGGGCCGTCCTGGAGGAGGTGTCGTACGCGGCTCCTGCGATTCCGATCGTGTCGACGTTGACGGGTCGGGTGGCGAGTGCCGAGGAGTTGGCGTCGCCGGAGTACTGGGTGCGTCACGTACGGGAGTCCGTACGGTTCGCTGACGCCGTCCGCACGTTGGGCGAGGACGGTGTCGGTACGTTCGTCGAGGTCGGCCCGGGCGGCACGCTGTCGGCTCTCGGGCGGGAGTGCGCGCCGGAGGCGGCCTTCGTGCCGGTCCTGCGTGGCGACCGTCCGGAGGAGTCCGCGCTGGTCACCGCGGTGGCGCAGCTCTGCGCGCGGGGCGTGCGCGTGGACTGGGAGGTGTTCTTCGCAGGTCGTGGTGGTCGTCGGGTGGACTTGCCGACGTACGCGTTCCAGCGCGAGCGCTACTGGCTGGACGCGTTGCCGTTGGCAGGCGATGTGTCGGCGGCCGGGCTGGGTGCGGCGGAGCATCCGCTGTTGGGCGCGAGTGTCGGCCTTGCGGGCACGGATGGTGTGCTGTTGACGGGCCGGTTGTCGGTCCAGACGCACCCGTGGCTGGCCGAGTATGTGGTCCAGGGCTCGGTGGTGTTGCCGGGTTCGGCGTTCGTGGAGCTGGCGGTGCGGGCCGGGGATCAGGTCGGGTGTGACCTGGTGGAGGAGCTGACCCTTGAGGCACCTCTCGTCCTGCCCGAGAGCGGTGCGGTACGCGTGCAGGTGTGGGTAGGCGCCGAGGACTCCTCCGGTCGGCGTGAGTTGAGTTTCTACTCCAGCGCGGGCGAGGTCGATGAAGGGCGCGTGTGGACCCGGCATGCCACCGGCGTGCTGAGCGAGGGACAGCGTGTCGGCGGGACCTCCCTGGTCGCGTGGCCGCCCGCCGGGGCGGAGGTCGTGGACCTGGATGGGTTCTACGAGGGCATGGCTGAGGGCGGTTTCAGCTACGGCCCGGTGTTCCAGGGGCTGCGGGCTGCTTGGCGTACGGGTGATGAGGTGTTCGCCGAGGTCGTACTGCCGGAGGAGGTGAAGGCGGAGGGCTTCGGTCTGCACCCGGCGCTGCTCGATGCGGCGATGCATGCGATGGGGCTGATGGGTGAGGCCGAGGGGCCGGGCCGGTTGCCGTTCTCGTGGTCGGGCGTGCGGTTGCACGCTTCGGGTGCGACGGTGCTGCGGGTGCGGCTGGCGCCCACGAGCGCGGACGGGGTGTCGCTGGCCGTCGCCGACGGGACCGGTGCCCCGGTCGCCACAGTCGACTCGCTGGTCCTGCGTCCGGCCGCGCCCGACCAGATCGCGCGGGACGAGCGGAACGACGCGCTGTTCGGCGTCGACTGGGTGCCGATGGTCCTGCCCGACGGAGACGTCCCGACGACTCACTGGTCCGACCTGGAGACGCTGGCACAGCATGCCGAGCCGTCGGACTTCGTCGTTCTGCCCTGCCCGGTCACCTCTGCTTCGGATCCGGTGAATGGCGCGCGTGAGGCGGCGTACTGGACGCTGAACGCGGTGCGGGCCTGGCTGGCCGAGGAGCGGCCCCACGCGGCGCGCCTGGCCGTCGTGACGCGGCGCGCGGTCGCGGTCGCCGACGACGAGGGCGTGCGGAACCTCGCCCACGCCGCCGTCTGGGGCCTGGTGCGGTCCGCCCAGTCGGAGAACCCCGACCGGATCGTGCTGGTCGACCTCGACGACGAGGCAGCCTCCCTGGAAGCCCTGCCTTCCGCGCTGGCCACCGGAGAGCCCCAGCTCGCGGTGCGCTCCGGCGAGGCCCTCATGCCTCGCCTGACCAGGACGACGCAGCCCACGACGGACCACCCCGGCTTCGGCGCGGGCACCGTACTCCTCACCGGCCCGACAGGCCCCCTGGGCAGCCTGGTCGCCCGACACCTGGTCACCGAGCGCGGCGTACGGAACCTGCTCCTGGTCAGCAGGCACGAAGCCGACGCCGAGGGCGCCGCGCAGCTACGTGACGAACTCGCCGCGCAGGGCGCGGAGGTCGTACTCGCGGCATGCGACACGGCCGACCGCGAAGCACTGGCGGCCCTCCTGGCCGCGCACCAGGTCTCCGCCGTCGTGCACACCGCCGGTGAACTCGACGACGGCACGATCGGCTCGCTGACGCCCGAGCGGATCGACACCGTGTTCCGGCCGAAGGTCGACGCGGCGTGGCATCTGCACGAGCTGACCGCCGACCTGGACCTGTCGGCGTTCGTCCTCTTCTCGTCCGCCACCGGACTCTTCGGGGCTCCGGGGCAGGGCACCTACGCGGCGGCGAACACCTTCCTGGACGCGCTCGCCCAGCACCGCCGGGCCGCCGGACTGCCCGCGACCTCACTGGCATGGGGCCCGTGGACAGCGGAGGACGGCCTGCGCGAGAGCCGCGGCGACGCCGACGTACGGCCGGTGGTGAGCGGTGCGATCCCGCTCGGCCCGGCCGAGGGGCTCGCGCTGTTCGACGCGGCGGGCTCCGCCGGGCGTGCGCTCATCGCGCCGGTGCCGCTGGACCTCCAGGCTCTGCGTCGGCAGGCGCGCTCCCACCCCGTGCCCCACCTGCTGCGCGGTCTCGTACGCGGCACGGCACGCAGGACGGCGGCGGCCGCGGCCGCTCGGTCCGCCCTCGCGCGGTCCCTCGCGGGCCTGACCGAGGCCGAACGAGGCAAGGCGCTCCTCGACCTCGTGCTCGGCCACGTCGCCGCCGTGCTCGGGCACGGCTCGGCCCAGGGCATCGAGCCCGACCGCGCCTTCAAGGAGCTCGGCTTCGACTCGTTGACCGCGGTCGAGTTCCGGGACCGGCTCAACGCGGCCACCGAACTGCGGCTGCCCGCCACGCTCGTCTTCGACCATCCGACCCCGGCCGCGCTCGTGGCGTTCATCGGCGCCGAGCTGGCGGGCGCGCCCGTCGCGGCGGTGTCCGCCCGCGCGGCCGCGGACGTCACCGACGAGCCGATCGCGATCGTCGGCATGAGCTGCCGCTACCCCGGCGGGGTGAACTCGCCCGAGGACCTGTGGCGGCTCGTCCTGGACGGTGTCGACGCCATCACCGAGTTCCCCGGCAACCGAGGGTGGGACCTGGACGCGCTGTACGACCCGGACCCCGATCACCTGGGCACCACGTACACCCGCGAGGGCGGATTCCTCCACGACGTCGATGAGTTCGACGCGGCGTTCTTCGGGATCTCGCCGCGTGAGGCCCTCGCGATGGACCCGCAGCAGCGGCTGCTCCTGGAAACCTCCTGGGAGGCCTTCGAGCGGGCCGGGATCGATCCTGACTCGGTGCGGGGGCGCGACGTCGGCGTGTTCGCCGGCACCAGCATCCAGGACTACGTCACAGCTCTCGTGGCGAGCGGGGAGAGCGTCGAAGGGTACGTCGGCACGGGCAACGCGGCGAGCGTCATGGCCGGTCGGCTGTCCTACACCTTCGGCCTCGAAGGGCCCGCGGTGACGGTCGACACCGCGTGCTCCTCGTCGCTCGTGGCACTGCACCTGGCCGCGCAGGCGCTGCGCCAGGGAGAGTGCGAGATGGCCCTTGCGGGCGGCGTGGCGGTGATGTCGACGCCGGGCGCGTTCCTGGACTTCAGCCGCCAGCGCGGTCTGTCCGCCGACGGACGGTGCAAGCCGTTCTCGTCGGACGCGGACGGCACCGGCTGGGGCGAAGGCGTCGGGATGCTCGTCCTGGAGCGGCTCTCCGACGCCCGGCGCAACGGCCACCAAGTGCTGGCTGTCGTACGTGGGTCCGCGGTGAACCAGGACGGTGCGTCGAACGGTCTGACGGCGCCGAACGGTCCGTCGCAGCAGCGGGTCATCCGGCAGGCCCTGGCGAGCGCGGGCCTCACCTCGTCCGACGTGGACGCCATGGAGGCCCACGGGACCGGCACGATGCTGGGCGACCCGATCGAGGCCCAGGCGATCCTCGCCACCTACGGCCAGGACCGGGCCGAGGACCGGCCGCTGTGGCTGGGCTCGCTGAAGTCGAACATCGGCCACACCCAGGCCGCGGCCGGGGTCGGCGGCATCATCAAGATGGTCATGGCGATGCGCCACGGCGTACTCCCGAGGTCACTGCACATCGCCGAGCCGACGCCGCAGGTCGACTGGTCGACCGGTGACGTCGAACTCCTCACCGAGGCCCGGCCCTGGCCGGACGCCGCCCGGCCGCGCCGGTTCGGGGTGTCGTCGTTCGGCTTCAGCGGCACCAACGCGCACGCCGTCATCGAGCAGGCACCGGTCACGGAGACCACCGCGCCGAAGACGGCCGCGATGCCCGTGCCGGACGCGACGGTGATACCCGCGCCTGACACGTCCGCGCTCCCCCTGCTGCTGTCGGGGCGCGGCGACGAAGCGCTGCGGGCGCAGGCCGACCGGCTGCGCGCCCACCTGGTGGCGCACCCCGAGCTGAACCCCCTCGACGTCGCCGCGACACTCGCGGGTGCCCGGGCCGCCCTCGACCACCGCGCGGTCGTCGTCGGGCAGGACCGCGAAGGACTGCTCACGGCCCTCCAGGCGCTCGCCGACGGGCGGACCGCGAGCGGTCTGGTCTCCGGCGTCGCCGCGGGGCACCGCCTCGCGTTCCTGTTCTCGGGCCAGGGGTCGCAGCGCCTCGGCATGGGACGTGAACTGGCCGACCGCTTCCCGGTGTTCGCCGAATCGCTGGACCGCGTACTGGCGGAGTTCGGCCCTGAGGTCCGTGAGGTGCTGCTCGGCGACGACGCCGACGCCGACGCGCTGAACCAGACCGGGGTGACGCAGCCCGCGCTGTTCGCGGTGGAGGTGGCGCTGTTCCGTCTCCTGGAGTCGTGGGGCGTACGCCCGGACGTGCTGGCGGGTCATTCGATCGGCGAGTTGGCCGCCGCGCATGTTGCGGGTGTGTGGTCGCTGGCGGATGCGGTGAAGGTGGTGTCGGCGCGTGCCGGGCTGATGCAGGCGCTGCCCGAAGGCGGTGCGATGGTCGCGGTGCAAGCCACCGAGGCCGAGGTCCTGCCGGAGTTGTCCGGCACCGTGGGCATCGCCGCGGTGAACGGCCCGACGTCGGTGGTCGTCTCCGGAGTCGCCGCCGATGTGGAGGCGGTGGCGGAGCGGTGGCGCGCGGCGGGGCGCAAGGTCACCCGGCTGCGGGTGAGCCACGCCTTCCACTCGCCGCTCATGGAGCCGATGCTCGACGACTTCCGCCGCGTACTGGACGACGTGGACTTCCGGGCGCCGGCCCTTCCGATCGTGTCCACGCTGACGGGCGGTCAGGCCTCCGCCGCGGAACTGGGCTCCGTGGAGTACTGGGTGCGCCACGTGCGGGAGTCCGTGCGGTTCGCCGACGCCGTCGGCACGCTGCGGGCCCAGGGGGCGGACGTGTTCCTGGAGATCGGTCCCGGCGGGGTGCTCACCGCGCTCGGCCAGGAGACCGCGGCCGAGGCCGCGTTCGTACCGGCGCTGCGCGGCGACCGGTCCGAGGCGGTCGAACTGGTGACGGCGGCGGGCAGGCTGCACGTGCTCGGATTCGCCGTCGACTGGGCCGGGCTGACCGCCGACGGCACGCACGTCGACCTGCCCACCTACGCCTTCCGGCGCCGGCGGTTCTGGCCGGCCCCGGCCGCGGTCGCGCCGGGTGACGTCAGCGGTTCCGTGGACTCGCGCTTCTGGGCCGCCGTGGCGGACGGCGACCTCGGCGAGCTGGCGGACGAGCTCGCCGTCTCCCTCGACGACCCGATCGGCGAGGTGCTGCCCCGGCTCACCTCGTGGCGCCGGGAACAGGCCGAGAACTCCGCGGTCGACGGGATGCGCTACCGCGTCGCCTGGCGGCCGGTGGGCGAGCCCACCTCGGCGCTCGCGGGCACCTGGCTCGTGGTCAGCCGGGACGGAGCGGGTGAGGAAGCCGTCGCCGCCGCGCTGAGCGGGCACGGCGCGAAGGTGCTGCCGGTCAGGACCGGCGATGCCGTGGACCGCGCCTCCCTTGCCGCCAGGACGGCGACCGGCGAACCCGTCACGGGCGTCCTCTCGCTGTTCGCGCTCGACCCCGCACTGCCGTCCGGCGGTCTGGCCGCGACCCTCGCCCTCGTCCAGGCCCTCGGCGACACCGGCGTCACCGCGCCCCTGTGGTGCGCGACGCGGGGCGGGGTCGCGACCGGCGGCTCCGACACGTCCATCGACCCCGGCCAGGCGATGGTGTGGGGGCTCGGCAGGGTAGTCGGCCTTGAGCACCCCGAGCGCTGGGGCGGCCTGGTCGACCTGCCCGACACGCTGGACGAGCGCACCGGCGCCCGCCTCGCGGGCGTCCTGTCCGGCGAACCGGGAGAGGACCAGGTCGCCCTGCGCGCGGGCGGCGTGCTCGCCCGGAGGATCACACGGGCGGCCGCGGGCCGGGTCGAGGACTGGGCGCCCACCGGCACGGTCCTCGTCACCGGCGGCACCGGCGCGCTGGGGACGCACATCGCCAAGTGGCTGATCTCGAAGGGCGCCGAGCACCTGTTGCTGACCAGCAGGCGCGGGCCCAAGGCCGCCGGTGCCGAGGAGCTGCGCGCGGAGCTGACCGCCCTCGGCGCCCGCGTCACGATCGCCGCGTGCGACGTCGCCGACCGGGACGCGCTGGCGGACCTGCTGGCCTCGGTGCCCGCCGAGTTCCCGCTCACCGCCGTCGTGCACGCCGCGGGCGTCCTGGACGACGGCGTGCTGTCCGCGCTCACCCCGGACCGCCTCGACGCGGTACTGCGGCCCAAGGTCGACGCCGCGGTCAACCTGGACGAACTGACCCGGGGGCACGAGCTGTCGGCGTTCGTGATGTTCTCCTCGACGTCCGGCGCGCTCGGCGGCCCCGGCCAGGCCAACTACGCGGCCGCCAACACCTTCCTGGAGGCGCTCGCGGACCGGCGGGCGGCGGCGGGCCTGCCGGCCACCGCGGTCGCGTGGGGCCCGTGGGGCGGCGGCGGCATGGCCGAGGGGCCGCTCGGCGACCAGCTGCGCCGCCGCGGCATGCCCCCGATGGCGCCCGAACAGGCGATCGCCGCCCTGGACCGGGCCGTCCGCCAGGGCGACCCGACGGCCATGGTGGCGGACATCGACTGGGATGTCTTCGCCCCGGGCTTCACGTCGGTGCGGCCGAGCCCGCTGCTGCGGGAGCTGTACGGCGGGGACCGCGACCGGGCCGCCGCGGAGGCGGCGCCCGTCGACACGGCGGCCAGGCTCACCGCGCTGACCGGGCCCGAGCGCGAACGCGCCGTACTGGACCTGGTGCGGGAGCAGGCGGCCGCCGTCCTCGGCCACGACGGCACCAAGCTGGTCGAGCCCGGCCGGGCGTTCCAGGAGCTGGGCTTCGACTCGCTCACCGCGGTCGAGTTCCGCAACCTCCTCAACTCCCACACCGGCCTCGGCCTGCCCGCGACGCTCATCTTCGACCACCCCACGCCGTCCGCACTCGCCGCGCACGTGCTCGACGCGCTGCCCGGCGGCGGCACGCCGACCATCGACGCCGAGCTGGACCGCCTCGAATCCGCACTGTCCCTCCTGACGCCGGACGACCAGCAGAACGCCGCCGTCAGTGCCCGACTCCGCGCGCTGCTGTCCATGTGGGACGAAGCGCACACCCGCACGGAACCCGCCGAGTCCGCCACGGACGCGCGTACTGCCACGGCGGACGAGCTGCTCTCGCTGCTCGACGAACAACTCGGTAGGTCCTGAGCTGATGAACACACCTGAAGGGTCCGAACACATGTCCAACGAGGAGAAGTACCTCGACTACCTCCGGCGGGCCTCCGTGGACCTCCAGGAGGTGCGCGGCAAGCTGCGCGAGGCCGAGGAGCGCGAGGTCGAGCCGATCGCGATCGTCGGGATGAGCTGCCGGTTCCCCGGCGGCGTGCGGTCGCCGGAGGACCTGTGGCGCCTCCTCGTCGACGGCGGGGACGCCGTCTCCGCGTTCCCCACCGACCGCGGCTGGGACCTGGAGTCGCTCTTCGACGACGACCCCGACCGACAGGGCACCTGCTACACCCGCGAGGGCGCCTTCGTCCACGACGCGCCGGACTTCGACCCCGGCTTCTTCGGGATCTCGCCGCGCGAGGCCGCGGCGATGGACCCGCAGCAGCGGCTGCTCCTGGAGACCTCCTGGGAGGTCTTCGAGCGGGCGGGCATCGACCCGCACGCGCTGCGCGGCAGCCGGTCGGGCGTGTTCGTCGGCACCAACGGCCAGGACTACCTGGCCCGCATGGCGAACGGCGCTCCGGAAGGCTTCGAGGGCTACCTCGGCACCGGCAACGCGGCCAGCGTCCTCTCCGGCCGCGTCGCCTACACGTTCGGCTTCGAGGGCCCCGCGCTGACCATCGACACCGCCTGCTCGTCGTCCCTGGTCGCCCTGCACCTCGCCGTCCACGCGCTGCGGCACGGCGAGTGCCCGGTCGCCCTGGCGGGCGGCGTCACCGTGATGTCCACGCCCGGGGTGTTCATCGACTTCAGCCGTCAGCGGGGCCTGGCCGCGGACGGCCGCGTCAAGGCCTTCGCCGACGGCGCGGACGGCACCGGCTGGGGCGAGGGCGTCGGCCTGCTGCTCCTCGAACGCCTCTCGGACGCGCGGCGCAACGGGCACCAGGTGCTCGCCGTGATCCGGGGTTCGGCGGTGAACCAGGACGGCGCGTCCAACGGTCTCACCGCCCCGAACGGTCCCTCGCAGCAGCGCGTGATCCGCCAGGCCCTCGCCGGCGCGCGGCTCTCCGCGGCACAGGTGGACGCCGTCGAAGCGCACGGCACGGGTACGAAGCTCGGTGACCCGATCGAGGCCCAGGCGCTCCTTGCCACCTACGGGCAGGGTCGTCCCGCCGACCGGCCGTTGTGGCTGGGTTCGGTGAAGTCGAACATCGGTCACACCCAGGCCGCCGCCGGCGTGGCGGGGGTCATGAAGATGGTCCTCGCGATGCGGCACGGTGTGCTGCCGCGCACGCTGCACGTGGACGCGCCGTCGTCACACGTGGACTGGTCCGCCGGTGCGGTGGAGCTGCTGACGGAGTCCCGGCCGTGGCCGGAGACGGAGCAGCCGTGGCGGGCTGGTGTGTCGTCGTTCGGCGTGAGCGGCACCAACGCCCACGTCATCATCGAGCAGGCTCCCGAGGCGGAGAGCGGCGAGGAGGCACCGGAGTCGCTGCCGGACGGCGCGCTCGTTCCTTGGGTGCTCTCGGCGCGCGGCCCTGAGGCGCTGCGGGAGCAGGCCGCGCGGCTCCGGTCGTTCGTGGCGGAGTCCTCGGATCTGTCGGTGGCGAACGTGGGTCGTTCGCTGGTGTCCTCGCGCGCGCTGCTGGAGCACCGTGCGGTGGTGGTCGGCGCCGACCGCTCCGAGCTGGTGGCAGCCCTGACGGCGGTGGCCGAGGGCCGAACGACCGGTACGGCGGTCACCGGCGTGGGCGATGAGCCCGGCCGAGTGGGTTTCCTGTTCTCGGGCCAGGGGTCGCAGCGCCTCGGCATGGGCCGTGAACTGGCCGACCGATTCCCAGTGTTCGCCGACGCGCTCGACGAAGTCCTCGCCGAGTTCGACCCGCGGGTCCGTGAGATCTTACGGGGCGACGACGCCGACGCGCTGAACGAGACCGGGGTGACGCAGCCAGCGCTGTTCGCGGTCGAGGTGGCGCTGTTCCGTCTCCTGGAGTCGTGGGGCGTACGCCCGGACGTACTGGCAGGCCACTCCATCGGTGAGCTGGCCGCCGCGCATGTGGCGGGTGTGTGGTCGCTGGCGGACGCCGTGAAGGTGGTGTCGGCGCGTGCCGGGCTGATGCAGGCGCTGCCGCAGGGCGGTGCGATGGTCGCGATCCAGGCCACGGAGGCCGAAGTCGTCGCGGATCTGCCGGAGGCCGTAGGTATCGCGGCGGTGAACGGCCCCTCCTCGGTGGTTGTTTCGGGTGTCGCCGCTGATGTGGAGGCGGTGGGCGAGCGGTGGCGTGCGGCGGGCCGCAAGGTCACCGGGCTGAAGGTGAGCCACGCCTTCCACTCGCCGCTGATGGACCCCATGCTGGACGACTTCCGCGCCGTGCTGGAGGACGTGTCGTACGGGCCGCCCGCGATCCCGATCGTGTCGACGCTCACGGGCCGGTCGGCCACGGCCGAGGAGTTGGCGAAGCCTGAGTACTGGGTGCGCCACGTACGGGAGTCGGTACGGTTCGCCGACGCCGTGAGCACGCTCGCGGGTGACGGCGTAGGGGCGTTCGTCGAGGTGGGGCCGGGCGGCACGCTGTCCGCGCTGGGGCGGGAGTGCGCGCCCGATGCGGCCTTCGTACCGGTGCTGCGTGGTGACCGTCCGGAAGCGGTGGCCGTCATGGCGGCTGCGGGGCAGTTGCACGTGCGCGGTGTCCGGGTGGACTGGGAGGTCTTCTTCGCCGGTCAGGGCGCGCGGCGCGTGGACCTGCCGACGTACGCCTTCCAGCGTGAGCGCTACTGGCTGGACGCCGTGCCTGCCGACGCGGCCGTCGAGCGGCTGTCCCCGGGGGAGGCGCGGTTCTGGGGCGTCGTAGAGGACGGGGACATCGCCGATCTCGCCCGCACCCTGGACGTGTCGTCCGACGCTCCGTTGAGTGCCGTGCTGCCGCGCCTCTCCGCGTGGCGCAGGGAGCAGCAGGGGCGCGCCGCCGTGGAGGGCTGGCGGTACCGGGTCGAGTGGCGGCCGGTCACCCTCAACTCCCAGAAGGTGAGCGGCACGTGGCTGGTCGTGGCGCCACAGGGCGAGGGTCGGGCCGAGTGGCTGCGCGACGCGCTGACCCGGAACGGCGCCGAGGCGCAGATCCTGCGCGTGGACCCGGAGGCGGTCGACTGGGCGGAGCGGCTGGCCGACGTGCCCGCGGTGACCGGCGTGGTCTCGCTCCTCGGGCTCGCGGACGCGGGCGCGTCGGTGGTGCCCGCCGGTGTCGGGGCCACGGTCGGGCTGCTGCGGGCGCTCGGTGCCGCCGGTGTCGCGGCGCCGCTGTGGTGCGTGACGTCGGGCGCGGTGGCGGCCGACGCGAACGACGCCGTGGCCGGGTTCGAGCAGTCGATGGTGTGGGGCCTGGGCCGGGCGGCCGCTCTGGAGCAGCCCGCCCGCTGGGGCGGACTCGTCGACGTACCGGAGGTGTGCGACGAGCCGGCGGGTGACCTGCTGGCCTCGGTGCTCGCCGCCGGGAGCGGTGAGGACCAGGTCGCCGTGCGCGGCGACGCGGTCCTCGGCCGCAGGCTGGTGCCCGCGCCGCTGGACGGGGCGACCGGGGCGGGCTGGACGCCGCGCGGCACGGTCCTCGTCACCGGCGGCCTCGGCGCCCTGGGCGGGCACGTGGCGCGCTGGCTGGCGGAGCGCGGGGCCGAGCACCTGGTGTTGGCGTCCCGTCGTGGCGCCGAGGCAGAGGGCGCCACGGAACTGGAAGCCGAGCTGGTGGAGTTGGGCGCGCGGGTGACGTTCGCCGCCTGCGACATGACGGACCGGGAGTCGGTGGCGGCGCTCCTCGCGGGCGTTCCGGCGCTCGACGCGGTCGTGCACGCGGCGGGCATCGAGCGCTCCGCCCTCCTCACCGACCTCGACCCGTCCGACCTGGGTGGGTTCGCCGACGTGCTGGCGGCCAAGGCCGTCGGTGCCAGGCACCTGCACGAGCTGCTCGGCGACACGCCGCTGGACGCGTTCGTGCTGTTCTCGTCGATCTCCGGCGTATGGGGCAGCGGCGCCCAGTCCGCCTACGGCGCGGCCAACGCCTACCTGGACGCGCTGGCCGAGCACCGCAGGGCCGCGGGCCTGCCCGCCACGGCGGTGGCGTGGGGCCCGTGGGCCTACGGCGGCATGGTCGCCGACGCCGGGCAGGACGCCGCGGCACAGCTGCGCCGCCGGGGCCTGCCCTCGATGGCTCCCGCTGTCGCGATCGTGGGCCTGGCCACGGCCCTTGAGCGCGGTGACGGGAACGTCGCCATCGCCGACGTGGACTGGGAGCGGTTCGCGGGCACGTTCATGGCCCAGCGCCCCAGCCCGCTCCTGAGTGAACTGCCCCAGGTGCGCGCCGCGTTCGCGGCCGCGCCGGAGGACCAGGGCTCGTCGGCCCTGGCGCGGCGGCTCACGGGTCTGGACGGGGCCGAGCAGGAGCGGCAGCTCACCGACCTCGTACGGTTCGAGGCGGCCGCGGTCCTCGGGCACGCGTCCGGCGACGCGCTCCCGGCGACGCGCGCCTTCAGGGAGCTGGGCTTCGACTCACTGACGGCGGTGGAGCTGCGGGCCCGCCTCAACGAGGCCACCGGGGCCGTCCTGCCCACCACCCTGGTCTTCGACTACCCGAACGCGGCCGCGCTGGCCGCCTATCTGCGGGACGAGCTCTGCGGCACGGCCTCGGCCACCGCCGCCGCGGTCACCGTGGCGGGCGCGTCCGACGAGCCGATCGCGATCGTGGGCATGGCGTGCCGGTTCCCCGGTGGCGTGGCGAGCCCCGAGGACCTGTGGCGGGTGCTCGTGGCGGGCGGGGACGCGGTGGCGGACTTCCCGACCGACCGCGGCTGGGACCTGGAGGCGCTGTACGACCCCGATCCGGACTCCGTGGGCACCTCCTACTCCCGGTCCGGCGCGTTCCTCTCCGGCGTGAGCGCCTTCGATGCGGGCTTCTTCGGGATCTCGCCGCGCGAGGCGTTGGCGATGGACCCGCAGCAGCGGATGCTCCTGGAGACCTCCTGGGAGGCCTTCGAGCGCGCGGGCATCGCCCCGGACTCCCTGCGCGGTGAGCGCGTCGGCGTGTTCATCGGCTCGAACATGCAGGACTACGGCTGGGTCCTCGCCGGCGCCACCGAGGACGTGGGCGGCTACGCGGCGACCGGCAACGCGGCCAGTGTCGCCTCGGGCCGCCTCTCGTACACCTTCGGCCTCGAAGGCCCCGCCGTCACGGTGGACACCGCGTGCTCGTCGTCGCTCGTCGCCCTGCACCTGGCGGTGCAGGCCCTGCACAAGGGCGAGTGCGAGATGGCCCTGGCGGGCGGCGTGACCGTGATGTCGACGCCCAGCTCGTTCATCGAGTTCAGCCGCCAGCGGGGCCTGTCCGTGGACGGCCGCTGCAAGGCGTTCGGCGCGGGCGCGGACGGCACCGGCTGGGGCGAGGGCGTCGGCATGCTGTTCGTGGAGCGCCTGTCGGACGCGGAGCGCAACGGGCACCAGGTGCTCGCCGTGATCCGGGGTTCGGCGGTGAACCAGGACGGCGCGTCCAACGGTCTCACCGCCCCGAACGGTCCCTCGCAGCAGCGCGTGATCCGCCAGGCCCTCGCGAGCGGGGGCCTGACCGCGACCGATGTGGACGCGGTCGAGGCCCACGGCACCGGCACCAAGCTGGGTGACCCGATCGAGGCGCAGGCGCTCCTCGCCACGTACGGGCAGGGTCGTCCCGCCGACCGGCCGTTGTGGCTGGGTTCGGTGAAGTCGAACATCGGTCATACGCAGGCCGCCGCCGGTGTGGCGGGTGTCATGAAGATGGTTCTTGCGATGCGGCACGGTGTGCTGCCGCGCACCCTGCACGTGGACGAGCCGTCGCCCCACGTCGACTGGTCCGCGGGCGCGGTGGAACTCCTCGCCGATGAGCGCGAGTGGCCCGTGGTGGACCGGCCGTGGCGGGCCGGTGTGTCGTCGTTCGGCTTCAGCGGGACGAACGCCCACGTCATCGTGGAGCAGGCTCCGGCGACAGCGCCGGAGGCGGTGACGGAATCCGCCCACGAGGGCGGCCTGGTGCCGTGGGTGTTGTCGGCGCGGTCCGGCGAGGCGCTGCGGGAGCAGGCCGCGCGGCTCCGGTCGTTCGTGGCGGAGTCCTCGGATCTGTCGGTGGCGGACGTGGGTCGTTCGCTGGTGTCCTCGCGCGCGCTGCTGGAGCACCGCGCGGTGGTGGTCGGCGCTCAGCGGTCGGAGCTGCTTGAGGCGCTGGAGTCGGTGGCCGAGGGCCGGGTGACCGGTGGCGCGGTCACCGGCGTGGCGGGTGAGCCCGGCCGAGTGGGTTTCCTGTTCTCGGGGCAGGGGTCGCAGCGGCTCGGCATGGGGCGTGAACTGGCGGACCGCTTCCCGGTGTTCGCCGAGGCGCTCGACGAAGTCCTTGCGGAGTTCGATCCGGGCGTGCGCGAGGCGCTGTTCGGCGACGACGCCGATGTGTTGAACCAGACCGGGGTGACGCAGCCCGCGCTGTTCGCCGTCGAGGTGGCGCTGTTCCGTCTCCTTGAGTCGTGGGGCGTACGCCCGGACGCACTGGCGGGTCACTCGATCGGCGAGCTGGCTGCCGCGTACGTGGCGGGTGTGTGGTCCTTGGCCGACGCCGTGAAGGTGGTGTCGGCCCGTGCCGGGCTGATGCAGGCGCTGCCGCAGGGCGGTGCGATGGTCGCGATCCAGGCGACGGAGGCCGAAGTCGTGGACCTGCCGGAGACGGTGGGCATCGCGGCGGTGAACGGCCCGGCCTCGGTGGTTGTTTCGGGTGTCGCCGCTGATGTGGAAGCGGTGGGCGAGCGGTGGCGTGCGGCGGGCCGTAAGGTCACCAGGCTGAAGGTGAGTCACGCGTTCCACTCGCCGCTGATGGACTCGATGCTGGACGACTTCCGCCGCGTGCTGGAGTCCGTGTCGTACGAGGCGCCCGCGATCCCGATCGTGTCGACACTCACCGGCGTCCGGGTGACCGCCCAGGAGTTGGCGGAGCCGGGGTACTGGGTGCGTCACGTACGGGAGTCCGTACGGTTCGCTGACGCCGTCCGCGCGTTGGGCGAGGACGGTGTCGGTACGTTCGTCGAGGTCGGTCCGGGCGGCACGCTGTCGGCTCTGGGGCGGGAGTGCGCCCCGGAGGCGGCCTTCGTGCCGGTCCTGCGTGGCGACCGTCCGGAAGCGGTGGCCGTCATGACCGCTGCGGGGCAACTGCACGTGCGCGGTGTCCGGGTGGACTGGGAGGTGTTCTTCGCAGGTCGTGGTGGTCGTCGGGTGGACCTGCCCACGTACGCCTTCCAGCGCGAACAGTACTGGCCCGACGTGCTGCCGCTGTTCGGCGACGTCTCGGCCGCCGGACTCGGTGCGGCGGAGCATCCGCTCCTTGGCGCGAGCGTCGCCCTGGCCGGCACGGACGGGGCGCTCCTGACCGGCCGCCTCTCGGTCCAGAGCCACCCCTGGCTGGCCGATCACGCGGTCATGGGTTCGGTGCTGCTGCCCGGTACGGCATTCCTCGACCTGGCGATCCGCGCCGGTGACCAGGTCGGCTGCGACCTGGTGGAGGAGCTGACCCTTGAGGCGCCGCTCGTGCTGCCCGAGAGCGGTGCCGTGCGCGTACAGGTGTGGGTCGGTGCCGAGGACGCGTCCGGCAGGCGTGAGCTGACCTTCCACTCCAGCACGGGCGACATGGAGGACAGCCGTTCGTGGACCCGGCACGCCACCGGTGTGCTGCGGGCGGGCGGGCGGTCCGAAGGTGCCCCGCTGGTCGCGTGGCCGCCCGCCGGGGCGGAGGTCGTGGACCTCGACGGGTTCTACGAGGGCATGGCCGAGGGCGGTTTCGGCTACGGCCCGGTGTTCCAGGGGCTGCGGGCCGCGTGGCGCGCGGGCGATGAGGTGTTCGCCGAGGTCGCGCTGCCCGAGGGGGTGAAGGCGGAGGGCTTCGGGCTGCATCCGGCGCTGCTCGACGCGGCGCTGCACGCCACCGGGCTCACGGGCGCGGCCGACGCCCCCGGAAAGCTGCCGTTCTCCTGGTCCGGAGTACGGCTGCACGCCTCCAGCGCGACGGCACTGCGGGTGCGGCTCTCTCCCACGGGACCGGACGGTGTGTCGCTGACGGTCGCGGACGGCTCCGGAGCCCCGGTGGCCACGATCGACTCGCTGGTACTGCGCCCGGCCGCCCCGGCCCAGACCGCCGCTGACGACCGCGGCGACACGCTGTTCGGCGTCGACTGGGTGCCGGTGCAGCTGTCCGACGGCGGTGCCCCGACGGTGGAGTGGACCACCGATCTGGAGGCGCTGGCCCAGGCGCAGGATGCGGAGCTGTCGGACTTCGTCGCCCTGTCGTGCCCGGTCGCTGCCACCTCTGACCCGGCCGTCAGTGCGCACGAGGCGGCGAGTTGGGCGCTTGCCGCGGTGCAGGCCTGGCTGGCCGAGGGGCGGTTCGACGCGGCGCGCCTGGTGATCGTGACCAGGCGCGCGGTCGCGGGCGCCGACGACGAGGATGTGCCCAACCTCGCCCACGCCACCGTCTGGGGTCTGGTGCGGTCGGCTCAGTCGGAGAATCCCGACCGGATCGTGCTGGTGGACCTGGACGAGGAGGCGGCTTCGGTCGATGTGCTGCCTTCGGTGTTGGCGAGTGGGGAGCCGCAGTTGGCGGTGCGTTCGGGTGTGGCTTGTGCTCCGCGTCTGGTTCGGGCGCGGCAGTCGGTGGTGGATGACCCTGGCTTCGGCGCGGGTGCCGTACTGATCACGGGTGCGACGGGCACGCTGGGTGGTCTGGTGGCCCGGCATCTGGTCGCCGAGCGCAGTGTACGAAACCTCCTCTTGGTCAGCAGGCGCGGTGCCGATGCCGAAGGCGCCGCGGAGCTGCGGGACGAACTCGCCGCGCAGGGCGCGGAGGTCGTGTTCGCGGCGTGCGATGTGGCCGACCGCGAAGCGCTGGCGGCCCTCCTGGCCGAGCACCCTGTGACCGCCGTTGTGCACACGGCAGGCGTACTGGACGACGGGGTGATCGGCTCACTCACGCCCGAGCGGATCGGCACCGTCTTCCGGCCGAAGGTCGACGCGGCGTGGCATCTGCACGAGCTGACCGCCGATCTCGGCCTGTCGGCGTTCGTGCTGTTCTCGTCGGCTTCGGGTGTCTTCGGGGCTCCGGGGCAGGGCAACTACGCGGCGGCGAACACCTTCCTGGACGCGCTCGCGCAGCACCGCCGTGCCCAGGGTCTGCCCGCGACCTCGCTGGCATGGGGCCTGTGGGAGACGTCCGGCGGCATGGCCGGAAGCCTCGACGAGACTGACGTACGCCGCATCACCAGCGGCGGCGCCATCCCGATCGGCCCGGCCGAAGGCCTGGCCCTGTTCGACGCCGCGGGCTCCACCGGCCGTGCGCTGCTCGCGCCCGTACCGCTGGACTTCTCCGTGCTGCGGCGGCAGGCACGTACCCAGCCCGTATTCCACCTGCTGCGCGGACTGGTGCGGAACACGGCACGCAGGACCGCCGATCCCGCCCACCGGTCCGCCCTGGCGCAGTCCCTGGCGGGCCTGACCGAGGCCGAACGCGACAAGGCACTCCTCGACCTCGTCCGCACCCACGCGGCGGCGGTGCTCGGGCACAGCTCGGCGCACGCCGTCGAACCCGACCGCGCCTTCCGGGAGTTGGGCTTCGACTCGCTCAGCTCCGTCGAGCTGCGCAACCACCTCAACGCGGCCACCGAGCTGCGCCTCCCCGCGACGCTGGTCTTCGACCACCCGAACCCCGCCGCGCTCGCCGCGTTCATCAGCGCCGAGCTCGCGGGCGCGCCGGTCGTGGCCGCGCCCACGCACACGACGGTGGGCGTGTCCGACGAACCGATCGCGATCGTCGGCATGAGCTGCCGGTTCCCCGGCGGGGTCGCGTCACCGGAGGACCTGTGGCGGCTCGTCCTGGACGGCACCGACGCCATCAGCGAGTTCCCCGCCAACCGGGGCTGGGACGTGGACGCCCTGTACGACCCGGACCCCGAGCGCACGGGCACCTCGTACACCCGCGAGGGCGGCTTCCTGCACGACGCCGACCTGTTCGACCCGGCGTTCTTCGGGATCTCGCCGCGCGAGGCCCTCGCGATGGACCCGCAGCAGCGGCTGCTCCTGGAAACCTCCTGGGAGGCCTTCGAGCGGGCGGGCATCGACCCGAACTCGGCCCGGGGCAAGGCCGTCGGCGTGTTCGCGGGCGTGATGTACCACGACTACGTGTCGCGGCTGCGCGCGGTCTCGGAGGACGTCGAGGGCTACCTCGGCACCGGCGGGTCGGGAAGCGTCGCATCAGGCCGCGTCGCCTACGCGCTGGGCCTGGAGGGGCCCGCCGTCACCGTCGACACCGCGTGCTCCTCGTCGCTCGTCGCCCTGCACTGGGCGATCCAGGCGCTGCATAAGGGGGAGTGCACGATGGCGCTCGCCGGTGGTGTCGCCGTGATGGCGACCCCCAGCACGTTCGTCGACTTCAGCCGCCAGCGCGGCCTGTCCGCGGACGGCCGGTGCAAGTCGTTCTCGGACACCGCGGACGGCACCGGCTGGGGCGAGGGCGTCGGCATGCTGCTGGTGGAGCGCCTGTCGGACGCCCGCCGCAACGGCCACCCGGTCCTGGCCGTGATCCGCGGCTCCGCGGTGAACCAGGACGGCGCGTCCAACGGCCTGACCGCGCCGAACGGCCCCTCGCAGCAGCGGGTCATCCGTCAGGCCCTCGCGAGCGCGGGTCTGACGCCGTCCGACGTGGATGCCGTCGAGGCCCATGGCACGGGCACCACCCTCGGCGACCCCATCGAGGCCCAGGCCGTCCTCGCCACCTACGGCCAGGACAGGCCCGCCGACCGCCCCCTGTGGCTCGGCTCGATCAAGTCGAACCTGGGTCACACGCAGGCCGCCGCCGGTGTCGCCGGTGTCATCAAGATGGTGATGGCGATGCGCCACGGCGTGCTGCCGCGCACGCTGCACGTGGACGCGCCGTCGTCGAAGGTGGACTGGGCCGCGGGCTCCGTGGAGTTGCTGACGGAGTCCCAGCCGTGGCCGGAGACCGGTCGGCTGCGGCGGTCCGGCGTGTCGTCGTTCGGTGTGAGCGGCACCAACGCCCACACCATCATCGAGTACGTGCCGAGCGAGGAGCACGTACCGGCTCCCGCCGACGGCGTGGTGCCGTGGGTGCTGTCGGCCCGGAACGCGGAAGCACTCCGTGAGCAGGCGGCCCGGCTGCGGGAGCACGTCGGGGCCGAGCCGCGGCTGGGCGTGCGGGACATCGGCTATTCGCTGGTCACGGCGCGTTCGGCCTTCGAACACAGGGCTGTTGTGGTGGGCGACGACCGTGCTGCGCTCCTCGATGGTCTGACCGCGCTGATCGAAGGGGTTCCGTCCCCCGGCCTGGTCGCGGGTTCGGTAGCCGTGGGCGGGGTGGGTTTCCTGTTCTCGGGTCAGGGGTCGCAGCGGCTGGGTATGGGGCGTGAACTGGCCGACCGTTTCCCGGTGTTCGCCGAGGCGCTGGACCAGGTGCTGGCGGAGTTCGGGCCGGTGGTCCGAGACGTGCTGTTCGGCGAGGACGCCGATGCGCTGAATGAGACGGGGGTGACGCAGCCCGCGCTGTTCGCGGTGGAGGTGGCGCTGTTCCGTCTCCTGGAGTCGTGGGGCGTACGCCCGGACGTGCTGGCGGGCCACTCGATCGGTGAGCTGGCTGCCGCGTACGTGGCGGGTGTGTGGTCCTTGGCCGACGCGGTGAAGGTGGTGTCGGCGCGTGCCGGGCTGATGCAGGCGCTGCCGCAGGGCGGTGCGATGGTCGCGATCCAGGCGACGGAAGCCGAAGTCGCAGTGGATCTGCCGGAGACGGTGGGCATCGCGGCGGTCAACGGCCCTTCCTCGGTGGTCATCTCCGGTGCTGCCGCTGATGTGGAGGCGGTGGGGGAGCGGTGGCGTGCGGCGGGTCGTAAGGTCACCAGGCTGAAGGTGAGCCATGCCTTCCACTCGCCGTTGATGGACCCGATGCTGGACGACTTCCGGGCCGTGTTGGAGGAGGTGTCGTACGGGTCGCCCGCGATCCCGATCGTGTCGACACTCACCGGCGTCCGGGCGACCGCCGAGGAACTCGGGTCGCCGGAGTACTGGGTGCGCCACGTACGCGAATCGGTGCGCTACGCGGACGCCGTGACGACGCTCACGGCCGAGGGCGTGGCCACGTTCGTCGAGGTCGGCCCGGGCGGGACGCTGTCCGCGCTGGGGCCGGAGTCGGCGCCCGACGCCGGGTTCGTACCGGTGCTGCGGGCCGACAGGGCCGAGGAGTCCGCGCTGATGTCCGCCGTGGCGCACCTGTGCACGCGGGGCGTACGGCTCGACTGGGAAGCCTTCTTCGCCGGTCAGGGCGCGCGGCGCGTGGACCTGCCGACGTACGCCTTCCAGCGCGAGCGCTACTGGCTGGACGCCGGGGTGGGGGCGGGCGACCTGAACGCCGCCGGGCTCGGCTCGGCCGGTCACCCGCTGCTCGGCGCGGTCATCGACACGGCCGACTCGGACGGGGGGCTCTTCACCGGCCGGCTGTCCCTGGAGTCCCACCCGTGGCTGGCCGAGCACGCGATCCAGGGCTCGGTGCTGCTGCCGGGCACGGCGTTCCTCGACCTGGCGATCCACGCGGGTGACCAGGTCGGCTGCGACCTGGTGGAGGAGCTGACCCTTGAGGCGCCGCTGGTGGTGCCCGAGCGCGGCGGTGTGCTGGTGCAGGTCCAGGTGGGCGTGGCGGACGAATCCGGCCGCCGCACGGTGACGGTGCACGCGCGGGGCGACGACGGTGACGTGTGGGTCCGGCACGCGAGCGGTGTGCTCGTGGGCGGCGCCGATGAGCCGTCGGCCGACGCCGGTGCCTGGCCGCCCGCGGGCGCGGAGGCCGTGGGGCTCGACGGGCTCTACGACCGCATGGCCGACGGCGGTTTCGGCTACGGGCCGCTGTTCCAAGGCCTGCGGTCGGCTTGGCGCAAGGGCGACGAGGTGTTCGCCGAGGTCGCGCTGCCGGACGGCGTGGAAGCGGGCGGCTTCGGTCTGCACCCGGCGCTGCTCGACGCGGCGCTGCACGCCATCGGGCTGATGGGCGGGGCCGACGGTCCCGGCAGGCTGCCGTTCTCGTGGTCGGGCGTGCGGCTGCACGCCTCCGGCGCGACGGTGCTGCGGGTGCGGTTGGCGCCCACGGCCTCGGACGGGGTGTCGCTCACGGTCACCGACGCGGCGGGCGCTCCCGTGGCCACGATCGACTCGCTGGTGCTTCGCCCGGTGTCGGGCACGTTGCCGCGGCAGGCCTGGGAGTCGCTGTTCCGTCTGGACTGGGCACCGGCTGCGGCGGCGGCCGGGAACGCCGGTTCGGTGGCGGAGTTCGCGGACTGGGCCGCGCTGCGGTCGGCCCTGGAAGCGGAGGAGGCGCTGCCGGAGAACGTGGTGGTCCACTGCGCGGAGTTCCGCGACGGGGAGTCCCGCGCCGTGGACGCGGTGCGCCGCGAGGTGCACACCGCCCTGGAGCTGGTGCAGGGCTGGCTGGCCGATGAGCGGTGCGCGGCGTCGCGTCTCGTCCTGGTGACCCGCGGCGCGGTGGCGGTCGGCCCCGATGACGCCGTGGCGGACCTGGCGTCGGCCGCGGTGTGGGGCCTGGTGCGCACGGCGCGGTCGGAGAACCCGGACCGCATCGTGCTCGTGGACGTCGACGACGCGGACGGCTGGAAGTCCGCCGTCACGAGCCCGGAACCCGAACTGGCCGTGCGCGGCGGCGAGATGTTCGCGCCGAGGCTCGTGCGTGCCCGCCCCGCGGAGTCGGAGGAGGGTCCTGCCTTCGGCGCCGGTGCCGGTGCCGGTGCCGGTGGCGGCGCGGTGCTGGTGACCGGTGCGAGCGGGATGCTCGGTGGTTTGGTGGCGCGGCACTTGGTGGTGCGGCACGGGGTGCGACGCCTTGTCCTGGCCAGTCGGCGCGGTCAAGTGGGCGCGCTGTACGACGAGTTGGTGGGCCTGGGTGCCGAGGTCGCCGTCGTCGCGTGTGACGTGGCCCAGCGGGACGCGGTGGCGGCCCTGCTGGCCGAGCATCCGGTGACCGCTGTGGTGCACACCGCGGGCGTACTGGACGACGGCACGATCGGCTCGCTGACGCCGGAGCGGATCGACACCGTGTTCGGGCCGAAGGTCGACGGTGCCTGGCACCTGCACGAACTGACCCGAGAGATGGGCCTGTCGGCCTTCGTGCTGTTCTCCTCGGTGACGGGCACGCTGGGCTCGCCGGGGCAGGGCAACTACGCGGCGGCCAACGCGTTCCTGGACGCGCTGGCCCGGCACCGCCGGGCCCAGGGCCTGGCCGCGACCTCGCTGGCCTGGGGCCTGTGGGCCACGGAGGACGGCATGGGCGCCCGGATGGCCAGGACCGGGGCCGTGGGCCTGACCGCCGAGCAGGGTCTCGACCTGTTCGACGCGGTGGCCGTCGGCCCTGACCCGGTCGTCGTACCGATGCGGCTCGACCTGCGGGCCGTGCGGGAACTCCCGCAGGTGCCGCCCGTGCTCAGCGCTCTGGTGCGGACGACGACCCGCAGGGCGGCGCAGGCCGGGGGCGACCCCGCCGCCGCGCTGCGGGAGCGGCTCGCGGCGCTGACGGCGACCGAGCGGACGTCCGCCCTGACGGATCTGGTGTGCGCCCAGGTCGCCGCCGTCCTCGCGTTCCCCGGACCCGAGGCGGTCGACGAGCGGCGCGCGTTCACCGAGCTCGGATTCGACTCGCTGACCGCGGTCGACCTGCGCAACCGGCTGAACGTGGCCACCGGACTCCGCCTGCCCGCCACCCTGATCTTCGACTATCCGACCCTGCTCGACCTGGTCGGCCACCTCGCCGGCACGCTCGCCGTCGACGAGCCGGGCGGAGTGCCGGGCGGGCCGGCGGGTGGAGTGGCGCCCCTGCTCGCCGAGTTGAGCCGCATCGAGGCGAGCCTCGCCTCGGTCAAGCCCGGCGACGACGAGGACGACCAGGTCGGCGCCCGGCTGTCCGCGCTGCTCACCGCGTGGCGCGACAGTCGCGCCGACGCCGCCCCACAGACGGCCGACGACCTCGACGACGCCACGGACGACGAGATGTTCGACATGCTCGGCAAGGAGTTCGGCATCTCCTGACCCGCTCGGCCACCCCACTTGCTCGACGTTCCCTGGAGTAGAGAAAGCATGGAAAACGAGGACAAGCTCCGCTATTTCCTCAAGCGGGTCACCGGAGATCTGCGCGAGGCGCGCAGGCGGTTGCGCGAGGTCGAGGCCGGCGAGCAGGAACCGATCGCCATCATCGGCATGAGCTGCCGCTACCCGGGCGAGGTGCGCTCGCCCGAGGACCTGTGGGAGCTGGTCGCGGGCGCCCGCGACGGCGTGACGCCCTTCCCCGCCGACCGGGGCTGGGGGGACGTCGAGCTGACCGACCCCGAGGACCCCGACCGGGTGTTCCGCACCGAGGGAGGATTCCTGCACGACGCGGGGGAGTTCGACCCCGGAGTGTTCGGGATCTCGCCGCGTGAGGCCCTGGCGATGGACCCGCAGCAGCGGCTGCTCCTGGAGACCTCCTGGGAGGCCTTCGAGCGGGCCGGGATCGACGCGGCGTCGCTGCGCGGCAGCAGGACGGGCGTGTTCGCGGGCGTGATGTACCACGACTACACGTCCCGGCTGCGGTCGGTGCCCGAGGGCCTGGACGGCTTCCTGGGCACCGGCGGCCTGGGCAGCGTCGCCTCCGGCCGCGTGTCGTACACGTTCGCGCTGGAGGGGCCCGCCGTCACGGTGGACACCGCCTGCTCGTCTTCCCTGGTCACGCTGCACCTCGCGGCCCAGGCGCTGCGGTCGGGCGAATGCGCGCTCGCCCTCGCGGGCGGCGTCACGGTGATGACGACCCCGCACACGTTCGTCGGCTTCAGCAAGCAGCGCGGCCTCGCCGCCGACGGCCGCTGCAAGTCGTTCTCCGACGACGCGGACGGCACCGGCTGGGGCGAGGGCGCGGGCATGCTGCTCCTGGAGCGCCTGTCCGACGCCCGGCGCAACGGCCACCCCGTACTGGCGGTCGTACGCGGCTCCGCGGTGAACCAGGACGGCGCGTCCAACGGTCTGACCGCGCCGAACGGCCCCTCGCAGCAGCGGGTCATCCGTCAGGCCCTCACGAGCGCGGGCCTGACGCCGTCCGACGTGGACGCCGTCGAGGCCCACGGCACGGGCACCACCCTCGGCGACCCCATCGAGGCCCAGGCGCTCCTCGCCACCTACGGGCAGGATCGTCCCGCCGATCGCCCCCTGTGGCTGGGTTCGGTGAAGTCCAACATCGGCCACACCCAGGCGGCCGCGGGCGTGGCGGGCGTGATCAAAATGGTCATGGCGCTGCGCCACGGCGTACTGCCGCCGACCTTGCACGTCGGCGAGCGCTCCCGGCACGTCGACTGGTCGGACGGCGGCGTGGAGCTGCTGACCGAGGGACGGCCGTGGCCGCGGACGGGGCAGCCGCGCAGGACCGCGGTGTCGTCGTTCGGCATCAGCGGCACCAACGCCCACGTCGTCCTCGAACAGGCCCCGGCCGACGAGGCCGATGACGACCTGGCGGAGCCCGTCGACCCGGTCCTGGCCGACGCGGTGCCATGGGTCCTTTCCGGCAACGACCCCGCCGCGCTGCGCGACCGCGCCGCCGCCCTCCTGAAGCACCTGGACGGCCGCGACGCCTCGCCGACGGACGTCGGCTACTCGCTCGCCGTCAGCAGGACCGCCCTTGAGCACCGGGCCGCCGTCGTCGGCGCGGACCGCGCCGAACTGCTGCGCGGCGTCGAAGCCCTGGCCGCCGGCGGCGACGCGCCGAACCTGGTGCGCGGCACGGTCGGCACGCGCGGCAAGCTCGCCTTCCTGTTCAGCGGGCAGGGCAGCCAGCGCGTGGGCATGGGCCGCGAGCTGTACGGCGAGTTCCCCGTGTTCGGACAAGCGTTGGAGGAGGTCTGCGCAGCGCTCGACCCGCATCTGGAGAGGCCGCTGCGGGACGTCCTCTTCGCGGAGCCCGGCACCGAGGCCGCCGCCCTGCTCGACCTGACCACCTATACGCAGCCCGCGCTGTTCGCGATCGAGGTGGCGCTGTTCCGCCTCGTCACGGCCTGGGGCCTCGCCCCGCACTACCTCGCGGGCCACTCCATCGGGGAGCTGGCGGCGGCGCACGTCTCGGGCGTGTTCTCCCTCGCCGACGCGTGCGCGCTGGTCGCGGCCCGCGGCAGGCTGATGGGCGCGCTGCCAGAAGGCGGGACGATGCTGTCGCTGCGCGCGGACGAGGACACCGTCCGCGACCTGGTCGCCGAGCACCGCGGCGCGGTGGACGTCGCGGCCGTCAACGGCCCCGAGTCCACAGTGGTCGCGGGTGACGCCGACGCCGTGGCGGCGATCGACCGCGCGTGGCGCGAGCGCGGCGGCAAGACCCGGTACCTGCGGGTCAGCCACGCGTTCCACTCGCCGCACGTGGACGCCGTCCTGGAGGACTTCCGCGCCGTCGCCCGGACCGTCTCCTACGGGACACCGACGATCCCCATCGTGTCCACCCTCACCGGCACCCTGCTGACCCAGGAGCAGGCCCGCGACCCGGAGCACTGGGTGCGGCACGCCCGCGAGGCGGTGCGGTTCCTCGACGCCGTGCGCCGCCTGCGCGAGCAGGGCGTGGCGAACTTCCTGGAACTGGGCCCCGACGCCGTGCTGACCGCGGCGGGCCGCGACTGCGTCGACGAGGGCGCGCTCCTCGTGGCCGGAACGCGCGCGAACCGGCCCGAGGGTGCCACGCTGACCTCGGCGGTCGCGGCCCTGCACGTGCGCGGGGTCGCCCTGGACTGGCACGCCGTGTTCGCGGGCCGCGACGCCCGGCGGATCGACCTGCCCACCTACCCCTTCCAGCGCGCCAGGTACTGGCTGGACACGGGGGCGCCCACCGGGGACATGGCGGCGGTGGGCCTGCGGCCCGCGGACCACCCGCTGCTCGGCGCCGCGGTCACCCTGGCCGACGAGGAGGGCGCCCTGCTCACAGGGCGGCTCTCCCTGGCCACCCACCCCTGGCTGGCCGACCACACGGTCGGCGGCGTGGTCGTCGTACCGGGCGCCGCCCTCGTGGAGCTGGCCGTCAGGGCAGGCGACCAGGTCGGACTCGACCTCGTCGAGGAGCTGACCCTCGCGGCACCCCTGGTCCTGCCGGAGGACGGAGAGGTGCGGCTCCAGGTGTCCGTCGGCGCGCCGGACGCGTCCGGGCGCCGGACGGTGAGCGCGTACGCGAGGCCGGACGACGCGCCCGACGACCAGCCCTGGACGCGGCACGCCTTCGGCACGCTCACGACCGGTGACGACGCCCCGGCCCACCGCGCGGAGGCCTGGCCGCCCGAGGGGGCCGAGCGGATCGACATCGAAGGCCGCTACGACGACCTCGCCGCGTCGGGCCTCGGCTACGGGCCCGCCTTCCGTGGACTGCGCACGGCCTGGCGGCGCGGCGACGAGGTGTTCGTCGAGGTGGAGCTGGACGACCAGGACGCCGCGGGCGCCTTCGGGCTGCACCCCGCGCTGCTCGACTCCGCGCTGCACGCCATCGGCCTCGGCGGCTTCGTCGCCGACGCGGAACGCCTGCACCTGCCGTACTCCTGGCGCGGCGTGCGCCTGCACAGCGGCGGCGCGTCCGCGCTGCGCGGGCGGCTGTCCCCGGCGGGCGCGTCGGGCGTCTCGATCTCCCTGACCGACGGCACGGGCGCCCCCGTCGCCTCGGTCGAGGCCCTGTCCCTGCGGCCCCTGGCGGCGGACGGCCTCACCGGCGACCGCCTCGACTCGCTGTTCCGGGTCGACTGGACACGGGTCCGGCCCGCCGCCTCGACATCGGCCCGCTGGGCGGTCGTCGGCGGCGGCCTCGAACCCGCCGAAGCGGCCCGCACCCACGCCGACCTGGCCACGCTCGCCGAGGACGAGGTGCCCGACCTCGTGTTCGCCCCCGTCCCCGCGGCCGCGGGCCCCGCGGAGGCGACCCACTGGGCCCTTGCGCTCGCCCGGGCTTGGCTCGCCGACGACCGCTTCGGCGCGGCCAGGCTCGTGTTCGTCACCAACGGCGCGGTGGCCGCGGGCCCCGACGAGGACGTTCCCGACCTGGCCAACGCGCCGGTGTGGGGCTTCGTACGCGCCGCACAGACGGAACACCCGGGCCGCTTCCTGCTCCTCGACACCGACGACCGGTCGGCCACCGCGGTCCGCGTGCTGCCGAACGCCGTCGAGACCGGCGAGCCCCAACTGGCCCTGCGCGACGGCGAGCTGCTCGCACCGAGGCTCGTGCGTGCCCGCCCCGTGGAGCCGCAGGGCGGGCCGGGTTTCGGTGACGGCGCTGTGCTGGTGACCGGCGCGAGCGGGATGCTCGGCGGGTTGGTGGCGCGGCACTTGGTGGTGCGGCACGGGGTGCGACGGCTAGTCCTGGCCAGTCGGCGCGGTCAAGTGGGCGATCTGTGCGACGAGTTGGTGGGCCTGGGTGCCGAGGTCGCCGTCGTCGCGTGTGACGTGGCCCAGCGGGACGCGGTGGCGGCCCTGCTGGCCGAGCATCCGGTGACGGCGGTCGTCCACGTGGCGGGTGTGCTCGACGACGGGGTGATCGATTCGCAGACCCCGGAGCGGATCGACACCGTGTTCGGGCCGAAGGCCGACGGCGCCCGGCACCTGCACGAACTGACCCGCGAGATGGACCTGTCGGCCTTCGTGCTGTTCTCCTCCGCCGCCGGTACGTTCGGCAACCCCGGCCAGAGCAACTACGCGGCCGCCAACGCGTACCTGGACGCGCTGGCGCAGCACCGCCGCGCCGCCGGACTGCCCGCGACCTCGCTGGCCTGGGGCCTGTGGGCCGGAGACGACGGCATGGGCGCCCGAATGGCCAGGACCGGGGCCGCGGGCCTGACCCCCGAAGAAGGGCTGCGCCTCTTCGACGCCGCCGTCGCGCTGCCGTCGGCCGTGGCCGTGCCCACGCGCCTCGACCTGGCGCCGCTGCGGGCACACCCCGAAGCCGTCCCCGCGCTGCTGCGCGCACTGGTGCGCACGGTACGCCCCGAGGCTGCCAAGGCCGCCGGAGGCCTGGCGGCGCGGATCTCGGCGCTGCCGGACGACGAACGCCTCCCGGCGCTGCTCGACCTCGTGCGCACGTCCGTCGCCGCCGTGCTCGGCCACGCGTCCGCCGCCCAGGTGGAACCGGAGCGGGCCTTCGACGAACTCGGCTTCGACTCCCTCACGGCGGTCGAGCTGCGCAACCGGCTCGACGTGGCCACCGGCCTCCGGCTGCCCGTGACGCTGGTCTTCGACTACCCGACGCCCCTGGTGCTCGCGGGCCACCTGCGCACCGAGCTGCTCGGCGGCGAAGCGGCTCCGGCTGCCACCTTCCGCACGGCCGCCGCCGACGACGAGCCGATCGCCATCGTCGGCATGAGCTGCCGCTACCCCGGCGGCGTACGGTCGCCCGAGGACCTGTGGCGCCTGGTCGCCGAGGGGCGCGACGCGGTGTCCGACTTCCCGGACGACCGGGGCTGGGACGTCGAGGCGCTCTACCACCCGGACCCCGACCACAGCGGCACCAGCAGCGTCCGCAGCGGTGGCTTCCTCCACGACGCCGCCGAGTTCGACCCCGTCTTCTTCGGCATGTCCCCGCGCGAGGCACTGGCGGTCGACCCCCAGCAGCGGCTGCTCCTCGAAACGTCGTGGGAGGCGATGGAGCGGGCCGGCATCGACCCGAAGTCCCTGCGCGGCAGCGCCACCGGCGTGTTCGCGGGCGTGATGTACAACGACTACGCCACCCGGCTCCGGCGCGCCCCGGAGGGCTTCGAGGGACAGCTCGGCGTCGGCAGCTCGGGCAGCGTCGCCTCCGGCCGGGTCTCGTACGTGTTCGGCCTCGAAGGCCCCGCGATGACCGTGGACACCGCGTGCTCCTCGTCCCTCGTGGCGCTGCACCTCGCCGCGCAGGCGCTGCGCTCCGGCGAGTGCGAGCTGGCGCTCGTGGGCGGCGTGACGGTGATGTCCAGCCCGGCGACCTTCGTGGAGTTCAGCCGCCAGCGGGGCCTGTCCCCGGACGGCCGCTGCAAGGCGTTCTCCGACGGCGCCGACGGCACCGGCTGGGGTGAGGGCGTCGGCATGCTGCTGGTCGAGCGGCTGTCCGACGCGCAGCGCAACGGCCACCGGGTGCTGGCTGTCGTACGTGGGTCCGCGGTGAACCAGGACGGCGCGTCGAACGGCCTGACCGCGCCGAACGGTCCGTCGCAGCAGCGCGTGATCCGCCAGGCCCTCGCCAGCGGGGGTCTGACCGCGGCGGATGTGGACGTGGTCGAGGCGCACGGCACGGGCACCACCCTCGGTGACCCGATCGAGGCACAGGCGCTGCTGGCCGCGTACGGCCAGGACAGGCCCGCCGAGCAGCCGCTGTGGCTCGGCTCGATCAAGTCGAACATCGGTCACACGCAGGCCGCCGCCGGTGTCGCCGGTGTCATCAAGATGGTGATGGCGCTGCGCCACGGCGTCCTGCCGCGGACCCTGCACGTGGACGCGCCGTCGTCGCACGTGGACTGGTCGGCCGGCGCGGTGAAGTTGCTGACGGAGCCTCAGTCGTGGCCGGAGACGGGTCGTGTGCGACGGGCGGGCGTGTCGTCGTTCGGCGTGAGCGGCACCAACGCCCACACCATCATCGAGCAGGCCCCCGAGATGGAGGAGCCCGCTTCCGTGCCGGTCGGCGGCGTGGTGCCGTGGGTGCTGTCGGCCCGGAACGCGGAAGCACTCCGTGAGCAGGCGGCCCGGCTGCGCGAGCACGTCGAGAGCGACACGGGCCTTGAGGCGCGGGACGTCGGCCACGCGCTGGTGACGACGCGTTCGTCCTTCGACCACAGGGCTGTTGTGGTGGGCGACGACAGCGCGGCGCTGCTCGATGGTCTGTCCGCGCTGGTCGAGGGGCTTCCGTCGCCCGGTCTGGTCGCGGGCTCTGTTGCCGTGGGCGGGGTGGGTTTCCTGTTCTCGGGTCAGGGGTCGCAGCGGCTGGGCATGGGGCGTGAACTGGCGGACCGCTTCCCGGTGTTCGCCGAGGCGTTGGACCGCGTACTGGCGGAGTTCGGTCCTGAGGTCCGCGAGGTGTTGTTCGGTGAGGACGCCGACGCACTCAATGAGACGGGGGTGACGCAGCCCGCGCTGTTCGCCGTCGAGGTCGCACTCTTCAGTCTTCTTGAGTCGTGGGGCATCCGCCCCGACCTGCTCGCTGGTCACTCCATCGGTGAGTTGGCTGCCGCGCATGTGGCGGGTGTGTGGTCGCTGGCGGATGCGGTGAAGGTGGTGTCGGCGCGTGCCGGGCTGATGCAGGCGCTGCCTGCGGGCGGCGCGATGGTGGCGATCCAAGCGACGGAGGCCGAGGTCGCCGCGGCTCTGCCGGGCACGGTGGGCATCGCGGCGGTGAACGGCCCGGCTGCGGTTGTTATTTCGGGTGTTGCTGCTGATGTGGAGGCGGTGGGGGAGCGGTGGCGTGCGGCGGGTCGCAAGGTCACCAGGCTGAAGGTGAGCCACGCCTTCCACTCGCCGCTGATGGACCCGATGCTGGACGACTTCCGCGCCGTGCTGGAGTCCGTGTCGTACGGGTCGCCCGCCGTCCCGATTGTGTCGACCCTGACCGGTGCCCGTGCAACCACCGAGGAACTCGGATCGCCGGAGTACTGGGTGCGTCACGTACGCGAGTCGGTGCGGTTCGCCGACGCCGTGGGCACGCTCACGGCCGAGGGCGTGGCCACCTTCGTCGAGGTCGGCCTAGGCGGGACGCTGTCCGCGCTGGGGCTGGAGTCGGCGCCCGATGCCGGGTTCGTACCGGTGCTGCGGGCCGACAGGGCCGAGGCTGTGGCCGCCTCCACGGCCGCAGGGCACCTGTATGTGCGTGGCGTCCAGGTGGACTGGGAGGCGTTCTTCGCCGGTGGCGGCGTGCGGCGGGTCGACCTGCCGACGTACGCCTTCCAGCGCAAGCGCTACTGGCTGGACGCTCCCCACGACCTGAGCGTCGACGAAGCGGCGGGCGGCCTCGGCCTCGCGGGCGCGGGACACCCGCTGCTCGGCGCCGCCGTCGAACTCGCCGACGGGCAGGGCCTCGTGTGCACCGGCAGGCTCGGCACGGACACGCATCCGTGGCTCGCCGACCACGCCGTCGGACAGACGGTCCTGCTGCCCGGCACGGCCTTCGCGGACATCGCGCTCGCCGCGGGCGGCAGGCTCGGCCTCGACGAGGTGGAGGAGCTGACGCTGGCCGCGCCACTGGTGCTGCCCGAACGAGGCGGCGTACGGCTGCGCGTGACGGTCGGCGGTGACGACGGCGACGGCCGCCGCACACTGATCGTCGACTCGCGCCCGGACACACCGAACACACCAGGCACACCGGACACGTCGGCCAAGGAGGCGAGCGAGGTCGACGAGGCCGACTGGATCCGGCACGCCACCGGCTTCCTCACCACCGCGACCCCCACCGCCCCGGCCCCGCTCACCCAGTGGCCGCCCGCCGGAGCCGAGCCCGTCGGCATCGACGGCTTCTACGAGGGTCTGGAGGAGGCAGGGTTCGCGTACGGGCCCGCCTTCCAGGGCCTGCGGACGGCTTGGCGCGGTGACGGCGCCGTGTACGCCGAGATCGAACTCGACGAGGCACAGGACCGGGACGCCGCGGCGTTCGGGCTGCACCCGGCGCTGCTCGACGCCGCGCTGCACGCCTGCATGCTCGGGGGCCTCGTCGAGGACGCCGGCCGGCCCCGGCTGCCGTTCTCCTGGAGCGGAGTCCGGTGGCACGCGACCGGAGCCACCACGGCACGGGTCCGGCTCACACCCGCCGGACCGGATGCCGTCTCCCTGGAACTGGCCGACGCACAGGGCAACCCCCTGGCGACGGTCGCGTCCCTCGTCCTGCGGCCGATCGCCGCGGGCCAGTGGGGTGCGCGCCACCGCGACGCCCTGTTCCGGCTGGAGTGGGCGGCCGCGCCGACCCGTGCGGCCGCCCCCGCTCCCGCCCGCGGTTGCGCCGTCGTCGGACCGGACGACCTGAAGGCCCGGCCGGGACTCGCCGCGTCCGGCAGCACCGTCGGGGAGTACCGCGACCTCGCGGCCCTCGCAGCGGCCGGGGCGCCCGAGCTGGTCGTCGTCCCCTTCGCCGAGGACGGCCCGGACCCGGTGTCCGCAGCCCGCGCCGCCGCCTTCCGCGCGTTGCGCCTGGCCCAGGAGTGGCTGGCCGACGACCGGTTCCTCGACTCCCGCCTCGTCTTCCTGACCCGCGGGGCGGTCGCGGCCGCGCCGGACGAGGACGTGCCCGACGTCGCCGACGCGGCGGTGTGGGGCCTGATCCGCGCGGCGCAGTCCGAGAACCCCGGCCGGTTCCTGCTCGCCGACGTGGACGGGCACGATGCCTCCTGGGCGGCGCTGCCCGGCGCCCTCGCCGGTGCCGAGCCGCAAGTGGCGGTGCGCGCCGGGGACGTGCGGGTGCCGCGCATCGCGCGGTTCGGACCGTCCGAGCCGCAGTCCCCGGTCGCCTTCGCACCCGGCGGCACCGTCCTGGTGACCGGAGCGACGGGCATGATCGGCGGTCTCGTCACCCGGCACCTCGTGACGGAGCACGGCGTACGGCACCTCGTCCTCGCCAGCCGCCGCGGCGACGCCGCGCCCGGAGCCGACGCGCTCCGCGCGGAACTGACCGGCCTCGGCGCGGACGTCACGCTCGCCGCCTGTGACGTCACGGACCGCGCCGCGCTGCAAGAGCTCCTGGCCGCCGTGCCCGAGGACCACCCGCTGACCGGTGTGGTGCACTCGGCGGGCGTACTGGACGACGGCGTGATCGGCTCGCTCACGCCGGAGCGGATCGACACCGTGTTCCGGCCGAAGGTCGACGCGGCGTGGCACCTGCACGAGTTGACCGCCGATCTCGGCCTGTCGGCGTTCGTCCTCTTCTCGTCGGCTTCGGGCGTCTTCGGGACCCCCGGCCAGGGCAACTACGCGGCGGCGAACACCTTCCTGGACGCGCTCGCCCAGCACCGCCGGGCCGCCGGACTGCCCGCGACCTCGCTGGCATGGGGCCTGTGGGAGTCGGCCAGCGCCATGACCGGCTCCTTGGCGGACGGCGACGTGGCGCGGATGTCCCGCTCCGGCGTCGCGGGCCTGACCGAGGAGGAGGGGCTCGCCCTGTTCGACCACGGGTGCGCGGCGGGCGACGCGGTCGTGGTGCCGATGCGGCTCGACGTCGCCGCGCTGCGGGGCGGGCCCGACGAGGCGCCCGCGCTGCTGCGCGGCCTCGTACGCACGCGGGCCACCAGGGCGGCCGCCGCGAGCGAGGAGAAGCTGGCGCAACGCCTTGCCGGGCTGACGGACGAGGAGCAGGAGCGGGAGTTGCTGGTCCTGGTCCGGGACCGGACGGCGGCCGTACTCGGCTACGCGCCGGACGAGATCGACATCTCCGGCGCCCTGACGCAGCTCGGCCTGGACTCCCTGACCGCGCTGCAACTGCGCAACCAGCTCGCGGGTGACACCGGGCTCCGCTTGCCCACCACCGTCGTGTTCGACCAGGCGACCGGCCCGGCGCTCGCCGGATACCTCCGGCGCGAACTCGCCGCGGCAGCCGGGGGCGCACCCGCCGCGACGGCCGAACCCGCGGTGGAGGACACCCTCGTCGGCCTGGTCCGGCAGTCCTACGAACTCGGCCTCTCCAAGGAGGGGTGGCAGATGGTGGACGCCGCCGCGGTGCTGCGGCCGGTGTTCGGGGCACCCGACGAGGCGGCCGCACTGCCGACGGTCCCGCTGGCCACCGGGCCCGCCATGCCGCTGCTGTGCTTCGCGCCGACCATGGCACCCTCAGGGCCGCACTACTTCGGGCGGTTCGCCCCCGTCTTCGCGGGCAGGCGGGACGTGACCATGCTGCCCCACCCCGGCTTCGGGGCGGGCGAGTCGCTGCCCGCGACCAGGCAGGCGGTCGTCCGCTTCCAGGCCGACGCCGTACTGAGGCAGGCGGGCGACGGGCCGTTCGCGCTCCTCGGCTACTCCTCGGGCGGGTGGATGGCCAACGCCGTCGCCGCGCTGCTCGAACGGCAGGGCCGCGCACCGGCGGCGGTGGTGCTCCTCGACACGTACATCGCGACGAACTCGTTCGAGAAGCGCCTGGAGGCGGCGCTGACGGAGCGCATGTCCACCAGCGAGGCCTTCGACCTGCTGACCGGCGCGCAGATGACCGGACAGAGCGGCTACCTGCGCGTCTTCGAGGACTGGAAGCCCGAACCGATCGAGGCCCCGACGCTGTACGTGCACGCCACGTTCCCGCCGGGGGAGTCGGATGCCCTGGAGACCGAGGACGCCTGGCAGCCCGAGTGGCCGTACGCCCACGAGGACGCCGACGTCCCCGGCGACCACTTCTCGATCATGGACGAGCACTCCGAGTCGACGGCGCTCGCCGTCGAGGCATGGCTGAGCGACGACCGGTTCGCCGACCCGAGCTGACCCCTGCCCCTGACGTTCCCCACCCCGACGCGAACCGACAACGACAGCAGAACGGATGACGCACATGACAGCTACCGACGGCAGCGACCTCTGGCTCCGCCGGTTCCACCCGGCGCCGGCCGCCCCGGTCCGGCTGGTCTGCTTCCCGCACGCGGGCGGATCGGCGAGCTTCTACCACCCGGTCTCGGCCGCGCTCGCGAGCGACAGCGATGTGGTGGCACTCCAGTACCCCGGCCGCCAGGACCGGCGGAACGAACCGAACGTGGACGACATCGGCGTGCTGGCGGACCGGATAGCGCCCGTCGTGGCGCCCCTGTTCGACCGGCCCGTGGTGTTCTTCGGGCACAGCATGGGCGCGATCATCGCGTTCGAGGTCACCCGCAGGCTGGAGCGGAAAGGGCACACGCCCGCGATGCTGTTCGCCTCCGGCAGGCGGGCACCGTCGACGCGGCGCGTGGAGACCGTCCACCAGCGGGACGACGACGGTCTCCTGGCCGATGTGAAGGCCCTGAGCGGCACCGACGCGAAGGTGCTCGGCGACGAGGAACTGCTGCGCATGGTGTTGCCCGCCATCCGCAGCGACTATCGGGCCATCGAGACGTACGGCCCCGTGGACGCGACCGTCGACTGTCCGGTCACCGCCCTGGTGGGCGACGACGACCCGAAGTCGACGGTCCTGGAAGCCGACGCGTGGCGCGCGCACACCACGGCGGCGTTCCACCTGCGGGAGTTCCGAGGCGGCCACTTCTACCTCAGCTCCCGAGCGGCGGAGGTCATCGAGGTGATGCGTGAGGCGCTGCGCGGCGCCGTGGCCGTCAGGTAGGAGCAGGTGACGGGAGCGGGGGCTGGACGAATTCCTCGTCCAGCCCCCGCTCGGCATCAGAAACCCAGAGACCCGGAAACTGAGAGACTCAAAAACACAGCGGCCCAGAATTCCGAGAACCCGAGAATCCGAGAACCTCAGATGTAGCCCGCGCGCAGCGCGTACGCCACCGCGTGGGTCCGGTTGCGCAGATGGAGCCGCGAGGTCAGGTTCTGGAGGTCGTTCTTCACCGTCCGCTCGGAGTACGCGAGTTTGGCGGCGACCTCGGCGGTGTCGAGGCCTTCCGCCACCAGGCGGAGGATGTCGACCTCTCGCGGTGTCATCTCCGCGGGGGCGAGCCGCGTCGGACCTTGCGCGCTGCTCTGGAGCCGTCCCATCTGCGCGATGAGCCTGCCTAACAGATCGGGCGGCAGCTCGCCGTGGCCCTGGTGGGCGGCCAGGACGGCCCGCAGCAGCCGCGCCGGTGTGGCCTCCCGGCGCCGCACGATCGCGGTGACGCCGCAGCCCGCGACGTCCAGCACGTCCGCGCCGCGCATCCGGTCCACCACCAGGACCACCCGGACGTTCTCGGCGTGGACGAGTCTGCGCAGACTCACCAGGGTCGCCTCGTCCACGGTGCCGACGACGAGAAGGGCGACCTGGCCGCGATCCCGTCGGATGTCGTCCGCCACCACGATCTCCGCGCACTGCCGGAGCTGGCTCACCACCCCGGCCTGCGAGATCGGGTCCGACGCGTGCACGGTCACCAACACCGGCTGCGTCGTGGGAACGCTCTCAACGGTCGGCTGCATGGGCTAGAGCACCTCCATCTTCCACGGTGGTCCCGAGGCTCGACCGCGGTGGACACCGAGTCCGCCGCCCGCTCCTCCGCCTTCAGGTAAGCAGCTGCCGTGTTTCCGGACCAAGCGGCGCCACGTGTCGTTCCATGCCGGGCATGTGGTGTTCGGCACCAGGTTGGCGCGCGCCGCTCGCGTCCCGCTGACGTTCCGCTGACGTCCTGTCGCGTGGACTAGGGGGTGTGCCCCGGTGGGGCGCTCAGGCCGGTGACGCGTGCAGGGCGCGCCTTTCGGCCAGCAGCGCCGCCCGGCGGACCGTGGCGGGCGCCGCGGGCAGCAGCGGCAGCCGGACGGCGGCGCTGGGAATGCGACCCTGGGCGTGCAGCACGCCCTTGATCACCGTCGGGTTCGGTTCGGCGAAGAGGGCGGCGGAGAAGCGGGCGAGTTCGGCCCCCAGCTCACGGGCGGGTGCGGCGGCGCCGCGGCGCCACAGCGAGATCAGTTCGGCGTAGCCGGCGGTGCGCAGGTTCGCCGACGCGAGGATTCCGCCGTGCGCGCCCGCCGCGACGAGCGGCGAGATGACGACGTCGTCACCGCCGAGCACGGCGAAGCCGGGCGGCGGGCTGCCCAGCAGCTCCACCGTGGTCGCGTCGATCGCACCGGTCGCGTGCTTGACCCCGACGACCCCCGGCAGCCGGCCGAGCGCGGCGAGCGCGTCCGCGCTGAGCGTCTGCCCGCTGCGGTAGGGGATGTCGTACACGATCAGAGGCACGCCGCCGTCCTCGGCGAGGGCGGTGAAGTGCGCCAGCGTCCCGGCCTCGCCGGGCCGGACGTAGGGCGGCGCGGGGACGAGTGCCGCGGCCACGTCACCGGTGGCCGCGAGCTCGCGCAGCGACGCGATGGCGGCCGCGGTGTCACCGGTGCCGACCCCGACGATCAGAGGGGCGCCGTGCGCCCGGCAGGCGGCCGCGCAGACGCGCACCACGGTCCGCTTCTCCTCGGCGGTCAGCGTGGCCGCCTCCGCCGTCGTGCCGAGGGCGACGAGTCCGGAGGCGCCGGACGAGAGCGTCTCGTCGGCGAGGCGGGCGACGGCGTCGGGAGCGAGGCGCAGCTCGTCGGTGAACGGGGTCACCAAGGGGACGTACAGGCCGGTGAAGTTCGGTTCGGGCTTCATGGTGCAACCCTGGCGCACACCGACCCGGTAGATCCATTTCTGATTTCTACTTCTATACCTAAGCTGAGCTAATGCTTGATGTACGCCGTCTTCACCTGCTGCGCGAACTGGACCGGCGGGGCACGATCGCCGCCGTGGCCGAGGCGCTGACCTTCACCGCGTCGGCCGTCTCCCAACAGTTGGGTGTGTTGGAACGCGAGGCGGGCGTGCCCCTGCTGGAACGCAGCGGCAGGCGGGTGGTCCTCACCCCTGCGGGCCGCACCCTCGTCACCCACGCCGACGCCGTCCTCGAACGGCTCGAACTGGCGGTCTCCGAGCTGGCCAGTGCGCGCGAGGGCGTCGGCGGGCCGCTGCGCATCGGGACCTTCCCCTCCGGCGGGCACACCATCGTGGCCGCCGCCCTCGCCGAGCTGGCCCGACGGCACCCCGCCCTTGAGCCGATGGTGCGGGAGATCGACTCCGCGCGCGTCTCCGACGGACTGCGGGCCGGGGAACTCGACGTGGCCCTCGTCCACGACTACGACTTCGTCCCCGCGTCACCGGACGTCACGGTCGACGAGATTCCCCTGGTGGACGAGCCGATGTATCTCGTCACGCACGCCGGTGCCCCGGCCGGCGGCCGCGGCGCGACCCTGGCGGAACTGCTCGGCCCCTACGCCGAGGCCCCGTGGATCACCGCACGGGACGGCACCACGGGGCACGCCATGGCTGTGCGCGCCTGCCAGGCCGCCGGATTCCAGCCGCGGATCCGCCACCAGGTCAACGACTTCCGTACGGTCCTCGCCCTGGCCGCCACCGGCCAAGGCGCCGGATTCGTACCGGAGACGGCCACGACGCACGGCCCCTCAGGCGTGCTGCTGACCGAGTTGCCGCTGTTCCGCCGCTCGAAGGTCGCCTTCCGCGCGGGCGGCGGCAGCCACCCGGCGATCGCCGCGTTCGTGACCGCGGCGAGAGCGGTGGTGGGCGGCACCGCTGGAGAGCCGCAGGAGTAGGCTGATCGGCCATCAGGTCCCGCGAGAGGAGCCAACTGCCCATGCTGGACGGTCAGATGACGGCCGACGAGCCGCCCACGGTCACCGGGATCCGGCGACGCGCCGCGGAGCTGTTCGCCCGGTCCGGAGTCGACTTCGCCCCGCACGCGCACGAGCCCGTCATGGACTACGAGACCGCGGCTCAGGTCCGGGAGCGTTTCCACCTGACCGGCGCGGAGACCAAGTCGCTCTTCCTGCGCGGCAAGAGCGGACGGCACACGATGTTCGTCTCCGTCGAGGGCAGGCGCCTCGACACCGCCAAGGCGCGGGCGGCCCTGGGGGAGAAGTTCTCCATCGCCCCCGGGGCCGAGCTCAAGGCCGTGACGGGCTGTGAGCCCGGCTGCGCCGTTCCTTTCGGGCTCCCCCCGCAGGTCACCCTGCTGATCGACAGCGCGCTCGGGCACGAGCCGCGGCTGATCTTCTCGCCGGGCCCGCCGACCGAGACGATCGAGGTCAGCGCGACCGACTGGGTGGCACTCGTGTCGAAGACCGACAACCCCGTGGTCACCTACTGACCCCAGTCCCCGCGTCTCCTGAAAGCTTTCCGCACGCCTTCTGTGCGCCTTCCTGCGGTGGCTCGCCCCGCGTGTCCTCGCTTTCCGCGCGGTCGTTGAAGTACGCATGCCATCGAACGATGTGATCAAAGGACCACAGGCGGACCCCGCGCGGAGCGCGCCCCCCGGCGCCGCACCCCCTCCCCGCCCTCGCGGTGCGGGCGTCGATCCGGCGTCCTCGATCGCCGCGCGCGCGATGCCCGGGAGCGAGGGCGACACCGGTGCCGAGCGGCAGGTCTGCGCCTTCAACCGCTGGTGCACCGTCCTCTACTGACCGTGCTGTGACACGGGGCCGCACACCAGGTGAACGCCGTGGTGACCATCCCAAGATTCACTCGTTGGAAGGGGGGTGACACCCACTCGCCTACAGCCGTTGGAAGGCTTTGTGACCAATGTCCTCATCACGGCGACGTACGGCAGCACCACCCTCCAGGGGCACCCTGGAACGGACCGAGGCCACCCTGGTCGACCGGTACGCACACCTCGTGCGCCTGGCCTACCTCACGCTCCCTCCCGAACTCGGCAGACACCGCACGGTACTTGTCGCGCAGGCGCTGGTGCAGCGCGCCCTGCCGAGCCTGCCGCGCGTCCCCGCGGGCGCGCTCCTGCCCCGGCAGCGCACTGACGCCACGGCCGTCGAAGCCGAAGAGGACTGGCTGCGCGCCCGCGTCCTGCGGTCGGCGCTCGCCTACGACCGGCGTCCGCGCGGCTGGCCCGCCCGCGTGCCCCCGCCGCGCGCACTCCGCCCCCGCCTCCCGGTGGTGTGGGGGCTGCGGCTCTCGCCGCATGCGGGCGGCGCCGAAGAGATCGCGCTGAGCCGGGCGCTCGCCGCGGTGCCGCCCGCCGCACGCGCCGTCGTCGCGCTGCGCTGCGTCGACGACATGCCGGACGAGCGCGTACGCGAACTGCTCCTGACCGTGGGGGAGCAGGACCCGGACGCGGCCCTCGCCACCGCCGACGACCTGCGCGCCCACGCGGGAGCGGACGCGTCGGCCCTGCTGCGGTCCGCGGAGTTCGACGCCTGTTCCGTCCGCACCCGGCCGACCGACCTGCTGCGCCGCAGGCGCCGCGTACGGATCGCGGGCCTCGTCGCGGCGGTGACGGCGTGCGGCACCGTACTCACCGTCTCCTCCACCCCGACGGGCCCGCCCGACAGCTCACGGGCGCACCCGATGCGGGCCGCGCAGATCACCCCCGCCCAGCTCGTCCACACCCCCTCCGGCAGCTGGGCCGACACCGCGCGCGTCGACTTCACCGCCTGGCCCGCCCGAGGCGGGCGCACGGACGACGAGGCGCTGCTCGGCCGGGCCCTGGACACCTGGGCCGCGCCGCCTCCCGGCACCTCCGTGACGAGGACGAGGACCACCGGCCTGCTGCCGCCCACGCGCGGCGCCCAACTGCTGTACGCGGGCGACATCGACGGCCGTGCCGTGGTGCTTCTCCACGACAGCGACCGCGTCGTGCGGTACAGCGAACCACTCGGCTCCCCCGACCGCCCGGCCCTGGAGGTCGCGCGCACCGACGAGGCCGGAGTCACCACCGCGGCCGCCCTGGTCGTCGCCCGCCGCGACGGCGCCGTACGCTATCTCGCCGCACCCTGGATCGCCGACGCGCAGACCCGGGACCTGCTGCGCCCCGACACCCCCGGACGCCCGCTGCACACCACGAAGGACGGCATCACGGACCCCGTCGACGCGCCCGCGACCGCAGGCGCCTGCACGGGCCTGCCGGTGCTCCAACTCCGGTCGTCCGTACGGATCGTGGAGAAGCACGCCTTCCTCGTCACCGACCTCGGCGGACTCACCCCCGCCCACCTCACCCACACCCCGTCCCCGCACACCGGCGCCCCCGCGCGGCAGCCGCGCGAGGCCACGGGGCCCGCCGCGCTCACGGCCTGGGCCCGCACGGCGTGCGCCCTGCGCGGCCTGCGCGACCACGGCGTCCGCGCGGTGAACCAGTGGGACTTCGCGGAGCAGGACCTGCCCGAGCGCGGCGGCCGCGCCACCTGGTCCTGCACCCGTGTCTCCACCTGGGCCGGGCCCGGCGACATCCAGGTGCACCTGCGCCCGCCCGGGCGCTCCGCCACCACCCCGGCCCGCCTCGTGGCCCGTGACCGGTCCACCGCAGCGTGCAGCCGCTTCGGCCAGCACATCGTGGCAAGGACCGCATGGACGACGGCCGCCGGGCGCCGCTATCTGCTGGCGGCGGGCAGCAGGGACATCCGTGAACTCACCGTCACCGGAGACACCCGCGCCACCGAGGACGGCAACACCCTCGCCGTCCGCGTCCCCAAGGACGCGACCCTCTCCGTACGCGGCCGCACCGAGGACGGCGCGAACCTGCGGGCGGTGGGCGACACCCGGGAACCCTAGGGTGTGTCCGGCCGGGCGTGTCCGCGTAGCCTGACCCCGCCATCGCGAGGGCGCGGTGTGCCTGTGGGGGAGGGGCTTATGGATTCCCTTGGTTCCAGGGCCCGTTGGCTGGCTCCGCTGCTGGCAGTCGGGGCGCTGCTGCTCACCGGCACGGGCGCCGCCGTCGCGGATCCGGACCTGTCACCGGACCCGGTCCCGGGCGTCGAGAACCTCACCCCCCTGCCCGGGGCGCGGTACGCGCGGGCGCCGCTGGTCAGCGCGGACGGCACCACCGCGTACGTCGGCGCGATCGAGGCCACCGGCACCAAGCTGTACGTCGTCGACACCCAGACAGGGGAGGTCACCGCGGAGGTGCCCACCAGGGCCGGACGCTGGGCGGGGCCGATGGCGTTCGGTGCCCGCGGCAGACTGATCTACCTGGTCACCGAAGACACCCTGAACGTGATCGACACGGCCACCGACACCCTGCGCGCCAGCATCCCCGTCCCCGACCAGCCACGGCCCCCGGGCACCCGGCCCGGATCCCTTTCCCGCATGGCCATCAGCCCGGACGGGACGACGGTCTACCTCGACCAGAGCGGACCGCACGACAACGGCCCGAGCGCGGGCCCGTCCCGGCTCCTGGTGTTCTCCACGGCCCGGCGCGCGTTCACCGCCGCTGTCCCGCTGCCCGGCGAGAGCCCGCGCGACATCGTCGTACGGCCGAACGGCAGGGACGTGTACGTCGTCGGCGACGTCGGCCTGGTCCATCTGACCACCTCGGCGGGCGTCCCGAAGGTGGTGCGCACCATCGCGGCCACCGGCTTCGTCGACGAGCTGGCCCTCACCCCCGACGGCCGCCGCCTGTACGCGCTGAGCAAGCCGGACGGCCGCGCCGCCCTGGTCGGCCTCATGCGCGACGACGTCCTGGAAACCATCGACTTCCGGTCGGATTCCGCACCGGTCCTGAGCCCGGCCGTGAGCCAGGACGGCACGCGTCTGTACGTGCTCGTGGACGACCACAGGACCGCGCCGAAGGTGCTGTCCTACGACACGGCGACCAACACCCAGGTCACCGACGAGACGGTCACCGACTTCGCTGTGGAACGGGCGTCGGGCCTGACCGTGGGCCCCGACGGCGAAACGCTCTACCTCACGGGCACCCACTACGCCGACGACCCCGGCGTGTACCTCCAGATCGTCGGCTTCTGAGCCGGAAGCTCAGTCCAAGAGCTTCGCCACGATGCGGTCGAGCGCCTCGATGTCCTCACGGGGCAGGGCGAGCAAGGCGTCGGGCGGGGTGGTGATGATGGAGATGGCCAGCTCGGCCTTCGCCTGGCCGTCCTCGGTCAGGTGGACCAGCTTGGAGCGGCGGTCGGCCGGGTTGGTGATGCGCTCGGCCAGGCCGCGCCGTACGAGATCGTCGACGATGACCGTGGTGTAGGGCGGGTCGGAGCCCATCCGCTCGGCCAGTTCGCGCAGGCTCATCGGGCCCGCGGCGAGGCGGCGCAGCGCCCGGACGCGGCTGAAGCTCATGCCGAGGGCCTCGGAGACGGCCTTGCGCAGCTGGTAGCGCTCCAGCAGGAGCGTGTTCAGGCCCTGCCAGGCGCGGGCCGCCTTTCCGGCGATGTCGTCGTCCCCGGCGGGACCCTTGTCGGCGTGGCGCTCCATCAGGCGTTCAGTGGCTCCTTGGTCTCCTCTGCGGCGAACTGCCGCGCGGTGCGCCGCGCCGTTGCCCGGCCCCAGCGGCCGGTAGTGAGCGTACCCATGATCAGCACGGCGGCGCCGCAGCCGGCGACGATCCACCACGCGGTCCGGCCCGCGTCGATGAAGGCCGCCGTGTCCGTACGGGCCGCACCGGCCATGAGGGCGCCGATGACGGCCACGCCGAAGGTCTGGCCGATCTGCCGGCTGGTGGAGGCCACGGCCGCCGCGACACCCGCCTGTTCACGGGGCATCCCCGACACCGCGGTATGGGTGATGGGCGCGTTGACCAGGCCGAAGCCCGTACCGAAGAGCAGGTACGCGACGACGAGGACGGCCACCGGCAGGCGCTCGGAGTAGGTGAGCGCCTGCAGCACGGCGCTCGCGCACAGGGCAGCGCCGGCGAGCAGCAGCGGAGTGCGCGGCCCCCGCGAGGCCACGAGGCGGCCGGACAGCGGGGCGGCCAGCATCGCCATGACCGCCATGGGCAGCATGAAGAGCCCGGCGTGCAGGGCGTCGTACCGCCGTACGTCCTGCAGGTACAAGGAGCTGACGAACAGGAAGCCGCCCAGAGCGGCGAACACCACGACCGCGATGGCGACGGCTCCCGAGAACGGTGCGGAACGGAAGAAGCGCAGGTCGATGAGGGGGTCGGTGCGCCGCGGCTCGTACCACAGCAGGCCGAGCAGCGCGCACAGGGCCGCGGCCGCGCAGCCGACGACGAGGGGCGAGGCCCAGCCGAGGTGGGGCGACTCGATGATCGCGTACGTGAGCGCGGCGAGGAGTACGGCGATGAGGAGTTGGCCGACCGGATCCGCCCGGCGGGCCCGCGCGGCCCGGGACTCCGGGACGTACCTCCGGGTCAGGAACAGCGCGGCCAGGCCGATCGGCACGTTGAGCCAGAAGATCGACCGCCAGCCGACCGACTCCACGAGCGCTCCGCCGACGATCGGCCCCGCGGCCATGCTGATGCCCACGACGCCGCTCCAGGCGCCGATGGCACGGGCGCGTTGGCGGGCGTCGGTGAAGGTGTTGGTGATGATGGACATGGCGACGGGGTTCAGCATCGAGCCGCCGACCGCCTGGAGTATCCGCGCGACGACGAGCCAGCCGAGCCCGGGAGCGAGGCTGCACAGCAGGGATGCCGCGGTGAAGACGACGAGCCCCACCTGGAAGACCCGGCGGCGGCCCACGCGGTCGGCGGTCGACCCGGAGAGCATCAACAGGCTCGCGAGGACCAGCGTGTAGGCATCGACCGTCCATTGCAGCCCGGACACCGACGTGTCCAGGTCGCGCTGGATGGAGGGCAGAGCGACGTTGAGGATCGTGTTGTCGAGGCTGACGATCAGCAGGCTCATGCAGCAGATGGCGAGCACGAGCCAGGGCCGTCGAGGAAGGGCGTCCGGCATGACGAGGCTCCGATTTACTTGTGTCAGTGAAATCATTGTGAGCATACAAGTAAATGGGTGCGGTGTGGCGCCTTCTCGTCGTCCGCGCTCGCGCCCTGTGGGGCCTCGGCGTGGTGATGCTGCTCCAGGGCGAGCACGAGCGGGCGGCCCGGCCCGGCATCCGCTGCCTGGAGGACGCCACCCGCTTCGACCGGGCGGAGCAACGGCTCGCGGCGGTCTACCTGTTGGGCATCACCACGGACTTCCTGGCCGCGTCGGCGGCCGCCGAGGGCGCCGACGCCTACTGACCCGGCGGGACCGGCAGGCGCCGTCCGTCCGTGCCGTCGAACGTCCCGAGCGGCGATGTGGTGTGCAGGCCGTCGGGGTCGGTGACCCTGACCGCGATCGCATGGGCCCCGGAGCCGGTGGACCGGGCGTCGAAGGAGACGCCGGTGGCCGCCGCGCGCCCGTCGACGAGCCACGCCACGTCGGCGCCGGTGATCGGACCGTACTGCGGCGAACTGCCCTGCGCGTGCAGCAGCGGGCCGTCGGTGTCACCGGCCAGCACCTGCGGCGGACGCGGTGGCAGCGCGAACACCGGCGTCTGGACGTACGACGTGTGATAGCCGTTGGTCGCGATGACCTGCGCCACGCAGCGCCGGTGGCCCGGCATGGTGCGCAGGTCCAGGTCGAAGGCGGTACCGGTGAGGTTGACGCCGGGGCGGGGCGCGAAGGTGCCGTCGGCGTTGGTGAACCGCACGTAGTACGTGTATGCGGGGCGCGGCTCGGGTTCTCCGACGTCCAGGCGCTGCCAGCGCAGGTGGAGCACGCCGTCGGTGTCGATCTCCGGCGTGGACAGGGGCGCGCTCAGGGCGAACTGGGGCGGCCCGGACGGTACGACCATGGCACCCAGTTCGGTTCCGTCGCGGCGCAGGACGACGCGGTGGGCCCGGGGGGTGTAGGGCAGCCGGGCGCCGAACAGGGCCTCCTGCTGTTCGGGACTGTCGAAGACCACCGCCGTCGGCGAGCCGGCCAGGACCTGACCGGCCGCGTCCTCCACCGACACGGTGTACGTCGGTCCTGGGACGGTCCGGGGCGGGGACGGCTTGCGGAAGGTGCGCAGACCGGGCGACCAGCGCACGGTTCCGGAGCGGGTGATCCTCCCGCGCACCCGCACGTACTCGCCCGGGAACGGGCGGCTGGTGGAGGTGTGGACGGCGGGGACGGTGCCGTGGGCGGGGCCCTCGGGCGGTGCCGCTTCGGCCTGTTCGGCGCGTACGGACAGGGCGCTGAGCAGCCGTAGCCAGTGATAGCCGCTCATCCAGCGGGTGTTGAGGTCGCAGTAGCTCATCAGGTCACCGGTGGTGGCCGGGTGGACCCTGCGGGTCAGCGGTTCGACACCGACCTCGCCGATGCGGCCGTCGGGCGGGGTGAACTCCTCGTCGACGTTCTCCGGGCCGCCGCACGGAGCGTGCCGCAGGCCCATGAGGTGGCCCACCTCGTGGGCGAAGGTGGTCACGCGCTCGTACCCGAACGCCACGTGGTCGTCGTACCGCGCCTTGCCGCCGACGCTCATGGGCACGGCGAGGTCGAGCATCGCGTACAGCAGTTGGTCGTCGTTGCCGTGGTCCTCCTGGATGTCTTCCAGGTCGTCGATGAAGTCGCCTTGCTCGCCTTCGTCGGTCAGGTCGCGCGTGGTGTGGATCTCCGTGAGACCAGGAACCGTGTAGTAGACGACCCCGCCCGTGTCGGCGATGGGATAGCGCAGCGGCAGCGTGTCGGCGACGGCCCGGTAGCGTGCCGCGCTGATCGCCGGGACCGTCGGGGTCGACACCCGCACCATCCAGATGGTCACCGGCCGCGTCGCGCGGAAGTCGGCCGTCACCTCCATGGGGTTGCTCATGGTGCCCGCGACCTCGGCCTGGACCAGGATCTTGGCCGTCCCGGCGGTCACCCGGTCGGCGGGGATGAGGAAGTTCAGGGTGTGCCCGATCTGCCCCCGGTCGACGAGTGCGCTGGGCCGGGCCGTGATCGGGTTGAGGGAAGGGACGGTGAACGAGCCGCCGTTGAGGCTCAGCGTCCCGACCACTCCGTCGACCGTGCCGCCGCCCTCGCGCGGATCGATGCCGGAGTCGAGGTAGACCCGGACCAGCGTGGCCTTGCCCGCCGCCAGCGCGTGCGGGGTGCCGCCCGCGGGCGGGGTGAAGTGCTGGGTGGCCTGGGTGACTTCGACGCCGGTGATCTCCAGGTTCGGCGTGGCGTCGGGCGGCAGCAGCTCGCTGCTCATCGTGACCAGGAAGCCGTTGTGCGTCTGGTCGGTCTGGGTGGGCCCGATGACGTGGCGCCCCAGGGTGTCGAGGTCGCCGGGGTCGATGGTGATCATGGCGCGGCCGAGGTGGTTCTCGTAGGCGCCGCCGCTCGGCCAGGCCTCGTCGTCGTGGGTGTACGCCTCGACCCAGATCCGGGTCGGCCCGCCCACGGCAAGGGTGGTCACGGGGGAGGGGGTGGCGCTGGCGAGCGGGAAGAGCGCCTCGTCGAAGACGCGGTCACCGTTGTTGTTCCAGCGCAGGAGTTCCCGGTCGATCGCCTCGGCGTCGCCCTGGGCCGGGGCGAAGGCGCGGACGTAGAACCCCATGTGGGTGAAGTCGCTGTTCTCGTCGTCGAAGACCACCACGTCCCGGAAGACGAGCCGTACGTGCCGGAATCCGCGGGGCGGCACGGTTTCGAGCAGGCCGGTGACGGCGTACCCGGTGTGGCCGTTGTCGGTGGTGGTGGGGCCGAGCAGCACCTGGCCGAGCTGGCTCGGCTCGCGGGTGTCGAAGACCACCTCCGCCTCGCCGAGGAAGTTCTCGTGGTGGCCTTCGTCGGGCCAGCGTTCGTCGTTGTCCGTGTACGCCTTGACGTTGAGGCGGCCGATGCCGCCCGGGACGCCGCCGATGTCGAAGACCAGGACGCTGGGGTACTCCTGGTCGCCGTCCAGCGGGTACTGGAAGTTGTCCTCGACCTCGCCGTTGCGTCTGTTCCAGCGGAATTCGTCGACCTGGTTCCCGGAGTTGTCCAGGACCCTGACGTACAGCCCCAGACGGGTCGAGCCCGCCTCTTCTTCCTCGAAGAGGTAGAGGGTGTTGAGCGTGAGACGCATGAGTGTCATGTGCGGCACCTCTGTCGATGAGCTTCCTCAACGCGCCCGCGTCTGCAGTGGCGCGGGGATGCCGACTATGTCGAGGTGCACGGCGAAAAGGCCAGCGGTCGTTCCGCCCAGCGGAACACCGCGGTCGGGCCGCGGGCTACTTACTCCTCCGCGGCGAGGCGGGCCTCGAAGCCGTCCAGGATGGCGCGGAGGCCGAACGCGAAGCTGTCATCGGGCGCGGCGGTGTACTGCGCGGCGGAGACGGTGCCGAGGCGTGCGCGCAGGCGCGGGTAGGCCTCGGCGACTTCGGCGGCCTGGGCCATGGCGTCGGCCATCCGCTGCTCGGCGTCGGCCCCGTTCTTGCCGAGGCGGCGCTTCAGGGAGACCTCCGCGGCGGGCCCGAGCGCGCTGCCGAGGACGAAGATGAACACCGTGGCGGCGGCCCGGTCCGCGTCGGCGGGGGTGAAGCCCGCCTTCTCGTAGACGGCGAGGCTGAGGTCGTCGAAGCGCGCCTGGCCCGGGCCGTGCATGAGGTGGCTGCCGAACGCCTGGCCCAGCCAGGGGTGCCGGGTGAGCATCGCGTGCATGGCGGTGGCCTGGGCGGCGGCGGCCGTGCGCCAGTCCGTGGCGTCGAGGTCCGGCCGCTCGACCTCCAGCCAGACCGCGTCGCTGGCGAGCCGGACCAGCTCGTCCTTGGTCTTGATGTGCCAGTAGACGGCGGTGGCGGCCGAGCCTAGCCGGGCGGCCAGGCTGCGCATGTTCAGGCCGTCGAGGCCCTCCTCGTCAAGGAGCTCGATGGCCGCACGGACGATCCGGTCTGCGGTGAGCGTGTCTCGCACCATGGCCACCACCCTACTTGTACTTAGTTCATGCCCGCCCTTGCACTTAGTTCGAGTGGCGGTCTACGCTTCACTCGTACTTAGTTCAAGTGCTCGAAGGGGGAGCGATGTCGCAGCAGGAGCTGGCGGAAGCGGTCGAGGCGCGGGCCACGGAGTTCGGGGTTCCCGGGATGTCCGTGGGGATCCTGGTGGACGGTCAGGAGATCTTCGCGTCGCACGGCGTGACGAGCCTCGCCGACCCGACGCCGGTCGACGAGAAGACGCTGTTCCACCTGGCGTCGGTGTCCAAGACGTTCACCGCGACCGCGCTGATGCGCCTGGTGGCCGAGGGGAAGGTCGACCTGGACGCGCCGGTGCGGCGCTACGTCCCCGAACTGCGGCTCGCCGACGAGGAGGCGGTGGAGCGGATCACCGTCCTGAACCTGCTCAACCACACCGCGGGCCTGGACTGGAACCTGATCGACGACGGCCGGGGCGACCGCTCCCTCGCCGGGCTCGTGGCGAAGCTGCACGAGCTGCCGCTGATCGCGCCGCCCGGCACCCGCGCCTCGTACAGCCAGGCCGGGTACAACCTGGTCGGGCGGATCATCGAGAAGGTCACGGACCTTCCCTTCGAGCAGGCCGTGGCCTCGCTGGTCCTGGAGCCGGTGGGCCTGTCGGACACCGTGTACGGACTGGCCGAGGTGATGGTCCGCAAGTTCGCGGTGGGCTACAACCGCGGCGACGACGGGGCGTTGGAGCCGGCCCGGCCGTGGGGAGCCTTCAAGGAGGGCGCGCGGGCCGACAACCCCGGCGGCGGCCTCGCCTCGTCGGCGAGCGACCTGCTGCGCTGGGCGCGGTTCCTACTCGGCGACGGCAAGGGCGTGTTGCCCGCCGAGGCGCTGCACCGCATGCGGGAGCGGACGGTGGAGCTGCGCTCCAGCTCGCTCGGCGACGGCTTCGGCATCTGCTGGTTCCTGCACGACCTGGACGGCGTCCAGGGCATCGGCCACGGCGGCTCGGGCACCGGCCAGTTCGCCGAACTGCTCATCGTCCCGGAGCGGAACTTCGCGGTGGTCGCCCTGTCGAACGTCGGCCCGGACGGCTACACCTGCAACCAGTCCGTGCTGAAGTGGGCCCTTCGGCGCTACCTCGGCGTCGTCGAGAAGGAGCCGGAGCCGGTCCCGTACGACGAGGCGCTGGCTCGGCAGGTCACCGGCCGCTACGACATCGACGCCATGAACGTCGACATCGCCACCGACGGCACCCGCCTCACCCTGGCCGTCGAGATCAAGCCGGAGATCCGCGAGGCCTCGGACGAGGAGATGCCCCCCGGCTACCCGCCCGCGACCATCGCCTTCCTGCCCGGCGACGGCGACGAGTACCTCGTCCTGGAAGGCGGCCTCAAGGGCGAGCGCGGCTACTTCTCCCGCGACCCCCACGGCACGGTCACCGGCATCGACCTCGGCGGCCGCCTCTTCGGCCGGGTGCGGCGGGACTCCTGACCGGTCGGCGCGCCGGTCGGTGCCCTCGCCGCCAAGAGACGCAGCCGCTCAGGGCTGCTCCAAGTAGCCCGCCAGCGCGCCGCGGCTGCGTTGGAGGCCGTCGATGCGCTTGTCCATGGCCGCCAGCTCCCGGTCGAGGAGCGCCCGCAGGTCCGCGCACCAGTCGAAGCCGGGCTGCTGCTCGCCCCGGGTGCAGGGCAGCACCACGCGGATGACCTCGGTGGTCAGGCCCGCGTTCAGCAGGGCCCGCACCTTGCGCACGGTCACCACCGCGTCCTCGGCGTACTCGCGGTAGCCGTTCGGGCCACGCTCCGCCTCAAGGAGGCCCTGGGCCTCGTAGTACCGCAACAGCCTCGTGCTGACCCCGGTACGCCGGGACAACTCCCCGATCAGCATCTGCTCCCGCCTCGTCCGTGCTTGACCTTGTCACCGATGTGAAGGCTTAACGTCGCCCCGTGGCCAGGCATTCCACGCCTGGCGATCCACGTCACGGGAGCATGCCATGACCTCTTTCGCCACTCACATCGACGGCCGCCCGGCCACCGCCGAAGAGCTGGCGCCGCTCGCCTTCGCGGGCTTCGCCCACTTCACCGCCGCGCAGGTGCGCGACGGCCGGGTGCGCGGACTCGACCTCCACCTACGACGGCTGCGGCTCGCCTCCGAGGAACTGTTCGGCCGCGCGCTGCCCGACGACCGGGTGCGTGCCCTGCTGCGGGCGGCGATCGAGGACGGGCCGCAGGACCACTCGCTGACGGCGACGGTGTACTCGCGGGCGGGCGAGTTCACCGCCGCCGGGACGGACACGGAGCCCGCCGTCCTCGTCCGTACCGGACCGGCGTCCTCGGGCCCCGAGGGCCCGCTGTCCCTCGCCACCGTCGAGCACGAGCGGGACCTCCCCGCCGTGAAGCACGTGGGCGAGGTGGCCAAGACGCGCCTCCTGCGGCAGGCCGTCGCGCGGGGCTTCGACGACGCCGCCTTCGTCGACCGCCGGGGGCGGCTCAGCGAGGCGACCATCTGGAACCTGGCGTTCTGGGACGGCTCCGCCGTGGTCTGGCCCGTCGCCGACGTCCTCGCGGGCACCACCATGAGCATCGTCCGGCGCCAACTGGACCGCCTCGGCGTCCCCCAGCACGAGCGGGAGGTCACCCCCGCCGACCTGCCGACGCTCTCCGGGGCCGTCGTCATGAACTCCTGGACACCCGGCATCCCGGTCCACCGCATCGGCTCCACCCCGCTCCCCGAGGCCCCGCCCTTCCTGGACCTGCTGCACAAGGCGTACGAGGCGGAACCGCTGGTGCGTCCCTAGCCGCCCGCCTCACCGAAGCGACAGCGGCCGCCGGCCGGCGTGCCCGGCCTGGGCGCGGGCAGGTCGCTGCGCCGAAAGGAGGGCCGCCCCGTGGCCCGGTGTGTCCCGGCGAGCCGGACGCGCCGGGCCGGACCATCGTGGCCCCATGCCGAAACACTTCGCCCTCACCGCGTCGGTACTCGCCCTGACCGCCACGGCGGCACTCGCGGGGCCCGCGTCCGCCCACTCGACCGGCCTGCGCAGCTACGACTGCTCGGCCCTCTGGGACGTCAAGCGGACGTTCTACTCGACCTCGTGCTGGGTCGCCGAGGGCCCGGAGCCGCTGAAGTTCTTCCGCGCCGTCGCGCACTGCACGAATGGCACCGCCTACGGCGAGTGGGCCCCGACGTACAACGCCACCAACAAGCGTGGCTCCACGGCCCGCTGCGCGCCCGGCGCCACGTGGACGTCCTTCGACACCGAGTGGAGGAACCAGTGACGACCCAGCGGCGGAACGGCCGGCACCGCCGCGGCCGTTGAAGGCGGCACCCGGCGCGTTCCGCGGAGAGCCTGGTATGACTGGGGCATGCAGGAAGAGACCGCGCGATCCGCGATCGACACGTTCATCTCCGCCTTCAACGCCTCGCACGACAGCTACGTGACCACGCTGCTCGCCCAGGCCCTGACCTCGGACGTGGTCTTCTGGGGGCCGTTGGGCCGCAGCGAGGGGATCGAGGCGGTCGAGCGGTTCGTCCTCGACATCCGGCGGCACCCGGCGGGGACCGGCACGATGGTGCGCTGCTCCGCGGTGGACATGCCGGATGAATGGGCCCGGTACGAGTGGGTCTTCACCACGCCGGACGAAGGCCCACGCCTCGCGGGCACGGACGTCGTGCACCTCCGCCGCAGCCTCATCGACCAGATCATCGTCTTCGCGGGCGAGATCAAGCCGACCTAGCCGACCCGGCCGACCTCGTCCCGCTCGTGGACGTGGAAGCCCCGGCCGGACTTCCGGCCCAGGAGCCCCGCCTCCACCATGCGCTGGAGCAGTGGCGGCGGTGCGTACAGCGGCTCCCGGAACTCGTCGTAGAGGGACTCGGCGATCGACGCGACGGTGTCCAGGCCGATCAGGTCCGCGAGCTTCAGCGGGCCCATGGGGTGGGCGCAGCCCAGCTCCATGCCCGCGTCGATGTCCGCGGCCGTGGCGAAGCCGGACTCCGCCATCCGGACCGCGGCCAGCAGATAGGGGATGAGCAGCGCGTTGACGACGAAGCCCGCCCGGTCCTGGGAGCGGATCACCGTCTTGCCGAGCGCGCGGGCCGCGAAGTCCTCCGCCGCGGCGACCGTCGCGGCCGAGGTGTGCAGCGAGGTCACGACCTCCACCAGCGGCAGCACCGGGACGGGGTTGAAGAAGTGCAGGCCCACGACCCGGTCCGCCCGGCCGGTCGCCATGCCGAGGCGGGTGATCGGCAGGGAGGAGGTGTTGGTGGCGAGGACGGCGGCCGGATCCTCGACGAGCTTGTCGAGGGCGGTGAAGACCTCGGTCTTGGCGTCCGGGTTCTCCACCACGGCCTCGATGACGAGCTGCCGGTCGGCCAGGTCCTCCAGACTGCCGGTGAACACCGTGCGGTCGAGCGCCTCCCTCGCCGCCGCGCGCTCCAGCTTGCCGCGCCGCACCGCGCGGTCGAGGGACGCCGCGACCCGGTCCCGGGCGGCGCGGGCCGCGACTGCGTCCACCTCGCAGACCACCGTGTCCAGGCCCGCCCGCGCGCACACCTCGGCGATGCCCGCGCCCATCTGCCCGCCGCCGACCACGCCGACGCGCCGGATGCCGCCGCTCATGCCCCGGCCTCCGTCCGTCGCACCAGGTGACGCGCGTACGCGTCCGGAGTGAAGAACTGCGGCAACTCGACGGACAGCGTGGTCCGTTCGAAGAGCGCGCGGATCTCGTCGAGGGGCGCCCACGGGTACGCGCCGCCGAGCGCCGCGACCTCGTCGTCGAGCAGCCTCAGGACCGTCTCCTTGTCGATCACCTGGTGCCGCAGCCACTGCCAGACCTGGGTCCGGGCGATCTCGGCGCTGGCCGTGTCCTCCAGGAGGCCGTCCACGGCCACGGAGCCCTCGCCGCGCAGCCAGGCGGCGAAGTAGCGCAGCGCGACGGCGATGTTGGCGCGCACGCCCTCCGGCGTGGGCGGGCCGCTGACGCGCCGCACCGAAAGGAGGTCGGCGGCGGTGACCGCCACGTCGTCGCGCCTGCGGTCGATCTGGTGCGGGCGCTCGCCGAGGACGCCGTCGAACACCGCGCGGCACGTGGACACGAGGCCGGGGTGGGCGACCCAGGAGCCGTCGAAGCCGCTCTCGGCCTCCCGCTCCTTGTCGAGGCGCACGGTGGCGAGGGCCGCCTCCCGGGCGGCCGGGTCCCGGCCCGGCACCTGGGCCGCCATGCCGCCGACGGCGTGGGCGCCCCGCCGGTGGCAGGTGCGCACCAGGAGGTCGGTGTACGCCCGCATGAAGGGGGCGGTCATGGTGACCTTGGCGCGGTCGGGCAGCAGGAAGTCGGTGCGGTGGCCGAACGTCTTGAGCAGGCTGAACAGATAGTCGCAGCGGCCCGCGGTGAGCCCGGCCGCGTGCTCGCGCAGTTCGTGGAGGATCTCCTCCATCTCGAACGCGGCGGTGATCGTCTCGATCAGGACGGTGGCGCGGACCGTCCCCCGGGGAATGCCGAGGAGTTCCTGGGCGAGCAGGAACACGTCGTTCCACAGCCGTGCCTCGTAGCGGTCCTCCAGCTTGGGCAGCGAGAAGTACGGGCCGTGGCCCGCGGCGAGCTGCGGCCGCGCGCAGTGGAAGAAGTACAGGCCGAAGTCGACGAGCGCGGCGGGCACGGGCCGGCCCGCGTGCTCCAGGTGCGCCTCGTCCAGATGCAGGCCGCGCGGCCGGACCACGAGGGTGGTGCGCCGCTCGACGACGTCACGCAGCACGAGTTGGCCGCCGACGACGTTGTCCCAGGTCGGCGAGGTGGCGTCCTCGAAGTCGGCCACCCACACCTGTGCACCGGAGTTGAGCGCGGCGACGGCCGTGCGGCGCTCCGGCGGGCCGGTGATCTCCACGCGGCGGTCGGTGAGGCCGGGGGCGGGCGGTGCCACGCGCCAGGTCGGGTCGGCGCGGACGGCGGCGGTCGCCAGCGGGAAGTCGAGCGGGGAGCCGGCCGCCAGGCGCAGGGCCTGGCGGCGGCGCTCCTTGAGGAGCTCCTGTCGCCGCTCGCCGAACGCGGCGGCGAGACGGCCGACGAAGTCCAGCGCGGCGGGGGTGAGGATCTCGTCGTGCCGGTCGCCGAAGGGCGCGCGGACGCGGACGCCATGGGCGAGGGTGCTGATGGCCATCGGACTCTCCTGAGCTGCGTCGGGAGCGCCCCGGAGGGGCGCGGGGAACTGCGCGACCGGCCACGACGCCCCCCGCAGACAAGCGACGGCAGGGCGCCGCAGAACCGGCGGAGCGACTAGTGGAACTGCTCCTCCTCGGTGGAGCCCGAGAGCGCGGTGGTGGAGGAGGCCGGGTTGACCGCGGTGGAGACCAGGTCGAAGTAGCCGGTGCCGACCTCGCGCTGGTGCCGGACGGCGGTGAAGCCGTACTCCTGGGCGGCGAACTCCCGCTCCTGGAGGTCCACGTACGCGGTCATGCCGTGCTCGGCGTAGCCGCGGGCGAGGTCGAACATCCCGTGGTTGAGGGAGTGGAACCCGGCCAGGGTGATGAACTGGAAGCGGTAGCCCATCGCGCCCAGCTCGCGCTGGAACTTGGCGATCTGGTCGTCGTCGAGCGCGGCCTTCCAGTTGAAGGACGGCGAGCAGTTGTACGCGAGCATCTGGTCCGGGTGGCGGGCGTGGATGGCCTCGGCGAACTCGCGGGCCTGGGCCAGGTCGGGCGTGCCGGTCTCGACCCAGAGCAGATCGGCGTACGGGGCGTAGGCGAGGCCGCGGGCGATGACGGCCGCCATGCCGTTGCGGACGCGGTAGAAGCCCTCGGCGGTGCGCTCGCCGGTGACGAACTCGGCGTCGCGTTCGTCGACGTCGCTGGTGAGCAGGTTGGCGGCGAGCGCGTCCGTGCGGGCGACGACGAGGGTGGGGACGTCGGCGATGTCGGCGGCGAGGCGTGCCGCGTTGAGGGTGCGGACGTGCTGGGCGGTGGGCACGAGGACCTTGCCGCCGAGGTGGCCGCACTTCTTCTCGGACGCGAGCTGGTCCTCGTAGTGGATGCCCGCGGCACCGGCGGCGATCATCGCCTTGGTCAGCTCGAAGGCGTTGAGCGGACCGCCGAAGCCCGCCTCGGCGTCGGCGACGACCGGCGCGAGCCAGTCGGTGGTGTCCGTGCCGCCCTCCGCGGTGGCGATCTGGTCGGCGCGCAGCAGCGCGTTGTTGATGCGCCGCACCACCTGCGGCACCGAGTTGGCGGGGTAGAGGCTCTGGTCCGGGTAGGTGTGACCGGCCTGGTTGGCGTCGGCGGCGACCTGCCAGCCGGACAGGTAGATGGCCTGGAGCCCGGCCCTGACCTGCTGGACGGCCTGGCCGCCGGTCAGCGCGCCGAGCGCGTGCACGTAGTCGCGCTCGTGCAGCTGGCGCCACAGCCGTTCGGCGCCGCGCCGGGCCAGGGTGTGTTCCTCGCGCACACTGCCGGAGAGCCGGATCACGTCCTCGGCGCTGTACGTGCGCTCGATGCCCCGCCACCTCGGGTCGGTGGCCCAGCGCCGCGCCAGCTCCTCGGCCGCCTGTGTCCTCGCCTCTGCCATGACTGTCACCGTCTCCTCGGTCTGTGGCGTCTGCCAATGCCGTGCCGTCCTCGGCCCGGTGCTGGCACTGCGTGTCTCATCAAGTGGTTTCAGAAGGTGCGGCCCGCCGTAACGCCGGTGGGGCGAAGGTGAGCAACGCTGCCGGTACGAGCGCCGCCGGTATTGGGAACTCCGCTGTCAGGGCGGTGAATTGAGCCCCGGTACCGACTGGCGCCTGCCGGGTCCGGCGGGCCGCAGGGAAACTCTGGCACTGGCACTGAGTGCCATCAATGCTGGAGCCCTGCCAAGTTCTGCGAATCTTCCCGCTCGGGATTGCCAAGCTTGCGAAGGGTGCGACGGGCGCCGTCTCGCCTACGCTGGCCCGGACTCGGTCTCGTACTCGGTCTCGTACTCGGACTCGGATCATCGGACTCGGACATCGGACCCGGAGGAGCGCGGTGAGCAAGACCTACGCGGGAGCGCGGCTGCGGCGGCTGCGCGAGGAACGGCGGCTGAGCCAGGCGGAGCTCGCGCGCGTCCTGGGCATCTCGCCGAGCTATCTGAACCAGATGGAGCACGACTCCCGCCCGCTGACCGTCCCCGTCCTGCTCCGGGTGACCGAGACCTTCGGCGTCGACCCGGGCTTCTTCTCCGAGCGCGACACGACCCGCCTGGTCGCGGACCTGCACGAGGCACTGACCGCGGAGATCGGCGCGTCCCGGGTCTCCACCTCCGACCTCGCCGAACTCGCCTCCCGCATGCCGGAGGTGGCGCGGGTGCTCCTCGACCTGGGCCGCCGCAACCAGCTCCTGTCCGAGCGCCTGGCCGGGGCCGCCGAAGGGCGCGACGAGGCCGCCGACGCGCCCCGCTCGCCCCACGAGGAGATCCGCGACTTCTTCTACCGCCGCCAGAACTACCTGCACGACACCGACCTCGCGGCCGAGCGCCTCGCCGAGGAGATCGGCATCCGGCCCGGGGAGGTCCTGCGGGCCCTGGCGGCACGTCTGTGCGACGCCCACGGCGTGCGTCTGTCGGGTGAGACCGGCGGGCACCTGCACCACTACGACGCGGCGACCCGCACCCTGCACCTCTCCACCCGGCTGCGGCCCGGCCAGCGCGCCTTCCGCATGGCCACCCAGCTCGCCCTGCTCGAATTCGGGGAGGGGCTCGACCGGCAGGCCGCCGACGACTTCACACCGGGCTCACCCGCCCACGCCCTGGCCCGGATCGGCATCGCCCACTACTTCGCCGCCGCCGTGGTCCTGCCGTACGCCGCCTTCCACGAGGCGGCCGAGGAGGTCCGCTACGACATCGAACGCCTCACCGACCGCTACGGCCTCGGCTACGAGACCGTCTGCCACCGGCTGAGCACCCTGCAACGGCCCCGCCTTCGCGGCGTCCCGTTCTCCTTCGTCCGCGTCGACCGCGCGGGCAACATGTCCAAGCGCCAGTCCGCCACCGCCTTCCACTTCTCCCGGGCCGGCGGCACGTGCCCGCTGTGGAACGTCTACGAGGCGTTCGCCGCGCCGGGCCGCATCCACGTCCAGCTCGCCGACATGCCCGACGGGCAGCGCTACTTGTGGACCGCCCGCGCGATCACCCGGCACCGCGGCGGCTGGGGCGAGCCCGGCAAGACGTACGCCATCGGCCTCGGCTGCGAGATCCGCCACGCCCGCCGCCTTGTCTACTCCGACGGCCTGGACCTGGACAGCGACACCGCGGCCACCCCCATCGGCATGGGCTGCCGCGTCTGCGAACGCCTCGACTGCCCCCAGCGCGCCGCGCCCCCGCTCGGCCGTGCCTTGCGCATCGACCAGCACAGCAGCACGTTCGTGCCGTATCCGGTGGCCGACGAGCAGCGCTGAACGCGGCGGCGCCACCCGGCGCCTGATGGTACGTCAGGAGGCCTCGCAGGGCTGCCCCGTGTGCAGTGCGGTGGCCGCCGTCGAGATGATGTCGTCGAGGCGGTTCCGGGTGTCCTTGAGGTCGTCGATCTGCCGGTCGATGCGGTCGCGCTCGCCCGCGAGCCATATGAGGAGCTCCTCGGACGCCTCGCCCGTGGCCACGCACGGCAGGAGCTCGCGGATCGACCTGCTCGGCAGTCCCGCGCGATACAGCTGCTGGATCCGGTGGACGCGGTCCACGGCGCGGGCCTCGTAGCGCCGTTGGCCGCTCGGGCTGCGCTCGGAGGCCAGCAGGCCCTGCTCCTCGTAGTACCGCAGTGATCGCACGCTCACGCCCGTGCGGGTCGCGAGTTCACCGATGCGCATGCCGCCTCCCCTGTGGTCTCTCTCACCTTGACCCTGACGTCCATGTCAGGTTTTAGCGTAGCCGACGAACGGGCCGGGAGCCCCGGCCCGCCCACCTCCGACCGAGAGGCACCACCATGACCAGCCTTTTCGAGGGATTCAGCCTCGGTGAACTCGCCCTGCCCAACCGGGTCGTGATGGCTCCCATGACCCGGGCGAGGGTCGGCGCGGACGGGCTGCCGACGGCGTCGACCGCCGCCTACTACGCGCGGCGCGCCACCGCGGGACTCATCATCACCGAAGGTGTCCAGCCGAGCCTGCTCGGCCAGTCGAACCCGAACACCCCCGGCCTGTACAACGAGGCGCAAGTGGCGGCCTGGCGGCCCGTCACCTCCGCCGTGCACACCAACGGCGGCCGCGTCTTCGCCCAGATCATGCACGGCGGACGCGTGGGGCACCCGGGCGTCGCCGGGCAGCACCCGGTGGGACCCTCGGCGGTCGCGCTGCGCGGCGAGGTCTATGTCGGATCCTTCGGGGCGGACGGCCGTCAACCCGCCCCGGTGCCGCGTGCCTTGTCGCTGAAGGAGGTCGGGGGAGAGGTGGCGGTGTACGCCGACGCGGCGCGCCGCGCCGTGTCCGCGGGCTTCGACGGCGTCGAACTGCACGGTGCGAACGGCTACTTGATCCAGCAGTTCCTGTCCTCCAACGCCAATCTCCGCACCGATGCCTACGGCGGCTCCGTCGCGGGCCGCATCCGCTTCGCCGTCGAGGCCGCCGAGGCGACCGCCGACGCCATCGGCGCCGAGCGCGTCGGCATCCGCCTTTCCCCCGGCGGCCGGGTCTGGGACGTCGTCGAGGACGATGTGCCGGGCCTGTACGCCGCGCTGTTCGACGCCCTCGCCCCGCTCGGCCTGGCCTACGTCCACGTCGTGGCCACCGGGTCCGACGACCTCCTCGTGGAGCTGCGCAAGAGCTGGCCCACCGCCTTCATCGCGAACCCCGGCGGTCAGATCGACGAGACGGTGGGGACCCGGGAGCACGGCGAGCACTGGCTGGCCCGGGGCGCGGACCTGGTCAGCTACGGCCGTGCCTACCTGGGCAACCCCGACCTCGTCGAGCGCTTCCGCACCGGTGCGGCGCTGCGCGCGGTCGACCGGGAACTGTGGTTCCAGGGCGGGGACTCCGGCTACGTCGACTGACGGTGTCCGGAGCCTGGTGCCCGGCGCCGGCGTGTCCCGCGGCGGACCCTCCCGCACGGCGGACGATCCTGCCCGCCGTGCGGGGATTTATCGGCATTCATCCATCTGCTAGAGCGCCGCCAGGCCCGAAACACAAGGTCGGCACGGCCTACCGATTCCGTACCCGGACGGGATATCCCTGGAGGTACAGCCGCCGGGCGGCACCTCTTCCCGAGCCCCCTTCCGCAAAGGAGCCCGTCGTGGACGCATGGTATGTGGACGACCGCTGCACCAACTGCGATGTCGCGCGGCAGTTCGCGCCCGACCTCATCGGCGAGGCCGAGGGGAAGTCGAGGATCCTGCGGCCGCCGCGCGACGAAGCGGAGAACCGGCGCTTACACGCCGCCGTCTTCGCCTGCCCCACCCGGTCGATCCGCCCGGTGTCCGGGCGGGCGGACCAGGCACTCGACCCCTTCCCGCTGGCCCTCGACGACCACGTCCTGATCTGCGGCCACAACTCGCCCCGCACCGCCGGGGCCAACTCCTACCTGCTCCGGCGGCCGTCCGGCACCGCCATGATGGTCGACACGCCCCGCTGGAGCCACGACCTGGCCCGGCGCTGCACGGCCGCAGGACCCGTCACCGACGTCCTGCTGACCCATCGCGACCATGCCGCGCACGGCCGCCAGTACGCCGACCACTTCGGCGCCCGGCTGTGGATCCACGAGGGCGACCTCGACGCGGCCCCGGACGCGGACCAGGTGATCCGCGGCCTCGAACCCGTGGAGATCGGCCCCGGGGTCACCGCCCACCCGCTGCCCGGCCACACCCGGGGCAGCGTGCTCTACCTCGCCGACGACCGGTACTGCTTCAGCGGCGACAGCGTCTACTGGTCGCGCACCACGGGCGACTTGGAGGTCGCGGAGAGCGTGACCTGGTACTCCATCGAGGAGTTGGCCGCCTCCCTGGCCCGGACCGCCGGACGCCTGCGGTTCGAGTGGGTGCTGCCGGGGCACGGGGACCGCCGCCGCCTCTCAGCCGACGAGATGTCCCGGCGGCTGCGCCTGCTGACCGAGCGCGTACGTCTGCTGCGGCCGCAGCCCGTCGACTTCACGGCCGTCCGCTGGTGAGAGCGGCTTCCGCCTCAGTGGCCGGTGGCGCTCCCCGCCCACACCGCGGGGATCCGGCCCGACCACGGGCTCGCCTGTTCCAGCTGCCCGGCCAGCCGGAAGAGGAGCCCTTCGCGCCCGTACCCGGCGGCGAACTGCATGCCGATCGGCAGCCCCGTACCGGCGTCGGCCGTCAGGGGCACGGACATGGCGGGCGTGCCCGCCACGTTGAACGGCATGGTGAACGGCGAGTGTTCGTTGAGCCGCGCCATCCAGCCGAGGCCGTCCAGTGCCTCCGCGCCCTCGTTGAAGGTGCCGAGCGGTGCGGGAAGCTCCGGCAAGGTCGGCGTCAGCAGGATGTCGTACGCGTCGAAGTGCCGTCCCAGGCTGCGGGCGACCTGGTTCCGCAGGGCGAAGGCGGCGGCGAACTGGGTGCCGCTGACGCGCTGCCCGTAGTGGTAGCCGGCGAGGGTCACCGGTTCGAGGGTCGAGGAGTCGACGGGTCGGCCGAGGGCGGCGGCGAGCCCGTCGACCAGGACCGTCAGATTCGCCGTGACCAGACGGGCGTTGGCCAGGATGAACTCCTCCCAGGCCGCTCCGAGGCCGACCGCCGCCTCCTCGACCTCGTGCCCCAGTGACTCCAGGAGCAGCACGGTGCGGGAGAGCGCGTCGGCCACCGGTGCGGTGGTGCGGCGACCGCCCCACGCCTGCGCGAGGACGCCGATCCGCAGCGCACCCGGGTCACGGGTGACTTCCTCCGCGTAGGGCCGGGGCGGCTCCGCCGCGAAGTAGGGGTCCCCCGGCTCCGGGCCGCGGATCTGGTCGAGCAGGACCGCGCTGTCGCGCACGGTGCGGCTGACGCCGCCGTGCACGACCAGGCCGTTGAACATCTCGTCGGCGTCCGGGCCCATGGAGACCCGGCCGCGGGTGGGCTTGAGGCCGAACAGGCCGTTGTGGGCGGCGGGTATGCGCAGTGAACCCGCCGCGTCGGTGGCGTGCGCCATCGGCACCGCGCCCGCGGCGACGGCCGCGCCCGCGCCTCCGCTGGAGCCGCCCGCGCCCAGCTCCGGGTTCCACGGGTTGCGGGTCGCGCCGTACAGCGCCGATTCGGTCGCGATGCTGTAGGCCAGCTCCGGCGTCGTACTCCTGCCGAACGTGACGAGCCCCGCGCGGCGGAAGCGCCGCATCAGTGAGGAGTCGGCCTCGGCGACGTGGCCCGCCGCGAGGCGGCTGCCCAGCTCCATCCGCCGTCCGGCCATGGGGACTCCGAGGTCCTTGATGAGGAAGGGCACCCCGGCCAGCGGTGCGTCGGGGCGGGGCTCGTCGTCGGTCGGCCAGGTCTCCACGATGGCGTTGATCCGCGGTTCGACCGCTTCGGCCGCCTCGCGGGCGGTCGCCTCCAGTTCGGCGGGGGTCACCTCGCCCGCGGCCACGAGGCCGACCGCGTCGTAGTTCACGTACTCGGAAACTCTCACTGTCGCTCCCAGCAGGTGGAACAGTACCGTTGAGTACCAAGCGATACCGATCGGTATCGTCTGGCACTGGTTGGTACCGTAGCAGGGCACGGGAACCTCACCACCGACCGGACGTCACGGAGCAGTCATGGCATCGACCGCCAGCAGGCCGGGCAGAGTGGCGAAGCTGCCGCCGCGCGAGCGCATCCTCGACGCGGCGGAGGAGCTCTTCCAGGGCGAGGGGATCCTGCGAGTGGGCGTGCAGGCGATCGCGGAGCGGGCCGGGACCACCAAGATGGCGATCTACCGGCACTTCGAGACCAAGGACGCGCTGGTCGCGGAGTGGCTGCGGATCCTCGCCGCCGACTACCGGGCCGCCTTCGACCGGGTCGAGGCCGAGCACCCGGACCGGCCGCGGGAGCAGATCCTGGGCTTGGCCCGCTTCATCGCCGAGGGGCTGCCGACGCTGTCGTACCGGGGCTGCCCGTTCATCAACTCCCTCGCGGAGCTGCCCGACCGCTCCCACCCCGCGCGGCAGGTGATCGAGGAGCACAAGGCCCACCAGCTGCGCCGACTGGTCGGCATGTGCGCGGCGGCCGGGCTCTCCGACCCCGAACAGGCTGCGGCGGAGATCACCTTCGTCCTGGAGGGCGCGCAGGTCAGCACGCAGAACGGCAGCGTCGACCAGGTGGGGGACCGGCTGCTGAGGATCATCGAGGGGATCGTGGGACGGTAGCCGCTGACGCGGGGACGGGCAGGAGGCTTCTCAGTCGTCGGCGCCCAGCAGGGCGAGGAAGGCGGCGGCCGCGGGGGTCGGGGTGGAGCGGTTTCGGACGAGGCGCTCCACGCGCACGGGCCCGTCGGTGATCGGCACGCTCCGCAGGCCGTGCAGTTCGGCCGCGAACGACGCGGGCAGCAGGGCCACGCCGAGGCCCTGGCGGACCATGCGGGACATCAGCTCGACCCCCGACACCTCGAAGGCCACCTCGCGGCGCAGGCCGGCCGCCGCGAAGGCCTGGTCGGACTGGGCGCGCGCGGCGCTGCCCTCGGCGAAGTCGACGAACACCTCGTCGGCGAGGAGGCGGAGGTCCACCTCCCGGTGCGCGGCCAGCGGATGGTCAGGGGCGACCACGGCGACGTGCCGCCCGTGGGCGAGTTCCCGGTCGTGGACGCCCTGCGTCCGGAAGCCGGGCGGCACGCCGATGAACGCCGCGTCCAACCGGCCCTCGCGCACCCGCTCGACGAGCTGATCGCTGGAACCGGCGCGCAGACTGATGCGCACCTGCGGGTAGCGCCGCCGGTAGTCCCGCAGCACCGCGGGGAGGTCCACCGCCGTCACCGTGGGGATCGCCCCCACGGTCAGAGTGCCCCGCACCTCGCCGGTGGCCGCCGCCACCTCCGCGCGGGCCCGCTCGGCCGCGTCCAGGGCCTGCCGCGCGGCGGGCAGGAAGGCCTCTCCCGCGGCGGTAAGCCGCACCCGGCGGCTGGTCCGCTCGAAGAGCCGGGCGCCCAATTCCTTCTCCAGGCGGGCCACTTGGTGGCTGAGCGCGGACTGGACGACGTGACACCGTTCGGCGGCCCGGGTGAAGCTGGCCGTCTCCGCCACCGCGAGGACGTAGCGCATCTGCTGAAGGTCCATGGATCCATCGTGAATCACGATGGATATCGATGACAATTATGTGTTGGACTGATGGGTACGGACCGGGTGATCATGAAGTCAACGGCGGACCACGGCCGTACGACTTCCGGCGCCCAGGCGCCCCCGACCTCGCGGAGACACCCCATGCGCGTGATCGCCCTCGACCACATCGTCCTCAACGTCGCCGACGTCGAGCGCTCGCTCGCCTTCTACACCGGACCGCTCGGTCTCGAACCGGTGCGGGTGGAGGAATGGCGGGCCGGCAAGGTCTCCTTCCCGTCCGTGCGGGTCAGCCCCGGCACCATCATCGACCTCTTCCCGGCGCGCGACACGGAGTCAGGGGCGGGCCGGAACGTCGACCACATCTGCCTGGCGGTCGAGCCGCTCGACTGGCAGGAGGTCATCGACTCCGGCGAGTTCACCGTGGTCGACGGCCCCGGCAAGCGCTTCGGCGCTCGCGGCACCGCCATCTCCCTCTACGTGCAGGACCCGGACGGCAACACCGTGGAACTGCGCTGGTACCCGCAGGACACCGACGCCTGAGCCCCCTGCCGGGCGCGGGACCTCCCCCGCGCGTCTCCTGCCTCCGCCCGAACTCCTGTTTCTGATCGGTGACATACGCGACGAGGCTGTGACGATCAGCCGTGCAACGTCCGGCGGCCGTGGCGGGTCGAACGGGGTGGACGTGCCGATCGGCACGCGAACAGCGGGAGTTGGGGGAGACAAATGAGCATGCGTACCCGAGGTGCCCTGGCCGCGACGACGGTCGGCATGTGCGTGGCGGCCACGGCCGGGGCCGTCGCGGCACCCGCCGTCGCGGCACCCGCCGCCGCGGCCCCGTCCGGCGGCGGGGAGCCGCGCTTCCTCACCTCCCGTGAGCTGCCGCCGCACCCCACGTCGGCGTGGCACGCGGGGCGGGTGACCGCGGGCCAGCCCGAGGCCCTGCCGGTGTGCGCGGGCGAGGCGCTGCCGTCGACGTCGGTGCACCGCACCTTCTGGACCGACCTCGACACCAACGCCGTCCAGGTGACCGTGGTGGAGCGGGACACGCGGCGGGCCAAGGAGTTCGCCGCGCTCCTGCGCGAGAAGCTGGACGGCTGCGCCGCACGCCTGGAGCGGGAGCACCCGGACGTCGAGGCGAAGCAGAAGTACTACGGCAAGCTGAACGTCGAGGAGGGCGTGCACGTCTACGGCCTGCACACCGCCTGGAACTGGGGGGCCTCGGACGCCAACCTGTTCGCGGTGGGCCGCGACGGGCGCACGGTGACGCTCGTCCGCTGGGGTCAGCTGGGCAAGCTGTCGGACGCACCGGTCAGCGGCTTCAAGGCCACCGCCAGGACGGCCGTGAACAAGCTCTACTGACCCCGCGTCCACGGCCCCCGTCGGTGACCTGCCGACGGGGGCCGACGCGCGTGACGCCGTCAGCTGTTGAGCGTGCGGGAGGGACTGGTGCCGTAGACGGACCGGTACTGCGCGGCGAAGCGGCCCGGGTGGGCGAAGCCCCAGCGCGCGGCGATGCCCGCGACGGTGGCCTCGCCCCGCGGCGGGGCGTTCAGCAGGTCGCGGTGCGCGTGCGCGAGCCGGGCCCGGCGCAGATAGGCCAGCGGGGTCGTGTCGAGGTGACGGCGGAAGGCGTACTGGAGGGTCCGGATCGTCACATGGGCGGCGGCGGCGATGTCGGCGACGGTGACGGGCCGGTCCGCGTGGTCGTCGATGTAGGCGATGGCGCGCCTCAGGGTGGTGGAGTGGGCGTCGGCGCGGTCCTGGCCGGTGGGGTCGGTGCTCGCGGTGTTGGGGAAGGCCGCGAGGACGCTCGCGGCCAGGAGCTGACTGCCGGCCGACACGATCAGGGGCTGCGCCGCGACGGCCGGGTCGGCCAGGACGTGGTCGCGCAGATGAACGATCGTCTTCTTGAGGTGGTCGGCCGCGGCGGGGGACGAGGGTCTGTGCCGGGTCAGCCGCACCGGCTCGTGCAGGGGTCTTCCCGCGGTGGCCGCGACCTGGTCGAGCAGACCGGGGTCGAGCATCGTGATGTTGTAGCGGGCGCTGCAGATGCGTCCCGCGTACGGCAGGTCCGGAGGCGCGAACATCACGACGTCGCCGGGCCCGAAGTCGTCCCGGACGCCGTGGAATCCGTGGTCCTGGATGGTGCCTTCGTGGACGACGCACAGGCAGATCCTGCCCAGCGGGGTCACGGAGTAGGACATGTCGAAGTTCAGGTCCAGCTCGTCCACGCTGACCGCCGGGGTGCTGTCGCGGTGGATGCGTGCGCGGCTGGACTCGGGCGTTCCGCTGCCGATGCGCATCTTGGCGTAGGCGCGGCAGAGGAAGTCCTCCGTCACCTCTAGGTCGTCGCTCTCGAACGTCAGCGAACTCACGGCGTCACCTTCTGGCGGGGAGCGGGCGGGGCGGGGCCCGCCTCGGGAACCGGGCTGCTCAGGCGACGTTACGTGGCCCGCGGAATGCCCGAGAGCGGTAGGACGGCGTTCGTTGCGCTTTCTGGACAGCCGACGCGGCAAGTGTTCGCTGCGCGTACTGTCACCGGCGCCGATCGCGGGCAGGTGTGGAGTGACCATCAAGGCTGTCTCACCAGGGAGTTCCGCTCGCGATGCCAGAAGACGAAGAAGGCGCAGGGCGGCTCGTCGCCCTCCAGGAGGAGGTCGCGCAGCTGCAGCGCGCGGTGGTCTCGCACGCGGTCGTCGACCAGGCCATCGGTGTCGTGATGGCCTGCGGCGGAATGTGCCCGGAGGCCGCCTGGGAACTGCTGCGGGAGGTTTCCCAGCACACCAACATCAAGCTGCGGGAGATCGCTGAGCACCTCGTGCGGTGGCCCCGCTGCGGAGAGTTGCCCGAGGAGGTGCGCCTCGCGATGTGCGCGGCGCTCAGGCGCCGCGAGGCGGCCGGAGTGGCCGGGGCGCGCGTCAGGGTGCGCGCGGGGCTGCGGGAGGAGCTGCGGGAAGGGCGGCGCAGACGCCTGCGGGAGACAACGAGCGCGTGCGCCCCGCGCTGATTCGCCCATGGTGCCCTCTCGGTGTTCTCCGGGCGCCGCCAAGGGCCCCTCCGGGCGCCGCTGAGTCCGGCGGCGCCCGGAGGGGCCTGAGGTCAGAGAGGCGAGTGGAGGGAGGCGCGGTCAGAGAGGTGAGCCGGGGTCGCCCGGTCGGATGCGGCCGCGCCAGGCGCCGCTCTCACCGGTGCGCTCGACGTGGTCCTTGAACCGGTGCAGGTCGCCCTTCACGCGCCGTTCGATGACACCCAGCGCGTCCGCGCCCTTCTCCGCGACACCGGTGGGCTCGACGTCCATGACCAGTTCCACCCGGGTCCGCATGGCGTCGAGCTGCCGGAAGCGCACCGTCCCTTGCTGGCGGGTGTCGCCCCCGATCGTCCGCCAGGTGATCCGGTCGTCCGGGAACTGATCGACGATCTCCGTGTCGAACTCGCGCCGCACACCGCCGATGCTCGTGGTCCAGTGGTTGTGCACGTCGTCGACCTGCCGGACCTCGTCGACGCCTTCCATGAACTTCGGGAACTCCTCGAACTGCGTCCATTGGTCGTACGCCGTGCGGATCGGCACCTGCACGTCCACGGTTTCCTTGATCGTGCTCATACAGTCCTCCTCTGTCTCTGTCTCTGTCTCTGTGAATGAACAGCTCTGTGAATCAGCTGGCTCTCTTCGGACGCGATGCCATAGGCGGGAACGGGCGGGGGAATTCCGTGCCGCCATCTCCACGTGATCGCGTCGCGACGGAACTCAGGAGCGAGGGGCGGCGACAGTCGCCGTGGCGGCCGGGCCCCTCGCACCCGCGCCAGCGGGACGAGAGCGGCGAAAGACGCCGTGGTCCGTCATCTCCAGAGCTGCGAGTTCCCCCGATGCCCGGCATTGACACAGGACCACTCGAGCCATTTCCCGATGCGCCCGCCGACACGCATGGGTTTACGGGGGAGAGGCACGGTTAGGCGCCTCGACACAGTTGTTGTCGATATACGGGAGTGAGCACTGAGGTGGGTGAACTTCAGGACAGCAAGGTCGCTGGACCGACCGAGGGCCGGGGAAGCGTGACCTCGTCCGCCCGGCCGACCGGCCGTGCGTCGGGCACCTGCGGCACCTCGGCACGCGCCCGTCCCACCTCGGGGCCGGGCTCCGCGAGCAGCGCGTCGGCGACGCCGAGCGCGTCGTCGACCCGGTTCACGCCGGTCATCACGCAGAGCGTGTAGCTCACGTCCTCCAGCGCACGACGGGTCGCCTCCGTCGGCGGCGCCGCGATCCGCAGGTCCGCGTAGCGGGCGAGCAGGACTCTCAGTGCCTTGGGATCCGGCATCAACACGGTGTCCACCCCTTCTTCTGATGTGCCCCGCGTCTACCCCGTCGGCATCGCTATATGTGGCCTTTGGCCTATTTCACATGTTATGTCGCACTAGGCGGGGGAAGGCGTGCCAGAGGGAGACGACGAGTCGGTCGTCCCCAGTACCCGTAGTTCCGGTATCGATGCCGCGGCCCGCGCCGGGGTGTCGGTGCCCGACCCTTGTGAGGAGCGCACCATGGCCCGTACCACCACCCCGCGCTACACCGTCCCCGGCATCAGCGTCGAGGACGGCGGCAAGCTCATCGCGGCGCTCGGCATGCGTCTGCACGCGCTGAACGATCTGCACCTCACGCTCAAGCACGTGCACTGGAACGTCGTCGGCCCGCACTTCATCGCCGTACACGAGATGCTGGATCCGCAGGTCGACCGCGTCCGCGCCATGGCCGACGACGTCGCGGAGCGCATCTCGGCCCTCGGCGGCGTGCCCCAGGGCACGCCGGGCACCCTGGTGACCGAGCGCACCTGGGACGACTACAGCATCGGCCGGGCCGACGCCATCGCCCACCTGGGCGCGCTCGACCTCGTGTACACCGGCGTGATCGAGGCCTACCGCACCGCCATCGACGAGGTCGGCAAGCTCGACCCGGCCACCGAGGACATCCTCATCGAACAGGTCCGTGACCTGGACCAGTTCCAGTGGTTCGTCCGGGCCCACCTGGAGAGCGCCCAGGGCACCCTCTCCACCGGCGGCAAGGCCACGGAGCGCGAGGCCGCGGAAGCCGCCCGGGAGAGCTGACCGCGCCCCGAGAACCGCGCGTACGAGAACCCGAACCAGCACCAGACGAACCAGCGCGAGACAAGCCGGCGCCAGACGTACCAGTACCAGACATACCAGCGTGAGAACCCGAAGCAGCACTTCATCAAGGAGAGGAGCCACCGTGCGCATCGCCTTTCTCACCGCGCCCGAAGGCGTGGAGCAGATCGAACTGACCGAGCCGTGGCGGGCCGTCGAGGCCGCAGGGGCCGAGCCCGTCCTGCTGTCGACCGAGCCGGGTCGCGTCCAGGGGTTCGACCACCTCGACAAGGCCGACTCCTTCCCGGTCGACCAGGTCGTGGCCGAGGCGTCCGCCGCAAACTTCGAGGCCCTGGTCCTGCCCGGCGGCGTCGCCAACCCCGACGCCCTGCGCCTGGACGAGCGGGCGGTGGCGTTCATCGAGGAGTTCTTCACCGCGGGCAAGCCCGTCGCGGCGATCTGTCACGCCCCGTGGACGCTCGTCGAGGCCGACGTGGTGCGCGGCCGCACCGTCACCTCCTGGCCCAGCCTGCGCACCGACATCCGCAACGCGGGTGGCACGTGGGTCGACGAGGAGGTGCGGGTGTGCACCGCGGGCCCCAACACCCTCGTCACCAGCCGCAAGCCGGACGACCTCCCGGCCTTCTGCCGCGCCCTGACCGACGCCCTGGGCAAGACCGGCGCCTGAGGGCCGAGCCCCCCGGCCCGACGGCGGCGGTCACGACCGTTGTCCGCGGGCCGTGCGGCGCCGTCGATCGATCGTTGTGCACGACGTGCGCGGGTCCGTTCATTTCCTGGGCGTTCGTGGTCCGTTTCCAGCGATTCGGGGCGCTTTCACTCCGGTTGCCCATGGTGTGGCCGGGGACGGCACACTGTGTGCCCCCGCCTGCGCGGGCGATGTGCGGGCGAGGGGGAGGAAGAACGTGGCCGTTGAGCAGTCCCGGGCGGGGAACCTGCCGGCAGCGAGGACGACGATGGTGGGCCGCGGGTCCGAACTGGCGGAGATCGGGAGGCTGTTCGCGGGCACGGCGCGCCTGGTGACCCTGACAGGGGTCGGTGGGGTGGGCAAGACCCGCCTCGCGCTTGAGGCCGCGGCCGAGTTGCAGCCACGGTTCCGGGACGGAGCGTGGGTGGTGGAACTGTCGTCGCTGCGCGAGGGCAGGTCGCTGCCGTACGCCATCGCCGAGGCGCTGCCCCTGGTGGACCAGAGCACCCGCCCGATGATCGACGTCCTGGCGGACTATCTGGCGGGCCGGGAGCTGCTGCTCGTCCTGGACACCTGTGAGCACCTGGTGGACGCCTGCTCGCTGGCCGCGCAGGCACTGGTGGAGGCCGCGCCCGGCCTCAGGATCCTGGCCACCAGCCGCCGCCGTCTGGAGGCGGGCGGCGAGGAGGTGCTCACGGTCGAGCCGCTGCCGGTCCCCGAGCCCGGCGATCCCACGGCGTCGCAGGCGGACGCGGTGGTGCTGCTGCGCGAGCGCGCCGCCCCGTGTCTGCCCGGCTTCAAGGACACCGACGCGGAACGGGCCGGGCTCGTCGGCCTGGCCCGGCGCCTGGACGGCCTCCCGCTGGCCATCGAACTGGCCGCGGCACGCCTGGGCGAACTGTCCGTCGGTGAGCTGACCGAGCGCCTGGACGACCGGTTCGCCGTCCTGGGGGAGACCGACGCGGTCGTGTACGAGGCCGAACCTCCCTGGCACCAGGCGATGCGGACCGCGATCGGCTGGAGCCATGAACTGTGCACCCCGGCCGAACGGCTGTTGTGGGCACGGCTCTCGGTGTTCGCGGGCACCTTCGACGCCGAGGCGGCCCGGCAGGTGTGCGCCGACACGCACCTGGCTGCCGAGCACGTCGGCGGCCTGCTGGTCGCCCTGGTGGAGAAGTCGATCCTCGTCCCGCAGCCCACAGGGGGCGCGGAGCGCTACCGCATGCTGGACACCCTGCGCGAATTCGGCGCCGACTGGCTGCGCGGTCTGGGCGAGGAGGCGGAGCTGCGCTGCCGGCACCGGATCCACTACCGGGCCCTGGCCCTGCGGGGCGATACCGCGTGGATGGGCCCCGACCAGGCCGCCTGGCACGAACGGATGGTCTGCGAACACGCCAACCTCCGTGCCGCGCTCGACTTCTGCCTGGGCGAGGGGGAGGACGCGTACACCGCCCTCGAACTGGCCGGGGCCCTGTGGTTCTACTGGCTGTGCTGCGGCGTCCTGCGCGAGGGGCGCCACTACCTCGACCGGGCCCTGTCCCTGGGGCCGCGGTCCGGCGCCGTGCGGAGCAAGGCGGTGTGGGCCTGCGGCGCGATCGCCCTGGGCCAGGTCGACCGTGCCGCGGCCGCACGCCTCGCGGGGGAGCTCCGGGCCCGCGCCGAGGAGGCGGCCGACCCGGCCATGCTGTGCGCCGCCGCGCACCTCGACGGCGGGCTCCTCACGCTGACCGGCCGTCCGGCCGAGGCCGCGACCGTCTTCGACGCGGTGCCCTATGCCGAGGAGCACGGCGGTGCGTACACCGGGGCGCGCTTCCTGGTGTGGGCGCTGCGGGTGTTCGTCCACACCAATCTGAGGGAGTTCGCGGAGGCCTGCGCGGTGGCGGACGCCCTGCGCGCGGCGTGTGTCGGGCGCGGCGAGCTGTGGGCCCGGGCCTTCGCCGACTACGTCCACGGGCAGGCGGCGTACGGCCTGGGCCGCTTCGCCGAGGCGGCCGCGCACGCCCGCACCGCCCTGGAGGGCAAGGCCCTGCTGCACGACAGCATCGGCATCGCCACGGCCGTCGACCTGCTGGCCTCGCTCGCCGCCACCGCGGGGCAGGGTGAGCGGGCGGCCCGGCTGCTCGGCATGGGCCAGCGGACCTGGGCCGACATCGGCCGGCCCCAGCTGGGCATCCCCGAGCTCATCGCGGCCCGCGAAGCCTGTGAACGCCGGGCCCGCGCGAGCGCCGGGGACGCCGCCTACGAGGCGGCCTTCCGCAAGGGCATGCGCGACAGCGGCGACGACGTCCTCACCTACGCCCTGCATCAGGCCTGATGGCCTCGGCGGTCCGCGCGCGGGCCCGCTCCTTGAGCGCGACGCGGGCCGCGGGGGTGCCCGCCGAGGTCTGCCAGAACGGGTGCGCGGCGATCAGCTGGGACAGCCGCAGCAGTCGGCGCCGGTGCGCAGCCGCGCCGGTCATGGGTACGTCGGCGAGCTGTCGGTAGGTGACGTACCAGGCTTCCTGGGTCTCCAGGAGATCAGTGGGGAAGGTGTGCCGGTCCATACCAGGATTAGATCGCATGTTCGATTTTAGAGGCAAAGGCGACACCCCCGGCGTTCTCGCGAGGCAGCCGTGTCGAGAACCCGTCCGCGGCTCCCTCCCAGGGGCGAACACGGCCACAATGGAGCCGTACCTCACCAAGGAGGACACCATGGCCAAGTACCTGTTGCTGAAGCACTACCGCGGCGCGCCGGCATCGGTGAACGACGTGCCGATGGATCAGTGGGAGCCGGAGGAGGTCTCGGCCCACCTGCGGTACATGAACGACTTCGCCGCCCGCCTTGAGAAGACCGGTGAGTTCGTCGACAGCCAGGCCCTCTCCCCGGAGGGCACGTTCGTCCGCTACGACGGCGAGGGGCGGCCGCCGGTCACCGACGGCCCGTTCGCGGAGACCAAGGACCTGATCGCCGGCTGGATGGTGATCGACGTCGAGACCTACGAGCGCGCGATCGAGCTGGCGGGCGAGCTGTCCGCGGCCCCGGGCGCGGGCGGGAAGCCGATCCACGAGTGGCTCGAGGTGCGCCCGTTCTACGGCGAGCACGGCACGGTCACCGAGTGAACGAGCCGCTGCTCCGGGAGCCGGCACCCGAGGCGATCGGCGTTCTCGCCCGCCGGGGCCGACTTCGCGGCGGCGTGAGGAGCGGGTCGAGGCCGAGCCCGCGCCGGGCCCCGGCGAGACGGTGGGCGACACGCTCCAGCTGTACTTCCTGTGCGCGCACCCGTCCCCGACCCCGGCATCGGCCGTCGCGCTCACGCTGCGCGCGGTCGGGGTACTGACCATGCGGCAGTTCGCGCGGGCCTACCTCGTGCCGGAGGCCCCGGGCGGCCCGGTCGGCTTCCACCCTCCCCGAACGCGACCACCACGCCCGCCAGGCGGCGCGGCTTAACGCGCGGCTGCGCGGCGAAGGCCGTCGGCGGTCGCTCACTTCCCCCGGACGGGCTTGTAGCGGGACGGCAGCGCGTACACGAACTCCCTCGGGTCGTTGTACGCCTCCTCCAGCATGGTGGGCGCTGTGGTACTCGGCGGTGTAGAGGTTCCGCTTCGGATCTGCTCGACGAAGGTGTCGTACTCGCCGTCCGTGCCCCAGGCGCTGACGGAGAGCTGACGTCGCCCCGGCCAGGGCCCCCTTGACCTTGACACCGTGACAAGGTCTTCACTGCTTGCCGAGGAGGTGGTCCCGATGACCATGACGGGGCAGGGCACGGAGGCCGCGCGGGTGCTCCGGGGGCTTGAGGACGGCCGGTCGTCCGTGCGGTTGCGGGCGGCCCTGGAGGCCGGGACGGCGCCCGATCAGCGCTTTGTCGACAAGTTGATTGAGCGGTGCGCGACCGAGCCCGAGTTCTTCGTGCGCGACATGCTGACGTGGGCACTCACCCGCCACCCGGTGTCCGTGACGCTCCCCGAGCTGCTGCGCGAAGTCCGCTCGAAGCGCGCGCAGGCACGGAGCCAGGCGCTGCACACGCTGTCCAAGATCGGGGATCGGCAGGCGTGGCCAGCGATCACGCGGGCGCTGTTGTGCGACGCCGACGACGACGTGGCGCGGAGCGCCTGGCGGACCGCGGTCGTGCTCGTGCCGCACGGCGAGGAGCCCGCCCTGGCCGCGGTCCTCGCGACGCAGCTCGGCCGCGGCGAGCGGGAGACCCAGCTGAGCCTCAGCCGGGCCCTCGTCGCGCTGGGTGACGCCGTCCTGCCGGTGCTGCGTCCGGCGACAACGGCGCCTGACCTGCGCGTACGTACGCATGCGCTCGCCACCCAGCGGCTCCTGCGCGACCCGGACGCCGGGTTCGAGTTCGCGATCGAGGAGGCGAAGCGCATCCTGGCCCTCGGTGGTTCCGGCTAGGAAGGACGACAGGACGTGTTGATCGGCGAGGTGGCGCGACGCTCCGGGGTGAGTGCCCGCATGCTCAGGCACTACGAGTCGCTCGGCCTGGTACGGCCGTCGGGCCGTACGGGCTCCGGCTATCGGGAGTACTCCGGCGACGACATCCGGCGGATCTTCCACATCGAGAGCCTGCGGTCGCTGGGCCTCTCGCTGCGGGAGATCGGGCGCGCGCTCGACGACCCCGGCTTCGCGCCCTCGGCGCTCGTCGACGACCTCATCCGCCGCACGTGCGAACGCATCGCGGCCGAGACCGAACTGCTCACGCGGCTGCGCCGGATCGACGCCGCGGAACCCGCCGCCTGGCAGGACGTCCTCCAAGTCGTCGTCCTCCTCCAGGCGCTCGGATCGAAGAGCGCCGACACGCGCCAGCGCGCGGCCCTCTCCTCCGTCGACGAGGTCCCGGTGCCGGTGGAGGCCCTGGTCGAGGCGGTGCTGAGCGAGACGGACACGAACGTCGCCGGAGCACTTCGATGGGCCCTCGCGCGGTCGGGCGACGGCGGCCCGGCACTGCTCGCGGAGGGCCTCGGCTCGCCGGTGGCAGCGGTGCGGGAACGTGCCGTGAAGGCCCTCGCCGACATGCCCGGCGACGAGGCCGCCGCTCGGCTGCGGGACGCCCTCGCGGACCCCGATGCCACGGTCCGCGGCCACGCGGCCCTCGCGCTCGGGACCCGCGGAGCCGCCGACGCGGTCCCGACGCTCCTCGACATGATCGTGGCAGGCAGGAACGACACCGACGCGGCCGATGCCCTCGGCCTCCTGGCGAGCGACACCGCGACGGCGGACCGCATCGCCACCGGACTCGTCGACCGCCTCGCCCACGACACCACCGGGGCCCCCGCACGCGGGCGCCTGACCCAGGCCCTGGCCGACATCCCGGGGACCACGGCGTCACACGCCCTGGTGGAGCTGTCGCAGGACGAAGACCGCGCCGTCGCGCTGACCGCGACGTACCTTCTCAGGCTGCGCGAAGCACGGCTGGACTGATCGGAGCGGCACGGCCGCTCACGGCGGATCCGGCACGGTCACCGCCGAAGCCGACGGGGGTCTCACAGCCGTCGGACGCGCAGTACGGCCGTCCGCATCGGGAGGGTGAACTCGCCGTGCGCGGTCTCCGGGCACCCGGCGAGGAAGCTCCGGATCCGCGCCAGCACGGCCTGTCGTCGCGGTTCCGGCATGACCAGCATGCCCGCGCGCGTCGCGAGGGTGGAGACGAGCGAGTCGGCGGTGCGGCGCTGCCCGTGCGCGAACTCGGCCTGCTCCGGGCCGCCGAACCGGGCGGGCCCGGGCGTCTTCGGCAGATGCATGTCGGCTGTCTCGGCGCGCCAGGCGGCAGGCGTGTCGCGTGGGCCGATGGCCGCGCTCCCGCTGACCCGGGCGAGCCCGGCAACCCACTCGACCCCGTCGTCCACGACGTTCCACAGCCCGGCCAGGACGCCGCCCGGCGCGAGGACCCTGGCGATCTCGGGGCCCGCGACGGCCATGTCGAACCAGTGCATGGCGTTGCCCGCCAGCACGGCGTCGACGGACGCGTCCGGCAGCGGGATCGCCTCGGCGCCCCCCGGCAGCGCCCGGACGCCCGGCAGCGAGCGGCGCAGCTCGGTCAGCATCGCGGCGTCGGGCTCGACCGCGGTGACGTCGGCGCCCAGCGCGACCAGCGTGGCGGTCAGCTTGCCGGTCCCGGCGCCGAGGTCGAGCACGCGCGGGCCGGGCGCGGTCCCGAGCGCCCACCGCACCGCACCGTGCGCGTAGTCCGGACGGTGCTCGGCGTAGGCGACCGCCGCCGCGCCGAACGACGAGGAATGAAGGAGCCGTTCACTCTGATCCATCCACCGACGCTACCGACGCCGCCGCCGGCCGACCACCCCGCCCCACTACTTCGGTGACGGCCACCAGGGCCGCTGTCGGCACCGTCACCGACGCCTCCCGGCCCGCTCCAATGGCCCAGCGCGCCATGCGCCTCTCGCCCGTCGGCGCGGACGCTGGGGGCATGAGCCCACAGGAGCCAGGCCCTCGACCCGCGGAACTCAGGATCGCCCTGGCCATGCGGGGCGGAGTGAGCCTCGCCGTGTGGATGGGCGGGTCGTGCTGCGAGGTCGCAGCGCTGCGCAAGAAGGCCGGGGTCTACGGCCCGCTGCTGAGCCGGTGCCGGTACACGGACGTCACCGTCGACGTACTGGCCGGGACGAGCGCGGGCGGTCTCAACGGCGTGCTGCTCTCCTGCCACCTGCTCTACGGAATGCCGTTCGAAGCGGGCGTGCGGAACCTGTGGCTGAACCTCGGCGACCTGGAGTCCCTGCTCCGCGGCACCCCCCGCCCCAACCGGGTCCCGGATTCCCTGCTGCGCGGCGACGAGGCCTTCTACGCGCGGCTGCGCCTCGGCCTCGACGAACTCATGGAGCACTGCGACCCGCCGGCCGAGCGCCCTGCTTCGCTGCGACTGATCCTGACGGCGACGCGGTTGCGCCCGCGGCCCGACTGGGTACGGCCCACCCTGGGCCAGCCGCTTCTGACGGGCCGGTCGCGGGCCTACTTCCGGTTCCGGCACCGCAGCCCCGCGGGGGTCCCGACGCCGTCCCTCACCGACTTCCCCGCGGACCCCGAGGAGCGGAAGGAAGCGCTCAACAGGCTGGCCTACGCGGCCCGCGCCACCTCCTCCTTCCCCGGCGCGTTCGAACCGGCCCAGCCTGTCGTCGACGCGCCACCGACGCAGGCGACCGACCCGCCCCGGCCCCCGAACCTGTGGGGCGTCAGCAGCGAGACGGGCTCCCCGGACCCCGCGTCCGGCGGGACGGTGGAGCTGGTCGACGGCGGGCTCCTGGACAACATCCCCGTGGCGTGGGCGGTCCGGGCCATCGCCGGATCCCCGGCGGACCAGGGAGTCGACCGGTGGCTGCTGTTCCTCCAGCCGGTCCCGCCGTACGCGGACGCACCGGTGGCCGAGGCCGGGCGCCGCGGGGTCACCCGCCTGTTGCGGCTCGCCAGGAAGTCACTGGGGATCAAGGCGGGGACCGAGTCCCTGCTGGACGACGTCACCGAGTTCCAGGGCGCCGAGGACATCGACGAACGGCACAAGGGTCTTGTCGGCGTGCTCCCGGCCGAACCGGCCTCCTGCGCGCACGCCGCCACGCGCCGTTGGTCCGCGTACCTCACCGGGGTCGGTGACGCCGAGGCCCGTCGAGTGAGCCTGCTGCTCCAGGACCCCACCAAGATCACGGGCCCCGACCCGCTGCCGCTGCCCTCGGGCCCCGGACCGCTGGATTTCCTGGACGAGCGCCTTCCGGACGGCTCGGCGCCGTTCCTCGCCGCCTTGTGCCGCACGGGAGAGCACTGGGTGCCGCCGCGCGAGACGTCGTGGGAGGACCTGCCTGCCACGGGCCGGTCGCCGATGATGGCGGCACGCGCCGTACGACTGCTCCTCGACTGGCTCCGTGCCTTCGAAGCCCAAGCCTACGAAGACCGCCCCGGCACGACCCGGGACGGTCCGGCCACGGCCGAGGAGAGTCCGTGCGCGGCCATGCCGCCGGAGCTGCCGGAGCTGCGGAAGAGGCTGTACGCACACCGGCTCGCGGTCGCCACGCTCATCGCCGCCCGGGACCGTACGATCCTGCACGAGTTCGGCGTCGGACTCGCCCACCGGACCAACGACCCTCTCGAACTCAAGCGGAGGGCCACCCTCAGGCTGGAGCGTCTGCTCCCCGGCCGGACGGACCACGGATGGGAAGCCTGGGCCTCCGACCTCGCGGCCGCGGTGACCACGGACGCCGTCGTTCCCTACGCGCGCCCCGCACCGCGGACGGCGTCGTCGTACCGGACACTCTGCGCGAGCTTGTTCGAGAGCCTGGCCGAACTGGGACGCGACATGGGTCCTGTGCTGACCCGCGGGGCGGCCGACGGCTGCCGAAGCACGACCGTGCCGGGCTTCCAGGCCCTTCACAAGGCGGCCGTCGGCGCGCGCGGGGACATGAGGAAGGTCCTGGCAGCCGCCGAAGTGCTGCTGGGGCCGCTGCGCCCCGACCCCCTGGCCGAACCGACACACATCAACTTCCACACCGTGTCCGCCGCCAACACGAGCTGGGCCACCGAGTACCTGGCGCCCGCGACGGGCGGGACGGCCACGCTCAGAGGGATGGTCGAGGGAAAGCTCAGCGGCAACCAGCTGAACAACTTCTCGGCGTTCCTCAGCGCGCGCTGGCGCATCAGCGACTGGACCTGGGGACGCCTCGACGGGGCGGCCTCCTTGGTGAAGATCGTGGCCACCGACGACCGTCTGAGGACCGCCTTCGGAGATCCGGACGACGGACTCATGGACAGAGTGGTCTCCGCGCTCGCGCCGTCCGTCGACTGGCTGCCGGGGCAGTTGGGCGACACCACGAGGGGCACCTCCCCCCTCACGCCGTACACGGCGCTGGCCGGACTCTGGGAGAACACACCCGCCGGTACGGGTCCGTGGGACCGGGTGCGGCACTTGCTCGTCGAGCTTCGCCAGCGGGAGATCCTCAAGGAGGAACTCCCCGTCGTCGCCGCGCTGCGCAAGCAGCCAGGAGGCGGCAACCCGCCCGCGGTACCGGCGAAGACGCCGCCGGTCGCCTTCGACACCGCCTTCCGGGAGTTCCGCCGCATCGGCGAGGAGACCGTGCCCGAGCTGCTCCGCGCGCACGACCCCCGACGGGCGGCGGTCCGCCTCGGCCTCCTTGCCTGGCCTGCGCTCGAGCCCAGCGGAAACCGGTGGAAGGCCTTTCTCGGGCGGGGCGTGATGTGGGCGCTCAAGCCGTTCGTCTGGCTGCCGGTCGTCCTCGCGGTCCTCGCGCCCCTCCTCGCGGCGTGTGCGGGCTCGCTGATGTGGGTGGGTGTCGCGTTCTCCACGCAGAGGTGGTTCTCACCGCCCGGCCATCTCGTCCTCGCCCTCTGCGTCGCCCCCGCAACGGTGGTTGGATTCCTCATCCGCTCACAGGGCGTGCGCTGGCGCTCGCGCCTGCCCCGCGTCCTGGGGTGGCTGGGCCTTGCCCTGCTTCCCGCCGTTGTCCTGACCACCGTTCTGTGCCTCGTACTCGGCAAGGGACCGGGGCATGTCGCCGGCGACGTATCGGAGTTGACGCGGCAGCTGATCGTGGGTGCCACGATGCTGGCCGCCGCGTCCGCCCTCCTCTGGGCCGGTGTTCAGGGCCGGGTGCACGCGGTGTGTCTGCTGCTCGTCGCGGTGGCGGCGGGCGGGGCGGCCTTCCTGCTACAGGCCTGGGCGGACGGAGAGGGCGCGTGGCCGACGCTGCTCATCCTGTACGCCGTGCTGACCGCGGTGTCGCTCGCCCTCAACTGGCTCCGGCCCAGGACGGCGTCATGACGTCCCGCAGTACTCGGCGTCGACGATCTTCGGCATGTGCGAAGTCTCCCAGTCGCCGTTGTAGTTGTAGGCGAGCTGATGGCGGCCGTCCTCCGTGGACACGGCCATGGAGAGCCAGCCGATCATGCCGCCGCCGTGGCCCCACAGGGTCGTGCCGCAGCCCGTCCTGAGGCGTGAGATGCCGAGCCCGTACCTCGTCGAGGATCCGGGGACGGCGACGGTGGTCTTCATCGCCTTCAGCTGCTTCGGGGGCAGGAGCTTGCCGCGCAGCAGGGCGCTGTAGAAGCGGGTGAGGTCGCCCGCGGTGGAGATGATGTCGCCGTCGGCCCAGCCCTGCGACCCGTTCATCTCGGTGATGTCGTCGATCCGGTCGGGGGACGACCTGAACAGCTTGGAGTAGCCGCGGCTGCTGGGGCGGGGCAGGTGGATGCTGTTGCCCGGGTTGGAGGTGTGCTTCAGGCCCAGCGGCCCGATGATGCGGTCGCGGACCTCCTTCTCGTACGTCCTCTTGCCGGCCTTCTCGACGATCAGCCCGGCCAGGACGTAGTTGGTGTTGGAGTACGAGTGCTTCGCGCCGGGCTCGAACAGGGGCTGGTGGGACAGCGCCACCCGCACGTGCTTCTTGGGCGGCAGGGTGTCGTAGCGGTGCTTGAGGTAGCCGTCGCCTTCCATGTACGTGCGGCTGTACTCGGGGTCGGCCAGGTAGTCGAACAGGCCGCTGGTGTGGTTGAGCAGCTGCCGGACGGTGATCTTGTTGCCGTCGTTGCCGTTGCCGCGTACGAGGCCGGGAAGATGGTGCTCCACGGTGTCGTCGAGGTCGAGTCTTCCCTCGGACTCCAGTTGGAGCAGGACGGTCGCCACGAACGTCTTGGTGATGCTGCCGACGCGGAACTTGTCGTTCTTGCCGCGCGGCGCGCCCGACGTCAGGTCGCCGACGCCCGAGGCGGCCTTCCAGACGCCGTCGCCGTCGCGTGCCTGGGCGGTGATGCCGGGGATGCCCGCCCGCACGGCCGCGTCCATCGCGCGCTGCGTGGCCCGGTGCCCGGACGGCGCGTCCGACGCCGCCCCGGCGGGTGCCACGAACGCGGTGGCCGCCAGCGCCGCCGCCGCGACCCCCACCACGCCTGCCTTCGTGCTCTTCCGTAACGCCATTCCGTACTCCTCACGATCGTCGCTTGTGTACCGAGACCGCGGACAGTGCCGGAGGGGTTGAGTGGAATCCGGTGAACAGTGGGGTGTGCGGAAGTACGGCCTACTGGCCGGTCCGCGGGCGCACGTGCAGGTCGAGCCCGCTCGTCCCCGCCGCCTCGACGCCGGGAAGGAGCCGCATGTCGTGGTCGTAGTCACCGCCGACCAGGGTCCGGAAGGGGACCGGCTCGTCCGTGAAGAGCCCGTCGAGTCGCTGCCCGTAGGCCTGTCGGACCGCGGCGAACCGCTCGTCGGACAGGGCGTTCGAGCCGTACACCGCGAACGGGTCGAGCGGCCGGACGCCGGTGAACCAGAACAGGCCGTGCTGCAAGGGATGGAGGACGTCCTCGACGCGCCCGTGGATGCCCCGGTCGGAGAACGAGGTCGCGCGGGCCCCGGCCGTCACCGACAACAGGGCGCGCCGACCCGCGAGCGGGCCCTCGCTGTAAGGCGGTGCCACCTTGGGCCCGTAGGCGAACCCAGCGGTGAACACCCGGTCGATCCAGCCCTTCAGGATCGCGGGCGCCGAGAACCACCACATCGGGAACTGCAGGACCACCGCGTCCGACCACAGCAGCTTCTCCTGCTCCGCCACGACGTCCGCGGACAGGCGGCCCGCGAGGGTGGCCCGCTCGGAGACGTCCATGACGTGGAGGCGCTCGCCCAGGCCGTGCTCCGGGAAGTCGTCGGCGTCGACGGTCGCCTTCCACTTCATCGCGTACAGGTCCGACACCCGCACCTCGTGGCCCGCGGCGCGCAGGTGCTCGACCGCGAAGGAGGTGAGGGACGCGTTGAGGGACCGCGGCTCCGGGTGGGCGCTGACGACGAGGACCTTCTTGGGCTGCTGCGGGGTGATCGTGTTCATGCCTCTACGTTCGTACGGACCGTCGCGGGCAGCCAGCACCCTGTTCAACCAGTGGATCGCTGATCCTGGTACTGGCAGGGCCACGCATACTGGAGCCCATGAGCGGCGTGAACCACGAAGAGCGCGTGAGCACCACCGGTACCGGCGGTGACCCGGCGGACCGGGTCGGCGACCCGGGGCGGGCCCTCGGCGGCTTCCTGCGCGCCCGGCGAGGGCGCGTCGCGCCGGAGCACGTAGGGCTCACCGGCGGGCGGCGCCGACGGGTGCGCGGGCTGCGCCGCGAGGAGCTGGCCCAGCTCGCGGGCATCAGTGTGGACTACTACGTCCGGCTCGAACAGGGCCGCGCCACCCAGCCGTCCACCGAGGTCCTCGACGCGCTCGCCCGCGCCCTCGGGCTCGACGCGGCCGAGCGCACCCACCTCGTCACCCTGGCCGACGCCCGGCGCGGCCCCGCGCCCAGCATCCCGGCCAGCCCCCTGCTGCGCGGCGTCCTCGACTCCCTCGCGCACTTCCCGGTCTTCGCGACGAACCCCCGCCTGGACGTGGTCGCCTGGAACCCGCTGGGCGCCGAACTGCTCGGCGGGCTCGCCGAGCCGGGCCGCCGCGACCCGAACAACGCGCGGTTCCTCTTCTTCGACCCCGCGTCCCGTGACGTCTTCCCCGACTGGGAGCCGCGGGCCGCGGAGGCCGTGGGCCAGCTGCGCGCCGCCGCCGGGCGCTACCCCGACGACGCGGCACTCCGCGCGCTCATCGCCGAACTGGCCGAGGGCAGCGACGACTTCCGGCGCATCTGGGACAGCGGCGTGGTCGTCATGTGCGGGGCGGGCCGCAAACGCCTGCGCCATCCGGTGGCCGGCCTGGTCACGCTGGACTTCGAGCCGCTGCACGTACCGGCCGCTCCCGAGGAGACGGGCATCGTGGTGCACGTCTTCAGCGCCGGGGACGACCAAGAGGCCGCAGCCGCCCTGACCCGCCTCGGGGACTACGTGTCGAGCCGGGAGAGGTAGGCCTCCGCGCCGGACGGGTCCATCAGCCAGTCGCGGTAAGTGAGCGGATCGGCATAGCCGTTGGCGAAGCGGTGGGCGGTCTCGGGGTGGTCGAAGGCGGCCCCGACGGCGCGCCGTACGTGCTCGGGCTGCGGGTCCCGCAGCATCAGGTCGGTGAAGGCGTGCGTGTGCCGGGCGTTCTCCCAGTACACGGCGAACGTCTCCCGCATCCACGGCTCGTCGAAGGGGCGCCCGCCCCGCTCGACGATGGCGTCGAGGTAACAGGCCGCCGCCCGGGCCGCGTTGTTCGCGCCCTGCCCGGTGATGGGATCGTGGACGGTGATTGCGTCCGCCATGCCGAGGACGCGCAGGTCACCGTCCACGCGTGCCACCGGATGGCGGACCACGGGCGTGACCGCGCCGTACAGGGCGGCACCCGGGTCGGTCGGCTCGGCGTCGCGGAACCGCGCGTACTCCCAGGGCGCGTACGTCCGCAGCAGGCCGAGCGCCCGCCGAAGGCCGGCGGCGGGTTCCGGCCGGTCGCCCCAGCAGTCGTAGGCGCCGCCCCAGCGGCCCTCGAACAGCAGGATGTCGCAGGGCCCGCCGACCGTGAGCGCCCGCAGCATGATCACGTCGCCGGTCGGCGGCACCCCCGTGTTGCGTACGTACGCGGCGGCCGGGTCGTCGGCGTCGTGGCGGCCGCCACGCACGTAGAAGCAGGCGAGGGAGCGCTGCGGCCGGTCGAAGATCGACCGGGCGTCGTCGCGGCCGAAGAGCGCGGACAGGCCGCTCCGGCCGGTGGCGAGCACGGTCAGCTCGTGCGCGGCGGCGAGCGCGGCCACCTCTGCGGGGCCGACGGAGCGGTACTCGACGCGGCCGCCGCGCTCCTCGAACAGCTCCAGCCAGGCCGCGAGCTTGACCCGCTGGTCCACGGAGCGCACCTCGGCGTCGAAGGGCGCGCTGAACCGCCGCACCGGTGCGTCCGGTCGGCCCTCCGGGTCCCAGTTGCTCAGCTCGAACCCCGGCATCACGGGGGTGTCGTCGTCCCAGAAGGCGAGGCCCGCCGCCCGCTCGAGCGCCAGCGCGGGCCCGAACATGAGCTGGGTCGAGGTGACCCGGCCGCCGCGCACCTCGTCCGGCCGCCGCTCGGCGACGAGCGTGACGTCGTACCCGGCCCCGAGGAGCCCGAGGCCGAGCTGCAGCCCGGCCTGCCCGGCTCCCACGATCGCGATCCTGCGCACCTGTTCCTCCTGCCCGATCGGCCCGCCACGGCTCAGTCGTACCCGTCGGAGTACCGGCGAAAGCCGGTTGTGAAGCGGTGAGCGGTGGGGGATCGTCTGTGACCATGGAATTCTTCTGCTACCACCGTGACAGGGTCGGCTCCCTGGCCCTGCGCGCGGAACTCGTCGAGGAGCACTGGTCCTACATGGACCGGTACGACAAGGAGCTGATCGCCCGCGGCCCGACCTTCGCGGGCGACGGCGACACACCCAGCGGCAGCGTCCACATCGTCGACCTGCCCGACCCCGCCGCCGCGCGCGCCTTCGCCTTCGACGAGCCGAACTACCAGGCGGGCGTGTACCGGGACGTCCTGCTGCGGCGCTGGCGCAATCTGCTGGGCCGCACGATGTGGGACCACCCCGGCGGCCCCGCCGACGGCAACCGCTACCTGGTCCTGGGCCTGGGCCCCGCCCCCGGCCCGACGCCCGCGGCCCCGCCCGCGGACGACGATCTGATCGCTTTCGGCCCCCTCCTGTCCGACGACGCCACCACCTGGCTGGGCACGGCGGCCCTGGTGCGATCGCCGGATCCGCGGACGGCCGGGGAGGTCCTGAGGCCGGTTCGGTACGCGGACGTCGAAGTGCACGACTGGGAGTTCGGGGGACGCCGCTGAGGCCCGCCGTGCTCCGGTCATCCGCGCGGTGAGAGGCGGTCCTCCAACGCCCGGGGCAGCGGGTAGACCCGCTCTGCGGGGAGCAGTCGCTGGGCCTTGGCGGCATGCCCGGTCTGTACGAGTGCGGCGGCCTTGCGGACCTGGGGGGTGAGGTCGGTGAGGGAGACGATCCAGTCGTCGGTGAACGTACGGATCAGCTGGCGGCCGACGCCGACCTGGATGCTGTAGTGGTTCAGCGCCGCTCCGCGCGCCGAGCGCTCCGGGTCCCACTGGACGTGCACGGCCGCCTGTCCCACGGCCGCCGGATCCGAGGTCGTCAGGACGGCCCGGGACAGGGCCTCCTCCCAGCCCTCACGGCTGATCCGCACCGCCAGGACGCGCTCCTGCCCCGGCTTGCGGGCCCAGTTGCTGCGGTGCATCAGCCACAGGAAGGAGGGCTTGATCCACGTCATCCGGTGGAACGAGAACGGCGCGACGAAGCGGCCCGCCCGCAGCGCCGCGTCCGCGATGGCGGGCGAGTACGCCTGGTAGACGACGATCGTGCGGGCGTCGTGGTCGGCACGGATCTGGTACTGGGATGACATGTGCCGCACCCTGTCATCCGCCCGGTCGGCGCTGCGAGTCATTTTCCGCCTACGGAACGGGACTGGTGAGCCCCTCCGGCACGGCGGACCGCGGCGCGACGGGCGACGGGGGCGTGAACCGGGAGACCCGGTGGCCGACCGGCACCGGATCGCGGGGGACGGCGCGGCGGGTGGGGTCCGGGGTGCCCACATAGAGCCAGCCGATGATGCGTTCGTGGGGTGCGAGGTCCAGCAGGAGGCGGGGGCCCGCCGAGTCGACCGACGGGCCGGTGCGCCACATGCTGCCGAAGCCGCGGTCGTGGAGCAGGAGCATCAGCGAGTTGACCATGGCGCTGCTGGCGGCCAGTTGCTCCCAGTCCGGCACGCGGTGGTTGCGCCGGGGGACGAGCACCAGGGTGGCGAGGAGCGGGGCGCGCAGGGGTTTGCGCGCCTCGCGCCGGACCGCCTCCGGGTCGGCGGCGCCGGACGCGAAGGCCGCGCCGAGCGCCGCCCGGCTGTCGCCGCGCACGAGGATCCACCGCCAGGGGCGGAGGTGGCCGTGATCGGGCGCGGTCGCGGCCCAGCCGAGCAGATCGACGAACTCCTCGTCGCTCGGGGCGGGTTCGATCAGACGGTGCTGACTGCGGCGCGTGCGTATCGCGGCTTCCAACTCCATCAGCGCTCGCTCCTCATCGTGGTTCGGCGTCCCTTCGCCGGTGACGGGGTGCCGGTGCCCTTCCGGCCGTGCGGGCGGCGGCTCAGGCGCACCGCGGCGGCAGCCAGAACGACCGCACCGTCCGCACCGCCGCGAGCCGGTCCCGCGCCATGCTGATCGCGGCGGCGGCCGTGCTGATCCGCAGGTGGTGGGCCCGGTTGAAGATCTCCGCGAGCCGCTCGGGGATGAGTTCGGCGCGCTGCCTGACCCGGTTCATGTCGTGGCCCGCGGGATGCAGCTCGTCGACCACCTGGATCAGACCGAGCGCGTTGATGACGAAGTCCGGCGCGTACAGGACGCCGCGGGCCGCGAGCCGGTCCGCGACCGTCGGCGCGGCGAGCTGGTTGTTGGCCCCGCCCGCGACGATCCGGCAGCGGAGCCGGTCCACGAGGTCGGCGTCGATGACGTTGCCGATCGCGTTCGGGCTGAGGACGTCCACGTCGAGCAGATAGAGCTTCTCCCGGCTGACGACCTCCGCCCCGCAGGCGCGGGCCACCCGCTCGGCCTTCTCCTGGTCGATGTCGGCCACCCAGAGACGGGCGCCGTCCTCGGCCAGGAGCGTCGCGAGCCGGGCCCCCACCTTGCCGACGCCGTCGATGGCGACGTGGCGGCCCTCCAGGCTCTCGCTGTCGTCGAGGTGCCGCAGACACGCCCGGATGCCGAGGCTCACGCCGTACGCGGTCATCGCGCCCGACTCGCCGGAGCCGCCCTCCGCGGCGTCGAGGCCGCGGATCCACTGGGACTCCTTCCGCATGACCCGCAGGTCGGCGGTGGTGATGCCCATGTCGCAGGCGGCGATGAACCGGCCGGAAAGGCTCTCGACCGCCTGCCCGAACGCGCGGAGCATCGGCTCGGACTTCTCCACGCCCGCGCCACCGAAGATGACCGCTTTCCCGCCCCCGATGTCGAGCCCCGCGCAGGCCGCTTTGTACGTCATGGCGCGCGAGAGGCGCAACGCGTCGCTGATCGCCTGGTCTTCGTCCCGGTAGGGAAGGAAGCGGACGCCGCCGAGCGCGGGGCCCAACAGCGTCGAATGAATGGCGATGACGCACCGGAGCCCGCCGGGACCGGTACTGAAAAGCACTTGCTCATGGCCGTCTATTTCGTCGAACACACTCATGACCCACCCCAGAATCCCGTCCTGTGACGGCCGGACCGGCGGCCCCGCCGCAGGCGTGAACCGCCGGCCCGGCCGTCAGGGAACTATTCGGCCGGCTGCAGTCCGGACGAGAGAAGTGCGGCGTCCAGGACGTCCCACAGCGCGCACAGTGATTCCAGGAAGTCCTCCACGCCCTGCGCGATCTGGTCGCTGTTGGACGCGTCCATGACGGTCGAGACGGCCTGGATGACATTCGCTTCGTGCTGCTGCTCGGCACCGCAGTCGCCCCAGTGCTCCGCCATGTAATGCATTTCCGGCTCTTCGAGGTCGGTCTTGTAGTGACCGGAGTCGATGAGGGCGCGCTTCTCGCCGGGGATCAGGGACTGGTTGGAGATGATCTCCAATGCGAGCGCCGTGCCCAGATTGCGGACGGTGGTGTCGGCGTCGGAGGCGAACCGGCGCTTGAACACCGAGATGGCGGCCGTCGCCTGAGCGGTCAGACCGGTCTCCCGGTCGTACCCGGGCAGGGCGGCGAGCAGCCGGTCCGACGACGTCTTGAGCCAGGCCTCGACCCGCTCGGTGTCGTACACGTCGTCGAAGACCGGGGTGCCGGTGCGATTGACGATGTGGCCCGCCATGGTCGCGAGTTCGGGGCCGTGTCCGGACTCGCTGTCGACGATCTCCTCGATGAGGACGGCCTGCTCGTCCCAGCCGATGCCGCGCAGGGCGGTCGGGAACTCGCCGCCGGGGCGGGTGGAGGCGCAGAACGACTGCACCTGGTGGAAGAGCGCGCCCGAGACCTCGGCGGACGGGGGCCGCGCGGCCCAGTGGTCGTAGAGGGGGTGGTGGAAGACGCGGTGCGTCTTGATCCGGTCGATCAGCGTGTCGGTCGTCGTCATCGATTCCTACTCCGGTGAGGTGGTGGGGCCGCGGGGAAGCGGATCGCGCCGGGGGGGCGGAGCGGGCCGACGCCGCTCAGGCGAACTGCAGCTGGGAGGGGTCGACCTTGGGCACGGAGAAGCCGATCTTCTCGATGTGCTGCGCGATCGCGGTCTTGTAGAGCTCGCGCAGCTCGCCGTTGTCGTGCTGGCGCAGACCCCACTTGACGGCGAGGCGGCCGCGGCGGGAGTCGGGCCGCCCGAACATGTCGAGCGCCATCGGGTAGAACTTGTCGAGCGCCTTCTGCGCCCGGTCGCGGGCCTGGCCGCCCGCGTCGTACGCCTCCTGCATCAGGCGCTTGCCGTAGCCGAAGTGCCGGGCCTCCTCCTTGAGGATCGCGTCGGCCTCGACGCGCAGCGGCCCGTAGGTGCTCGTGGTCATCTCCTTGATCTGGAAGTGACCTTCGAGTTCGCACAGGAAGCTGAACGCGGCGCGCTCCTCCCAGACGGTGATCCGGGTGGTCATGCTCTCGGCCGGGAAGTAACGCCGGTCCGCCACGGCCTGGTTCACCATGTGCGAGGTGTCGATGCCGAGCGGATTGAGCAGTTTGGCGAAGCGCCGGAAATGGTCGACCTCTTCCATGCCGAACTTGAGACACACATAGCGTTCGTCGGCATTGGGCGCGAGCGGATAGAACGAATCGACGTAGGTGTCGCCCGCGCTCAGCTCGCCCTCGCCATTGGCGAGCATCTGATGTGTCAGTACCTCGTGGTATTCCTCGGGGAGTTCACCGACACTCTCCAAGTTTACAGTCTCCGAAAAGACGTCTCCCATACGAATCTCCTCCGGGTAGCCGAGAAATGGAGACTATCCGGCCGACTCGCGAGGTCGACAGGCCACGATGGGGCCACATCACCGGGGTCCGATGGGGGTATTCCGATGGCTCTTTGGTGGTACTCGGAGGCCTTCCGGAACTCAGGCTCCGGCCCGCTGCGGCGGCCGGATGTAGGTGAGGGTGTGGTGGGAGACGAGCTTGCCCGCGGTGTCGGTCGTCTCCGCGGTGCCGTAGACGATCAGACGGCCGGGCCTGACGACGGTGGACTCGCAGAGGAGATCGGTGCGGGCCGGGCCGAGGAAGCTCGTCGTCATCTGCTGGGTGACGGACGGGTCGTCCTCGCCGAACAGCGACATGATCGCGATCCAGCAGGTCACGTCGGCGAGCGTCATGGCGCAGCCGCCCTGCAGGACGCCGCCGGGGCGGAAGAGCTCGGGACGCTGGGGCAGCGAGACCTTGGCGTGCCCCTTGGCGACGGCTTCCACCTTGAATCCCCACCAGGGGCCGAAGGGGCTGTTATCGAGGACAGCTTGGGCCGCGTCGACATCCATCATCGAAGGAACATAGCATCGTTCGGTATGTCGCCGCGCAGATCCAACGCAGAGCGGACCGAGACCACCAAGGCCCAACTAGTCCGTACGGCACGCCAGTTGTTCGGTGAGCGGGGGTACGCCGCGACGACCATCGCGGAGGTCGCCGGGAGCGCCGGGCTCACGACCGGTGCGCTGTACCACCACTGGCCGGGCAAGGAGGCGCTGCTGGTGGACGTGGTGCACGACATCCATCGGGAGCTCGCCGTACGGATCCGGTCCGCCGGGGCGGCCCGTGACATCGAAGGCGTCCGTGACGTCGAGGACGAGCCGGTCCGTGTCCTGCTGCGGTCCGGATTGGAGTTCCTCGGTTTCTGCGCCGATCCCGCCGCCGCCCGGCTGCTCCTGCTGGACGCGCCCGCGGTCCTCGGCTACGAGCGGTGGCGCCGGATCGACGAGCAGTGGTGGCTGTCGTCGACGATCCGCTTGGTGGAGCGGGCCCTCTCCGCGCGGGGCGGGCCCGGCCTCGACGCGTCCGACAGGGACGCCGCCGGATGCCGTCGGCTCGCGCTCGTGCTGCTCGGCGCCCTGACCTGTCTCGGCCATGAGGTCGCGATGACGGGCGCCGCGACGGTGGGCGACGCGGGGCGGACCTATGAAGTGCTGCTCAGATCGCTTCTCTGCTGACCCCGCGGGGCGCGGCCGTGCGCCGTCAGATCCAGCGGGCCGAGGCGGGACACGAGGAGCGCCGCTTCCACCCGGCTGGAGGCCGATAACTTGTTCATCGCGCGATGGACGTGTTTCTTCACCGTGTTCTCGGCGATGTGCAGGGCCGAACCTATCTGTTTGTTCGTCATGCCGCCTGCGAGAAGGCGCAGTACGTCGCTCTCCCGTGAGGTGAGGGTCGACATGGCTCCCGATGTCACCGGCGTCGTCGGATAGCCGTCGCTGATGTCGCGGATTCGTTCGCGCGGGAAGAGATAGGCGGCGCAGCCGCGGTCGACCAGGGCTATCACGCTGGCGAATTCCTCCTGCAGGATCTCCAGGGCCATGAATCCGGCGGCCTTGGCCCGTAACGCGTCCTGGACGGTGACGGCGGAGTCATGGCACCACAGGACGATGATCGAGACGTGCGCCCCGATGACATGGGCGAGGCGGCGAAGGCCTTCCCCCGAGAGTCTGCGGAGATTGAGCAGCACGACATCGGGGTCCAGGCAGTCGACGGCGGCCAGCACACCGGCCACGTCCTGCGCCACGCCGACCACGTCGAGTCCGGGAGCTTCCCTGCTCATCGCCACGAGACCGGACCGGGTCACGACGCGGTCATCGGCGATCAGCAGTCGTATCTGAGCCATGTGCGGCGTCCTTTTCCCCCGTATGGCCGTCTGGGGCCTCTGTGGAGGCCGGGCGTCAGATACGGCCACAAGATCGATTGAGGTCAGCTGGTGCCGACCTGTCAATGAGTCGCGATTGCCGTTGTTTTCGATGGGAAAAGCGGCAATGCGGGCCACTTCCATGAACCGTCGGCATAGCGCAGTTCTTCACGGCATCGGGGCGATCAATGCTGAACCGGTGCGGAGCAGGTGCGAAGCGCCACAGCGAAGGTTCGTGTGCGGGTTGTCCGCCGCGGGCCCTCGCTGATCTGAGTTTTCGTGCCGGTATCCCGCCGTGCGGGCCAATCCGGCTTCGCTATGGCCAACGGGGAAAATCGGCCATGCGCGTGAGCGCCTCCGTCGCGCCCAAGATGCCACCCCTCGGCCGGACGTCAGGCTCACGGCGAGCGTACAACACGCTTACCTTCGTGGGGAGATAAGAAGGAGATATTCCGCATTTGGCCATGGAGAGTGGCACCCGGTTCGAATCGGTCATTCCTTGCCTGCGCGCGCCCTACGGTGTAGTCCTCTCGCCGGAGCGTCGGAGGGGGCGCTCCGGTGTGCCGGGGCGGTGCGGAAGGGGCTGGGCCGTGCGCGAGCAAGAGATCTCTCCGAGGCCCGCGGGGTCGCACCGCCGCGCGGTGGCCGTGGCGGTCGCGGTCGGCCTGCTGGTGGGTGGGGCCGGGGGACTGGGCGCGCACCTGCTGTGGCCCGGCGACGCCGAGGGCTCCGGTGGCGAAAGGCGGGCGAAGCCGTCGGCTGCCGCCACGCCCGGCTCCAGGGCCGAGCCCGTCCGGGCCGCGATGGTGGCCCAGCGGCGGGTCGGCGTCGGTGTCGTCGCCCGGGAGGGCGGCGATCCCGACTTCTTCACCGGCCAGGCCCGCCTCGATCTGCGTGACGGCGCCACGGCCCGGGCGGCGACCCACGTCCTGTACGACATGGGCGAAGGCCACACCTGGTACCCGCCGGAGATCGTGCTGATCGGCAACCGTGCCGTCATCACCCCCGCCAAGGAGATGACCGGCCCCGAGTACGGCCCGGCGGGCTCGTACCGCACCGAGTCCGACGCGACCGCCGCCGCGGCGGACGACGTCGCGGTCCGCAACGCCCTGGAAGCCCGGTGGCTGGCCCAGCCCGCGCATCTCGTGGCGCTCCTCGACGGCGCCACCGCATTGAGCACGGCACGCGCGGGCGGCGTCCGCACGCTCACCGGCAGCACGCCGTTGCGCACGCTCGCCGCGGATCCGGCCATCGGCCGTCTCTACCGCCCGTACGCGGCCGACCGCCGTGACGGCGCCGTCCGCTTCACGCTCGTGGTGACCGCGCGCGATCTGCCCGAGTCCCTGAGCACCGAGGTGCCCTCGGGGTCCGGGGACGACACCTTCCGTGTGGAGTACCGGGACTGGGCGAAGGGCGGGGCGATCACCGCGCGGCCGGGCCCCACCCCTGCACCCCAGTGGACCGCCACCGACTAGCTGCCCGCGCCGCCCTGCTGTCGGCGTACCATCTCGGCGATCCAGACGGGGGCGTACGGGGAGGTGCACCCCGGCGACGTCGGGTAGTCCTTGAGCACGCCCAGACGCTCACCGATGTCGATCGCGTGGGCCCGGTGGTCGGGGTGCTCGATGCCGATCTGGGCCAGGCAGTGGTTCATCGCCCACTGCAGGCGCTCGGGGGCGTCCTTCATCCGCGCCTCGATGACGTCGAGGAGCCCCGCGAGGTCGAGGCCCGCGGGCTTTTTCGCCACGCGTTCGGTGGTCAGCGCCCAGCCGGCGCTCGCGACCACGGGGTCGGGATCGGCGGACCAGGCCAGGCGCAGCTCTTCGGCGTGCGGGCTCTTCTTCACCCCGTAGTTCACCAGCCAGTCGTGCACCTTGGGCGTGCGCGCCTCGCGCAGCATGGTGTCCAGCTCGTCGCGGGTGAACGTCTTCGGGCGGCAGATCAGGAGCGCGAGCAGCCTCGCCGCGGTGTCGTCCGTGGCCCAGAGCCGGACCGCGAGGTCGTGCTGGGTCCTGAGCCGCTTCGCGACGGCGCGCAGCTTGCTGAGGTTCACACCGTGGTCGTCGCCGTGCTTCTCGTTCACCGCGCGTGCCTTCGGGTCCTCGAGTCCGGCCAGTTCGGCCATCACCTCGGCGACCGTCGTCCCGGTCGGTGTCGTCTCGCCCACCTCGGCCTCCTGTCCTTCACCCGCGGCCTTCAGGCTATGCCGGAAGACCGCGGGCGGCCTGCGGCGGCCGCCACACGCGGCCGAATCCGCATCTTTCCCAGCGCCCGCCGACGGTGCAGGGTGGTCCCCGGCAGCCGCCGTCACTGATTGACCTCACTTCGATCACAGGTACTTCACACCCAGTGGTGTGGCTTCTGTCAGCTGGAGCTCCGCCCGCGCCGCGGCGGCTGGAAGGCCTCGGCCGCGAGCGAGTGACCTGAACCTCCGTGCGGGGCGCGTTCGCCTCCCCCCCCCGGCCGAACGCGCCCCCACGGACCCTTCGCCCCTACGGGCCTTCCGCCCCGAGGATCCGTCCCCCGGGCCCGCAACTCGTCCCCGAACGAGTGAGGTTGCGAGCGGCAAACGGTGCCTTCCGGTATGCCTTGCGGCGGCAATACCGCCCCCCCACCTCCCGAAAGGCCAGTCATGCGCGTCCGCCTCGCCCTCGGTGCCGCCGCGAACACCCTGCTCATCGCGGGCCTCGCCGCCGCCACTCCCGCCCACGCGGGCCGGTTCGACGACCTGACCGTCAACGGCACCGGCACGGTCGCCGCCGACGGCACCATCGCGCTCTCCGGTACGTACCGCTGCCTGCCCGACGGCACCCCCGGCCCGGTGTTCGTCAGCAGCACCCTCGTCCAGGGCGACGAGTCCACCGGCATCGGCGGCACCGCAGCGGTCTGCGACGGCCAGGTCCGCGAGTGGACGAACACCAGCAAGGGCACCGGCTCCCACTACGAGCGCGGTGAGGCCACCGTGCGGGCCCACCTGATGAAGCTGTCCACCAAGAGCGGCCTGCCGATGCCGCAGCCGCTCGCCCACGAGGAGGCGCGGGTCGAGCTGAGCTGACCGGGGCGTACGGCGACGACCGGCGTCGTGACGGCGGCCCGGCTCCACGGGGGAGCCGGGCCGGCCCGGGCTACTGCCTTCCGCCCACGAGCCGGCCGGCCAAGTACCGCTGGAACTGCCACAGCGGGCGCTCCAGATGCGAGAACCGTCCGCCGGACGGGGCCGGTTCGGTGGCCAGGCCGCGCTGGACGCCGCGGATGGCCACCAGGTCCTCCTCCTGGATCAGCTCCAGCTGCTGCCGCGAGGCCGCCACATAGGCCGCGTAACCCGGCTGGTCGACGGCCGCGGGCGGCACGAGGACGGTCACGAGCGCGTCATGGCTCGTCGGCCCCGTGGGGATCCAGCGCAGATACGTGACGCTGTCCGGCACGAGCGCGAGGGCGAGGTTCGGGAAGACGCCCGCGACCGTCATCCCGGACAACTGCCGCGCGCCGAGCCCGGGGATGAGCGTGCCGGCCTGCGGGACGCCGTCCGCGTCCGGCTCCAGGGACGGATCGGCGGCGAACGGTGTGAACATGCTGAAGCCGCGCCCGTCGCACTCCTCGACGACGGTGTCCTTGCCGGGTACGACCGGCTCCAGGGTGGCGGCGTGCGTGCCCATGTGGTGGTAGTTCTCCGAGCCGTTCTCGAAGGCCACCTTCCAGTTCGCCGGGACGTTCTCCCAGCGTGCCGTGTACGCGACGACGAGGTCCGCGAGGCGGTACGGCGCGAGCACGGCGTCGAGCCGGGTGAGCTGCGGTCCGAGCGCCGGTGCGTCGGGGGCGGCGCTGACCATGAGCAGCCCGTTCCACACCTCCAGGCGGTGTCGGGGCAGCCGGCACGCGGCGCGGTCGAAGTCGACCCTGTTCATCAGGGGCGCCCCGGCCAGCTGCCCGACGTACTCGCCGTTCAGGCGGTACGTCCACGTGTGGTACGGGCAGGTGAGGCGCTTCAGCGTGCCCTGTTCGGGCGTGGTCTCGGGCGGCAGCACGTCCATGAAGCGATGCCGGCACACCCGGGAGAGCGCGTGCAGGTCACCGCTCTCGTCCCGCGTGATCACCAGGGGTTCGCCGAGGACGTCCGTACGCAGATAGTCACCGGGCCCCGTGACCTGGCTGACGTGGCCGACGCACAGCCAGTCGCCCCGGAAGACGCGCTCCTGTTCGAGGTCGTGGAAGTGCTCGCTGGTGTAGGCCCGGGCCGGGAGGGTCTCGCCGCGCTCCAGCGGCAGCGTCGCGACGCGCGCCAGTTCGTCGAGGAGGGAGGAAAGTCCGTCGTGCTGCATGAGGGGTCACCGCCTTGTCTGGGGGATCACTTTCATGCTCGGCCGACGGGTGGGGCATCGGATCGACGCCGGGGACGACATCCGGGTACGTCCTTCGAATGACCGGCCCGTCGCCGCCACGGGCACCGAGACGGAGGCCGTGCTCGTCGGGGGAGGACGGCGACCGCGCTGACCTGCGCGGCGGCCGCACGCGCCGCACGGCCCCGAAAAGCCCTCGGGCCGCGCGGAGGGCCGGTCGGCCCCTGTCGCGGCCGGGCGCGGGGGAGTAGGACCGGAGGCATGGCGAGGTGCGCGCCCGAGGTCGGCGGCACCGTCGGGGCCACGGCTCCCTCGCGGCCTCCGACGGTTGTCGCCCGGGGCGTCCCGTACGGACGCGATGCCGACGGGACGGCGGCCGTCACCGGGGGTGGTGGCGGCCGCGTGCGTCCGCAGGCGCACTCGACCTGCGGACGCACCCCTCCACGGGTACTCAGGTGGCGTGGATTCCCTGATGGGCTCTGTACCCGGGGGCTTTCCGTCCGCTGCGGGTACCCGGCACCTGTACCGCCATGCCAAGTTCCCGCCGTGGCGGCGGGCACGGGCCGGGACGCCGCTGGCGGAGGGCTACGCCTGCTCCAGCTGCGCGTGGGTGCGGGCGCCGGAGAAGGCGACCGCCGCGTGGGAGGCCAGCAGCCAGCCCGCCAGCTCGCCGGCCTCGGTGAACGCGCCGGTCTCGCGGGGCGTAGGCGGGCCGGCGCGGCTGCTCCCGGCTGAGGTCCGTGATGCGGAAGACCCGGGAGCCCAGGGAGCTGCGGGCGGCGTCGAAGCACGGGCCTTCCCGCATCCGCTCCTGCAACCGGTCACTGTCGACGACCCGTGGGTGGCTGGCGGCGAGCGTCTGCACGCTCTTGCCGTGCAGCACCAGGATGCCCGCCGCGTCGCAGCCTCCACCAGCTCCGTCGCCGACGCGGTGACGCGCCGCAGGGTGGCGTCGACCGACGTCTGCGCCAGAAGGTCCCGCGCCATCGCGGCCATGTGCTGTGCGAACCGGGCCCAGTCCATGCCGCCCTCCGCGTCAAGGCCACGTTCCGGAGGGACGTGTACCCGGGTTCTCCGCGAGGTCACCGGCGCGGGCGCGAGGTGTGCGCCACTGGCGGCCCGCCGCGCCGAGGGTGTCGGCCGTCATGCCGGGCGGGGCCGCGTCACGGCCGCCAGTACAGCGCGGGGTCGGGGTGGTCGGTGAATCCGAGAGCGCGGTAGAGGGGTTCGCCGTCGTGGGAGGCGTGCAGGTCGACGCGGGCGGCTCCCCGCTCGCGGAACCAGTCGAGCAGGCCGTGCATGATCGCGCGGCTGTGACCGCGCCGCCGGTGGGCGGGGTCGGTGACCACGCCGATGACGAGCCCGATCCGGCCGTTGCGCAGATGCGGGCCCGGCAGCCGCTGCTCGATGGTGCCGATGCCGCAGGCGGCGAGCCCGCCGTCGCTGTCCACGACCAGGACGCGCACGGCGTCCGAACCCAGCTGCTCCTTGAGGACCGTGGCGAGTGCGTGCCGCCACTCCTCGTCCCCCGACGAGGGGTTGAAGAACTCGCCGCCCAGGTCCTCGAACAGCAGCGCCCGCAGGCGCACGAGCTCCGGGACGTCGTCCTCCACTGCCTGACGTATACGCGACATGTAATGACCCTAAGTCTGGATGAACTCTTACGGCAAGGGTGGTGCCGCCGGCAGTGGATCAGTCCAGGAACGTCGTCACGGTGGTCACGAAGCGCTGTGCGTCGTCGAGCCACGGGTGGTGTCCCGCGCCGGGCTGCGTCACCATCTCGGCGCGCGGGAAAAGGGCGGCGAGTTCGGCCATGGCCGGGGGCGGGGAGTTGAGGTCGACCTCCCCGGCGAGCAGCAGGACCGGTGCGGTGAAGTGGGCGAGGGCGGCGCGGGTCTCGGCCGGGCGGAAGGCGCCCTCCGCGCCGAAGGCCCGGACGACCTCGCTGTTCTTCTGCTCCGCGTCGGCGGCCTGCAGCGCCTGCGCGGCCTCGTCCCAACGGCCGTGCAGGAAGGGGGCGACAGCCTCCCAGGAGCCGTCCGTCGCGCGGCCCGCCGTGATCGCCTCCAGGGCCGCGTACGCCTCGGGGAACCAGGGCTCGTCGGCGCGCAGCCGCGCGGTCCGCAGGCGTACGTCCGCGCTGATCTCGATGCCGACGGCCAGGACGCTCGGCGTGATCAGGGTGAGGGTGTCGACGCGGTCCGGGTGTTCGCTCGCGTACTGGATCGCCACGTTCGCGCCCGCGCAGTGCGCGAGCAGGTCCATGCTCGCCAGGCCGAGGTGCTCGCGCAGGGCCTCGACGTCGGCGACGAGCCGGTCGCAGCGGCAGGTGCCGAGGTCCGCCGGGACCTCCGACCGGCCCGTGCCGCGCAGGTCGAGCATGATCAGTCGGCGGTGCGCGGAGAGGCCCCCGAGATCGCCGAGGTAGACGGAGTCGCGCATGCCGCCGGGCAGACAGACCAGTGGCGGCCCGTCGCCGGACACGTGGTAAGCGATCTTGGTTCCGTCGTACGAGGAGAACGTGGGCATGGCCGCGACCTTGTCACCGGTGTGCGTGCCGGGCAAGCGGATTCGCCGCTGGTGTCGGCGCTGGTGCCGCAGGTGAGCTTGGACGTGAGGCCGACGCCCGCCCGCCTCGCTACCGTGGCGCCGAGCATTCGGACAGGCCCTTGGGGGGACCGTGACTGACCATGCGCATGGGGCGCGACTGCGGGACTACGCGCTCAAGGTGCTGCACGAGTGGCAGTTGGCGCCGACCTGGCAGCCCGGTCTGCAACTGCGTGCCGCGTCCTTGAGCAACGCCCGCGACTACGCGGGGCGCTTCCTCCTGGAGCTGCTGCAGAACGCCCACGACGCGCACCCCAAGGACCGCGGCGACGGCCGGGTGCACGTGCTGCTGGATGAGGACGAAGGCGAGGCGGGCACGCTCTACGTCGCCAACGGCGGCACCCCGTTCACCTGGTCCCGCGTGGAGGCCGTGTGCAAGTTCGCCCGCAGCGACAAGGCGATCGGGGAGGGCATCGGCAACAAGGGAGTGGGGTTCCGCAGCGTCCTGCAGATCACCGAGGCGCCGGAGATCTACAGTGCCGCGTCGGAGGGGCGGGGGCCCGGCCCGCTGGACGGCTACTGCTTCCGCTTCGCCCGGCGCGGCGACCTGGTGGAGCTGCTCCAGGACGAGGCGACGGCGCGCAAGGCCCACGGCGAACTCCCGCCGTTCCAGGTGCCGTTCCCCGTCACGGAGGTGCCCGGCGCCTGTGCCGAGCTCGCCGCCCTGGGGTACGTCACCGTGGTCCGCCTCCCGCTGCGCGGCGCGGCCGCCCTCGACGAGGTGCGGCTGCGCCTTCGCGAACTCGCCGAGGCCAAGGCGCCGGTCATGCTCTTCCTCGACCGGCTCGCCCGCCTGACGCTGGAGTGGCGGGCCGAAGGCGAGGTGCGGCAGGTCCATGAACTCGCCCGCGCCGAGGAGCCGTTCGCCGTCCGGGCGGAGGAGCCCGTCGAGCCCGGGGCCCGGCCGCCCCGCCCCGCCGACGGCGGCGCCGACGTCGCCCTCGCCCAGGTCGGCCTCGCGGGAACCGGGGAGTTCCTTCTCGCCCGCGGGCTCGTGGCACCGGAGCGGCTGCGGCGCACCGTCGCCGAGGCGACAGGCCTCGGTCTCCTCGACGACGCCTGGCTGGAGTGGAGCGAACCCGCCGTCATCGAGATCGCCGTCCCGCTCGCCGCGGGCAAGGCGCGCCGCGGTCGGACCTACACGTTCCTGCCGCTGGGCGACGGCGCGGCCGCGCCCCTCGCCGCCCACGTCAACGCGCCCTTCTTCACCAAGATGGACCGGACGGGCCTCGACGCCGAACACCCTCTGAACGCCATGCTGTTCGACGCGCTCGCCGAGACCTGCCTCGCCGCCGCCGAGCGCCTGCGCGCCGCGGGCGACGCGCGCCTGCGCCGCATCGCCGTGGACCTGGTGAGCTGGGAGACCGGCAAGCGCAAGGCCGGTCTCCTGGTCACCGCGGCCCGGCGCGTGCACGGCCGCGAACTGGCCGACGTACCGCTCGTCCCCGTACTCGCCGCCGACGGCGCGCCCCCGCACACCGCCTGGGCCGCGCCCCGGCACGCCGTCCTGTGGCCGGAGCACGACCTGGCCGTCCTCACCGCGCGGCGCGCCCACGACGCCGGTGCCGTGGTCGCGGACCCCGACGCCGGCGGCGAGCGGCTCAAGCGCCTCGCCTCCGTCTGCAAGGCCCTCGGCTGCCCCTGGGAGCCCGCGCCGGAAGCCCTCGCCGCACACGTGGAGCGCATGATCGCCACGCTTCCGCTGCCCGGCCCCGGCGACCCGGTGGAGATCTGGGACGACGTGTACGACGACATGGCGGCCCTGTTCCAGGACGACGGCACCGTCCTGCGCGGACGGCGGCTGCTCCTGGCCGACGACGGGACGCTGCGGCACGCCAACGGCGAGGCGCGGCCGGACGGCAGGGGCGGGCGGCGGGCCCGCCGCGAGGCCTTCTTCCAGCCGGTCCGCGGCGACCTGGGCGGCGACGGCGACGCCCTGTCGGTCCCCGCCGTGCTCGGCAAGCGCCTCTTCTCCCTGCACCCGGGCCTGACCTGGACCGACAGGGAGCGGCACATCCGCCGCCAGCCCGCCCGCTTCTTCCTCGAACACGCCGGTCTGGTACGGCCCTTCGACGTGAAGGGCCTCCTGGAACACGTGCGCCGCGCCCTCGCCGAGAGCAAGGACCGCAAGCTGCGCGACCAGGCGCTCCGCTTCGTCTTCCGGCTGTGGCGCGCACGGCGCGCGACGAGCGGGATGGCCGTCGGCAGTCTCGGCCTCTACGTGCCCTCCGCCGAGGGGGCGCCGATCCGGGCGGGCCAGGCCGTCCTCGGCCGGGGCTGGGACGGCGCCTGCGGGGACGACCTCGTCGTCGTGGTGGAGGCCGGCCAGGAGGCGTCACCGAGCCTCAAACGGCTCGCCAGACGGCTGACCGCCCCGCCGGAGGCGTTCCTCAGGCGCGGTGAGAGCGCCCAGGAGTGGCGCGAGTTCCTCCTCGAAGCGGGCGTCAGCGAGGGCCTTTCGCCGGTGTACGCGACCAAGGCCGTACGCCGCGAGTACGGCCAGGACCTGGTCACGTCCCGCCTGGTGCGGATGGCGAGCGTGCCGCCGGGCGTGGCCGCCCAGTGGGAGCCGCACGTCGCCCGCCCGTCCTCCGGCGCCTGGTACCCGCAGACGCCCTACGAGGGCAGTCCCGCGTTCTGGCTGCCGGGGCAGGAGGTCGTCGGACGGCTCGGCGAGAGCGCCCGCCTGGCGTACGCGCGCCTGGTCCTGCGCGGCCTCGCCGACTGGACCGACCGGTACTTCACCAGTACGTGGACCAGCGCGGGCAGCCGCAGGGACGACCGGGAGCGGGTGCGGACCCCGCTGGCCGCCTTCCTCAGGGAGCAGCCGTGGCTGCCGGTGCGCGGACGCGGCAGGACCGTGCGGTTCGTGCGCCCCGCCGACGCCTGGTACTGCCCGCCGGGACTCGACGAGGAACCGCTGTACGCACCGGGCGTCGACCGCCGCGTACGCCCCCTCATCGAGCCCCAGCAGACCGGCGTACGGATGCGCTCCCTCGGGCTTCCGACGTGGGACGACCCCCGGGACAGCGCCCGGCTCGTCGCCGCGCTCGGACGGCTCGTCGCCGACGGCGAGGTCGGCGGCGACGACCGGCCCGCCGCACAGCGCGCCAACGAACGCGCCTGGAAGCACCTCGTCGAGCAGGCGTCCCGCGAACTGCCGGGCGATGCGCGCGTCCTCGCCGAGGCGGGGGAGCGGCTGATCGCGGTGCGCCTTTCCGACCTCGGGGGCTCGTCCCCGGGCGCCGAGAGGCCGGAAGCCGACGCGGACCGCCCGGACTCCGTGCTGTACGTCAGCGGTGAGCGCGAGAGCCTCACCGCGCGGCTCGTACGGGAGATGGGACGGCCGCTGCTCGTCGTACCCGGTGTCGCGGCGGAGGCCGCCGCTCGCCTCGGCCGCGGCCGCGCGGACGCGGTCCGGCACGTCGACGACGCCGCGTTCTCCGTGACCGTGGACGGCGAACTCGTGAACGCCGCGGCCCTCGGCGAGCCCCTGGTCGAGGAACTGCCCTGGCTCACCCTCGCGGTCGGCGTGCTCGCCGACCACGTGGCGGAAGGACCCCGGCCGAGCGACGCCGAACTGGCCGGGCTGACCGCCGCGGTCCGCCGCGTGCGCCTGCACCGCTACCGCACCTGGGAGATCGCCCTCGACGGCAGGCCGGTCACCATGCCGGGGCGGCTCGGCGGGGTCCTGCCCCTGCCCGACGCCAAGCATCCCCTGCTCCTCACCCGGGACGCCGAGCCGGGCTGGGCCGAGACGGCCCGGCTCGCGCCCGCCCTCGCGGATCTGCTCGGGCACCGCGACTTCGGCATCCGGCTGCGCCTCGCCGCCCTCCACCTCGCCTCCTGCCACGCCGATCCGCGCACGCCCGCGCCCGACGAACTCGCCGACGCCCTCGGCGTCACGCGCTCCCAGGTCGACGAGACGAGCCGGCGCGTCGACGGAGCCGTCGGCGGGGTCCTGGAGCGCTGCTTCCCCCTCCTCGTCCATCTGCTCGGCCCCGCCGCGGCGCAGGACCTGACCGTGCCGCCGCCCCGCGACACCAGGGAGTTCCAGACCGCGCTCGACGGCTGTGCCGACGAACTTCCGCTGCCGCCCGAGGAGTTCGTCCGCCTGGCGCGCACGGCCCGGGACCTGGACGAGCTGCGGCTCCTGCTTGACATCGACTTCGCCGCCCTGAACGACACCCTGCGCACGCTGCCGGGCCCCGGCCCCGTCAGCCACGCCGAGGCCCACGAGGAGGCGGTGCGCGGCCATCTGGACCTGCACCGCAAGGCCCTCGTGAACCGGCTGCGCTGGGCCGCCCTCGACGCCTTCGACGCGTGCGAGCCCCTGCCGGCCTGGCCGGCGCTGCGCTCCCTGGACTGGATCACGGCCCCGGAGGCATGGGCGTACACCGTGGACACCGCCGAACCGCCGCTGATCGAGGCCCACGTGGAGGAACAGCTCGCCCTGCGGCTCGGCGCGCCCGCTCCCCGCGAGGGCGAACACCTGCCTCCGGTCGACCAGGTCCGCAGCGGCAACCGCCGCGCCGTCGTCGGGGCCGTCGCGGACCTCGTCGCCCTGGTCGAGGCGGCCGGGCACCCGCTGCCCGAACCCCTGGCCGCGGCGAACCCGGCCGAGGCCGTCACCGACCGGCTCGACGCGTCCGGAGCACTGGACTTCCGCCTCCTCGCGCCGGACGACGTCGTCGGCCGGCTCGCCGCGCTCGGCCACTGGCCGGACGGCATGCCCGCGACCGTCGCCCTCGACGCCCACGGGCTCACCGCGGCCGCCCTGGACCGGGTGCGGAACGCGGCGGAGCACGAACGCCGTGAGCGGGAGCGCCGCAGCCGCACCCTCTCCGTCGGCGGCAGGGACATCGACCTGCGCACGGACGACCTCACCGACCTGACCGCCACGCTCCAGCGCGCCCTGGACCGGGACGGGATCCCCGGCCTCGGCGGCGGCCGCGTCGCCTTCACCCGGCCCCAGGAGCTGCCCCCGGCGCGCCGCCCGTCCGGCGGCGGCCGCCGCGGCACCGCGGGCCGCCGGGGCGGCGCGGACGCCGGGCTCTCCCCGGCCCAGCGCGACGCCATCGGCTACATGGGGGAGTGGTACGCCTACCACTGGCTGTGCCGGGGCTACCCCGAGGCCGCGGACGAGACGAGCTGGGTGTCCACGAACCGCCGCAGGCTCTTCCCGGGGTCCGCGGGCGACGACGGCCTCGGCTACGACTTCGAAGTCGGCTCCGGCAAGCGGCCCTTGATGTTCGAGGTGAAGGCGACCCAGGGCGACGGCGGCCGGCTGGACCTCGGCGAGAGCGAGGTCCGCGCGGCCCAGCGGCACGCGGGCAACGACCGCTGGCGGCTCCTCGTGGTCACCTGCGTCCTGGAGCCGGAGCGCGTGGGCGTCCGCATGCTCCCGAACCCCTTCGGCAGGCGCGGTCGCGGCCGCTACCGGGAAGAGGGCGGCGCCCTGCGCTTCTCGTACCGGTGGTGATCGGCGTCGCGGAGGCTTCTTTAGTACATATGTCTTGAAGTTCGCCCGGCCTGAGCGGGTCGGTGAAACTTCCACTTCTTGAGCCGGTTCGTGCGCCGACCAGGGGCTTTGCGGTGGGTGATGTGCGCGCAATGTCCGTATTGCGCTGATGTCTGAGTCGTTGTACAGTACGTATGTACCACTCATTCGGGGGCTCTCCCCGAGGTCCTGCCCCCAGCGAAAGGCTCGTCATGAAGATCGCAGTTCTCGGTACCGGCGGCGGTGCCCGTGAGCACACCGCCAAGCTCGTCGAGCTCGGCCACGAGGTGTTCGTCGGCACCCGCGACCCGGAGGCCACCCTGGCCCGCACCGAGCCCGACATGATGGGCAACGCGCCCTACGGCCAGTGGCTCGCCGACCACCCCGGTGTCACCCTGCTGAGCTTCGGCGACGCCGCCGCGGCCGCCGGCGAAGTCGTCATCAACGGCATCGACGGGCACAACGCCGTCGCCGCCTTGACGGGCATCGCCACCAGCCTGAGCGGCAAGACCCTCATCGACTACGCCGTGCCGTTCGTCTACCAGCACGAGGCCGAGCACCCCTGGCCCACGCCGTGGGGCGTCATGCCGAAGCTCGACCCCTGCGACACCGACAGCCTCGGCGAGCGGATCCAGCGCGCCCTGCCGGAGGCGAAGGTCGTCAAGAGCTTCGTCACCCAGGAGCAGTCCACCGTCGTCAACCCGAAGGCCGTCGGCGACGGCGACCACACCATGTTCGTCGCCTCCGACCACGACGACGCCAAGCGGACCGTCACCGAGCTGCTCCAGTCCTACGGCTGGACCGACATCCTCGACCTCGGCCCGCTCGTCTGCTCGCGCGGCATGGAGATGTACGCCCACATGCACTCGGCCATCGGCTTCGGGCTCGGCCAGCAGTTCGGCGGCCACTTCGGCGTCAAGGTCGTGCGCTGAGCGGCCCGCCGCCGACGCGACACGACCAGAAAGGACCTGCCATGACCAGCACCGACACCACCGGCACCCCGTTGGCGGGGAAGATCATCTGCCAGGCCCTGTGGGCCGAGGACGGCCGCCGGCTCGCCGACTTCTACGCCGCCGCCCTCGGCACCGAGGTCAGCGCCACCTTCCCCGACGAGCACGGCACCGACGTCGCCTTCGCGTTCTACGTGGGCGAGGCCATGCACCTCTTCTACACGAGCGCGTCCTTCACGGCCCCCAACTGGCCCGAGGATCCGCTGCCCTTCCACATGGACCTCGTCTTCGACGACGCGCGGGCCGCGGAGGAGCGCCTCCTGGAACTGGGCGCGACCAAGCCCGACTTCCAGCCCGGCGGCGAGCACTGGACCGTCCTCTTCGACCCGTCCGGCCAGCCGTTCTGCGTCCACGGCGCCCGCTGACCCGGCCGCACGCCCGATCGACCACCAACCCCGGGATCCCGCATGACCGCCCTGCCCGGCGTCACCGCCGCCGAACGCCGCTCCCGCCTGGTCCAGCGGCACCTGCTCACCGCCGCCACCAGGGCCGCCTCCGCCCGGGAGGTCGCGCACGCCCTGACCGGCCTGCACGCCACCGACCCGGCGACGGTGTTCCTCGCGGCGGCCGCCCGTATGCGGGCCCCCACGGTCGCCGCCGTCGACGCCGCGCTCTACGACCTGCCCGCGGGGCCCGGCACGGAGCCGGACCTCGCGCGCGTACGGTGCATGCGCCGCACCATGTTCGTGGTCCCGGCCCCACTCGCCCCGGCCGTCTGGCACGCGACCGCCAAGAGCAACGACCCGCACCGCGCCGACGCCACGGCGAAACTGCGCGAGACCCTGGGCTGGGACGAGCGGCGCTACGCCGACGTGGAACGCGCCCTCCTCGACGCCCTCGCGGCGCGCGGCGAGGCCACCGCCGCCGAACTGGCCGCCGACGTACCGGACTTGCGCGAACAGTTCGTCGTCAACCCCGGGAAGTCCTACGCGTCGCGACAGCGGGCCAGTTCACCGGTGCTCGGCGTGCTGGCCGCCGAGGGGCGGGTGCGGCGCTCCCGGCCTGCCGGCTCGTGGACCTCCGCGCAGTTCCGCTGGGCACCGGCGCGGCCGCTGCCGCCGCTGCCCGCCGCCGAAGCCAGGGCCGAACTGGCGCGCCGCTATCTGGCGGCCTTCGGACCGGTCACCGTCGACGACCTGAAGTGGTGGACGGGCTGGACGCTCACCGCCACCCGCGCCGCGCTCGCGGCCGTCGCCGCGCAGGCCGTCGAGATCGACGAGGGCACGGGCCACGTGCTGCCCGACGACGTGGACCCGCTGCCCGCCGCCGCGCCGGAAGTCGCGCTCCTTCCCGGGCTCGACCCCACGGCGATGGGCTGGCGCCACCGCGACTGGTACCTCGACCCGGCGCACACGCCCGAACTCTTCGACCGCAACGGCAACATCGGGCCCACGGTCTGGTGGGGCGGCCGCGTCATCGGCGCCTGGTCCCAGACCTCCGACGGACACCTGCGCCACCGCCTCCTCGCCGACCCGGGCCGCGAGGCCCGGGTGGCCGTCGAGGAAGCCGTCGGCCGCCTGGCCGCCTTCCTCGACGGCACCCGCGTCACCCCCTGCTACCGCACCCCGCTCGAACGCCGCCTGAGCGGCGGGTGAAGCCGCTGCTCAGCACGCCTGCGGCCGCGTGCGTGCGCGGGCGGGCGGCACCGCGCGCAGCGGGCCGCGTCAGGCCGTGAAGGCGTTGAGGCGCGCACCGGTCACCGGGGCCTCAGGCTTGAAGGTGTAGTCGAACGTGTACGTCGCCTCGTGCGTGCTCGTGAAGTGCGGGCACACCAGCGGGCCGATCTTTCCGCCCTTCGCGCCCATCTCGATCCACCAGCCCGCGCAGCGCCCGTCCGGCTTGCCCCAGCCGCCGCCGGGCAGCAGGTCCTCGACCCAGCCGGTGACACGCGTGGTGCCGTCGCTCTGCGGACACAGCGATATCTCGCCGCGCCCATAGGACTTCGTGTCGGCTGCCGTGACGCACGTCGACGCGGCGGCCGGTGCGGCCTGGGCGGTGGGGGCGGACAGCAGCGCGAGGGCGCCGACCGCCGCGGTCGCTCCGGTCAGGGCCAGGGTGCGGGCAGAGCGTCTCATGGGTCGATCCTTCTCTTCTGAAGCGGCCTTCGGGCCGTCGGGACGGCGGGTATCGATGCACTGGCTCGGGGGGTGCCGACAAGGCGGCGATGATCATGATCACGTGCCGGGCCCCTCGGCGTCCAGCCTTGACCGGGGGGTTCGCCCCGCACGGCGCTCGCCCTGCGGCGGAACTCCAGGACGGCGTCTCCGCCGTGCGGGGGAGGCGAATCATGCGCAGGTCCGATCTCCGCGCACGACGGGTCCGGGACGCTGATCCCATGGCGATCAGCGGGACGAGTCCGACGACGGCGGTCGAGGGGGCCGGGACGATGAGGGCCGGGACGATGAGGGTCCGACCGTGACGGTGTGGCTCATGTCGTTCCCGGCGTTCGCGTGTCTGCTGGCCTTGTTCGCCCTGGTGGAGACCGCGTGGCGGTGGTTCGCGGGCCTCGGCCTGATTCCGTGGCTGCGCAGGCGCGCGGGGCGCTCGTTGTCGAACATCGCCTTCGACGAGTTCACGGCGGTCGTGAACGGGAACAAGACCGCGGAGCTGGAGCAGCGGCGGGTGGAACTGCTGCGGCGGGACGACGAGAGCGACGGTGCGCCGCCTCGCTCGAGCGTCGACCTGACCCACGGCACCGCGTTCATCGTGGCGCCACGGGAAGCGGACAGCCCATGACCGGGGTTGCGCCGTCCGTGCCGTGGGGGCGTATCGCATGCCTGTGGGCAAGACCTGGACGCCGGCCCTCTGGAACCCCTGGTTCATCGCCGGAGGGCTGGCTTTCGGCCTCGCCACCCTGGCTCGTCGGCCTGGGGTGCGGGCACGGAACATGTGTGCGTCGTACAGGAGTTAGCCTCGCCCCATGCACTGGGACGAGAAGCGCCTCCTGGCGGCGGAGGTCGACGCGGTCCACGGCCTCGTGCCCGGCTCCGGTGACCCCCCGAGGGTCCGCGACCCGACGGTGCTCGCCGTGTGGGCCTGGTCGCCGCGGGCGCGGCTGCTGGCGCTCGGGCCCGGTGCGCCGCGCGAGGGCAGCGCCGGAGCGGCGGCCATCGACGGCGGGCCGAGCTGGGTCTTCCCGGCGCACGTCGACGTGCCGCCCGCCCCGCTGCCCGTCGTCGTGTCCACCCCCGAAGGGCGGCGCGCCGCGCGGCGGTTGATCCGCCCCGGTAACTGGCGGCCCGGCGAGTGGGGCGAACTGATCGGCGGGCGCCTCGGGGAGTGGGCCATGGCCGTCCACGGCAGGGAGCCGGTGTCGATCTGCCACACGCCCGCCGCCGGTGTCACCGCCGCCGAGGCGGGCATCTGGACGCGCCCGGACTTCCGCGGCCGCGGCCTCGCCCCCGCCTGCGTCGCTGCCTGGTCCCACCGCGAGCGCCGGAACAAAGAAGTGCTCTTCTACAGCACCACCGACACCAACCACGCCTCCCAGTCCGTCGCCCGCCGCCTGGGCCTGCGCCGCCTCGGCTGGATCTGGACCGCACGGTGACCGGGCGTCGCCGTGGGGTCGTGAGTGAGCCGGGCGATCGACAATGAGCCGGGCGGTCATCTGCGAACCGGCCGTTCGTCAGTGAACCGGCCGCTCGTCAGCGAACCGGCCAGTGGGCTGACGATCCGTCACCGTGCTTTTGTCCGAGACTGGTTGCGCCGTCCCCCTTGCGAGCCTTGTGGGTGATGGACACCTCCCCGCGCCGCCGGGACAGTAGCGACTCGTCGGCAACTCCTTACGCCTCTTCGCGTCCTGGCGCCGCGTGCTCCGCGCCCCGGGGTCCCCGGCACCGGGCGCGAAGGGGTTCCACGGGAGTCCCGCGAACGACAGAGGTCCCTCGAACCACGGAAAGGGGAGCAGTGTGAGCGGCAGCCACGTAGGGGAGCCCGCGCCGCAGGTGGCCGGAGCGGGCCAGGACGAACCCGCGGGCCCGGGCGTGGCCCCGCCCAGCGCCCTGTCGGAGGGCGCGGACCAGGCCCCGGAGGCCGGTGCGAGCGCCCTGGCCCCCGCGGTGCTCGAAGCCGCGGACGACGAGGCGGTCTGAGTTCGGCGGCCGGACGCGGCGAGCGGCAGGACCACAGGAGCGGACAGACCACAAGCAGCGGAAAGAGGGGACATGAGCACGGTTATCCGGCGGGTGTTCAACGGCAATGGACGCGGCAGCTTCGTACAGCCCATCAACTCGCCCGTCGCCTTCAAGGGAAGCACCATCGTCGCTTCCATCACCGAAGTCGACGCCAACGGCGACTCCTTCGTCGGCAGCGCGCGCATGACGGTGCACAACGTGGCCCCGAGGGACGGCCAGTACGTCATCTGGGTCAACATCGAGTGGCCGGATCCTCTGAGGTACCGACTCAACGTCCTTGTCAGCAACGACTAGCGCGGGCCGTGGCCCCGTCCCGGGGGCGGGGCCACGGCGGTCCGGGCGGCACCGGTTCAGTCGATGACGGCCGTGGCCTCGACCTCGACGAGATGGTCGGGCACGTCCAGGGCCGCGACGCCGAGGAGCGTGCCCGGCGCCACCGGAGTCACCCCCAGCTTCGCGGCGGCGCGGGCGATCCCCTCCAGAAGGAGGGGCATCTTGTCGGGCCTCCAGTCGACGACGTGGACGGTCAGCTTCGCCACGTCGTCGAAGGAGCCGCCGGCCGCGGCCAGGGCGGTGCCGACGTTGAGGTAGCACTGCTCGACCTGGGCCGCGAGGTCGCCCTCGCCGACCGTCACTCCCTCGGCGTCCCAGGCGACCTGCCCGGCGATGAAGACCAGCTTCGACCCCGTCGCGATCGACACCTGCCGATAGGCGTCGACCTCGGGCAGTCCGGTGGGGTTGACGAGAGTGATGGCCATGGTGTGCCTCCGAAACCAAGACGCGAGTGCTCTCTCGCGGTTACTCGGGAACCGTAGGAGAGCAGCCGCTGACATGGAAGGACGCACTTTTCGGTGACTGAGGAACCTCAAGGTGACCCAGCGGTCCTGACGATGGATCAGCTGCCAGTGAAGACGGCGTCGCGCCGCTCGGCGAAGGACCGGAGCCCCTCGGCCCCGTCGGAGGTCGCGACGAGCCGCGCGATGTCGGGGCGCATTCCCGGCCGGGGAGGATGCCGGGACCGGGCCCTGACCGTGCGTTCCGCGCCTCAGTGCAGCCGGCCGGGCTCGTAGCCGCCGGCGGGCTGCTGGATGATGACGTTCCCCCGGTTGAAGGCGTTGATGAGCGCGATGGCGCACACCAGGGCCGCGAGCTGGTCCTCGTCGTAGTGCTTGGCGGCGTCGGCCCAGGCCTCGTCGGTGACCCCGCCCGCCGCGTCGGCGATGCGGGTGCCCTGCTCCGTGAGCTCCAGGGCGGCCCGCTCGGCCTCGGTGAACACGGTCGCCTCGCGCCAGACCGCGACCAGGTTCAGGCGCGTCGCGGTCTCCCCGGCGTGCGCGGCGTCCTTGGAGTGCATGTCGACGCAGAAGCCGCAGCCGTTGATCTGGCTGGCGCGGAGCTTCACCAGCTCCTGGGTGGCGGCGGGGAGGCCCGACTCCGCGAGCGCCCTGTCCGCCGCGACGAGGTGGCGGGCGAACTTCATCGCGACGGCGTTGGTGAAGAAGTTCAAGCGAGCAGTCATCGTGCGCTCCTGTGTCGTTGTTGCGCTTCCACACCCTTGGACGAGACAGCCCCGGCCGTCTGTGACATCCGTGCGTGTGACGGGCGTCTCATCACCTGGCACGCTCGGGGTGGCGCCGGCATTCCGGCAGCCGTCCTGTGCGGCTGTCACAGATCCGGCCGCTGCCCTGTCTTGATGGTGTGCGCCTCGGCGCACCGGATCCGGTGGGGTGCCGCCCGCACCCCTTCGGACACGTGCGAGCGGACGACAGCGAACGGAGACAGTGATGAAGATCGTGGTCATCGGCGGTACGGGGCTCATCGGCTCCCAGGTGGTCGCGCTGCTGCGCGACCGAGGTCACGAGGTCGTGGCGGCCGCCCCCTCCACGGGTGTCGACACCTTCACCGGCGACGGCCTGGCCCCGGCCCTCAAGGGCGCGGACGTGGTCGTGGACGTGTCGAACTCCCCGTCCTTCGAGGCCGACGCGGCCCTCGACTTCTTCACGCGCGCGGCACGGAACGTGACCGCCGCGGAGCGCGACGCGGGCGTCCGCCACCATGTCGCGCTCTCCATCGTCGGCGTCGACCAGGTGCCCGACTACGGCTACTACCGGGCCAAGGTCGCCCAGGAGGAGGCCGTGCGCGCCGGCGGCGTGCCGTACAGCATCGTGCGCGCCACCCAGTTCTTCGAGTTCGTAGGCCCGGTGATGGACATGTCCACCCAGGGCGAGGAGGTGCGCCTGCCCTCGCTCCGGCTGCGCCCGATCGCCTCCGCCGACGTCGCCGCGGCCGTGGCCGACGCGGCGCAGGGCGCGCCGTCGAACGGCGTGCGCGACATCGCGGGCCCCGAGGTCCACCGGCTCGACCGGCTCGGCGAGATCGCCCTGACGGCCAAGCCCGACGGCCGCTCCGTCGTCACCGACGAGACCGCCAGCCTGTTCGCGGGCTTCCCCGACGGCGTGCTCACCGGCGACGCCACGGTGCACCCCGCCGCCACCCGCTACGAGGACTGGCTCCGGCGGAACTGACCGGCGCGGCTTCTGCCCCGGGGGCTACGACCGGCCGGTGCGCGCGCGTACCGACCGCTCGTACGCCCGCAGCTTGTCGGGCGCCAGGACCCAGTAGAGGCCGTCGATTCCGTCCGGACCCACCGTGACGCTCACCAGGGCGACGGCGGTCCCGTCCCGGACGAGCAGCAGGCTGGGCAGGCCGTTGGCCTCGACCAGGACGTACTCGGTGCCGGGGAAGAACTTCTTGGCGAAAGAGGTGACGCGCGCCACGCGCCCGGCGCCCACGACCTCGAGACGGGCCACGCCCCGCATGCCGTTGCCGTCCGCGTAGGAGACGACATCGGCCGACAGGACGTCCTCGAGCGCGGCGACGTCACCGTCGCGCGCGGCGGCGACGAAGGCTTCCAGGAGCCGCCGGTGCTGCGCCGCCTCGACGGGTTCGCGGCGCTCGGCGGCCAGGTGCTTGCGGGCCCGGCTGACGACCTGCCGCGTGTTGGCCGGGCTCAGCCGCAGCATGCCCGCGATGTCGTCGTAGGCGTAGTCGAACGCCTCCCGCAGCACATAGGCCGCCCGCTCCACGGGGTTCAGCTTCTGCAGGACGAGGAGCACGGCCAGCTCGACGGCCTCGCCGCGCTCCGCGCCGAGCTGTGGGTCCACGCTGGTGTCCACGGGCTCCGGCAGCCAAGGCCCCACATAGGCCTCGCGGCGCACCCGCGCCGACTGCGCCACGTTGATCGCGAGCCGCGTGGTGATCTTCGCGAGGAACGCCCCCGCGTCCAGGACCGCGCCCCGGTCGGCGCCCTGCCAGCGCACCCACACGTCCTGGACCACGTCCTCGGCCTCGGACACGCTGCCCAGGACGCGGTACGCGATGCCGAAGAGGCGGGGCCGCAGCCGCTGGAAGGCGTCCGCCGCCTCGTCCAGCGAGTCGTAGGTGAGCTCCCGGTGCTCGTCCATCGTGCCTCCGCAGGTGTCGACCACCGTGCCCCCGCCCAGGCGGGCGGCCCGCCCACGGTGATCCTACGGCGATCACGCGGCCAGGATCCGGGCACCCGGCTCTGTATCCGCCGTGTATCAGGGAGCGCTTGATCGGCCCTCGGACCGGGGCGCGGCACTGTGCCCGCTGAGCGCGGGCTACGCACCGGTCTCGACATGCCTGACCTGCGGATTCGTAAGGTGACGCAAGGGTGGGAGGCGTGTCGAGGACCCCACCGCGGCCCGGTCGCCGTGCCCGGTGTCTGCCGTATCGTTCCCTTCAGGTCACCGGCCGCACCGATGCGGCCGGCACCGCCGTCGCCTCCCCGCCCACGAACAGGAGCCACCCGCCCGTGTCCTCGTCAGCCCCGGCCGGTGCCGCCCCGCCCGCTGTCCGCGTGCTGCTCGTGGAGGACGACGATCTGATGCGCCGGTCCTTCGCCGTCGCCCTCGAGCGCTACGGGTACGCGGTGGGCGTCGCGGCCGACGGCCTCACGGGCCTCGAACTGTTCCGCGACGAGAGCTTCGACCTGCTGATCCTGGACGTGATGCTGCCGGGGCTCGACGGGATCGGCCTGTGCCGCAGGGTCCGCGAGACCAGCCTGGTGCCCGTCCTGATGATGTCCGCCCGCGGCGACGGACTCGACGTCGTCGCCGGCCTGGAGGCCGGGGCGGACGACTACGTGGTCAAGCCCGTCGACACGTACGTCCTCGTGGCCCGCATCCGCTCGCTGCTGCGGCGGGCGACCTACGCGCCCGTCCCGGCACCCGGGAACACCGCGGCTGAAGCGCGGCCGCCCGAGGGACACGCGCTGGTGTTCGGCGACCTGACCATCGACACCGAGGGCATGGAGGTGGCCGTCGCCGGAAGCCCGGTGGCGCTGACCCCGACCGAACTGAAGCTGCTCCTGGAGTTCGCCGCGCGCCCGGGCGTCGTCCTGGAGCGGCACACCCTGCTGCGGGACGTGTGGGAGTACGGCTGGGACGGCGACAGCCGCGTCGTGGACCTGTGCGTGCAGCGGCTGCGCAGGAAGCTGGGCCGGGACCGCATCGAGACGGTCCGCGGCTTCGGCTACAAGCTGCGGCGCTGACCGTGCGTCCACTCCTTCGGCTCCGGCGGGGCCGCACCTCCCTGCGCTGGAAGATCGCCGCCCTCGCCGCCGCCACCGCCTTCCTGGTCGTGGCCGCGGTGGGCGTGTTCGTGCACGTGTGGACCGGGCGGGACATCCGCGACCGGGCCGACGCGCGGGCCGTGAACAGCGTCTACTCGGCCATGGACGTCTACCGGCGTACGGGAACCCTGGTGGACGGGGCGCGGCTGGATCCGGCCGGACTGCCCGCGGCGCTGCGCGACCCGGCCGACGGCGACCGGCACACGGCGTACGACGGACGCGTCGAAGGAAACGTGGGGCCGAGCGTCTGGGCCGCCCAGCGCGTGGCGGGGCCGGGCAGCCCGGTGCTCGCCTTCCAGGTCAACATGAGCAACGACCTCCACACCCTGCGCCGGCTCGACGCGACCATGACGGTGGCCTCGCTGCTCGCGCTCGCCGCGGCCGCGCCCCTCGCGGTCCACGGCGCCGGGCTGCTCGCCCGGCGGCTGCGGCGGGTCTCCGAGACCGCGGGCCGCATCTCGGCCGGGGACCTCGACGCGCGCACCGGACCCACCAAGGGGCGCGACGAGGTGGCCGAGATCGCCGCCACCGTCGACCGCATGGCCGACTCGCTCGGCAGACGGCTGCGCACCGAGCGGCAGTTCACCGCGGACGTGGCCCACGAGCTGCGCACGCCCGTCGGCGGCCTCCTGGCCGCCGCCGACCTGCTGCCGCCGGGCGAGACGGAGGACCTGCTCCGGGCCCGGGTACGGGATCTGCGCGGCCTGGTCGAGGACCTCCTGGAGATCTCCCGCCTGGACGCCGGGGCCGAACAGCCGGTCCGCGCCCGGGTGCCGCTCGGGGCCGTCGTCGCCGAGGCCGTGACGCGCACCGGCCACGCGACCGAGGTCACGGACGCCACCGCGGTGGGCGTGCACGGCACGGCGGGCGATCCGACGGTGGAGACCGACCCCCGCCGTCTGGAGCGCATCGTCAGCAACCTCGTCAGCAACGCCCACCGGCACGGGGCCGCTCCGGTTCACGTCACCGTCGAGGAGCGCACGGTCGTCGTCCGCGACCACGGCCCCGGCTTCCCCGACGACCTGCTGCGCCACGGCCCCCGCCGCTTCCACACCGGCGCGACGGAGCGCGGCTCGGGCCACGGTCTCGGCCTCACCATCGCCCTGGGACAGGCCCGGCTGCTCGGCGCCGAACTGCGCCTGGACAACGCCCCGGACGGCGGCGCCGTCGCCACGCTGCGCCTGCCCGACTGACCGTCACGACAGCCCCCTACAGAACCGATACACACCGAAGCGGGCGCCGATACACGCTGGCCCAGGCCCCGATACGTCCTCCGGACACCCTTCGAAGTGCACTTGCCCGCACCCGAAGAGGAGCCTCCGTTGACCGCCGACGCCCTTGCCCCGTACGCGCCCCGCTCGATGCCGGGGATCGCGGCCGCCACCACCGACCTGTCGAAGGTCTACGGCCGCGGCGACACCCGGGTCGTCGCCCTCGACCGGGTCAGCGTCTCCTTCCGCGAGGGCGAGTTCACCGCGATCATGGGGCCCTCCGGCTGCGGCAAGTCCACCCTGCTGCACTGCGCCGCCGGGCTCGACACGCCCACCTCCGGCTCCGTACGGGTCGGCACCACGGACCTCGGCACGCTGGACGACCGCCGTCTGACCCAGCTGCGGCGCGACCGGATCGGCTTCGTCTTCCAGGCGTTCAACCTGCTGCCGACGCTGACCGCCCTGGAGAACATCACGCTGCCGCTGAGCATCGCGGGACGCCGCCCCGACCGGCAGTGGCTCGACCGCGTCGTCTCCATGGTCGGTCTCTCCCAGCGCCTCGGCCATCGTCCCGCGCAGCTGTCCGGCGGGCAGCAGCAGCGCGTCGCGGTCGCCCGTGCCCTGGTGTCGCGGCCCGCGGTCGTCTTCGGCGACGAGCCCACCGGCAACCTCGACTCCCGCGCAGGGGCCGAGGTCCTCGGCTTCCTGCGCGACTCGGTGCGCGAGCTCGGCCAGAGCGTGGTCATGGTCACCCACGACCCCGTCGCCGCGGGCTTCGCCGACCGCGTGCTCTTCCTCGCCGACGGCCGCCTGGTCGACGAGATGACCCGGCCGACACCGGACCGGGTCATGGACCTGATGCTGCGCACCTCCGGCGGGGAATCCGGCGCTTCAGGCGCCTCGGGAGCCCGCACCCGCTGAGCCGGCCCACCCCTCCAGGACCGAACCCACCCCCGCCCCGCTCGCGGTCGCCGAGCCCACGCCTCCCTCCCCGGAAGTCACCCATGTTGAGAACAGCCCTGCGCGGCATCCTGGCGCACAAGGCCCGTCAGATCATGACCGTCCTCGCGGTCTGCCTCGGCGTCGCGTTCGTCAGCGGCGCCCTCGTCTTCGCGGACTCCACCACCGCCGCCCACCGTGCCGCCGCCTCGAAGAGCTTCGCCGGCATCGCGGTCACGGTGACCCCGAAGGCCTCCCCGTCCCGGCCCGCCGCGCACCAGGAGGCCACCGCGCTCGACGACGCCCTCGCGCGCAGGCTCGCGGACGTCCCCGGTGTCGCCGCGGTGCGCCCGGCGGCCGACGGCACGGCCACCATGAACGCGGCGGACGGCACCCCGCTCCGCGCCGGGAAGACATGGGCCAACCTGGGCGCCGCCTATGTGCCCGGACCGGACGGCAAGGACGCACGGCACCCCCTGGCCGAGGGCCGCGCCCCCAGGAACAGCGGTGAACTCGCCGTCGACCGCGGCACCGCCGCCGCCGGGCACCTCCGCCTCGGCGAGGCGGTCACCCTGGCCACCGACGGGCCGGTCATGACCAAGCGGCTCGTCGGCATCGTCACCACCGACGACACCCGGGTCACCGCTGGCGGCACCCTCGCCCTGTTCGACAAGGCCACCGCCCAGAAGCTGTACGCGTCCCCGGGCCACTACACCGGCATCGACCTGTCGGCCGCACCCGGCACGTCCGCGCCCGACCTCGCCCGGCGGGTCACCGACGTCCTCCCCGCCGACCGCGCCGAGGCCGTCACCGGCGCCGCCCAGGCCGACCAGCAGTCCGTCCTCGTCGACACCCTGACCCGGGGCTACGCGAAGCTGCCGCTGGTGTTCGCCGGAGTCTCCCTGTTCGTCGGCTCGTTCCTCGTCGTCAACACCTTCACCATGCTGGTGGCGCGGCGCACCCGCGAGATCGCGCTGCTGCGGGCGATCGGCGCCTCCCGCCGCCAGGTGTCCCGCTCCGTCCTCCTGGAGGCGCTCCTGGTCGGCCTGATCGCGTCCGCCACCGGCTTCCTGCTCGGCCTCGGCGTCGCGTCCGTCCTGCCCGACGTGCTGAGCACCGGCGGGGACCGGCTGCCCCGCGGGCCGCTGGTGATCGGTCCCGCCTCCGTCGTCGCGGCGCTCGGCGTGGGCGTCGGCGTCACCGTGCTCGCCGCGTGGCTGCCGTCCCGCAGGGCCGCGAGGGTCGCGCCGATCGAGGCGCTGCGCACGGCCGCACAGCCGCCCTCCGCGGCCCGGACCCGGGTCCGCGGCGCGGCGGGCCTCGTCCTCCTCGCCGTCGGCGCCGGGTGGCTGGTGTCGCTCACAGGGGCGCGGGACGCCTCGGAGGACAACCTGCGGAGCGCGATGTTCGGCTGCGCGCTGTTCGTCGTCGGCCTGACCGTGCTCGCACCGCTGCTCGCCGCGCCCGTGATCCGCCTCGCCGGACGGCTGACCGGCCGCTTCGGCGTCATCGGCAAGCTCGCCCGGGAGAACGCGCTGCGCGACCCCCGCCGCACCGCGGCCACCGCGGCGACCCTGATGGTCAGCACCGCCCTTGTCGCCGGGCTCGCCGTCATCGGGCACTCCACCGGCCAGGCCCTCGACCGGCAGGCCGCGGCCGGGCTCGGCGCCGACTACGTGATCAGCTCCCGCACCCCCACGGCCGCCATCGACCCGGGCGCCGTACGGCGCGTGGCCGAGGCGCCCGGCGTACGGACCGCGTCCGCCGTGACGGACTCCACCCTGTTCGTCGGCGGTGGCGTCCGGGAGATCTCCGGCGTCGACCCGCGCACCGTGAACGCCGTCATGAAGCTCGACTTCGTCAGCGGCTCCGGCAAGGACATCGGACCGGGCCGGATCGCTGTCTCCGCCACCTTCGCCCGGGAACAGGGCGTGCGCACGGGCGGCCGCATCGCCGCCCGTACGGGGCAGAGCCAGCGGGTCGAGCGGTACACCGTCGTCGGCGTCTACCAGGACAACCCCGTCGCCCGCGACGCCCTCGGCGCCCGTTCCGATGTGGCACGCGACAGCCTCGTCCCCGGCTCCGTCCAGCGGATCCTCGTCCGCACCGACGGCGGCACGGTCTCCGAGGCCGCAGAGCGGCGGCTGCGCACCGCCGTGGGCGACAGCCCCCTGCTGACGGTGCGGGACCGGCCGCAACTCGTCCGCGAGGCCGCGGGCACCATGGCCGACCTGCTGAACGTGGTGTACGGGATGCTGGCGATCGGCGTCGTCATCGGCGCGCTCGGCATCGTGAACACCCTGGCCATGTCGGTCACCGAACGCACCCACGAGATCGGCGCGCTGCGCGCACTCGGCATGGACCGCGCGGGAGTCCGGCGGATGATCCGCGTCGAGGCGGTGACCGTCGCCGCGTTCGGCACCGCACTGGGCCTCGCGGGCGGCCTGTTCGCCGCCTGGGCCGTCGGCTCGCTCGCCAACGGCGCCCTGGAGCAGTACTCCTTGCGGCTGCCCTGGGGGACGCTGCTCCTCATCTGCCTGCTGTCCCTGACGGCCGGCGCGCTCGCGGCCACCGCCCCGGCCCGCCGCGCGGCCGCCCTGAGCCCGTTGGAGGCCGTCGCCGAGGCGTGAGACACGGCTACCGGCCCGCGGGTGGGGAACGTACCCCCACCCGCGGGCCGCTCACCTGCTGAGGCGTCAGATGCGGCTGTCCTCGACGACCGGCACCAGAGGAGTGCGCGGCTCGGGGCGCGTGGTGTTCACGTCCGCCGAGCGCGGGGCGCCCTTGGAGCTCTTCGCGGCCGGGGACGGCTTGCTGCCGCAGAAGGCCGGTTCCAGGGTGTTCGTCAGGCCCTGCGTCACCGCGCTGTTGTTGGAGGCGTTGGCGAAGACCACGACCGTGCGGTCGCCCTCGCGGGTGGAGAAGGACTGGGTCTGGTAGCCCTGCACGATGCCGCCGTGGCCGTAGACCTTGCCGCAGGACAGGGCGATCTCGCGCAGGCCGAGGCCGTAGCTCACCTTCGCCGTCGGCGTGGGCAGCACGGTCGTCATCGCGCTCCGCGACTTGTCGGAGATCAGCTCTCCGGAGTCCCCGGCGAGGAGCGCGGTCAGGAAGCGGTCCATGTCGGCGGCCGAGGAGATGACGGCGCCCGCGCTGCCCACCCAGGAGCCGTTCTGCTTCGTGGAGTCGAGCAGCGGCTTGGTGCGGTCGTCGTTCGTCAGGTAGCCCGTGACGTGCGCCCCGGAGATGGTCTTCTTCGGGACCACGTACGTGGTCTTCTTCAGGCCGAGCGGCTTGAGGATCTCCTTGCGCAGCACGTTCGCGTACGTGTCGCCCGTGAGGTGCTCGATGGCCATGCCGAGGACGACGTAGTTGGTGTTCGAGTACGCGTACTTGGTGCCCGGCGCGGACTGCTGGCCGTGCTTGACCGAGCGCGCCACGAGGTCGGCGGGCTCGTACACGGTGTTGCGGATGCGCTTCTCGAACGCGGCGGTGGTCTCCTCGCCGGGCTGCTCGAGGAGGTCGTTGGTGTGGTCGTAGATCCCCGAGCGGTGCTGCATCACCTGGCGGACGGTCATGTTCCAGTCGGCGGGCAGGGTGCCGGCCGGGAGGTAGTCGCGCACCGGCTTGTCCAGGTCGACGCGGCCCTGGTCGGCCAGGCGCAGCACCAGGGCGGCGGTGAACATCTTGGTGTTGCTGCCGACCCGGAAGCGCCACTCGCCGTTCATGGGCGTGCCGTCGAGGTTCGCCTTGCCGACGGCGACGGTGCGGTCGACACCCGGGGTGTCGTGGTCCCGGATCACCGCGAACGCGCCGGGCGCGCCCGCCGCGACGGTGCGCTCCAGGGCGGCCTTGACCCCCGCCGCGTCCGGCACCGGCTGCGCGGCGGTCTCGGCGGCCGACGCGTGGGCCGTGCCCACCGCCGCGAGCATCACACCGGTCACGGCCACCGTGGCCGTCCGTACGAACCCAGTTCTCACCATGGGAGTTCCCCCAGCCTTGCCTGCGTCTCGAAGTGGTCGGGGCCCGCAGGAGCCCCACGTGATCGAGATCGTATAGGGCACGGGTGACCGGCTGTTTCTGACGCGTCGTGAGGCCGGCGTCCGTCGGCGTGCCGTTCAGCCGGGGGCGGCCGCCCGGTCGGGAAAGGGCCTCCTCACCGGTGGGGTGAGGAGGCCCGTCGCGCGCGGCGTGTTTCGTCAGCCTTCTTGCAGGCGCGAGCGCAGCAGCTTCTTGCCCATCTCGGCGCCCTTGCGGCTGTCGGCCTGCGCCTTGCGGAACAACTCCGCGACCTCGGTGTCCTTGGCACGCTCCGCGTCCTGGACGTACGCCTCGAGCCGCAGCGCGTTGCTGAGGCACGCCTCGACGTACCAGACCAGGTTGTAGTCCTTGTCCCGCGTGCCGGTGACGTCGCCGGTCTCGGTGCGGCTGGTCATGCTGGACCTCCCTCGTGTCGTGTACTGGGGCTTGACGCGCGGTGGAGACCGTCGGGTACCCGGGGAGTTCCGGCGTACACGGGGCGCGGGCCGGTCAGCCGTCGGCGACCGGGCGGTAGCGGACGTCCACGGCTGCCGACGGGTCCGCGCCGCCGAGCAGTTCGAGCCGTACGGGGGCGCCGCCGGGGTTGTCGAAGAGCCGGATCCCGTCGCCGAGCAGCACCGGCGCGACGTGCAGGGCGATCTCGTCGATCAGGCCGCGCTGGAGCAGCTGCCGGCCGATCGAGGCGGAGAGGACCTCCAGGTTCCCGCCGTCCGCGGCGTCGAGCCCGATGCGGACCGCCTCGGCGACGTCACAGCACAGGAACGTCACGCCGTCGGCGGGCCGAGCGTCCTCCGGATGGTTCGTGAGGACGAACACCGGCCCCTTCCACCGGCCGCCGTAGATGCCGGAGGTGTCGGGGAACGCGTCCCAGCCGTCCCTGCCGCCCAGGACGGCGCCGGTCGTTCCCGCGTACTCCTCTTCGAGACCGGGGCGGAACGAGGTCCCCGCCATCCAGTCCATGGCGTGGTCCGGCCCCGCCACGAACCCGTCAAGGGACATCGTGAAGTGCCAGAGCACCTTGCCTGCGGCGGTCTGCGCGCTGGGCATGATCGACTCCTCTCTGCAGCGATCCGTACTCCGCCAGACCGGCCCCGCACCGGAAACTCATCGCCTGGGGGGGGCGTTTCCGAGCGCTGCCTACGCACAGGGTCGCGAAGCCGTCCGGCGTGACACGATGACGGCCGTGCTGCGCAGGCCGTCCCGGCCCGGCGGAGAGCGGGGACGCCGGGTGACGGGTCCCCGACGTACCCCTCGGTGCATCAACTCCGCCGACGTGCGCGACGGGCGTTCCGGCGGGTGGCATCCGTGCAGGTCGCCCGGTCCGCGGGGGCGGGGGCAGAGGGGGGCGGGGGCGGTGGTGGGTGTGCAGGCGGGGCGGGGGTGCATCAACTCCGGCGGGGGCTCGGATCTGGTGCCACCATGCTGCGCAACGGGCGTACGCCGTCGCCCAGTTGGCCCCGCGCCCCGCGTGGCGCACGGGCCGGAACATCAGCACCCCTAGATCCAGAGGTAGTCCATGCACAAGTCGCGCCGACGCCTGTCGTGCGTCGTCCCCACGCCCCCGGCCCGGTCCACCGGTGAGCAGACCGTCATCGTCGTCGTGGTGCTCGTCCTCGGTGCCGCCCTCGCGCGCGCCGGGCTGCCCGTCGTCGTGATCGCCGAAGTGCTGACGGCCGCGGGCCTGGTCGGTGCCCAGTTGGCCCGGCGCGCCCCGCTCGCGCCGGACGCGCGGTGACAGGGGCGGCCGTGGGACGCCCGGAGAGGCCGGTGACCACCGCCAACCCGAGCCTGGAGAAGCTGGCGGAGTGGCTGCGCGCACAGCGGCGCGCCGCCGGACTGACCCACCGGGAGCTGGCGGGACGCTCCGCCCACGCCTTCTCCGACACCACGTTCTCGCGGGCCACCACCGGGACCCGGATCCCCCGCTTGCCGGTGGTGGAGGCCTACGCGCGGGCCTGCGGCGCCTCGGTCAAGCACGCCCGGAGCCTGTGGCGGGCGGCGCGCTACGCCGAGCACCGGCAGCGCGACCCGCGCGCGGGCGTGCCGAGACCGGACCGCGTGTACGACAGGGACGCGCTGATCCACGCCCTGCAACAGCTGTACTACAAGGCCGGGGCGATGCCCATGGACGAGATGGAGCACCGCGCGGGGGACCACGGCGAACTGCCGCACAGCACGGTGCGCCGCATGCTGGCGGGCAAGTCCATGCTCGACCTCCAGCAGCTCTTCGCGTTCCTGCGCGTGTGCGACGTGACGGGCGGCGAGTGGGAGCAGTGGCGCCTCGCCTGGCTGCGCGCCTGGCGCCGCTGCGAGGTGCTGCGTGCCGCCGAGCGACTCAACCGCACCCTGCGGGCCTCCGCCCACGACCACCCGGGGCCGCACGGCCACGCCCGTCCCGCCGAAGCGCCGCGACGGCCCGCCCGGGCACCGCGCCCGTACCCGCCGGTGGCCCTCGCCATGCCGCTGTTCCAACCGACGGCGCCGGCGCTCGCGCGGTCCAGGTGAGCCGTCGTCGCGCGGAGGTCCCCGCGGCGCGCGCGAGCCCGGCGGCGCGTGAGAATCTCGACGCCATGACGATCACGTACGAGTGGCGGGGCGACTTCGACAACGCGGCCGTCAACGCGCTGCACGCGGAGGGCTTCGGCCACCGCGTCCTGGACATCGACTGGCTCGGCCAGGTGGGCCGCCACAGCCTCGGCTGGGTCTGCGCGCGTGACGGCGACGCACTGGTGGGCTTCGTGAACGTGGCGTGGGACGGCGGTGTGCACGCGTTCATCCTGGACACGCTCGTCGCCGCCGGGCGGCGGCGCTCCGGGATCGGCGCCGGGCTCGTCGCCGAGGCCGCCCGGCGCGCCCGCGCGGCCCGCTGCGAGTGGCTGCACGTCGACTTCGACGACGAGCTGCGGCCGTTCTACTTCGAGGCCTGCGGATTCAGGCCCACCCCCGCGGGGCTCATCGCGCTCTGAGCGCGTGAACCGGGGGCCGCCGGGACAGAGTTCCGTGCCCGTTCGTCCGCGCGGGCTGCCCTCGGTGCTCTGGGGGAGCGCGGGCCCGGCGCGTCAGGGTGGAACGGCGGGTTCACCCTGCACCGCGTGTGACCCGCACCGAACCTGAAGGACGAGCGAGGAGACAACCATGAAGTCCTGGCGTACGCGTGTCGGTGTCGGTCTGGCCGTCGGGGTGGCGGCGGTCGCCGTCCCGCTGACCAGCACCACCGCCTTCGCCGCCGGTCCGCCCGGCGCCGGCTGGGCCCCCGTCGGCGCCGAGGCCTACCCCTCGAAGGCGGCGTGCGAGGCGTCGGAGCTGCCGTCGGCCCGGGCGAACGGGTACAACGAGGTGTGGTGCGACGACAGCCAGCGCATCATGCCCATCTACTACCGCTGACGTCACCGGCCGCCGACGGCCCGCAGCGACGGGCCCACGTGCCGCAGCCGCGGCACGAGAAGCGCGGCGGCCAGGCCCAGGTAGACGTAGGTCAGGACGAGGCGGGCGCTCTCCGCGGGCAGCAGGAACTGGGCGACGAAGAGGCCGAAGAGGGTGGCCGCCTCCCAGAGGCGGAAGCGCAGGTCCAGCAGGATCACGACGGCGAGCACCGTCTGCGCGGCCGTCAGCGCGACCTCGTCCACCTGGCGCCCGACGAGCGGCATCCCGAGGCCGCCGCCTCCGGCGAGGTAGGCGACGGGCAGCAGCCCGACGAGCAGCGTCCACTGGTTGACCTTGCTGGAAAGGAGCGCCCCGAGCCCGTCGTCGGCCCGCAGCCGCCAGGCGAAGACGACCGCCACGATCAGCTCCGGCGCCTCGGTGGCGAGCGGCGCGACCCACTGCACCAGCAGGAACCGGTCGACGCCCAGGGAACTGCCCGCCGAGATCAGCGAGGTGGCGAAGGGCTCGGCGGCGGCGAAGATCACCGCGGCCGCCGCGACGAAGAGCGCGGTGGTCGTCAGTCGGCGCCCGCGCCGGGGGAGCCGGGCCAGACGCGCGGGCACGCCGGTGAACTCCTCGTCGTCGCCGGGGCCCGAGCGGGCGACGTGCCACAGGTAGAAGCCGTACCAGGGGATGATCAGGAGCGGCACGTACCAGGCGATCTGGCGTGTCAGCGGCAGGACGAAGGCGAACACCGCGGCGACGGCCAGGAAGCCGATGTCCACGCGCCGGTGCGCGCCGAGCGTGGTGCCCGCGAGGGCCGGGCGGGCCCCGCTCCGGCGGGCGGCCAGATAGCCCGCGAGGGCGACAAGGGGCCAGCCCACGCCGATCAGGAGCCGGTTGGCGCCGGTCATGTTCGCCGCCGCGTACGCGGCGTTGGCGGGGTCGCTGCCGCCGGTGTACGCGAAGTACAGGTCCACGGCGTACTCCGGCAGGACGGCGATGAAGGCGAGCAGCGCCAGGGCGAGCGCGCCGGAGATGTCGGCGCGCGCGGTCTCCGCGGCCCACATCAGCAGGACGGCGGCGGCGAGGACGCCGAGGCCGAAGACCAGCAGGCCCACGACGGGCCCGGGCTCGGCCCCGCTGAGCCGCAGCACGACGGCCGGGGCCGCGCCGAGGGCGGCCAGCAGGAGGCGACCGCGCACGGCGGGCGCCCGGGCAGGGGCGGCGGGGGAGAGCGGGGTCAGGGTCATCGCGGTCTCCGTCGGCGACAGGGGGGGAGAGGTTCCGGCACCCCTCCACACTCCCCGCGCCCCACCCGGAACACGAGGTATGTTCGGGAGCAGACATGGTCAAGAACGGACAATCCCCTGTGCTGCCGATCAGCGACATCGGCTACCGGAACCCGCACTGCCCGGCCCTCGGCATCGACGTGCGCACGCTCGCCGAGGAGCGCGCACACGCCCCCGACCAGGGCGGCACCGGACCGCAGCGCCTGGACTTCCACCTGCTCGTCCTGGTCACGCGGGGGCACGGCACCCACATGGTCGATTTCGTCGGCCACGCCTGTCGTCCCGGCACCCTGCTGTGGATCAGACCCGGCCAGGTCCACGCCCACGCCCGCGAGCGGGGTCTCGCCGCCCGCCTCGTGCTGTTCACGCCCGACTTCCCGCCGCCCCTGCGGATCGGGCGCCTCCTCGACGACCCCTTCGCCCCCGCGCACTGGCGCGCGCGGGGCCCGGACCTCGACGACCTCACGCGTCTCACCGATCTGCTGGGCGGCGCCCACGACGCGTACGAGACGGGGGCGCGCGACCTCGGCACCGATCTGCTGCGCCACACCCTGGCGGCGCTGCTCCTGCGGATCGCGCTGCTCCCGGAGCCGGAGGGGGAGCCCGCCCCGGTCGGCCCGGGCGAGCTGTTCGGCCGCTTCCGCGCGGCGGTGGAGGAGGGCTTCGCGACCGAGCGCTCGGTGGCGGTGTACGCCGCCCGCCTCGCCACCACGCCCAAGACGCTCACGCGGGCCAGCCTCGCCGCGACCGGGCGGCCCGCGAAGGCCGTCATCGACGCGCGCGTGGCTCTTGAGGCCAAGCGGCTCCTGGTCCACACCGACCTGAGCGCCGCCGCGGTCGGGCGCCGCCTCGGCTTCGACGAGGCGGCGAACTTCGGCAAGTTCTTCCAGCGGACGACCGGGTGGACGCCCGGCGACTTCCGGGCGGCACCCGACGGCGGGTCCGGGCGGGGCGGCTAGACGGCGGCGTCGCCGTCGTCCGTGCGCGCCCCCACCGTCACCACGATCTTGCCCACCTGCCGGCCCGCCTCCAGGTAGCGGTGCGCGTCGGCGATGTCCTCCAGCGGGAAGGTGCGGTCCACCACGGGCTCGAACGCACCCGTCCTGAGGCCGGAGGCGACGAACGCCTCGGCGCGGCGCAGCCGTTCGGGAACGGTGGTGACCTCGTGCAGGGTGTAGGTGCGGATGTTCAGGGCGGGCATCCCGAGGTCGAAGCCGGGGTACGGGGTGACCTCGCCGCTCAGCGCCCCGTACAGGAAGAGCGTGCCGCCCGGGGCGACGACCTTCGCCAGGTCCGCCACCCCCGGACCGGCGACGGCGTCGAAGACGAACTCGGCGCCCCTGCCGTCCGTCAGCGCGCGGACCCGCTCGACGACGTCCTCCTTCTCGGTGACGACGACCGCGGCCGCGCCCGCCTTGAGGAGCGCGTCCTTCTTGGCTTCGGTGCGCGTGGTGGCGATGGGCACGGCCCCGACCCGGCGGGCCGTCCGGATCGCGGCGAGCCCCACGCTGCTGGAGGCCGCGGTCAGCACGACGGTGTCACCCGCGCGCATCCCGCCGACGTCCACCAGGGCTCCGTACGCCGTCAGATAGGGCATCCACACCGCCGCGCCCGCGATCGCGTCGAGGCCCTCGGGGCGGTGCACCACCGCGGCGGCGGGGACGATCGCGCGCTCGGCGTAGACGGCGTAGTCGTTCATCGAGAACGCGGGCACCACGCTGACCGCGTCGCCGACGCGGAACCCCGTCACCCCGGCGCCGACGGCCTCGACCACACCGGCGGCCTCCGCGCCGAGCCGCGCAGGGAACTCCCGCGCCCCCTCGATGTAGTGGCCGCCGCGGAACAGCACCTCGGCGCGGTTGAGCCCGATCGCGTCCACCCGGATCAGCACGTCACCGGGGCCGGGCGCGGCCACCTCCACGTCCTCGATCCGCAGCACATCGGCGCCGCCGTACTCGTGGAACCGCACCGTCCTGGCCATCACGCGTCGTCCTTCCCCCTGGTGGGGCGCCGCGCACCGCGACGCCGTCGATCACTGAAGCCGAAAGTACGACGACTGTCAAACTTCGATGGTCGTCGTACTTCGGTCTCCCGTGCGCACGCCCCGATGAACACCCCCCGTCGTGCCCGGCCCCCGGCTAGCATCGTCGCCGACGGTGCCGGGCGGCAGGCGGGGGCGGGGGATGCGGGGCGGTATGCGGTATCGGGCCGAACGGATCGCGTTAGCCGTGATGGCCGGGTCGGGCATCGTGGTGGTGCTCGCCGATCTGCTGGGCTGGCTGGACGAGTTGGCCCCGGGAAGCACCCTTCCCAAGGTCACCCTCCTCATCCTGAGCACCGTGACGCTCTTCCTGCTCCTGGAGTTCGACCGGCTCAAGGTGCTCGACGACGTGCACGCGCAGCTGTCGAAGCTCGACATCGACGCCCTCGCCCGCGAGTTGAGGCAGCGCCACTACGCGGGTGTGGTCCGGGTGCACGAGCGGTTCCCCGACGACAGGTTCGCCACGCTCGTGGACGGGGCCACGCGCGAGGTGACCATCCTGCAGACGTGGATACCGAACCTCGACGAGTTCGACCGCGGTCTGCGCAAGGCCCTCCTGGACCGGCAGGTGCGGGTGCGCGTCCTGCTCCTGCACCCGTCGTCGCCGGTGGCGGGCCTGCGCAGCGAGGCCCTGCGCACCGTGCGCGACCCGGCCCGCGACGGCGACGTCAGGGCCAACATCGAGCAGTGCCTGTCCACGCTCGCCTCGCTGGTCAACGACGCGGGGGACGAGGACCGCGCCCGCCTCGAAGTGCGCGTGTACAACTCGCTGCCGTCGGTCGCCGTCTACAAGGTCGACGAGCACTACCTGGTGAGCTCGTTCCTGCACGGACGACTCGCCATCCGCTCCACCCAGATGGAGATCGAGGGGTGCGCCACCGTGATGGGCAGGGAGGTGCAGCGGGAGGTGGACACGCTCTGGAGCATCGGCTGTGCCGTGGATCTGAGCGATTGGCGCGGATCCATCGGAAGAATCAACCTGTGAACCGGGAAGAGAGCACAGCCATGCCGCAGCAGAACGGATCCGACCGACGTGACGGACGTGACGGGACGGTGAGCGGGGCGGGCGTGCTCGGCGCGCCGGGCGCCGCGGGCGGGCTCGACCGCCTGGACGCCTTCGAGGACGACCTGGTCGAGCGGTTCGACCAGCACCCCGTGCTCGCGAACATCGCCTCGCTGCCGGACGACGTCTTCGCCGACGTCCTGCTGCAACGCCGTTTCGTGTCCCTCGCGTTCACCCCTTGCTACGACCTCGCGATCGACCTCCTCAGCGACGAGGCGGGTCTGCGGATCGCGCGGGTCATCCTGCGCGAGGAGTACCCCGACAGCCACGGCCACACCCGCTCGCACCGCGAGGACATGACCGAGGACCTGCGCCAACTGGGCATCCCCCAGCGGGCGATCGTCACGTCGAAGCCCTCGGCGGCCACGCGCGGGGTCATCCTCGACTCCCTCGAAATGATCGCCGAGGCGGGCGCCGAGGCGGACGCCGACGTGCGGATGCTGACGCTCCTGCGCTTCTGGGGCGAGATCCTGGTGTCCGTCGAGTACGGAAGGCTGTGGGAGCGCATGGGCCCCCTGCTGACCGGTGACGGCGAGAACCGCTCGCGCTTCTACTACCCGCACTACTCGCACGACGCGAAGGCCAACCCGCTCGCCCGGGTCTCCCTGCTCTCCACCACCCACGCCGACCGCCTCGGCCGCCGGCTGAGCGAACTCCTCGCCCGCGAGCCGTCGTACGACGGCTTCAAGGAGATGGAGGAGCGCTCGTTGCGCCTCAAGACGGACTTCTACGACCAGTTCCTGCCCGCCCTCGGGGGCACCGGGGCCTGACGCGGCGCGGGCGGTGCCGCGAGGGGGCGCCAGGGGTCCGGGGCCGTGACGTACGCGAACACCGTCGTCGCGCAAGGGAGATGATCCGGCGAGCCGAGCGCGATCTCGCCCCGTTCGACGGCCGCGGTGAAGTTCCGCCGGAAGTCCGGGCCGTTCAGGCACAAGCCGTCGAGGGCGGCGCGGGAGAGCGTGATCGTCGCCTGCGGGGTGCCCGCGAGGAGGTCCCTGCCCGGGACGTGGACCAGCACGCCGTTGCGCAGCGTGGTGGTGCACTCCCGCTCGGGGGTGCCGGTGACGCGCCAGCGCAGGACGATGGGGGAGCGCTGTTCGTCGGCGGCCCGGGGACCGTCGATCCTGCGGGCCACCGCCGCGAAGTACTGCTCGACGCTGAGGTTCCTGACCAGGTCGCCGGTCTCCTGGCGGGCGTGGCGCGCGACGCCTGTGGCCAGTTCGCGGGCGCCGCCGAGGTAGAGGTTGCGCCAGGCGCCGTCCCCGGCGCCGTAGCCGAGCTGGCTGAGCGCCTTGGTCTGGAGCCGTCTCGCGGGGCCGCTCCGCTCGGGGCAGCCGAAGATGACGTGGTTCAGGAGCTCGGCGGCCCAGCGCGGATCGCCCTCCCGGTAGGCCTTGCGCGCCGCGCTGACCACGGCTTCGGGCCCGCCGATCACCTCCACGTACCGGCGGCCCGCCTCGGCCTGCGGATACGGCCACAGATGCGCCGGGTTGCCGTCGAACCAGCCCAGGTGGCGCTGGTGGACGGCCGTGACGTCCTGGCTGACCGGGCCGTGGCGGCCGCGCGTGTACCAGTGGTCCGCGAGGGCGGCCGGGAGCCGCAGCTCCTCGGCGATCTCCGGGCCGTTCCCGCCCCCGTTGATCAGCCGTAGCGTCTGGTCGTTCAGGTACGCGTACACGTCCCGCTGGACGCTCAGGAACTCGGTGATCCGCTCCTCGCCCCACACCGGCCAGTGGTGGGCGGCGAAGGCGACCTCGGTGTGCCCGGCGAAGCTCTGCGCGGTCTCGGTCAGGTGGCGCGACCAGGCGTGGGCGTCGCGGACCCGCCCGCCGAGCGGCGTGTGCGGGGCGCCGTCCGCCATGCACAGGGCCCTGAGCTGCGGGAAGTAGAGGTTCATCGCCGCCGGGGCCGCGGCGCGCGGGGTGCGCTGGGCGACGATCCGGATGCCGCCCACGACCTGCCGGTACAGGCCCGGCCGCCAGGGGACGGCGTCCTCGCCCGACCACTGGTCGCGCTCCACCGGCCCGTGGTCGGCGGCGCCCACGCCGACGGTGGGCGGGATCAGCGTCACCTCTCCGGTGGAGCGGGTCAGACCGGGCCCCGAACCGGCTTGCGCGTACGGGTTCTTGTCGAGCCCCGCCGCGTACGTGTACGCGGCCCGGCGCGCCACGGCCGGGCCCGCGTGCACGTGCTCCCCGGCCACCTGCTCCAGGAACCCGTCCGGAGCGATGACCGGGATGTCGGGCACCTCGCCGCCGCGCTCGTCGAAGAGGCCGCGTACGCCTCCGAAGTGGTCGACGCCGCTGTGGGTGTAGACGACGCCGATGACGGACTTACGGCTGCCGGTGGTCTCGCGGTAGAGCCGGAGGGCGTGCTGCGCGGTCTCGTGGCTGGCGAGCGGGTCGAGCACGAGGATCCCCGCGGTGCTCTCGACGATCGTCATGTGGGAGAGGTCGTAGCCGCGCACCTGGTAGATGGCGTGCTCGGGCGTACGCGCCACCAGGAAAAGACCGGCGATGGCGGCGAGGCGGCTCCGGCGCCACAGGTGCGGGTCGACCGAGGGCGGAGGTGTGTCGCCGCGGTGCAGGAACGCATAGCCCGCGAAGTCCCACACCGGCCGGCCGCCGGGCACGCGGGACGGGATGGCGGGGAGGGGCGGGACCGCCAAGTGGCCGCGCGTGGCGTCCTCGAAGTCGTCCGCACCGGGCGGGGCGCACGCGGCCCTCTCGCGGTTCGCTTCCGCGACGGACGAGGACACCTCGACGGGCTGGGGCATACGGCTGCCTCCTGGGGGTTGGGGGTGAGGGGGTGGCGCGCGTACGGGGCGTTCGCGTTCGCACGAGGCGCGTTCCGTACGCGAAGGACGCTAGTCAGATCCCTGAACGGTGAGCAAGTAGGTGATTGCGGAGAGTGAGGGGGCGGGGGTGGCTCTGGCTGGAAGACGCCCTCTCTCCCCGGGATTCCGCTTGTCTTCCTAGGGTCACTAGGTTAAAACTAGGACCCCTAGGAAAGCGGGAGGGCGCATGGTGCGGGCCGGACTGACACCGGAGTCGGTGACGAGGGCGGGCGCGGAGCTCGCGGACGAGGTCGGGCTCGACCGGGTGACGATGTCGCAGGTCGCGCGGCGGCTCGGGGTGAAGGACGCGAGCCTCTACTCGCACGTCCGCAACCTGGAGGACCTGCGCGGCCGCATCGCACTCCTCGCGGCGGACGAGAAGACCATCCGCATCGCGGAGGCGACCGCGGGGCTTTCCGGCAAGGACGCCCTTGTCGCGTTCGCCGACGCCTGGCGGGAGTACGCCCACGCCCACCCGGGCCGCTACACCGCGACACAGACCCCGATCCCCATCGACCCCGAACTCGCCGCCCGGGCCCCCGGGCCGCGGCGCGCGGTCGAGCTGACGTACGGCATGCTGCGCGGCTACGGCCTCGCCGAGCCCGATCTGACCGACGCGGTACGGGTGCTGCGCAGCACCTTCCACGGCTTCGTCGCCCTGGAGGCCGCGGGCGGGTTCGCGCACCGGCGCCCGGCGCAGCAGAGCTGGGTCCGCGCCCTCGACGCCCTGCACGCCCTCCTGGAGCACTGGCCCCCGTCCCGAGAAGGAGACCCCCGATGACCGGACCGACCACCGGAAGCCTGCGCGTGAACGGCGCGACCCTGCACTACGAAGTGCGCGGCCGGGGCCCGCTCCTGCTGCTCATACCCGGAGGGGCGGGCGGCGCGGCCGCCTTCGACGGGGTCGCGGACGGCCTCGCCGCCGACTGCACGGTCGCCACCTACGACCCGCGCGGCATCTCCCGCAGCACGCTGGACGACCCCGACGCCGAACAGCGGGTGGCCGAGCACGCCGACGACGCGTACCGGATCCTTGAACTCCTCTCGCCCGACGAGCCCGCCCGCGTCTTCGGCTCCAGCTCGGGCGCGATCGCCGCCGTGCACCTGCTCAGCACCCACCCCGACCGCGTCGCACGCCTCGTGGCGCACGAGCCGCCGCTCGTGGAGGTCCTGCCCGACGCGGCCGACCACCGTGCCCTCGTCGCGCGCGTGCAGGAGGCGTTCCACGCCGAGGGGCTCATGGCGGCGATGACCGTGTTCGCCGCCGGGCTCACGCGGGGCGGGAGCGCCGCCCCGGCCGAGGGCGGTGCACCGCAGGCGCCCCGACTGCCGCCCCAGGCGGCGGCGCGGGCCGAGCGGACGATGGCCAACCTGCCGTACTTCGTCACGCGCATCGTGCCCCCGTTCATGTCCCACACCCCGGACGTCGACCGGCTGCGGGCGCTGTCGGACCGTCTCGTCCTCGCCGGCGGCCAGGACTCGCGTGGCGAGCTGGCCTACCGCCCGGCCGCTCTCCTGGCCGAGCGCCTCGGCACGGAGATGCTGCACTTCCCCGGCGGGCACACCGGCCTGACCACGCACCCGGAGGAGTTCGGCGAACTCCTCCGGAAGACGTTCAGCGCCTAGGGCGTGTCCGATGGGTCGGCGCGGCGTCGCGACGCCTGGCACGCACGCTCGCCGCGTTGCCGAAATGCCCTAGTAGCTCCGCTACGAGGACATCCCGGCGCCTTGCGATCGCACGCACCAGACGCCGCTCCTTGCTCCACGCCGACCCATCGGACACGCCCTAGCCCACAGCGGCGAACACCGCGTCGCGGGCGTGCTGTTGGGCGAGGCGCTCCTGCTCGGCGGTCCACCCCGCGCCCCGGCGCAACGCGGCGAACTCGGCCGTCAGCGTCGTGTCCGACGTGGTGCGGGTGTCGGTGCTGATGGTGACGGCGAGACCCTCGGCGAGCAACCGGGTGGCGGGGTGCCCGGCCAGGCCGGGCACGGCGCCGGTCTGGACGTTGCTGGTGGGGCACATCTCCAGGGCGAGCCGGTCGCGGCGGAGCCGGTCCAGGAGCGCCGGGTCGCCCACGCAGCGCACGCCGTGGCCGATGCGGCGCGCACCGAGCACGTCGATCGCCTCCCACACGCTCTCCGGCCCCGCGGCCTCCCCGGCGTGGACCGTGCACGGAAGGCCCGCCCCGTGCGCGAGGTCGAAGGCCTCGCGGTGGGCGCGCGCCCGGTGGAGCCGCTCGTCGCCCGCGAGATCGAGACCGGCGACCTCGCCGCGGTGCCGCACGGCGGCCTCGGCGACGGCGAGGCTGTCGTCGGGGGACTGGTGCCTTAGACAGCACAGCAGCAGACCGGTGCGCACGCCGGTCGCGGCGCGCCCTTCGGCAAGGCCCTCCGCGACGGCGCGTACCGCGTCGTCCAGGGTCATGCCCCGCTCGCCGTGCAGTTGCGGCGCGAAGCGGACCTCGCCGTGGACGACGTGATCCGCCCGCCAGTCCTCCACCAGCTCGCGGGCGGCCCTCCGCAGCGCCTCGGGCGTCTGGAGCACGGACAAGGGCACGTCGATGTAGGTGAGGAACCGGCCCAGACTGCCGCAGCGCGCGGGCGCGGTCACCAACTCCCGCACGGGCCCGTCCAACGGCACCCCCTGCGCACGGGCGAGTTCGGCCACCGTGCCGGGTCGGACCGAGCCGTCGAGGTGGCAGTGGAGTTCGTGGCGCGGGGCGGGAGGCGTCTCACAGGGCATCAGATGGTCCAGCCAGTAGAGGAGTTGTGGGCTCGGGCGCGGGCAGGGGCCTGCTGGAAGTGCCGGAGGAGCAGGGCTCCCGCGGCCCCACCGGGGCCGATGGGCCGGGCGACGGCTCGGCGGCGGACGGTGTCGTCGGCACCACGCCCCGCGCCACCCGCTCCGGATGCAGGTCGGAGAGCACCAGATGGCCCCCGGGGCGCAGCACCCGGGCGAACTCCGCGAAGCCCGGCCGCAGAACGGGCACGCGCGTCCGGGCCAGGGAGCACACGACGAGGTCCACGGCGTCGCCGGTCACCGGCAGTTGGTGAAGGCCGCCCAGGAGGAACGCGCCGCCGGGCACCCGGTCGCGCGCCCGCGCCAGCATGTCCGGTGTGCTGTCCACCCCGATGACGTGGTGCCCGCGCCCGGCCAGGAGCGCCGCGACGAACTCCCGGTCGGGGGGCCCGTGGTGGGCGTCCTCCTCAGCCGCCCGGGGCTCCCCGAGCTCGCCTGTGAACGACCGCAGCGAGGCGATGCCCTCAAGCCCCAGCAGATGCTGATACATCACCGGGCCGACGCTAACGAAGCCGACCGCACGCCCACCACCGAATATCGGTTGACGCGCGCGGCCCCGGAGCGTTCCATGGCCTGCGCGTCCGCACCCGTGCGGACGTCGAGGAACCGGCCCCGGAAGGCATCCATGAGCACCCTGCACGCCGACGAGCCGCGCGTCGACGCCGTTCTCGTACGACGGCTGATCGCCCAGCAGTTCCCGCAGTGGGCGGAGCTGCCCGTCGAGGCGGTCGCATCGGGCGGTACGTCGAACGTGATGTACCGGCTCGGCGAGGACATGGTGGTGCGGCTGCCGCGCCGGTCGGGGTCCGTCGACGAGGTCGCCAAGGAGGACGTGTGGCTGCCGAGGCTCGCCCCGTCGCTCCCGGTGCCCGTGCCCGTCCTGCTGGGGGAGGGGCTCCCGGCCGAGGGGTACCCCTGGCGTTGGACCGTCTACCGCTGGATCGAGGGGGAGAACCCGGTCGTCGGCCGGATCGCCGAACCCGGCGCGCTCGCCACCGCGCTCGCAGAGTTCGTCGTGGCCCTGCAAGGGATCGACCCGGCTGACGGGCCGCCCTCGTACCGCGGCGAGTCGCTGAAGGAGAGGGACGCGGAGACCCGCGAGGCGCTCGCGGACCTGCGCGGCGTCATCGACACGGACGCGGCGGCCGCCGCGTGGGAGGCGGCCCTGCGCGCCCCCGAGCGGACCGGACCGCCGGTGTGGATCCACGCGGATCTGCAACCGGGGAACCTGCTGATCAGCCGGGGGCGGCTGAGCGCCGTCATCGACTTCGAGTGCCTGGGCCTCGGCGATCCCGCCGTCGACCTCATCGTGGCGTGGTACGTGCTGCCCGCCGGCGTGCGCGACGCCTTCCGGGCCGCGCTGCCGCTGGACGACGCCGCCTGGGCGCGGGGCCGCGGCTGGGCCCTGTCGATCGCGCTGATGGAGCTGAGCTACTACCGGAACAAGGACCCGAGGATGGCGACGGTCGCACGCCACGTCGTCGACGAGGTCCTCGCGGACGCGGCGCGCACCGCCTGATCCCGGGACGCGTCAGGCCCGGTCCGCCAGCAGGTCGTCCAGTTCGGCCGCGAAGAACCGGTCCGGGTCGAAGCCCATTCCGGTGAAGTGCCCGGCGAGTTCGAGCGACAGGACGCCGTGCAGCCGGGCCCAGAAGGACAGTGCCCGGTGCAGGGCCGCGGGCGGGGCGGGGTGGTCCCCGGCCCAGTCCCGGTGGCCTTCCAGGTGCGTGTGGAACGCCGTCGCGGAGCCGGCCGGGGGGAGCGCCGCACTCGCGTCGAGCAGGGTCGCCATGATCTCGCGGGCGATGCCGGTGAAGTCCTCGGGCGCGTGGTAGCCGGGGACGGGCGTGCCGTAGACGAGGAAGTACCGCTGGGGGTCCGCCAGGGCCCACTCGCGGAGGGCGTGGGCGAGCCCAGCGAGGTCCGCACCCTCCGCGGCGGCCGCGCGGACGGCGTCGGCGAGGCCGCGGTACGCGTCCCGGATGAGTTCCGTGATCAGCTCGTCGCGGCTGGCGAAGTAGCGGTAGAGCGCGGGGCCGCTCATGCCCATCTGTTTGGCGATCGCGTTGAGGGAGAGGGCGGACGCCCCCGCCGTGGCGATCTGCTCCCAGGCGTGCTCCTTGACCTCCGCGCGCACCTGGGCGCGATAGCGCTCCCGGGGGGTCTTCGCGCCGGTTGCCGCCATGGCCTGCCGCCTTCCGTCCGTCTTCCCTCGGCTATATCTTCGAGGTTTGGTGAGAAGCTATCACGCAGTCTCTTGACCCCTCCCTTGCGCGTCGTCCCGCTCGTCGTCTGCGCCGGGCGCGGTCCTACCGGTCCTGAGAGAGGTCGTACAGCTCGGCGAACAACGAGCCGGGGGTGGCGCGCAGTTCGTCGAAGGTGCCCTGCTCGACGATGCGGCCGTGGTCGAGGACGAGGATGCGGTCGGCGAGGCGGGTGTTGTCGAGGCGGTGCGTGACGATCACCGTGATGCGGTCGCGGCGCTGCTGCCGCAGGGCGGTGAAGATCTGGTGCTCGCCGCGCGCGTCGAGCTGGCTGGTGGGCTCGTCCAGGATGAGGACGGCGGGCTTGCGGTAGAGGGCGCGGGCGCAGGCGAAGCGCTGCCACTGGCCGCCGGAGAGCTCCGAGCCGCCGAAGTACTCGCGGGCCAGGAGGGTGTCGAGGCCGTGCGGCAGCTCGTCGACCGCCTCGCGCAGACCGACCTGGTCGACGGCCTCCCACACCGGGTCGTCGTGATCGGTGCGGGGCTGGCCCTGGGTGACGTTCTCGCGGGCGCGCAGAGGCCACTTGGCGAAGTCCTGGGTGACCACGCCGGTGTGCCGCCACACGGCGTCGGCGTCGAGTGCGCGGGTCTCGGCCGCGTCCCACAGGACGCGGCCCTTGTCCGGCAGGGTGACGGCGGTGATCAGGTTCATGAGGGTGGACTTGCCCGCTCCGTTCACCCCGACGACCGCGACGACTTCCCCGCGGGTCAGGGTCAGGGACAGGCCGTCCACGGCGGGCCGGTCCTTGGAGGGGTAGGTGTAGGAGGCGTTGTCCACCCGCACCTCGCGGGGCGCGTCCGGCAGGCGGGTGCCGCGCTGCTGCGCGGCTCGTCCGGTGCGGTCGAGGAAGCTGTGCAGGTCTTCGAGGTACATGCCGGTGTTGAGGACGTTCGCGGCGTAGCTGACCGCGTTCCCCAGCGAGGCGATCACGGCCCGGAGGCCGACGACGGCGGTGGCGGCGACGGCCAGGCCGATGTGGCCGTGGGTCGCCAGATAGGCGAGGACGCCCCAGGTGAGCGTCTGGAACAGGCCGCCGACCGCCGACGCGGCGAGCACGGTGCGTGCCGTGCGGGGAGCCGCGGCGATGGTGCGGGCGTCCATGCGCCGGGAGATCGCGGCGTACCAGTACCGCACGTAGTCCGTCATGCCGTTCGCGCGGACCTCGGTGGCGTGCTTGGGTGTGGTGGCCCACCAGCGCACCATGTGTCGTACGTTCTGGTCGCCGATGTTCAGGTAGTGCGTGCGGTAGCTGATCCGCGCGGCGACGATCTCGCCGACCCCGGCCGGGACGACGGCGAGGACGATCAGCGGCAGCAGGACGGGGTGCAGCACGGTGAGGGCGCCCATGGCGCCGGTGATCTGCATGAGTGCGGACATGCACCGCTGGACGTCGGTGACCACGTTGGCGGTGCGCTGGACCCCGGCCTTGGCGGCCGTCTGGGCGTCGTGGAAGCCGGGTTCCTCCATCGCCGTGAGCTCGGCCCGGCACACCGTCTCCACGAACCGGGTGTCCGCCTCCGTGGTCAGCTTCGGCGTGACGCGGCCCGACCCGTAGGCCGCGAGGACCGTGAACACCCGGGCCACGGCGGCGGCGGCCACCATCACCGCGAGTGCCGGGAGCGCGGCGTCGATGCGCGACGCGGCGTCCGCCCCGCCGAGCAGCGGGCCCATCGCGCGGGCCGTCGCGGCCAGCGCCACCGCCTGCGCGACCCCGGCCGCCAGCTGGCAGACCCCCAGCAGGAGCACGGCGGGCCGGTCCACCCGCCAGGCCATCTTCAGCGTCCACCACACGGCTGCCGGAAGCCGTCGCACCACGGTGCGCACGGTGATCCCGGCCAGCCGGTTCGCCACGTCCTTCGCCTCGAACCGCAGATCGGCCGGGGGAGGGGGCGGGGGTGGTGTGGTGGCACTCGTGTTCGTGGAGTCGGACGTCGTCAACTGCGCACCTCCTGGTAGGCGTTGGGGTCGGACGGGCGATGCCGGGCACAACGACGAACGCCAGAGGTTCGAACACACGTGTTTGAGACGGGGTGGATTTCCCTCCGTTGCGCGGCACGGGCCGCGTGCGCGATGCACCGACCCGTGCGGCGAACGGCCCGGCCCTGAGCCGATCAGTGGCCGAAACGCCGACCGACGGCGATCCCGCCGAACCCGGCGGCCGCCTCCGTGCCTCTTTCGTGGGGGCTCCTTGGTGCGGGCTCCTTGGCGCAGGCCGGGCCGGGATGCCATAGGGCTTCCCTATGGCAGCTGATGGGATTTCGTCTTTGCCCCTCGTTCCTTTCCGTACGTACGGTTCTTCAAGCGGACCACGAAGCAGGGGAATTGAAGGGATCGGTGGCATGACCACATTGCGGAGCGGAACGGAAAAGGCAAACGGGGCGCGGGAATTCGCGGGAAAGCGGGCCCTGGTCACGGGCGGCTCTCGCGGAATCGGAGCGGCCATGGTGCGTCAGCTCCTGGACGCGGGCGCCGAGGTGCTCACGACGGCCAGATCGGCATCGGCCACGGTGCCCGACGGAGCCGCCTTCGTGGCGGCCGACGTGCGGACACGGGCCGGGGCCGAGACGCTCGCCGCGGCCGCGCGGGACGTGCTCGGCGGGGTGGACCTCCTGGTCCACAACGCGGGCGGGGCCGCGCCGCACAAGGGCGCCCTTGCCATCCCCGACGAGGAGTGGCAGAACGCGCTCGACCTCAACTTCCTGGCCGCGGTGCGCCTGGACGCGCTCCTCGCGCCGGAGATGAGGGAGCGGCGGTCAGGGGCGATCGTGCACGTCTCGTCGGCCGCGGTCCCCACCGTGGCGCCCCCGTTCCTCCACTACACGACGGCGAAGGCGGCCCTGGAGAACTACAGCCGCGGCCTCGCGCAGGAGCTGGCCCCGTTCGGGGTCCGGGTCAACACCGTGTCGCCCGGCCGGACCGCCACCCCCGGCGGCGAACGGACGCGGGAACAGTGGTCGCGTCTGACCGAGGGGCCGGGCCAGGACACCACCACCCCTCCGCTGGGACGCGAAGGGCAGCCCGACGACATCGCCGACGCGGTGCTTTTCCTGCTCTCCGACCGGGCGAATTGGCTGACCGGGAGCAGCCTCGTGGTGGACGGCGGCGAATTCCCCAGGGGATAGCTCCCTACGGGAATGCGGGAATGCGGGAATGCGGGCAGCGAGGCGGCGGGCGGCGAGAAATCAGGAAAGGGAAGGCGGTGCGGGGCGCCCGTGCCTGGCAAGGCGTGCTTCCGACGCCGCCGGCGCCCGGCACCGCCCTCCCGGCTGGCCCTCCCCACCCTCCTCGGCCGCGAGGCGTCCCGGCATCCGTGACCGGCGTGTTCCGTATACGTACGCGACACGTCCGGGAAGTGGTGCGTCGCGCCGCTGGATGCCGCGGAGTGCGGCCGCGTACGTACGTATGCGGCCTGTGGGGGAACCGCGAGCCGGGAAGGGGCCGTCGGGTCAGTCCTCCAGGGCCTCTTGGACCTCGGCGCGCGAGGTGAGGTCCAGCTTGGCGAGGATGCGCTCGACGTGCGTGTCGGCGGTCCGCTTGGAGATGACCAGGCGTTCGGCGATCTCCCGGTTGGAGAGCCCGCCCGCGACGAGCGCGGCGACCTCGCGCTCGCGCGGGGTGAGGGCGTCGGCGGCGCGGCCCCGGCGGGCGCCGGGCACGCCCCGCGCCGACGCGGGCGCATCGAGGTCGGCCCGCACCGCCTCCAGGACGTCCGTCCCCGTGAGCCGCGCCCCGAGGCCGTGCCAGCGCGCGAACGCGGCGTCGCCGAGCGTGCCGCGCACGGACCGCTGCACCGCCTCCTGCTCGTCCAGGAGCGAGGGCAGCATGGCCACCGGGTCCCCGGTGAGGCGCCGCGCGCTCTCCGCGTACCCGAGCAGCCAGGCGGCGCGGGCGTACCGTTCCTGCCCGGCGGCGTGTCCGGCGAGCCCCAGGCAGCACAGCGCGGCGACCAGCACGTCCCCGACCTCGCTCACGGCGTCCAGGGCCTGCCGCAGCGGCGGGGCGCTCTCCTCGTGCCGCCCGGCGAGCCACAGGATGACGCCCTGCACCATCAGCGTCGAGGCGTAGAGCTGCCGGTCCCCGGTGTCCTTGAGATGGGCGAGCCCGGCCGCGCACAGCTCCAGGGCGCCCTCGACGTCGCCGAGCACCGCCCGGAGGAGCGCGCCTTCGTAGTGGACGACGCCGATGCCGAGGCCGTCCCCGGCCGCCACGATCCGCAGCCGCCCCCGCTCCAGCATCGCCAGGCCCTCGTCGACCTCGCCGCACAGCGCGCGCATCGCCCCCAGGTACGGCTCGGTGAAGAGCACCACGCGCGGCTCCCCGCAGCGCACCGCCACGTCGCGCGCCTCCTCGAAGAGGCCGGGCGCCGCCGCGAGGTCGCCGCTCCACACGGCGAGGACCCCGGAGAGGAAGAGGCCCCACGCGCGCTCCCCACGGTCCTCCGGCACCAGGTCGAGCCCCTTGGCGATCCAGTACCGCCCCTCCGACAGCGTCCCCGCGGCCCGCCAGAACGGCGCCAACTGCGCCGCGAGCCACAGCCCTTGCGGGGCGCGCTCCGGCGTGGCGAACGCGTGCCCCAGGGCCGCGCGCAGATCCGCGACCGCGTCCCGGGCCTCCCGGTACAGACCGGCCTGCGCCGGGGTCAGCAGCTCGTCCCACAACCGCTGCCCCAACTCCTGGTAGTGCGCGAAGTGCCGCTCCCGCACGCGCGCGCCGCCGCCCGGGTCGCCCGCTTCGTCTTCGTCGGCGAGCCGCTCCCCGCCGTAGGCGCGGATGGTGTCGAGCAGGCGGTACCGCCCCGCGCCGCCGCCCAGGTGCTGCACCACCGACTTGTCGACGAGCCCGACGAGCGCCTCCAGGACGTCCCGCGCCGCCAGTTCGCCGCCCGCGCACACCCGCTCCGCCGTGGCCAGCTCGAAGGGGCCCGCGAACACCGACAGGCGCGCCCACAGGAGCCGCTCCGCGGGCGCGCACAGCTCGTACGACCAGTCGATCGCCGTACGCAGCGTCTGGTGCCGGGCGAGTTCCGTGCGGCGCCCGCCGGTGAGCACCCCGAACCGCTGGTCGAGGCGCGCCACGAGCTGCGCGAGCGGCACGGCCCGCAGCCGTACGGCGGCCAGTTCGAGGGCGAGGGGAATGCCGTCGAGGCGCTCGACGAGCGCCCGCACCTGCGCCCGGTTGGCCTCGTGGACCGTGAAGTCCGGTACGACGGCGGCCGCGCGCTGCGCGAACAGTTCGACGGCGTCGTCCGCCGGGAGCGGCGCGAGCGGCAGGCACCGCTCGCCGGGCACGTCCAGGGGCTGACGGCTGGTGGCGAGGACGTGCACGCCCGCGGCCTCCCGCAGCAGCACGTCACAGAGCAGCGCGCACGCGTCCACGAGGTGCTCGCAGGTGTCGAGGACGAGCAGCAGGCGGCGCGCCCGCAGATGCGCCACCACCGCGTCGAGCGGCTCCATCCCCGGCTGTTCGGGCAGGTCGAGCACGGCGGCGAGGGTCGCGGGGACGAGTTCCGGGTCGCGCAGGCCCGACAGCTCCGCGAGCCACACCCCGTCGGGGAAGCGCTCCTCGACCTCGGCGGCCACGCGCAGCGCCGTGCGGCTCTTGCCGACGCCGCCGGGCCCCACGAGGGTGACCAGCGGCGCCCGCGCGAACGCCTCCCGGACCAGGGCGAGGTCGTCGGCACGCCCGACGAAACCCGTCCGCTCCACGGGCAGTTGCCCGCCGCGCCGCTGCGCGAAGCCGAATCCCATCCGCGGTCGACCTTCCGGTTGAGGAGGTTCCACGGTCCCACCAGGGGGCACGGTCCGCACGGCATAGCGGCGCGCCGGGGGTGATCGAGTTGAGTTCGACGGCCTCCAGTTCGAGCGACCGCGGGCGCGCTCGCCCGGCGTACGGAGGCGGCTGGGCGGAGCGCGGCTACCGCTGCCGCAGATGGTCCCGCAGGGCGCGGGCGACCTGGGCCATGACGGCGTCGGCGCCGGGCTGGGCGCCCGCCGGGACCAGGGACTCGGTGAGGGCGGCGACGGCGAAGGTCTGGCCGTCGGCGTGCTCGACCACGCCCACCTCGTGGCGGAGGTTGAGGAGGGTGCCGGTCTTCGACGACCAGGTCGTCGCGTCGGAGCTGAAGTCCGGGGTGAGCCGGTGCCGGATCAGGTTGTTGCCCATCAGCTCCCTCACGCGCCCGGCCACCTCGGGGTGGATCGCCGACGGCGTCCACAGGGCCTGGAGCAGGTCGACGTAGGCGCGGGCGCTGCCGGTGTTGGCGCGGGTCGTGTCGAGCTGGGGGAGCCGGTGCCCGCGGCCGCTGGTGCCCGCGTCGATGGCCAGGGCGTGGGCGAGGTGGACCTGCGCGGCGGTGAAGCGCTCGGTGGGGGTGTCGGTCAGCTCGCGCGTGTCGTGCCGGACGGCGAAGCCGCGCAGGCCGAGGTCGTCGAGGACGGCGGCGACCCGGGCGGGCGGGGTGAGGTCGAACAGCGCGTCGGCGGCCGCCCCGTCGCTCACGGACGTGCTCAGGTACAGCAGGTCGTCGATCGCGATGCGGGCGGGGTGGCGGAAGCGGCTCACGCCGGTGGGGCCCGGCGTGGTGATCCGGCCGGGCCGCATGTCGAGCGCCGTCGCCCCGTCGAGCTCGCCGCGCCGGATGCGCTCGGCCGTGGCGAGGGCGAGCGGGATCTTGACCAGGGAGGCGGCGGGCAGCTGCGTGTCGGGTTCGAGGCCCAGCTCGTCCCCGGTGTGGAGGTCCCGTACGAGGAAGCAGCCGTGCAGGCCGCCGTCGCGCAGCTCTTGGCGCAGGTCGCGCAGGAGGGCCTCGGTGTTCACGCGGTCTCTCCTTGTGCGGTGGGCTGCCGGGTGGCCGTAGCCGTGGCCGTCGTCCGGAGGTCCGGTGCGGTGGTCGCCTGGACGTCGGCGCCGAGGCAGCGGGTGATGGCTTCGCCCAGGCGGGCCCGGAGACGTTGCGGATCGCCGTCCGCCGCCGCGGCGAGGGCGAACCCCCGGCTGAGCGCGAGCTCGCCGATCGGCCGCCAGACCAGGCCGAGTTCCGCGGCCTGCGCGGGCGAGCACAGCAGGAGGTCGTGGCCGCAAAGGGCCTCCGCCGCGGCGCTGGTCAGGTCCGGCGCGGCGACCAGCTGGGCGGGGCGCAGGCCGAGCGCGTCGCGCAGCCGGGTCAGCGGGTCGCGGATGTGCGGCACGTCGTCCTCGGGCTGGATCCAGACGCGGCGCGCAGGTCCGGTCGCGCCGCGGCCGAGCCGCAGCGTCTCCAGATAGACGCGCCGCACACCGGGGTCCCGGGCACCGGCGAGGCCGAGGGGCACGGACCACACGGCCTCGTCGGCGGGCACCGCGAGCAGCGCGGCGCGCACCTGCTGGGCGTGGACCAGCTCCCGGCGCTGCGTCGGCGGGGCGACGCGCAGCTCCAGCGTGACGCCGTGCTCGCGCGCCTCGGCGACCAGGCGGGCCAGGGCGGCGGTGGGGCAGATCCCCGGCACCGCGAGCCGCCACGGCTTGCGCTGGGCGGCCTCCGCCTCGCTGAGCAGCACGTCGGCGGCCTGGACGAGCTGTCTGGCCGTCGGCAGCATGTCCCGGCCGAAGGGCGTGAGGACGGCCCGCCGCGAGGTCCGCTCGAACAGCGGCTCGCCGAAGCGCTCCTCGAGCGCGGCGACGCGCCGGCTCGCCACCGACTGGGACATCCGTGCGGCGGCCGCTCCCACGGTGAAACTGCCGCGCTCGCTGACGCTGACGAACGCCCGGCACGCTCCTACGAGATCCACGGTCCGCACCCTATGCCAGAACGGCATGAAACCGCGCACAAGCGTATTGGACCGCATGGGAGACAGGGCGCGAAGGTGGTCCCGGCACTGATCACCACACGTCGGGACGGGGCGTGCCGCCCCGTCCCCCGTGCCCCGCGCACGGGGCTCCTTGGAGGTTGACCATGCAGCACTCCCGCGTCCGGCGCGCCGCCCTCGGCGCGCTCGCCACCCTCGTTCTCGTCCCGCTCGTGGCCTGCGGCCAGGGCGACGCCACGGCCTCGGCGGCCGAGCGGCCGTCCGCCGACCGGACCGGGAAGGCCGCGCCGAAGGGGGACGCGAAGGCGTACGCCCGCGCCTTCAGGAAGCTGGAGCACAAGTTCGACGCGCGGCTCGGCGTGTACGCCGTCGACACCGGCACCGGCCGCGAGGTGGCGTACAACGACAGCCGCCGCTTCGCCTACAACTCCACCTTCAAGGCCCTGGCCGCGGCGGAGGTGCTGCGCCAGTACGCGCCGGACCGCCTCGACCAGGTGGTGAAGTACTCCAAGGACGATCTGATCGCCAACTCTCCCGTCACCGAGAAGCACGTCGACACGGGCATGACCCTGCGCGCGCTGTGCGACGCTGCCGTCCGCTACAGCGACAACACCGCGGCCAACCTGATGTTCGACAAGCTCGGCGGCCCCAAGGGCCTCGACGCCGCGCTGGAGCGGATCGGCGACGACGTGACCCGGATGGACCGCGTCGAGCCGTTCCTGAGCCGGTGGGTGCCGGGTGAGAAGCGGGACACGAGCACGCCGCGCGCCCTGGCGAAGGACCTGCGCGCGTACGTGCTCGGCGACGTCCTCGCCGCGCCCGAGCGCGCTCAGCTCGCCACGTGGCTGAAGACCAACACCACCGGGGACCACGTCATCAAGGCCGGGGTCCCCAAGAACTGGGTGGTCGGCGACAAGACGGGAACCGGCAGCTACTACGGCGCCCGCAACGACATCGCCGTCGTGTGGCGCCCCGGCGCCGCCCCCCTCGTCGTGGCGATCCTGTCGCACCGCGGCGACAGGGACGCCGCCCCCGACGACAAGCTGATCGCCGAGGCCGCATCCGTGGTCGCCGGTTCGCTGTCGTAGCCGCCGCCAGGGAGCCGCTGATGAACGACACCGAAGGAACCACCTACGGCCGCGGAGCCCCGGCCCGCAAGGCGCGGGCGGCCGCCGCGGCGGCCGTGGCCGTCGCACTCGCCGCCGGCACGGCGTACGCCGCCGAGCTCGGGCCCTTCGCGCCGGAGCGGACGGAAGCCGCGCCCGAGGCCGTTGCCAAGGCGCGGGCGTTCCTCGCCGACTGATCGGCGGGCCGCCCGGCACGGGCGGCCCGGCTGACGTCGAGCCCCGCGGAGGCGGAGCGCGTGCTGCGCGACTTCACCGCGGGGCTCGCCATCGGCAAGCCCGCGCTGCGGGCGGGCCGGGCGACGGCCGACGAGGACGGCACCGTGACCGTCCCCTTCACCGCCAGGATGCCCGTCACCGGCCTCGGCACCTGGACCTACCGCTCGCGACTGCCCCTGCGGGAGCGGGGCGACGGCACCTGGACCGTGGACTGGAAGCTGTCGGTCGTCCACCCGAAGCTGAGCGACACGCACAAGTTCCGCCTGGAGCGCGAGGACACCTCCGGCGTGCGGATGAACGACCGGAGCGGGGCGGCGCTGTCCGGCGACACCCACCCGTCCCTCGCCCCCGTCCTGGCCCAGCTCTCCGGTGCCGCCGGAGCCGGGCCGCGCGGCGCGATCCACCGCGTCGACCGGGCGAGCGGCGAAGTCACCGGCACGGAGGCCACCTTCGGCGGCAAGCGCGCCAAGACCCCGAAAGGCCCGGTCGCCACGACCATCGACCCCTCCTGGCAGTCCGCCGCCGAGCGGGCCCTCGCGGCCGGGGCCAAGGGCAAGGACGCCGCGCTCGTCGCCCTGCGGATCGACAACGGCGAGATCCTGGCCGTGGCCAACTCCCCGGCCACCGGCTTCAACCGCGCCCTGTCCGGCACGTACGCGCCCGGCTCCACCTTCAAGATCGTCACCACGGGCGCGCTGCTCCTCAACGACGCCGTCGAGCCCGGCGACACCGTGGACTGCCCGCGCTACCTCACCGTCGGCAAGCAGTTCCACAACGTGGAGAAGTCCGAGCACCGCGGCGCCACCTTCCGCGAGGACTTCGCCGAGTCCTGCAACACCGCCTTCATCAGCCTGCGCGACAAGCTCGCGGACGACGGCCTCGGCCGGGTCGCCGAGCGGTACTTCGGCATCGGGCAGCGGTGGCGCACGGGTGTGCCGTCCTTCGACGGGGCCGTGCCCGCGCCCCGGGACGGGACCGAGAAGGCCGCGGCCATGATCGGGCAGGGCCGCGTCCTGGCCAATCCGCTGGTGATGGCGTCGGTGACGGCCACCGCCGCCTCCGGGACCTTCCACCAGCCCACCCTCACCCGGGGCCAGAAGGACACGACGCGGACCGAGGACCTGCCCCGCGACGTAGTCACCCGGCTGCGCGCGCTGATGCGGACGACCGTCACCGACGGCACCGCCCGGGGTCTCGCCGGGCTGCCCGGTGCGGTCGGTGCCAAGACCGGTACCGCCGAGGTCGCCGACGGCACCCCGAACAACGGCTGGATGGTCGCCCACCGCGGCAACGTCGCCCTCGCCGCCGTCGTGGAGAAGGGCCGCACGGGCGGCGCCTCCGCGGGGCCCGTCGTCAAGGAGGTGCTGGCCGCCGTGGACTCCGACCCGTCGTGACGGTCCTGCCGTGACAGCCGTGTCAGTGGCCGTGTCAGGGCGCTGACAGGGGGGTGACAGGCCCGGCCGCGACGGTAGGGGCATGAAGAGTTCGGCAATCGCAGTCTCGGGACTGCGCAAGACGTACGGCGACAAGGTCGTGCTCGACGGCATCGACTTCGAGGTCGCCGCGGGATCGGTCTTCTCCATGCTCGGCCCGAACGGGGCGGGCAAGACAACGACGGTGAACGTCCTGGCGACGCTGGCCACACCCGACGCCGGGACGGTCCGCGTCGCCGGGCACGACGTGGCGACCGCGACCAAGCAGGTGCGCGCCGCCATCGGCGTGACCGGACAGTTCGCCGCCGTGGACGAACTGCTCTCGGGCCGCGAGAACCTCCAGCTGATGGCGGACCTGAAGCGCGTGCGCTCCGGCGGCCGGGTGGTCGCGGACCTCCTGGAGCGGTTCGACCTGGTGGAGTCGGCGGACAAGATGGCCGCGACCTACTCCGGCGGGATGCGCCGGAAGCTGGACCTGGCGATGACCCTGGTCGGACGGCCGCGGATCATCTTCCTCGACGAGCCGACGACGGGGCTCGACCCGCGCAGCAGGCGCACCATGTGGGCAATCGTCCGCGACCTCGTGGCCGAGGGCACCACCCTCTTCCTCACCACCCAGTACCTGGAGGAAGCCGATCAGCTCGCGGACCGGATCGTCGTGCTCGACCACGGCCGCCTGGTCGCCCAGGGAACCCCCGACGAGCTCAAGCGCCGGCTCCCCGGCACCCACGTCCGGCTCCGGTTCACCGACCGCTCCGCGCTCGACGCGGCGGCGCGGATCCTGCCCGGGGCCGCCAGGGACGAGCAGGAGCTGATCCTGCGCGTGGCCAGCGACGGCGAGTCGAAGTCGCTGCGGGCCCTGCTCGACCGGCTCGACCAGCACGCGGTCAACGCCCAGGAGTTCTCCGTGCACACGCCGGACCTCGACGATGTCTTCCTCGCCCTGACCGGGCGCCCCAGCACGGAGGCGATCTCCCAGTGAGCACGATCCCCACGGCCCTCGCCGATTCGACGATCATGCTGCGCCGCAATCTGAAGCACACCCTGCGCAACCCGCTGGTGCTCTTCAACGCGGTCCTGTTCCCGATCGTGATCATGCTCATGTTCGTCAAGGTCTTCGGCGGCGCCTTCTCCGTCGGTGAGGACTACGTCGACTACGCGACGCCGGGCATGCTCGTGATGGCCGTCAGCTACGGCCTCGGGTCCACGGCGGCCGCCGTGCACGACGACATGGCGAAGGGCATCATCAACCGGTTCAAGGCCATGGACGTGTCCCGCGGCGCCGTCCTCACCGGCCAGGTCGTCGTCACCACCGTGCGCTGCCTGGTCGCCAACGCGGCCATCGTCGGCGTGGCCTTCGCCATGGGGTTCGACCCGGCCGCGAGCGCCCTGGACTGGCTCGGCGTACTCGGCCTCGTCGTTCTGCTCACCTTCGGCGCGAGCTGGCTCACCGTCGCCCTCGGCCTGGCGGCGAAGAGCGCGGAGTCGGCGGGCCTCGCCACCGTGCCGCTGATCATGCTGCCGTTCCTGAGCAGCGCGTTCGTCCCCGCGGACACGATGGGCGCGGGCGTGCGGCAGTTCGCCGAGTACCAGCCCTTCACCCCGATCATCGAGACGCTGCGCGGTCTCCTCGCGGGCGACCCGTCGACCGGCGACGCGCTCGCGGCCGTCGCCTGGTGCCTCGGCCTCGCGGTCATCGGGTACGCGTGGGCGATCGCCACGTTCAAGAAGCGAGCGTGACCTCGATCAGGTCGGACCAGCCGGTCCCCGCCCCCTCCCGAGCCGCCTCGGCGAACCGCGCGTCGCCGAGGCGGCTCCGCGCCGCCCGCTCGACCCGCGCCACGTCCGGGTGGGAACGGTCGGGAAGGCCGCGCACCCGCGTGCTCGCCGCGAGCAGGCGTACGGCCTGTTCGTGCTCGTCACGGCGCAGGGCCAGGTCCGCGACCCCGACGAGCACCTGCGCGATCAGCGGCGCGTGCCCCGAATCGGACGCCGCCGCACAGGCCGCCGCGCGGTGCGCCCGGGCCTCGTCCAGATCGTCGGTGAGGTAGGCGAGCAGGTCGTGCGTCACCGCGCGGATGCCCGCCTGCTCCGCCTCGCGGCCCAACGCGGCCGTCACGAGGTCGAGTTGCCGCTGCGCCTCGCCGGCCCGGCCGTCCCAGCGGGCGAGTTCCGCCTTCGCGAGGGCCAGCAGGGCGAGCGCGCCCGGCCAGGTCACGCCCTCCGCGCACCGCTGCGCCTCGGCGAGGGACGCGGCGCTCGCGGCCCGGTCGCCGTCCAGCCAGTACAACTGCGCCTGCCGCGACCGCAGCCGGATGACGTCCTCCGCGGCACCGACCTCCGTGACGACCGCGATCGCCTCCTCGTAGTACGCGCACGCGGCGGCGAACTCACCGCGCACGGCGCTCCGTTCCGCCAGCTCGCTCACGGCGAACGAGATCCCGAACCGCTCGCCCAGCGCCCGGAACTCGGTGAGCGCCCGCTCCAGATACGGGTCGGCGTCCCGCGCCTCGTGGCCGAGCACGATCCGCGTCTTGCCCAGGTGCAGCCGGGCGAGGGCGCGCACCCAGGGGTCCTCGTCGTCGAGCAGCGCTTCCCACGCGGGCAGGAGCGCGGCGGGCTCCCGCAGCATGCGCTCCACCGGGGCGACGAGCCCGATCGCCGGGTGCCGGTGCGGGGCGTCCACGCTGCCGCGGCTGTACCGGTACGCCTGGTGGATCCACTCCGCGGCCACGTGCTCGTCGCCGAGGCCGGAGGTCACGAACATCGAGCCGAGGGCGTACGCCGTGGCCCGGAACTCGTCGGGGACCTCACCCGGAGTCCTGGTGGCCGCCGTGATCAGCTCGATGCCCTCGGTCTTGTGGCCGCTGAGCCACCAGTACCAGCCCGCGGCCGCCGCGAGCCGCGTCGCCGCCCGCGCCTCGCCCGCCGCGAGCGCGCCGCGCATCGCCGCGCTGATGTTGTCGTGCTCGGCCCGCAGCACGGCGAGCCACTCCAACTGCTCGGCGCGGCGCAGGTGCGGCTCCGCGCTCTCGGCCAGTTCGGTGCAGTACGCGAGGTGCGCGAGGCGCGCCCGCTCCGCCTCACCGGCCTCCGCGAGGCGGTGCCCGGCGTACTCCTTGATCGTGCCGAGCATGCGGTAGCGCCCGTCTTCCTCGGCCCGCAGCAGCGACTTCTCCGTCAGCGAGGTGAGCAGCTCCAGGACCTGCTCCTGCACGACGGCATCGGCGCCGTCGGCCCCGTCGTCCGGGGAACCGGCGCAGACCCGCTCGGCCGCCTCCAGGCTCGCCCCGCCGGTGAACACCGAGAGCCTGCGCAGGACCGCCCGCTCGGCCCCGGTGAGCAGCTCCCAGCTCCAGTCGACGACCGCGCGCAGCGTCTTGTGGCGCGGAAGCGCGGTGCGGCTGCCGCCGGTCAGCAGGCGGAACCGGTCGTCGAGCCGGTGGGCGAGCTGGTCGAAGGACATGGTCCGCAGCCGGGCCGCGGCCAGCTCGATCGCCAGCGGCATCCCGTCGAGGGCCCGGCACACGCGCACCATCGTCGCCAGCGTCCCGGCGTCGACGGCGAGGTCCCGGCGCACGGCACCGGCCCGGTCCCGCAGCAGCCGGACGGCGGGCGAGGACGCGATGGCGTCCGGGTCCGCGTCCCGCTCCGGCAGGGCCAGCGGCTCCACCGTCCACAGCGCCTCCCCGGTGATGCCGAGCGGCTCCCGGCTCGTCGCCAGGATCCGCAGCCGCCGGCACTCCCCGAGCAGCCGGTGGGCGAACACCGCGGCGGATTCGACCACGTGCTCGCAGTTGTCCAGGATCAGCAGCGCGTCCCGCTCGCGGATCGCGGCGACGAGCCGGTCCGTCAGCTCCGCGTTCGGCGCCTCGCCGAGCAGGGTGTCCCGCAGGTCGAGCGCGGCGAGCGTCGCCTGCGCCACGTCGCCGTCCGGGCCGACGGCGGCGAGCTCCACCAGCCAGGCCCCGTCCGGTACGTCGTCGAGCAGCGTGCGCGCGGTCTCCGTGGCCAGCCTGGTCTTGCCCGCGCCGCCCGGCCCGATCAGGGTGGTGAGCCGGTGCTCGGCGACGAGTGCGCGGACCGCGGCGACATCGGCGTCCTTGCCGACGAACGTGGTCAGCTCGGCGCGCAGATTGGTCCTGCGGCTCGCCTCCCGAGGCTCCGGCTTCCGTTCCGCGCGCCCCAGTTCGCCCCGCAACAGCGCGAGGTGCAGCGCGGCCAGGTCCGGCGAGGGGTCGACACCGAGGGCGTCGGCCAGCGCCTCCCGGGCGCGCTGGTACGCCTGGAGCGCCTCGCTGTCGCGACCGGCGGCGACCAGGGCGCGCATCAGGGAAGCGACGAGCCGTTCCCGCACCGGGTGCGCGGCCACCAGGTCGGTCAGCTCCGTGACAAGGTCCGGGCCGCGGCCGAGGGCGACCTCCGCGTCGAGGCACTCCTCGGTGGCGTTCAGACGCAGCGCTTCGAGCCGCACGGCGGCGGCGTCGCACGCCTCGCTGTCCTGCAGACCGATGTCCTGGAGGGCGGCGCCGCGCCACAGACCGAGGGCCTCGCGCAGCACCCGTACCCGGCGGGAGGCGTCATCGGCGCGGGACCGGCCCGCGCCGACGAGGCGTTCGAACCGTACGGCGTCCACGGCGTCGGGCTCCACGCGCAGCCGATAGCCGTCGGGCTGCCCCTCGATCACCCCGTCCGGCAGCAGCTTCCGCAGCCGGGACACCAGGCGTTGCAGCGCGTTGGTCGCGTCGGCGGGCGGGTGTTCGCCCCAGATCCAGTCGACGAGCGACGCCTTCGGGACCACGTGCCCCGGCTTGAGCGCGAGGGCGGTCAGCAGCCCGCGCAACCGTGCGCCCGGCACGTCGGCGGCGACGCCGTCGTCCGTGCGAACCTCCAGTGGACCCAGCATCCCGATCTGCACCCGGTGATTTTGCCATGCTCACGGCTGGGCGATCCGTGCGGAGGGTGCGGCCCGACGCTCGACTACTCCTGGTCCGGGCGCGAGGGAGCCTTCCTCGGCCCGAGGCGACGGCCTTCGACGGCGGCTCGGTGCGCGGAGGTGACGACCTCCTGGTCGACGGCGCGCTGCTCACGGGTGTCGAGGGCGTCCGCACGGCGCAGGGCCGCCGCGCTGCGCTGCAGCCGCGCCTCGCTGGCGTCGATCAGGGCCTGGGCCCGCGCGATGTGTTCGTAGGACCGCTGCCGCTCGGAGGGCACTGCTTCGCGCAGGGAGCGGGCGTGCTGGTCCGATCTGGACTCGCGTGCGTCGAGGCGGCGTTCGCGCTCGTTTGCGTCGGCCTCGCGTGCGTCGGCGTCGGTGTCGCGGGTGTCCGCCGCCGCCTCGCGCACGTCGGCGACGCGGTCGCGTTCGTCCGCCTCGGCGGCACGTGCGTCGGCGGCGGCATCGCGGGTTTCCGCGGCCTCGGCGCGGATGTCGGCGCTGTGTTCGCGCGCCTCGGCGTCGGCCTCACGCGCCGCTGCCTCCGCGTCGCGCGCGTCGGCGCGGCGTGCGCGTTCGTCCGCTGCGACGTCTCTCGCGCCCGCGGCGCGTTCCCGCTCGTCAGCGGTCTCCTCACGCTCGCGCAGGAGAGCTTCTCGCCGCTCGGACCAGTCCTCGGCCCGGCGTGGCGGATCGGCCGACGCCCCAGTGTCCACACCGCCAGTATGCGCCGCCGCGGACCGGGGGAGAAGCGGCGATCGCGTCTCGGGGCCCCGCGGGCCGGAATCAGCGGGTCAGGGCCGCCCGGGCCACGGCCAGGGCCTGCTCGGCGTAGCCGCGGCCGAAGAGCACGGCGTGCACGAGGAGCGGGAAGAGCTGGTGCGGGCCGACGCGGTCCCGCCAGCCGTCGGCGAGCGGTGCTACCTGCTGGTAGCCGTCGAGGATGCGTTCCACGTGCGGGCAGCCGAACAGGGCCAGCATCGCGAGGTCCGTCTCGCGGTGTCCGCCGTGGGCCGCCGGGTCGATCAGGCGGACGTGTCCGTCGGCGCCCCACAGGACGTTGCCGTTCCACAGGTCCCCGTGCAGCCGCGCGGGCGGTTCGGCGGGTCCGGCCAGCTCCGGAAGGCGCTCGCAGACGCGCTCGACCACGGCGGCCTCGGCGGACCGCACCGTGCCGTCGTCGACGGCGCGGCGCAGATAGGGCAGCACCCGGTGCGCGGCGTACCAGCTCGGCCAGTCGTCTCCGGGGATGTTGCGCATCGGGGCGAGCCCGATGTACGCGTCCTGGGGCCCCGCGGGCGGCGGGGCCCCGAAAGCGGGCGCCCCTGCGGCGTGCAGCGCGGCCAGGTCCCGGCCGAACCGTACGGCCGCGTCGGCGCTCGCCCGGCCGGGCGGCACGCGGTCGATCACCAGCCAACTGCCGTCGTGGCCGTGCACGGTGGGGACGCGGACCGTCCCGGTGGCGGCGAGCCAGCGAAGGCCCGCCGCCTCGGCCCGCACCGCGCCGGGAGCGTCGGCGCGCTTGACCACGACCACCCGCCCGCCGTCCAGGACGACTTCGGTGAGCGCGCCGGACAGCGGCCGTTCGGCGGTCGCCGCGAGCCCGGTGAGCCGGGCCGCCACGGCACCGGGGCCGCGGCCGGAAGCGGGGCGGGCGCTGCTCATGGTGCTCCTGGGTGCTCACGTACCGCCTGTTGGTCCTGCGCGGCCGCACGCTCGCGCAGCACAGCGGTGGCGATCTCCACGAAGTCGGCCACCGGCCCCTCGCCCCCGCCCTCCGGCACGGCGAGGCAGGTCTCGACCGGCGGCGCGTCCGTGACGGTGAGGTGGACGAGGTCGGGCCGCGGGTAGGAGCGCGCGACGCTCAGCGGTACGAGGGCGATGCCGTGCCCGGCGGCGACGAGCTCGAACTTCTCCTCGACGGACGACGTCCGCCGCCGTCGCGCGTCCAGGACGGTCTCGCCGTCGAGGTCCGCCGACAGCAGCTCCTCGCGCCCGGCGAGGCGATGGGTGACGGGCACACAGGCCACCTTGGGCTCGCGGCCGATCGGAACGACATGGAGCCCCTTCGTGTCGAACGGCCTGCGCAGATGGCCGACTTGGGCCCGGCCGTCCCGCAGCGGGGCGTCGACCTCCCACCAGCGCGACGGGACGAGGCCGACCTCGACGTCCGGGTGGCGCGCCGCGAACGCGACGATCGCCTCCGACACATGAAGGCCGGGGGAGAAGGCGATGACGATGCGCCGGACGCCCCGGTCGGCGTCCCGCACCCGCCGCAGGGCCGCCTCGACGGCCGTCGTGAGGCCGCGCGCCTCCTCGTGGAGCCTGCGGCCCGCCGCGGTCAGCTCCACGCTGCGCGTCGTACGGACGAAGAGCGCGCAGCCCAGCTCCTGCTCGAAGGCCCGGATCTGGCGGCTGAGGACGGGCTGCGCGATGTACAGCCGCTCCGCCGCGCGGCCGAAGTGCCGGTGGTCCGCCACGGCGACGAAGTAGCGGAGCTTGCGCAGGTCAAGATCCATGCCCTGAGCGTATCAATCGTCAACGGAAGGTATTGGACGCCGTGTTGGGGCGCGCCGAGACTCGACGCATGATCGTCATCACCACCCCGACGGGGAACATCGGCAACCAGGTCCTGCACACCCTGCTCGACGAGGCGCCCGCGCACGGCGAGGAACTCCGCGTCGTCGCCCGGGATCCCGCCCGGCTCACCCGCACGGTCCGCGAGCGCGTCGACGTCGTGCCCGGCTCGCACCGCGACCCGGGCGTCGTCGACCGGGCCTTCGCCGGCGCGGACGCGGTGCTGTGGCTCGTCCCGCCGGACACCCGGGCGCCGAGCCTGGAGTCCGCGTACACCGGATTCACGCGCGCCGCCGCGCGGGCGTTCACGGCCCACGGCGTACGGCACGTGGTCGGGGTCTCGGGGCTCGGCGGCGGCACCCCCGTGGCCGGTCGCGCCGGATTCGTCACGGCGTCCCTTGCCATGGACGACCTCATCGCGCGCACGGGCGTCGCCTACCGGTCGCTCGCCTGCGCGTCGTTCATGGAGAACCTGCTGGGCGAGGCGGACTCCCTCCGCGACGAGGGGGTGTTCACCGACACCTCGGCCGCCGGCCGCAAGGCCCCTCTGGTCAGCACGCGGGACATCGCGGCGGTCGCCGCCCGGCTGCTGCTCGACCGGTCCTGGACGGGCACGGCCGCCGTGCCCGTCCTCGGTCCGGAGGACCTCTCGCCGGACGACATGGCCCGCGTCATGTCCGAGACCCTGGGCCGGGCGGTCCGTTACGAACGCCGCTCGTACGACGCCCTCGCCGCGGAGCTGAGCGGCCACGGCGTCGGCGACGCGTTCGTCCAGGGCCTCGTCGAGATGAAGCGCGCCAAGGAGGCGGGTCTCGACGACGGCGCGCCCCGGACCCCGCAGGGCGCGAGCCCGACGACCTTCCGGGCGTGGTGCGAGCTGGTGCTGCGCCCTGCCGTGGCCGCCTGAGCGCGCGGCCCCTCGTGCCCCGCGCGGGACCCCTCCCGAACCCCGCGCAGGACACTGCGACGGCGCACCCACGACGTCGACGGACAGGACAGGACGGGGCAGGGCGATGGCGGTTTCCCGGTTACGGACCGACGCGGTGACGAAGGGCCGGCTCGGCCCGCGCGTCATCGCCGACCTGAAGGCCGGCCTGTGGCCGGTCGACTGCCAGAGCTGCGGCAGGCCGCTCGGGCGGTGGCCGGCGGCCGCCCTTGAGGTGGTGGCGGAGGAGGGGGACGGCTTCGCCGTCGCCTCGCTGCACCATCCGCGCTGCCGCCGCCCGGCCTGGCAGGACGGGCAGCCCGGCGCGTCCGTCGAGCGGCCGCTGCTCTCGTGGCGCGCGGGCTGCACGCTGCTGCCCCCGAGCGGCCTGCCGACCTTCCTGGTGAACCCGTCGTACGAGTGCGCTCTGCTGCGCCGGGCCGACGACACCGGCTGGCGCGTGGCCACGCTGGAGCCGTTCGTCGCGCTGGGGCTCGCCCTTGACTTCCCGTCACGGAGACCGCCGGTGGTCCCGGCCCTGTCCGCCGCGCTCGACGGGGACCGGATCTCCGTCGACGTACGGCACGAGGGCGGGGTCCTGCACGCCTGGCACGACGTCCCGATCGGAGCCGACGTCGCGGACGCCGTCCGCGCGTCGGGGGACGTGCTCGTGGCGGTGACGACGCTCCTGGACGTGAGCAAACCCTTTCCGCTCGACGTGCTGCTCGCGCTGCTCGGAGCGCGCCGGGTGGCGCTCGGCCCGGCGCGGCTCACCTCGGTCCGCCGCTCGGGGACCGACCGGGCGCTCCGCGCCGACGACTTCTCCGCGGACGTGCGCCGCAGGTCCTTCGCCCTCGCCTACGGTCTGCTCAGCCTCTCCCGGCCGCCGCGGGACGCCGTGGTCGCGGCCGCGTTGGCGCTGTGCGAGGGCGACGAGGCACCGGTGCGGGAGCTGCGCGGCCACGCCAAGCTGACCGCGCTGTTCCTGGTGAGCCATCTGTACGCGCTCGGCTCACGGGACGCCGCGCGCGCGGTCCGCCGGGGCGGCGGCGTCCACGTCATCGCCCCGGACGCCGTGCGCGCCAAGGAGTACGCCGACTTCTTCGCCGCGCTTCTGGAGGGGGCGAGGACCATGACGGTGGCCCGCCTCGGCGCCGAGCCCCTGTCGGCCGAGGGCGGCGCGGCGTATCTGGCGGACATCGTCATCGGGACGGGCGAGGAGTTCGCCGCCTGCTGTGCCGCGTATCGCGAGGCGGGCCCGGAGTTCGCCCTCCACGCCGGGCGCGGCCGGCTGGCCCTGCTCGTCGAGGGGAGCGGCACGGATCCGGGGCCCGAGGCGCTCACGCGCCGCTATCCCCGCCTTGCCGTCGTGTGAGCGGCCCGGACGGGGGAGGGGTGTCCATGAACTTCCCTCGGCGCGTGGGCCTTTCGGCGGAGACTTTTCGGCGTGCCCGCCTATCGCGTCAAGCGGTAGTGAGGTTAGCCTAACCAAATATTGCCCTCGGTCACGAGGGAGCTTGGGTGATCACTACGGCTGTATTAGGTTAGGCTTACCTAACCGATACGGGGGGAGTCGCCCATGCCTGACCACATACCCGGCGCCCGCGCCGCGCTAGCCGACAGAACCGCCCTGGTCACCGGGGCGGGCCAGGGCATCGGAGCGGCGGTCGCCCAGGCGCTCGCCGCCGAGGGCGCCCGGGTGCTGGCCACCGACCGCACCGCCGAAGGCGTCAAGGCGCTGGCCGCCGACTGGGCCGCGGACCCGGCCCGGTGGGGCGAGGGCGCGGGGGGCACCATCACCGCCGAGGTCATGGACGTCACCGACGCCGCGTCCGTCGAGGCCGTGGTGGCCGAGGCCGAGCGCGCGCACGGCCCGCTCGACATCCTCGTGAACGTCGCCGGAATCCTCCGCCCGGGGCCCGCGGCCGAACTCACCGACGCCGACTGGGCGGACACCTTCGCCGTGAACACCAGCGGCGTCCTGCACACCGCACGCGCCGTCACGCCCCGCATGGCCGCGCGCGGCCGGGGCAGCGTCGTCACCGTCGGCTCCAACGCCGCAGGGGTGCCCCGCACCGGCATGGCCGCCTACGCCGCGTCGAAGGCCGCGGCCGCCATGTACACCAAGTGCCTCGGCCTGGAGCTCGCCCGCAGCGGCGTGCGGTGCAACGTCGTCGCCCCCGGCTCCACCGACACCGCCATGCAACGGGCCCTGTGGGCCGACGAGGCCGCACCGCGGCGGGTCATCGACGGCGACCCCGCCACCTACCGCACCGGCATCCCGCTCGGCCGCATCGCGGAACCCCGGGACATCGCGGACGCCGTGGTCTTCCTCGCCTCCGACCGCGCGCGCCACATCACCATGCAGGAGCTCTACGTCGACGGCGGCGCCACGCTCCGCTGACGCGCCGCCGCCACACCGTCCCCACCGCACCGCCCCTTCCTCCTCCTCCTTCTTCCTTTTCTTCGTCAACAGCACACCCACGCCCACCGTGTCCGTACGCCCGCACGCCCACGGACCGTGAGAGAAACGGAGACCCTCGTGTCGACGGCACCCGATGTCGCCACACACGTCCCGGCCCCGGCCGCCCCCACCAGGGGCATGGACCCGGCCCGCCGGACGGTGGAAGCCGAGCAGGGCCACCCCGCCGTGGGAGCCGCCACCGCGCTCCTCGCCGACTACGCCCCCGGCGCCCGCTTCCTGGGCACCCCCACCCGGACGCTGCTCGGACAGGGCGTCCACAGCGAAGTGCCGCACGACGAAAGACCGTTGGCCGCGCGCGTCGCGCACACCCTCGCCGCCGCCCAGGACGCGGGCGTCGAGACGCCGGTCGTCATCGGCGCGGTGCCCTTCGACCAAGGCGCCCCGGCGGCGCTCGCCGTGCCCGTCGCCCTGCACGCCGCGCCGCCGCTGACCGCCGACCCGCTCATCGCCCTGCCCGCCCAGGCACCGGCCGCCGCCGACTGGCGCATCCGCCAGGTGCCCGCGCCCGAGCACTACGGCGCGGCCGTCGCCGCCGCCGTCGACCGCATGTGGCGGGGCGAGTTCAGCAAGGTGGTGCTCGCCCGCACCCTCGAACTCGACACCCCCGACAGCGCGGAGCCCGTCGACGTCGCCGCCATGCTCCAGCGCCTGGCCCGCCGCGACCCCACCGGCTACACCTTCGCGCTGCCCACGGGGGCGGAGCGCACCCTCATCGGCGCCAGCCCCGAACTCCTGGTGTCGCGGCGCGGCCGGCAGGTCGTCGCCAACCCGCTCGCCGGATCCATCCCGCGCAGCGACGACCTGGCGGAGGACGTGCGCCGCGCGGCGGCCCTGCTGCGGTCGTCGAAGGACCTGCACGAGCACGCCGTCGTCGTCGACGCCGTCCACCAGGCACTCGCCCCGTACTGCGCGGACATGACCGTCCCCGCCACGCCCACCCTGATCCGCACCGCCGCCATGTGGCACCTGTCGACCACCGTCACCGGCACCCTCGCAAGGCCGGGGACCTCCGCGCTCGAACTCGCCTGCGCCCTGCACCCCACCCCGGCCGTGTGCGGCACACCGACCGCCACCGCCCGCGAGGTCATCCGCGAGAGCGAACCCTTCGACCGCGGCTTCTTCACCGGCATGGTCGGCTGGGGCGACGCCTCCGGCGACGGCGAGTGGGTCGTCACCATCCGCTGCGCCGAGGCGGAGCGGAACTCCCTGCGCCTGTACGCGGGCGCGGGCGTCGTCGCCGCGTCCGAGCCGGAGGCCGAGACCGCGGAGACCGCCGCGAAGTTCCGTACGTTCCTCGCCGCCGTGGGGGCCGAGCTGTGACCACCGAGACGCCCTTGACCGACCGGTCCCTCGCGCCCACCTGGCCCGAGGAGTTCGCCGCCCGCTACCGCGCGGCGGGCCACTGGCGCGGCGAGACCTTCGGGACCATGCTGCGCGAGCGCGCCACGGCCCACCCGGACCGGATCGCCGTCGTCGACCCCGCCACCGACCGCCGCTGGACGTACGGCGACCTCGACGCGCGCGCCGAACGGCTCGCCGCCGGGATGCTCGCCCGCGGCATCGCGCCCGGCGACCGCGTCGTCGTCCAGCTCCCCAACATCGCCGAGTTCTTCGAGGTGGTCTTCGCCCTCTTCCGGATCGGCGCCCTTCCGGTCTTCGCGCTGCCCGCGCACCGCGAGACGGAGATCGCCTACTTCTGCCGCTTCACCGAGGCCGCCGCCTACGTCATCGCCGCCGAGCACGGGGGCTACGACTACCGCGCCCTCGCCGCCACCGTCCGCGCCGAGGTGCCGACGCTGCGGCACGTCTGGGTCGCCCAGGGAGAGCCGGGGCGGTTCACGGCCCTGGACGACGTGCGCGCCGACACCGACGGCCCCGCGGACCTGCCCGGGCCCGCGCCGCAGGACCTGGCCTTCCTCCAGCTGTCCGGCGGCAGCACCGGCGTGCCCAAGCTGATCCCGCGCACCCACGACGACTACATCTACTCCCTGCGCGGCTCCAACGAGCTGTGCGGCGTCGACGAACACAGCGTCTATCTGTGCGTGCTCCCGGCCGCGCACAACTTCCCGCTGTCGTCGCCCGGAACGCTCGGCGCGCTGTACGCCGGAGCCCGCGTGGTGCTCAGCCCGAGCCCGGACCCCGAGACCGCCTTCTCGCTCATCGCGCGCGAGGGCGTCACCCTCACCGGCCTCGTGCCGCCGCTCGCCCTGCTGTGGACCCAGGCCGCCGCCACCACCGCCCACGACCTGAGCAGCCTCGACGTCCTCCTCGTGGGCGGCGCCAAGTTCAGCGAGGAAGCGGCCCGGCGCGTCCGCCCGGCCCTCGGCTGCACGCTCCAGCAGGTGTTCGGCATGGCCGAGGGCCTGGTCAACTACACCCGCCTGGACGACCCCGAGGAAGTCATCGTCACCACCCAGGGCAGGCCGATCTCCCCGGACGACGAGATCCGCGTCGTCGACGACGCGGACGAGGACCTGCCGCCCGGCTCCACCGGACACCTCCTGACCCGCGGCCCGTACACGATCCGCGGCTACTGGAACGCCCCGGAGCACAACGCGCGCTCCTTCACCGCGGACGGCTTCTACCGCACCGGTGACATCGTCCGCCTCACCGACACCGGCCACCTGGTCGTCGAGGGCCGCGCCAAGGACCAGATCAACCGCGGCGGCGAGAAGATCGCGGCCGAGGAGGTGGAGAACCACCTCCTGGCCCACCCCGCCGTCCACGACGCCAACGTCGTCGGCGAGCCCGACCCGTACCTCGGCGAGCGCACCTGCGCCTATGTGATCCTGCGCGCCGGAGCCGAGCCGCTGAAGCCCCTCGCGATGAAGCGCTTCGTGCGCGAGCGGGGCCTCGCCGCGTACAAGGTCCCCGACCGCGTCGAGTTCGTGGACGCCTTCCCGCAGACCGGCGTCGGCAAGATCTCCAAGAAGGACCTCAGGGCGGCCGCCGCCGAGCGGCCCGCCACGCCCTGACACCGGCCCCACCTCACCCCACCGCACCCCACCCGGACGGAACACACCGCACCATGGCTCTGCCCACCATCACCCCCTATCCCATGCCCGTCGCCGCGGACCTGCCCGCGAACCGCGTCGACTGGAAGGTCGACCCGGCCCGCGCCGTGCTCCTCGTGCACGACCTGCAGAACTACTTCCTGTCCGCGTACGACGCCGAGGCGGCGCCGGTCCCCGAACTGCTGCGCAACGTCAGCGCCTTGAAGGAGCGCGCGGCCGCCCTCGGCATCCCCGTGGTCTACACCGCCCAGCCCGGCGGCCAGACCCCCGCCGAACGCGGCCTCCAGCAGGACTTCTGGGGTGCGGGCCTGCCGGCCGACGCGCAGGCCGCTGCCATCGCGGGACCCGTCGCGCCGGGCCCCGGCGACCAGGTCCTCAGGAAGTGGAAGTACAGCGGGTTCGTCCGTACGTCCCTGGAGGAGGACCTCCGTGCGCAGGGCCGGGACCAGCTGGTGATCACCGGCGTCTACGCCCACATCGGCGTCCTGATGACGGCGTGCGACGCCTGGATGCGCGACATCCAGGCCTTCGTGGTGGCCGACGCCGTGGCCGACTTCTCCGCCGACGACCACGCCATGGCCCTGCGCTGGGCCGCGGGCCGCTGCGCCGTGGTCACGACCACGGACGAGGTGCTGAAGGGGAGCTGAGCCACAGCTGATCCACAGCTGATCCACCGCGAACCAACGGATTCCCCAGGGGAGTTCAAGAATTTCCCACTGGTCTACACCTTGACTGGTATAGACCAAGGCGGGTTGACTGCGCCCCAGTCCATCTCGGCCCCCCAGCGTGGCTCGCTGCCGCATCGAGGAGTGAAGAGATTGAACGAGCGCAAGCCAAGAAGTGGCGTCACCGCCCGGTTCCGTGCACGCGCGCGGCGGCTGCGGCCGTTGCTCGCGGCCTCGGCGGCCACCGGCGTCGCGGCCCTCCTGGCCACCCTGCTGCCCACGTCGGCCGCGGCCGCGGCCGACGCCCCGGCCGTGGCCCCCGCCTGCGCCACCGCCTGGGACTCCGGGTCGGTCTACACCAACGGCTCCACCGCGTCGCACGGCAAGCGCAACTGGCAGGCCAAGTGGTGGACCCGGGGCGAGACCCCGGGCACCACCGGCGAGTGGGGAGTCTGGGTGGACAAGGGGGAGTGCGGCACCGGCGGCGGGAGCCCCGACCCGGGCGGCTTCATCGTGAGCCAGGCCCAGTTCGACCAGATGTTCCCGAACAGGAAGCCCTTCTACACCTATCAGGGCCTGGTCGACGCGCTGAAGGCCTACCCCGAGTTCACCAGGACCGGCAGTGACACGGTGCGCAAGCGGGAGGCCGCGGCCTTCCTCGCCAACGTCAGCCACGAGACCGGCGGGCTCGTCCACGTCGTCGAGCAGAACCAGGCGAACTACCCGCACTACTGCGACAAGACCCAGCCCTACGGCTGCCCCGCGGGCAACGACGCGTACTACGGTCGCGGCCCCATCCAGCTCAGCTGGAACTTCAACTACAAGGCCGCCGGCGAGGCCCTCGGCCTCGACCTCCTGAACAACCCCTGGCTGGTCGAGCGCGATCCGTCCGTCGCCTGGCAGACCGGCCTGTGGTACTGGAACACCCAGAAGGGCCCGGGCACGGTGACGGGCCACCAGGCCATCGTCGACGGCCACGGCTTCGGCGAGACCATCCGCAGCATCAACGGCACCCTGGAGTGCAACGGCGGCAATCCGGCCCAAGTGCAGAGCCGCATCAACCGCTACCAGCAGTTCGTCCAGATCCTCGGCACCACGCCGGGAGACAACCTGAGCTGCTGACACCCTTCCGAGCCGCCGGGCCCCGCCGCGCCGGGGACCGGCGGCCCGGCGGGCACGCGCCGCACCGGCACGATCGCGTCGTTCTCCGCGCGTTCCGGCTCGCGACGGCTCGTCGTGCGCCCATACTGGCCGCCGTGCGAGTTGCGATGATGACAGCGGGCTCCCGGGGCGACGTCGCCCCCTTCACCGGCCTCGGCGCGGGCCTCGTCCGGGCCGGGCACGACGTCACCTTGCTGACGCACGACATGTTCGAGCCCCTGACACGGGGTTCCGGCATCCGCTTCCACCCGCTCCCCGTCGACCCGCGCGCGGAACTGCACTCGGAGCGGGGCCAGGGCCTGCACCGCAGCGGCACCGGCGTGGGCAAACTGCTGCGGGCCATGTCGATGGGCCGCGCCGTCGTCGGGCAGTTCACCGACAGCCTCATCGAGGTGGCGCGGGACAGCGACGTACTCGTCCTGAGCGGTGTGGTGGCCCCGCTGGGCTGCACCGTCGCCGAGGGCCTGAAGCTGCCGAGCGTCGGCGTCAACCTCCAGCCCATGCACGCCACGCGCGCGTTCGCGCCCCCGCTGGCCACCGTCCGCTCGCTCGGCCCGGTGGGCAACCGCCTCGCGGGGCACGCCGTCACCGCCCTCATCGAGCAGATCTTCACCCGGGCCGCCCCGGAGGCGCGCCGACGGCTGCGCCTTCCGCCGCTCGGCGTCGGGGCCGCGCGCCGCGCCCGCGAACGGCAGGGCTGGCCGGTCCTGTACGGCTTCAGCCCGCAGGTCGTACCCCGCCCCGCCGACTGGCGCCCGGGGCTCGACGTCGTCGGCTACTGGTGGCCGCACGACGTCCAGGACCGGCTGCCCGCCGAGTTGGAGGACTTCCTCGCCGCGGGCCCCGCCCCGGTCTACGTCGGCCTGGGCAGCGCCACCGTCCCCGACCCGGACCGCCTCTGCGGCCAGGTCGTCCAGGCGCTGCGGGCGGCGGGCCTGCGCGGCGTCATCCAGCGCGGCTGGGCGGGCCTGTCCGCCACCGGTGACGACGTCCTCACCATCGACGACGTCCCGCACAGCCTGCTCTTCCCGCGCACCGCCGCCGTCGTGCACCACTGCGGCGCGGGCACGACCGCCGCGGGCCTGCGCGCGGGCGTCCCCGCCGTGCCCGTGCCCATCCAGTTCGACGAGATGTTCTGGGCGAGCCGCCTCACCGCCCTGGGCACGGCCCCCTACCCGCTGCCCCTGCGCCGACTGACCACCCAGCGCCTCACCGACGCCCTCATCCGGGCGACGAACGACCCCGTCCACCGCGAGCGCGCGCGACGGGTGGCGGCCCGCCTTGCCGCCGAGGACGCCGTCGGCCCCGTACGGGCCCTGCTCCAGCGCATCGAGAGCGGCGAGCCCGAGGCGCGGGTGCCCTAGACGAGGCGTTCAGCCGACGTAGACCTGCGGGGTGCGGTCCCGCCACGGGACCGCCTGCTCCAGCTGGGCGGCGACCTGGAGCAGCAGGTCCTCGCGGCCGTGTGCGGCGACCAGCTGCACGCCGATGGGCAGGCCCTCACGGCTCTGGCCGAGCGGCAGGCTGATCGCCGGGTTGCCGGACACGTTGAACGTGGCGGTGAAGGGCCCGTACGTGAACAGGCGGCGCAGCCACGAGCGGGCCGAGTGCCCGTCGTGGTCGTACTTGAGGGTTCCGTGCGGCGCGGGCAGGCGCCCGAGCGTGGGCGTCAGGAGCAGGTCGTGCTCCTGGAAGAAGCGGCCGACCGACCGCGTCACCCCGTTCTGCGCCTCCGTCGCGGACATCACGTCGAGCAGTGTGAAGTCCTCGGTCTCGGAGAGCACGCGCCGGGAGACCCCCTCCAGCGTCGCGGGATCGGGCCGGCGGGGCGTGCCGCGAAGGACGGCGCCGCCGGTGGTGACGACCGTCAGCATCGCGGCCTCCACGACGGCGTCGCCGTCTACGTCCGGTCCCGCCTCGGTGACCGCGTGGCCGATCCACTCCAGGACCTGGCCCGCGGTGACCGCCGCGTCGGCGACCTGGGGGTCCACGGTGCCGCCCGTCCACGGCCGGGTGGTCAGGGCGATCCGCAGCCGCCCGGGGTCGGTCCGAATCGCTTCGGCGTACGGCCGGGCGGGCGGCGGCGCCTGGTACTTGTCGCCGACGGCGGGCGCGCTGACGGCGTCCAGGAGGTGGGCGGTGTCCCGCACCGTGCGCGTGACCGCGAACTCCACCAGCTGACCGAAAGCGGTTTCACCGCTCATCGGTCCGCACGGCGTGCGGCCCAGGCCCGGCTTGAGGCCGACGAGGCCGCACGACGCGGCCGGGACGCGGATGGAGCCGCCCGCGTCGTTCGCGTGCGCCAACGGCACCGCGCCCGCCGCGACCAGGGCGGCAGCGCCGCCGCTCGACCCGCCCACGCCGCGCTTGGGGTTCCAGGGGTTGCGGGTCGGGCCGTAGCGCACCGACTCGGTGGCGAAGTTGAGACCGAACTCCGGCGCGGTGCTCTGCCCGAGCGCCACCAGGCCCGCGGCGCGGAACCGGCCCATCAGATCGTGGTCGACCAGGGCGTACGCGCCCTGGACGGCGCGGCTGCCGATGGTGAACGGCACGCCCTGCGCGAAGGGCCCGCTGTCCTTGATGACGAACGGCACCCCGCCGAAGGGGCCCTCGGGCTCATGGGCGAGGGACGGGTCGAACGGCGGCTGCGTCAGCGCGTTGAGCTCGCCGTTCGCCTGCTCCAGGGCGCGCCGCGCGCAGGCCTCGACCTCGGCCGCGCTCACCTCGCGCGTCCGGATCAGCTCACGCAGCCCCACCGCGTCGAAGGACGCGTACTCGTCGAGCTCCAGCGCTCCCAGCTCCTTGTTCCTCGTGCCGTGCTTCTTGTGCCGTGTTCCGTCCGTTGCTCTCGCGTACGGGGAAGGAGTCAGCGGCCCGGCGTCGTGGCGCCGAGGTGGTCGGTGATCTCCCGTACGACCGACGCGGTGTGATCGCCGAGGAAGAAGTGACCGCCGGGGAAGACGCGCAGGCGGAACGGCGCCACGGTGTGCTGCGCCCAGGCCCTGGCATCGGCGACCTCGACCAGGGGGTCGCTGTCGCCGGTCAGCGCGAGGACCGGGCAGTTCAGGGGCGGCCCCGGCAGGTAGCGGTAGGTCTCGATGGCGCGGTAGTCGCCGCGCATGGCGGGCAGGACCATCCTCAGGACCGCCTCGTCGGCGAGCAGCTCCGAGTCGGTGCCGCTCAGCCGCCGCAGCTCCTCGACGAGCCCCTGGTCGTCGCGCAGGTGCACGTGCTCCTCGCGCTGCCGCGACGGCGCCCGGCGCCCGGAGGCGAACAGGCCGCGCAGGATGACACCGCGTGCCTCCAGACGCCGGGCGACCTCGAAGGCGACCGTGGCGCCCATGCTGTGCCCGAAGAACGTCAGCGGCCGGTCCGCCAAGGGCGCCAGCTCATCGGTGAGCTGATCGGCAAGGGTTGAAATGTCCGTGATGCACGGTTCTTGGAGGCGGTCCTGCCGCCCGGGGTACTGCACGGCCAGCACGTCCGCCGCTTCGCGGAGCGCGGCGGAGAACGGGAAGTAGTACGTCGCCGAGCCGCCCGCGTGCGGGAAGCAGACCACGCGCTCGCCCGCTTCCGGTGCCGGATGGAACCGCCGCACCCAGGCGCTGCCGGTCGCTGCCATCACGGTGCCTCTTCTCCGCGTCGTGCCGGTGGTGCAGGTCAGCCGGGGTGGTGTCCGGTCCTGCCGGTGGCGCCGCGCGGGGTGGTGCGCGGGCGAGGGCCACCTTAAGCTCCGCGCGCCCCCGATGTGACATCGGAGGGGGTCCGGGAGCGCTGAGGTATATTTCGAGCCACTGCGGTGACCGGCTCGTGACTCCGTCCCCGCAGCTCGCACCCAGTGGGTCATCGGGCCACCGTGAATTCCGGACAGCCGGAACAGGTGATGGCCGACGAGGCATGGAAATTGGTGCTTGACGGTTGGCCCTTTCGTGACGCAGTGTTGCGGGACGGTCGTCAGTGAGTAGGCGTGTAGGGCGGCTGCTCGACGGGTAGGAAACGCCGGGCACGGGGGACGGGGCGTACGTACACATGGTTCAGCAGCGCACTGAAGTGATTCGTCACGCCCGCCTCTCCGATATGCCGCGACTTCTCGAACTCGAGGAGTTGTGCTGGCCCGAGCCGCTGCGCGTCACCGAAGAAGTCATCCGGCGGCGCCTTTTCTCCTATCCCGTCGGTCAGTTCGTCGTCGAGTTCGACGGCGCGGTGCACGCGGTCATCTACTCCCAGCGCATCGGGAGTCCGGACGACGTGTTCTCCGCGACGTTCGACACGGCCGACCGTTTGCATCTGCCGGAGGGGCCGGTCGCTCAGGTCCTCTCGCTGAACGTCGACCCCTCGAAGCAAAGCTTCCGTTTCGGCGACATGCTGCTGGAGCACCTGCTGACCTGGGCAGAAGGCGAGGCGTCCGTCCGGACGGCGGTCGGTGTGACCCGGTGCAGGGACTTCGGCCGGCACCCCGGCAAGGAGCTGTCCGAGTACATCCGCGCGACGAACGTCCAGGGCCGCTGCCTCGACACGGTCCTGCGCATGCACCAGTTGCACGGCGCCGAGATCCGCGCGCTCGTCCCGGGATATCGGCCGGGCGATCTGATCAACGCGGGAAACGGCGTCCTCGTCGTCTATGATCTGTCGGACCGTCAGGAACGAGTGCGAATTCTCCTTAGCGAAGGAGAGAAGTCCGCGACGGCTCCCATTCCGACCGGCGGGCAACTCGCCGCCGAAATACGGGAGTTCTTCGACGCCATACTCGGCGGTGACTACGAGGGAATCGAGCACCCTCTAGAAAGCCCTCTCTTCGAGCTGGGTTTCGACTCGGCGGGACTTCTGGATCTTCAGGAAAAGATCGAATCCCGATACGGAATTGCGCTCGCCCCCCTCTTCTTCTTCGAGCACAACACCGGCGTCTTGATCGTTTCCTATCTGGAAGAACTCAGGAGCAAGGAAACAAGCCACGACGTACCGCCGGACGCCCGGCCCGCCGCCGCGGCCGGGCGGGCCGAGTCCGCCGACAGCTCCCGTGACGTGGCCATCATCGGCACCGCGTGCCGACTGCCCGGCGGCATCGAGGACCGCGCCGGACTGTGGGAGCTGCTCACGTCCGGCCGCAGCGCGATCGGCACCCTGCCCGAGGGGCGCTGGCAGTGGCCCGACGGCACCGGACCCGCCACCCACCCCGGCATCGACCGCGGCGGATTCGTCACCGACGCCGGGGCCTTCGAGGCGGGCCTGTTCCGCGTCACCCCGTACGAGGCGCGGCACATGGACCCGCAGCAGCGCTGGACCCTCGAGCTGGCCTGGGCCTGCCTGGAGGACGCCGGATACGCGCCGAGCGGCGTCGCGGGCACGCGTATGGGCGTCTTCGTCGGCGCCAGCGGCTCGGACTACCAGCGCGTCATGGACACCCGCGGCCTGCCCGTGCGCGCCCACAGCGGCCTGGCGACCTCCATGGCCGTCATCGCCAACCGCGTCTCGTACTTCTTCGACCTGCGCGGCCCGAGCGTCCAGCTCGACACGGCCTGCTCCAGCTCCCTCGTGGCCGTGCACACGGCCCTGCGCGCCCTGCGCGCGGGGGAGTGCGACACGGCCCTGGTCGGCGGCGTCAACGTGCTGTGCCACCCGGCCAACAGCATCGCCTACCACCAGGCGGGCATGCTGTCGCCCGACGGACAGTGCAAGACCTTCGACGCCTCGGCCAACGGCTATGTGCGCTCCGAGGGCGGCGTCGCCCTGCTCCTCAAGCCGCTCGCCGCCGCGCTCGCCGACGGCGACCCGGTGCACGCCGTCATCAAGGGCAGCGCCACCAACCACGGCGGCCAGGCGGGCGGCCTCACCGTGCCCAGCGCGGCCCTCCAGGCGAGCCTCGTCGAAGCCGCCCTCGCCGACGCGGGCGTCAGCGCGCACGACATCGGCTACGTGGAAGCGCACGGCACCGGCACCGCCCTCGGCGACCCCATCGAAGTCCAGGGACTCACCAAGGCGTTCGCCGGAAGCGAGGCGCCCTGCGCGCTCGGCTCGGTGAAGACCAACCTGGGCCACCTGGAAGCCGCCGCGGGCATCACGGGACTCCTGAAGACCGTCCTCGCCCTCCAGCACCGGCAGCTGCCCGCCTCGCTGCACTACGAGCGGCCCAACCCGCACATCGACCTGGACGCCTCGCCGTTCGCCGTCGTCACCCGGCTCCGCGACTGGGAACTCGAAGGACGACCGGCCCGGCGCGCCGGGATCAGCAGCTTCGGCTCGGGCGGCAGCAACGCCCATGTGATCGTGGAGGAGTTCCCGCGCGCCGCGGCCGCGCCCGAAGCGGACCGCCGGGGCGGCGAAGGGCCTTCGATGGTCGTCCTCTCCGCCCGCAGCGCGCCCCAACTGCTGCGCCAGGCCCGGCGCCTGCTCGACCACCTGCGACAGGAGCGCCCGGCAGAGGCGGAGCTGAGGGACATCGCGTACACCACGCAGGTGGGCCGCGCGGAGCTGCCCGAGCGGCTCGGCCTGCCGGTGACGAGCGTCGCCTCGCTCACCGCGCTCCTCGAGGACTTCGTGGCGGGCACCGCGTCGCCCGCCGTCCTGCGCGGCCGCGCCGAGCGGGACGCCGCGCCGACGGCCGCCCCCGGCGCGGCGGCCGAAGACGTCCTGGCGGCCTGGGTGCGCGGCGCACACGTCGACTGGGAGGCGTGCCACCACGGCGACGCCCGGCCGCGCCGCGTCCCGCTGCCCACGCACGCCTTCGACCGCGACCACTACTGGATCGGCGACGGCCCCGCCGACGACCGCCCGCGAGGCGGCGCGGACGGGGACCTGCCCACCACGCGGACCGCGCCCCGCCACCCGCTGCTCCAGCGCGCGACGCCGGACGGGGACGCCCTCGCCTCCTTCGAGTCCACCCTCACCGCGGAGGACTTCTTCCTGCGCGACCACCGGGTGGCGGGCGAGCCGGTGCTGCCCGCCGTCGCCTCCCTGGAGATGGCCCGCGAGGCCGTGAGCCGGGCGCTGCCCGCCGCCGACGCGGTCGAGGTGCTCCGTCTGGAGAACGTGGTGTGGTCGCGTCCCGTCGTCGTACGGGACGAGGCGCGCACGGTCCGCACGGTCGTGACGGAGCGCGTGAACGGCTCGGCCTCGGGAGACGGCCCCGGCTCGGGGAGCGTCCCGGTCGCCTTCGAGATCCGTGCCGCCGACATCGTCCACGCGCGTGGAACGGCCTCCCGCGTGCGGACGGCCGCGCCCGAGCCGCTCGACCTCGACGCGCTGAGGTCCCGCATGGGCGCGGCGCCGCTCGACGTGGACGACTTCTACGCCACGCTGCGCGCCACCGGGCTCGACTACGGCCCCGCGCACCGGGCGGTGCGCGAGATCCGCCTCGGCGACGGCGAACTGCTCGCCGCGCTCACCGTGCCCGACGAGGTCGCGGCCACCCTCGACGACTACGTCCTGCACCCCAGCGTGCTCGACGGCGCGCTCCAGGCGGCCTTCGCCCCGGACGCCGCGACGGCGGAACGGGACGGCCTCGCGCTGCCCTTCGCCCTCGACGGCGTCGACGTCCACGGGGCGACGCCGCGCGCCGCGTACGCGTGGATCCGTGCGGTGCCGACCGCCTCGCGCCAGGTGCGGCGCTGGGACCTCGACCTCTGCGACACCCAGGGAAGGATCTTCGCGCGACTGCGCGGGTACTCCATGCGCAAGACCACGCAGGCCGCCGCGGAGCCGGGGGCCACGCACGACGTCACGCTGTTCCGCCAGGTGTGGCGCGCGGCCGACGCCCCGGCGGCCGCCGGGGCCCCCACGCACACGGCACGGCTCGTACTCGCCTGCGGCTTCGACGACCGGCTCGACGAACTGCGCGCCCTGGCCCCAGAAGTAACGTTCCTGGAGCCGCCCGAGCAGGCCGCCGCCGACCGGAAGGCGGCCGCCGCGACCGTGTCCGACGCCGTCGCCGAGCACGCCGTCGAGCTGCTCCGCGCGGTACGAGGGCTGCTCATCGGCAAGCCGACGGGCTCCATGCTCGTACAGGTCCTCACCCACGCGGACGGCGAACAGGCGCTCCACCAGGCGCTGTCCGGGCTCCTGCGCACGGCCCGCCTGGAGCACCCGGCCCTCCTCGGCCAGGTGATCGCGGTGCCCGCCGACGCGTCGGCGGCGTACCTCGCCGAGACCCTGGAGGCGGAGAGCCGCCGCACGGACGACCCGCGGATCAGGCACGGCGACGGAACCCGCGAGGTCCTCGGCTGGGAGCCCTTGGAGCCCCTGGACGAGACGGCCGAGCCCGTGCCGTGGCGGGCCGGAGGCGTGTACCTCATCACCGGCGGAGCGGGCGGCCTCGGCCGGATCTTCGCCAGGGACATCGCCCGCCGCGCTCCCGGAGCCGTCCTGTGCCTGACCGGCAGGTCCCCGCTCGGCCCGGCGATCGAGGCGGACCTCGCGGCGCTGCGCGCCGAGGGCGCGCGCCCCGAGTACCACGTCCTCGACGTCACGGACGGGCGCGCCACCGAGCGCCTCGTCCGCAAACTGACGCGGCGTCACAAGGCGCTGCACGGCGTCCTGCACGCCGCCGGAGTCCTGCACGACGCCTTCCTCCAGCGCAAGTCCGTCGCGGAGTTCCGCCGCGTCCTCGCCCCCAAGCTCGCCGGCTGCCGCGCCGTCGACGACGCCACCAAGGGTCTCGACCTGGACTTCTTCGCGCTGTTCTCGTCCGTCATGGGCGCGACCGGCAACGTGGGCCAGGGCGACTACGCCGTGGCCAACGCCTTCCTCGACGAGTTCGCACGCCACCGCGCAACCCGCGTCGCGGCGGGCGAGCGCGGCGGACGGACCCTGTCGGTCGCCTGGCCGCTGTGGCACGGCGGCGGCATGGGCGCGGACGACGACACCCGCAGGGCCTTGCGGACGCGCGGCGGCTTCCTGCCGATGGCCACGGACGCCGGGACCGACGCGTTCCACCGCGCCCTGGCCAGTGGCGAGCCCCACGTCGTCGTCTGGGCCGGAGAGCGCGCGGCGGGCACCCGGGCGCTCCTCGACACGGCAGCCGCCCCCGAGCCGGTGCGGCCCGCCCCCGACGCCGGACGGGCCACGAGCGCGGGCGCGCCCGACGAGAAGGCCCTGCGCGCCCGGGCGCTGGAGTTCCTCAAGGCGGAGCTGTGCCGTCTCACCCAGCTGCCGCCCGGCGAGATCGACGACGCCGAGCCCCTGGGCTCGTACGGCATGGACTCGATCCTGGCGACCGAGCTGACCGCGGGCCTGGAGAAGACGTTCGGCTCGCTGCCGAAGACGCTGCTCTTCGAGTACCACACGCTCGCCGAGCTCGGCGGCTACTTCCTCGGCGGTCACCGGGCCGTCCTGGAGGGGATGTTCGCGGACGCCGCCGAGCGGACGGAGGCACGGGTCGCGGAGCCCGCGGCCCCCGCGCCGACGCGCGCGGTGACCACGGTCACCCGGCCGGAGGCCCCCGCCGACGTCCCCGCGGCGGAGGACTCCGCCCTGGACATCGCCGTCATCGGCCTGTCCGGCCGCTACCCCGAGGCACGGGACGTACGCGAGTTCTGGGACAACCTGCGCGCCGGACGGGACTGCGTCGTCGAGGTCCCCGAGGACCGCTGGGACTGGCGGGAGTACTACGAGCAGGACCGCACCGTGCCCGGCCGCCACTACAGCAAGTGGGGCGGCTTCATCGACGAGGTCGACCGCTTCGACCCGCTGTTCTTCAACATCGCGCCGCACGAGGCCGACTACCTGGACCCGCAGGAGCGGCTGTTCCTGGAGCACGCCTGGACGGCGATGGAGGACGCCGGCTACACCCGGGAGCGGCTCGGGCGCGCCACCGGCGACGGTGCCGCCGGACGCGTCGGGGTGTACGCGGGCGTGATGTGGGGCCAGTACCAACTCCTTTTCCCGGACGGGGCCGCGGGCCGCGGCAACCCCCACGCCCTCGGCAGCAGCTACGCGAGCGTCGCGAACCGCGTCTCCTTCGTGCTGAACCTGCACGGCCCCAGCATGACCGTGGACACCATGTGCTCCAGCTCGCTCACCGCCGTGGAGCTGGCCTGCCGCGACCTGCGCGGCGGCCGCACCCGGCTCGCCTTCGCGGGCGGCGTGAACGTGACCGTGCACCCGAACAAGTACCTGGGCCTGAGCACCGGCCAGTTCATCTCCAGCCAGGGCCACTGCGAGAGCTTCGGCGTCGGCGGCGACGGCTACATACCCGGCGAGGGCGTCGGCGTCGTCCTGCTCAAGCCCCTGCGCGACGCCGAGCGCGACGGCGACCGCGTCTACGGCGTCATCAAGGGCAGCGGCGTGTCCCACGGCGGGCGCACCAACGGCTACACCGTGCCCAACCCGCGCGCCCAACAGGCCGCGATCCAGGACGCGTTGGGCGAGTCCGGCGTCGACCCGAGGGCCATCAGCTACGTCGAGGCGCACGGTACGGGGACCAAGCTCGGCGACCCCATCGAGATCACCGGTCTCAGCCAGGCCTTCACCGCCGCCTCCCCGGACGGCGCGGGCGCCGCGGCCCGGTGCTACCTCGGCTCGGCGAAGTCCAACATCGGACACTGCGAGAGCGCCGCGGGCATCGCCGGGCTCACCAAGGTCCTGCTCCAGCTCCAGCACGGCCAGATCGCCCCGTCGCTGCACTCCGCCACGCTCAACCCGCACATCGACTTCGCGCGCACGCCGTTCGTCGTCAACCAGGAACTGTGCGACTGGGAGCGCCCCGTCGTCGACGGGCGGCCGCAGCCGCGGATCGCCGGGGTCTCCTCGTTCGGCGCAGGGGGCGCGAACGCCCATCTGATCGTGGCCGAGCACACCGACCGCCGCCCCGCCCCCGCCGGACACGGCCCGCAGCTGTTCCCGCTCTCGGCCAAGGACGGCGACCGGCTGCGTGCCTACGCCGAGCGGCTCCTGGACTTCGCGCGGGACGAGGCGGAGACCGCCGACGTGACCCCCGCCGACCTCGCGTACACGCTCCAGACCGGGCGCGAGGCCATGGACGAGCGCCTCGGCGTCGTCGCCGACTCCTTCGCCGCGCTCGCCGAGAAGCTGGCGCGCCACCTGGCCGGTGACACGGCCGTCGACGGCGTCCGCAGCGGCAACGCCAAGCGGGACCGGAAGGCCCTGGCCGTCGTCCCCGCCGAGGAACTCGCCGAGACCGTCACCACCTTGGCGCGCCGCGGCAAGCTGCCCGAGCTCCTGGAGCTGTGGGCGCGCGGTGCCGCGGCCGACTGGCAGGCGCTGCACGCCGACGCGGTCCCGGCGCCGCGCAGGATCAGCGCGCCCACGTATCCGTTCGCGCGCGAACGGCACTGGGTACCGGAGGCCGCACCCGTTTCCCCCGCCCCGTCGTCCGCCCCCGCTCCCGCCGCCGACCCGGCGTCCGGTACGGCGCACTTCCTCACCAAGCAGTGGCGCTCCGCCCCCTCCGCCCCGGGGCGGTCCTGGCCGTCCGGGGCCCTCGTCCTGCACGACCCCGCCACCCGGCGCCTCGCCGAGCGGACCGCCGAACTCGTCGGCGGTGCCACGCTGGTGGACGCGACCGGCCCCGGCGCGGACGGCGCCGTCGACCGGCTCGCCGCTGCGTGCTCCGCCCTGATCGACCTGACCGGGATCGGCGACGACACCGCCGCCCCGGCCGCGGGCATCGACCGGATCGCGGAGGACAGCCCCTCCGGCCGCGCGCTCGCGCTGCTGCGGCGCGTACTCGACGCGAAGGCGTCGCGGGACATCCGGCTGCTGTTCGTGACCCAGGGCCTGGAGAGCGTCGACTCCGCCTCGGCCGCGCCCGGCGCGTCCCGGCGCGTCCCGCTCGCGGGCGCCGCCCGCGCCGCGCTCTACCGGCTGCTCCAGAGCGAGTACCGGGGCCTCGCGTCCCGGCACGTGGACCTCGATCCCGCCGTGCGCGACACCGCCGCGCTCGCGGCCGTCGTGCACGCGGAGCTCGTCGACGACGGACGCCTGCCGGAGGTCTGCCACCGCGACGGCGCCCGGCTCGCGCCCGTGCTCGCCGCGTCCCCGACGCCCGCCGACTCCCGGCGCACCCCGCCCGCCTTCGCGCCCGACGAGGTCCTCCTCGTGACCGGCGGCACCCGGGGCATCGGTCTGCTGTGCGCCCAGCACTTCGTCGCCCGGCACGGCGTACGACGGCTCGTCCTGACGGGCCGTGAGCCGCTGCCGCCGCGCCACCTGTGGGCGGACCCGGAGGCCTGCCCGCCCGCCGTACGGGCGAAGACCGACGCCGTCGCCGCCCTGGAGGCCCGGGGCGTCGAGGTGCGGGTGCTCGCGCTGCCGCTGGACGACGCGGCCGCGGTGGCGACGGCCCTCACCACCGTCGCGTCGACGCTCGGGCCGATCGCGGGCGTGCTGCACGCGGCGGGCCTCGTCGACACGAGTAACCCGGCGTTCGTCCGCAAGCCCGTGGCCGACATCGCCCGGGTCGTCTCGCCGAAGGTCGACGGCACCGCGCACCTGCTCGCGGCGCTCGACCCGCGGGCCCTGCGCTTCGCCGTCCTCTTCTCGTCGGTCTCCGCGGCCCTGCCGACGCTCGGCGCAGGACAGAGCGACTACGCCATGGGCAACGCCTTCATGGACTACTTCGCCCAGGCGCGCGCCCACGAGCTGCCCGTCACCAGCGTCCAGTGGCCGAGCTGGCGCGAGACCGGCTTCGGCGAGGTCACGAACAAGGCGTACACCGACACGGGCCTGCTCAGCATCACCAACGCCGAGGGCCTCGCGTTCCTCGACGAGATCCTTGCCGCGCCGCGCGGCCCCGTGGTCATGCCGGTCCGGGTCGACGCGGCCCGCTTCGACGCGGCCGCCCTCCTGGACGCGCACCCGACGGCCCCGGCCGCCCCGGCGCCCCAGGCCCGTACCGCCGAGGCCCGACAGGACACCGCCAAGTCCGCCTCCGCCTCGCTCAGGGCCCGGCTCACCGGCTTCCTCAGCGACACCTTCAGCGGTGAACTGGGCCTGAAGGAGGGCCAGTTGGACGAGGACACCTCCTACGCCGACTACGGTGCCGACTCCATCCTGCTCGCCCAGGTCCTCCAGCGGATCCGCCAGCGCCTCGACGTGCCGCTCGACCCGTCGGTCCTCCTGGAGTACCCGACCCTGAGCGAGCTGGTGACCTGGCTGCTCGACACCCATCCGGCGGAGGTCGCCGCGCGGTTCGCGGCGGAGCGGGCACAGGACCCCGGGACGGGCGAGCCCCCGGCGCGGCCCGAGCCGACGCCGGCCGCCCCTGCGCCCGTACCGGCCGTCCGCACCGGGCCGCGGGCCACGGACCAGGAGACGGATCGTTTCGCCGACCGCAGGGTCGCCGTGGTCGGCATGGCCTGCCGACTGCCCGGCGCGCCCGGTCTCGACGCCTACTGGGAGCTGCTCTCCCAGGGCCGCCGCGCCGTGCGCGAGGTGCCCGCCGAGCGCTGGGGGCGGCCGACCGGCTTCCGCGCCGGCCTGATCGACGACGCCTACGGCTTCGACGCCGGGCACTTCATGCTGCACGCCGAGGACGTCCGCGCCATGGACCCGCAGGCGCTCGTCCTCCTGGAGGAGAGCCTCAAGGCCGTGCACCACGCCGGTTACCGGGCGGCCGACCTGGAGGGCTCGCGCACCGGCGTGTACGTGGGCGCCCGCAGCGGGCAGCGGCCCGACGGCACCCTCGTGGACGGGGCCCGCAACCCCATCATGACCGTGGGCCAGAACTACCTGGCGGCCAACGTCTCCCAGTTCTTCGACTGGCACGGCCCCGCCATGGTCATGGACACCGCCTGCTCGTCCGCCCTGACGGCGATGAAGGTCGCCACCGACGCGCTGGCCGCGGGCGCCGTCGACCTGGCCCTGGTCGCGGGCGTCAGCCTGCTCGCCGACCCCGAGGCGCACGAGCTGTTCCGGCGCCGCGGACTGCTGCGCGAGGACGGCGAGTTCCACCTCTTCGACCGCCGCGCGGGCGGCGTCGTCCTCGGCGAGGGCGCGGGCGTCGTCCTGCTCAAGCCGCTGGCCGCCGCCGAGCGCGACGGCGACACCGTGTACGCCGTCGTCGAAGGCCTCGCCGTCAACAACGACGGCCGCACGGCCGGCCCCGCCACACCCAACCTCACCGCCCAGAAGCAGGTGATGCGGGAGGCGCTGCGCCAGGCCGGATGCCCCCCGCACCAGGTGGGCCACCTGGACGTCAACGGCTCCGGATCCGAACTCACGGACCTCCTGGAGCTGAAGGCCGTCCAGGAGGTGTACGGAGCGGACCGGTCCGCGCCGCTGGACCTCGGGTCGATGAAGCCCAACATCGGGCACCCGCTGTGCGCCGAGGGCATCGCCGCGTTCATCAAGGTGGCACTGATGGTGCACCACCAGCGGACGGTGCCGTTCCTGTCCGGCGAGCAGCCCATGGACCACTTCACGATCGACCCCGCCGTGCTCCGCCTGCCCCGGAACGCCGAGCCGGTGGACCTGGCGTACGCGGCGGTCAGCAGCTTCGCCGACGGCGGCACGAACGGGCACGTCGTCCTGGGCCGCGCCCCGGCGCCGCGCCCCGGCCGCGAGCCGCGCGGCCCCGTGGCGCTCCCGGACCTCGACCGCCGCGACGTCCGCACCGGCGCACCGGTGGGCGGCGACGCCCGGGTGTGGACGCGGCGCGTGGACGCCCGCGACGCCGTCGTGGACGGCCACCGCGTCTACGGACGGCGGTTGCTGCCCGGCCTCGCCTGGATCGACGTCCTGTACGGCTGCTGCGCCGACCTCGCACCGGACGCGTCCCCCGCCCGCCTTGAGCTGCGCGACCTGTCGATCTACCGGCCGCTCGCCGTGGACGAGGGCGCCGCCGTGGACCTGCGCGTGGAGGCGCGCGCCACGGCCGCGGACACCTGGCGGATCACCGTCACCGACGCCGCGCGGAGCGAGGGCGAGGCCCCGGCGCCGTACGTGACGGCCGACGTCCACCTCACGGACGGCACCACCGCCTTCGACACGACGGTCCCCACCGACGTCCCGCGCACTCCCGCCGAGGGCGCGCGCGACCTCGGCGAGATCTACCGCAGCTTCCGCTCGCAGGAACTCGTCCACTCCGGTGCGATGAAGGCCGTCGGCTCGGTGCGCGTCACCGCCGACGACATCTGGGTGAGCGTGGCGGTCGACGCGTCGGCTGTATCGAGTGAGGCGATAGAACGTTCGTTTCACCCGGCGCTCATCGACGGCAGCGCCGTGGCGGCCAGCGCCGTCGCCCTGGGCGGCGAGCCGCGGCTCTTCCTGCCGCTGCACTACGCCTCGTTCCGGGCCGCGGCGCCGCTGGGCCGCGCCTGCCACACGCGCGTGCGCCGTGGCGGGATCACGCGCGGGGACGAACTGCTCACCTTCGGGATGGAGTTCTACGACGACCACGGGCGCAAGCTGGGCGAGCTGACCGGGCTCACCACGAAGGCGGTGCGCGACGCCGGGCACATCGATCCCGCGCGGGGCGCGGCGGCGGAGCCGATACCCGTGGCCGCGCCGGTGGCGACGCCCACGGCCGCGGCCGCACCGGAGGCCGACGCCACGCAGGCCCTCGTACGATCGGTCGTGGCCGGTCACCTCGGCGTACCCGCGGACCGGATCGACGCGGGCGCGAGCTACTACGCGCTCGGCCTGGACTCCGCGACGCTGCTGCGGATCGCGGCGGAACTGGGGGAGCGGCTCGGCACGAAGCTCGCGCCGACGCTGCTGTTCGAGCACGCCACGGTGACGGCCCTCGCCGGGCACCTGGCACGCCACCACGAGCCGGTCGGGCCTGTCGTCGGGACGGGCGAGCCGGTGGCGGCTCCCGCAGCCCCCGCGGCCGCGCCTCCCACCCCGGCCAGGCCCGCCGGTGCCGCCGGTCAGGACGTCGCGATCGTCGGCATCAGCGGCCGGTACCCGAGGGCGCGCGGCCTCGCCGAGTTCTGGGAGAACCTCAAGTCCGGGCGCGACTGCGTCGGCGAGGTGCCCGAGGACCGCTGGCCGAGCGACACCTTCGCCGGTGAGCGCACCCCGTCGGGGCGGCCCATGTCCCGCCTGGGCGGCTTCCTCGACGACCCGGACTGCTTCGACGCGGAGTTCTTCCGGATACCCGAGGACGAAGCGGCCCGGCTCGACCCGCAGGAGCGGCTGTTCCTCGAAGTGTGCTGGGAGGCCGTCGAGGACGCCGGGTACACGCCCGCGGGCCTCTCCGCGGCCGACGGCGGCGGACGGCGCGGGGCCGTCGGCGTCTTCGCCGGAGTCATGCACAAGGACTACGTCCTGGTGCAGCACGACGCGGCGGACGGCGACCCGGCCGCCACGCCCGCGCCCCTGGCCCTGAACGCCGCGGCCATCGCCAACCGCGTCTCGCACCACTGCGACTTCCGCGGCCCGTCCCTCGCGGTCGACTCCGTGTGCGCCTCGTCGCTGAGCGCCGTGCACCTGGCGGTGGAGAGCCTGCGCCGCGGCGAGTGCGACGCCGCCCTCGCGGGCGGCGTGAACCTCTCGCTGCACCCCGCGAAGTACCGCACGTACGGCAGCCTCGACCTGCTGGCGGGCGACGTGCCCGCCCGCTCCTTCGGCGCCGGAGGCGACGGCTACGTGGCGGCGGAGGGCGTCGGTGCCGTCCTCCTGAAGCCCCTCGACCGCGCGCTGGCCGACGGCGACGCCGTCTACGCCGTCATCAAGGGCACCGCCGTCAACCACTCCGGGCGGACCCCCGGCATGCGGGTGCCGTCCGTCGCCGCACAGGCGGAGCTCATCGAGACCTGCCTGGAGCGCGCCGGAGTCGACGCCGGGACGATCGGCTACCTCGAAGCCCACGGCACGGGCACGGAGATCGGCGACCTCATCGAAGTGCGGGGACTGCGCCGGGCGTTCGAGAAGCACACGGACGCCAAGGGCTTCTGCGCGCTCGGCTCGGTCAAGTCCGCCATCGGCCACGCCGAGGCGGCCGCCGGAATCAGCGGGCTCACCAAGGCGGTGCTCCAGCTCCACCACCGGACCCTGACGCCCCTGGTCGGCGGCGCCGGGACCAACCCCCACCTCGACCTCGCCGACTCGCCCTTCCGGCTCCAGACGGACCTCGCGGAGTGGACCGTGGACGCGGGCCGCCCCGGGACGCCGCGCCGCGCCGGAGTGAGCGCGTTCGGCGCCACGGGCACCAACGCCCACGTCGTGGTCGAGGAAGCGCCCCCGGTGCCCGACCACGCCCTGAGCGGCGACGCGGCGGGCCCCGTGCTCGTACCGCTTTCGGCGACCGACGGCGACCGGCTGCGCGCCTACGCGGACAAGCTGCTGCGCTTCCTCGACACCAAGGAGGGCGCCGCGCTCGACCCCGCCGACCTGGCCCACACCCTCCAGAACGGGCGCGTGGCCCTGGCCGAGCGCGCGGTGATCCTCGCGCACGACCTGGACGAGGTCCGCGAGGGCCTGGAGACCGTGGCGGGCGACACCGGGACCGAGGGCACCGGGGTCCAGGTGTGGCGCGGCCGCGTGGCGGAGACGACCGCGGAGGCACGGCTCCTCGACGAGGACGACGTACGCGCGGAACTCGTCGGCCGGTGGGCGGCGCGGGGCAAGTGGGCCAAGGTCGCGGAGCTGTGGCTCGACGGCTACGCGGTCGACTGGCCCGCCCCGCACGGCACGGCGGCCCCGCGGCGCGTGCACCTGCCCACGTACCCGTTCGCCAAGCGGCGCCACTGGGTCGCGGCGCCCGCCCGCACCACGACGGCACCGGCCCCGGCGACCGCCCCTGCCGCGACGACCCCCGCCCCCGCGACCGATGGCATCCACTGGCACTTCGTGCCGGACGGCGCGGCGCCGCCCGGCTCCGCCCACCGGGCCGAGTTGCCCGCGGAGGAGAAGGCCCGCGGCTATCTGCGCCGGCTCGTCGCCGCCCGCGTGGGACGCCCCGCACGGGACATCGGCCCGCACGCGGGTCTGATCGAGCTCGGCCTGACGTCGCTCGGCGCCGTCGGCCTCAGCAAGGACCTGGCGGCGACGGTCGCGCCCGGCTTCGTGCCCAGCGCCCTGTTCGAGTACGGCACCGTCGCCGAACTCGCCGCGTACCTGGTGGCCGAGTGGCCCGCAGGCCTGGCACGCCTTGTCGCCGCCCGCCCGGAGGAACGGCCCACCGCGCCCGACGTCCTGGACGTCCTCGAGTGCCTGCGCACCGGCGCCCTGCACCTCGACGACGCCATCGCGCTCCTCGACGAAGAGAGTAACGAGAAGTGAAGCACGAGCTCAGCGCCCTCATCGCGGACTACAAGGCGGGCAAGGTCGGCGCCCGTGAGGTCGGCGACCTCCTGCGCGACCTGCGCGCCCAGGCGGGGGAGCCGCGGCCCCAGGGCGTCTCGCGGTACCCCCTCTCCGAGGGGCAGCGCGGACTGTGGGCGCTCCAGCGGGCGTACCCGGACATGGCCGCGTACAACGTGCCGCTGTGCTTCCGCGTCAGCGGCCTCGACGTGGCGGCGTTCCAGGACGCCTGCCGGGCGCTGCTCGTGCGCCACCCCGTGCTCACCACGGTCATCGGCCAGGACGAGGGCGAGCCGACGCAGTCCGTCGACCCCGCCCGCGCGCTCGACTTCGCGCGGGTCGACCTGACGGGCACCGCCGACGAGGGCGAGGCGCTCGCCGTCGTGGAGCGCGCGAGCAAGCGGGTGTTCTCCCTCGGCGGGGCCGCCGGAGACGACGGCGAAGGCCTTTTCCGCGTCCGCGTCTTCGACCGCCCGGCGGGCGAGTCGCTCGTCCTCCTTGTCGTCCACCACATCGTCTTCGACGGCACGTCGGCGACGCTCCTGATGGACACGCTGTTCGAGGAGTACGAGGCACGGGTGCACGGCACCCCGGCCGAGGGCCGCGACGCCGAGGACACCGCGGGCTTCCGTGACTTCGTCCGCGAGGAGCGCCGCACCCTGGCCGCGCGCGGCGCCGAGCGCCTGCCGTACTGGCGCAGCCGCCTCGCCGCGCCCCTGCCCGTCCTCGACCTGCCCGCGGAGCGGCCCCACACGGCCCTCGCCGACCGCTTCGCCGGGAAGACCCTCGTGACCGAGGTGCCCGCGGAACTGGCCGCGCGCGTCGCCGAGTTCGCCGCCGCACGGCGCACCTTCGTGTCCACGGCCATGCTCACCGCCTACGCGGCGACCCTCGCGACGTACTCCGACGCCGGTGAACTCGTCGTCGGCATGCCCGTGAACGAGCGCGACGGCGACGCCCTCGCCCGGACCGTGGGCCTGATGATCAACATGGTGCCGGTCCGCGTCGCGCTCCCGCCCGACGAGCCCTTCGACCGGCTCGTCGCGCGGGCGCAGCGGGACGTCGCCGACGACCTGCTGCACGGCTATCCCTTCCCGGCCCTCGTGCGGGAGCTGGCGCAGGACACCCCGGCCGGGCGCTCCCCGGTGTTCCAGACGGCGTTCGTCTTCCAGGACGTCCTCGACGGCATCGCCGACGCCGACCGGCCCTACCGCCTCGTCGAGGAGCTGCACCAGGAAGGGGAGTACGAACTCTCCGTGGAGGTGTGGCGCAGCGGCGCGGGCTACGCGCTGTACTGGAAGTACCAGCCGGAGCTCTACAGCCCCGCCTTCGTCGAGGACCTCGCGGCCCGCTTCGCCGACGTCCTCGCGGCGGTGTGCGAGGACCCGCGCACGACCGTGGCCGCCCTGCGGCGGCCCCGCGCCGAGCGGTGCGTGCAGGACCTCGTCGAGGACACGGCCCGCCGCACCCCGGACGCGGTCGCCGTGGCCGGTCAGGAAGAGGTCCTGACGTACGAGGCGCTCGGCGCCCGCAGCGACGCCCTGGCCTCCTGCCTGGTGGCGCGGGGCGTGCGCCGCGGCGACCTGGTGTCCGTGCTGCTCGACCGGTCGCCCGACCTCGTGGTGACCCTGCTCGGCATCCTGAAGGCGGGCGCCGCGTACGTCCCCCTCGACCCGGAGCTGCCCGCCGCCCGGCTCACGGACATCGTGACGGACAGCGGCACCCCGCTGATCGTGACCCAGGCCCGGCACGAGGCCCGCGCCCGCGCTCTGGCGGAGGGCCGGGGGGCCGCCGCGCCCGCGCTGTTCGTGCTCGACGAGGAGCGGGACGCGCTCGCGGCCGCCCTCGGCTCCGGGCGGCCCGTCGCCGTTCCCGTGACCGCCGACGACCTGGCGTACGTCATCTACACGTCGGGCAGCACCGGCCGCCCCAAGGGCGTGATGATCCCGCACCGGGGCTTCACCAACCTGCTCGGCTCGCTGCGCCGCGAGCCCGGGATGGACGCGGCGGACACGCTCTTCGCCGTCACCACCGTCAGCTTCGACATGGCGCAGGTCGAACTGCTCCTGCCGCTGGTGTGCGGGGCCCGCGTCTACGTGTGCGACGGCCCGACCATCAAGGACGTGGCCCGCCTGAAGGAGCGTCTCGCCCGGGTGCGGCCCACGGTGATGCAGGCGACCCCGGCGACGTGGAGCATGCTGTTCCACTCGGGCTGGCGCAACCCCGAGGGCGTCCGCGTCCTCTGCGGCGGCGAGGCGCTGCCCCGGACGCTCAAGGAGTTCTTCCGCGACACCGGCACCGAGGCCTGGAACCTGTACGGGCCGACCGAGACGACCGTGTACTCCACCGGCGGCCTCGTCCGCCACGACCGGCCGACCACCATCGGCAGGCCGGTCGCCCACACCCAGGTCCACATCCTCGACGAGCGTCTGCGCCCGGTGCCCCACGGCGGGACCGGCGAGCTGTGCATCGCGGGCAAGGGCCTCGCCAAGGGCTACGTCAACCGGCCCGACCTCACCGCGGAGAAGTTCGTCGACCACGACCTCGTGCCCGGCGGCAAGCTCTACCGCACCGGGGACCTGGCCCGCTGGACCGAGGACGGCGAGATCGACTACCTGGGCCGGAAGGACTTCCAGGTGAAGATCCGCGGCTACCGCATCGAACTGGGCGACATCGAGTACCACTTGGGCCGCCACCAGGACGTCGCCGAGTGCGTCGTCGTCGCGCGCGGGGAGGACGGCGCCAAGCAGCTCGTCGCCTACTACGTGCCGCGCGGCGCGGGCGCCCGCGCCGACGCCTTCAAGGAACACCTGCGCGCGCTGCTGCCCGCGTACATGGTTCCGGACTTCTACGTCCCGCTCGACGCCGTCCCGCTGACCGGCAGCGGCAAGGTCGACCGCACCGCCCTGATGCGGCGCGAGGTGTCCGCCGCGCCCGCCCCGGCCGCGCGCCCCAAGGCGGCCGCGCAGCCGTCGCGTGACGTCGAGCGCGACGTCCTCGCCTGCTGGCAGGAGGTCCTGAAGGTGGGGGACCTCACCCCGTCCGTCTCCTTCTTCGAGGCCGGCGGCAACTCGCTGTCGGCCGTGGTGCTCGCGGATCTGATCAGCCGCCGCCTCGGCGTGCCGTTCGCGGCCGCCGACCTGTTCAAGTACGCCACCGCGGCCGCCGTCGCCGCGTACGTACGGGAACGGACGCCGGACGCCGCGGTCACTGTGGAGCCCGTCGCGCCGGCTCCCGCGCACGCGCCGGAGCCGGAGCCGCAGCAGGCGTCGGTGCCCGACGACGCCGTCGCCGTCGTCGGCATCTCCTGCCGGTTCCCCGACGCCCGCGACCACTGGGAGTTCTGGGAGAACCTCAAGAACGGCCGCGCCTCCGCCGGCCGCTGGAGCGAGGCGGACCTGCGCGCGGCGGGCGTGCCCGAACGCGTCCTCGGCGACCCGGACTTCGTGCCGCTGCGCTCGGGGCTCGACGGCAAGGAGGAGTTCGACGGCGCGTTCTTCCGGCTCTCGCCCCAGCACGTCGAGCTGATGGACCCGCAGTTCCGCCAGGTCCTGCTGCACGCCTGGAAGGCCGTCGAGGACGCGGGCCGCGACCACCGCGAGATCCCGAACACCGGGGTGTACGTCTCCACCGGCAACCACCACTACGGCGCGCCGGACGACACCGCCGAGACGCCCGCCGCGGTCATCGAGGACCCCCGGCAGTACCTGTCGTGGGTGATGAGCCAGAGCGGCACCGTCGCCTCCATGGTCTCCTACCAGCTCGGCTTCGGCGGCCCGAGCATGTCCGTGCACTCCAACTGCTCCTCCTCGCTGAGCGCGCTCGCCCTCGCGGCCCGCGCCGTGCAGACCGGCGAGACCGACTTCGCCCTGGTGGCGGCGGCCTCGGCGAACAGCGTCGACGGGCTCGGCTACGTCCACAAGGCGGGCCTCAACCTCTCCGGCGACGGCCGCGTCAAGGCGTTCGACGCGGATGCCGACGGCATGGCGGGCGGCGAAGGCGTGGTGGCCCTGCTGATCCGCCGCGCGGCCGACGCCGTCGCCGACGGCGACCACGTCTACGGTCTCCTTCGCGGCATCGCCGTGAACAACGACGGCGGCGACGCCACCGGCTTCTACAGCCCCAGCGTCAACGGCCAGTCCCGGCTGATCCGGCAGGTCCTCGACCGCACCGGCGTCGACCCGCGCACCATCGGCTACGTCGAGGCCCACGGCACCGGCACGAAGCTCGGCGACCCCGTGGAGGTCGCCGCGCTCACCGAGGCGTACCGCGCGTTCACGGACGACACCGGCTACTGCGGCATCGGCTCGGTGAAGACCAACCTCGGCCACCTCGACACCGCCGCCGGACTCACCGGGGCCGTCAAGGTGCTCCTGAGCCTCTACCACGGGCAGCTCCCGCCGACGCTCCACTACCGCGAGCCCAACCCCCAACTGCGCCTGGACACCTCGCCGTTCCACGTCGTCGACCGGCTGCGGGACTGGCCCGCGGGCGCCGGGCCGCGCCGCGCGGCGCAGAGCTCCATCGGCCTGGGCGGGACCAACGCCCACGCCGTCTTCGAGGAGTACGTCCCCGCCGCACCCTCGCGCCCCGACGGCGCGGGCGCGCCGGACCTCGTGCCGCTGTCCGCCCGCACCCGCGACGACCTCGTGCGCGCGGCCGCCGAACTGCGCCGGCACCTGACCGGGCCCCGCGCCACCGCGCTGCGCCTCGACGACGTCGCGCACACGCTGCGCACCGGCCGGGTCGCCATGGCCCACCGCGTGGCGTTCGTCGTCCGCGACCTGGACCGACTGGCCGCCGAACTGGACGCGTTCGTGCGGGACCCGGACGGCGACGACACCGCGCGCCGCTTCACCGGACCCGCCGCGGGCCGCACCCCGGCCGACGACGGCACCGCGCGCAAGCGCGCCGCACAGCTCGCCCGCAGGCTCGCCGACGGCAAGCTGAAGAAGGCCGCGAAGGCCTGGGCACACGGCGCCGACGCCGACTGGAGCCCGCTCACCGGGCAGCGGTCCGCCCGCCGCGTGAGCCTTCCCGGGTACGCCTTCGCGCCGGTGCCCCACCCGTACCCGGCGCGCGGGGCGCGCGCCGCCGCGCCCCGCCCGGACGCGGCCACCGGCACGGCGCCCGCGCACCCGCTGCTGCACGAGAACGTGTCGCGGCTCGACGCACAGCGCTACCGCTCGGCCTTCTCCGGCGACGAGTACGTCCTGCGCGACCACGTCGTCGACGGCAAGAAGCTGCTGCCCGCCGTCGCGAGCCTGGAGATGGCCTGCACGGCCGTGCGGCAGGCCCTGCCGGAGACGGCCGGGCGGCGCACCGTCCTGAGGAACGTGACGTGGGCCCGCCCCGTCGTCGTGGACGACGGCGGCAGGCAGGTGGAGTTCACGCTCACCCGCGAGGACACGGCGTCCTCCGGAGCGCTGGGCTTCGCCCTCCTGACGGACGGCGACCAGCTGTGCGTCCAGGGCCGCGCCACCACCGAGGCGGCCGCGCCGCCGCCCCGCGTCGACCTCGCGGAGCTGCGCGGCCGACTGCGTCTGCGGCCCCTTCCCGGCGAGGACGTCTACGCGCACATCGCCCGCGCGGGCGTCGCCTACGGCCCCGGCTTCCGCCTGGTGCACGTCCTGCACCGGGGCGAGCGCAACGGGCGCCGCGAAGTGCTCGCCGAACTGCGCCTTCCCGCGCACCTGCGCGCCACGGCGGACGCGTACGCACTCCACCCCAGCGTCCTCGACGCCGCCGTGCACGCCTCGCTCGGCCTGGACCCGGCCTTCGACTCCGCCACGGTCCCGTCGGTCGCGGACGGGACGACGCGGGTGCCCTTCGCCCTCGACCGGCTCGACGCGCACGCGCCGTTCGGCGAGACGATGTACGCCTGGGTGCGCCCGGCGGCAAACTGCTCCGCCGCGGCGGAACGCGTCCTCGACATCGACCTCCTCGACCCGCGGGGCCGGGTCTGCGCCACGCTGCGCGGCCTCGCCTACCGCACCCTGGGCACCCCCGCACGCCCGGAGGCGGCCCGCGCCTCCGAACTGCGCACGCTCCTTCCGGTGTGGGAGCCCCGGCACCCCGCCGAAGCCCCCGCCACGGACAGCTCGCCCGGCGCGGTGCTCGTCCTCGACGCCGACCGCAGGCTGCGCGCCGAACTGGCGGCGCTCCACCCCGGCCACCAGCGCGTCGACCTGCCCGACGGCGCGTCCGTCGACGACATCGCCGCACTGATCCGCACCGCCTGCGCGGCCACCGACGGCCGGATCGCCCGGATCGTCTGGGTCGCCCCCGCCGAGACCCGGGACGGCATGGTCGACGGCCAGGAGCGCGGCGCCGTCGAGGTATTCCGCACCGTCAAGGCCCTCCTCGCCCTCGGCCACGGCACGCGCGACCTCGCCTGGTCCCTCTACACGTTCGGCACCCAGGCCGTCCGCGACCCGGACCCGGTCGCGGCCACGCACGCGAGCGTCCACGGCCTCGCGGGCAGCCTCGCCCGGGAGCACGCGCGCTGGACGATCGACGTGGCCGACCTGCCGCACCCGGACTCCGGCGACCGCGTCGGCGACCGCCTGGGCGAGGAGCGACACCTCACCGGGGTGCGCCCCGGCACCACGGTGGCCCTGCGCGGCGGCCGCTGGTTCTCCCAGGAACTGCTGCCCACCACCGCCCTGGAACCGGCCACCGGCACCTACCGGCACGGCGGCGTCTACGTCGTCATCGGCGGCGCGGGCGGCATCGGCGAGCTGTGGAGCCGGTACATGGTGGAGCGGTACCGCGCGACGATCGTGTGGATCGGGCGGAGCCCCCTGGCCGACGGGGTGGAGGAGCGCCTCGCCGACCTCGCCGAGCGGGCCCGCGCCGCGGGCGCGGCGGCCCCCTCGTACGTCCGGGCGGACGCGCGCGACCACGAGAGCCTCCTCGCCGCGCACGCGCGGATCAAGCGGGACCACCCGCGCGTCGACGGCGTCGTGCACTCCGCGATCGTCCTCGCCGACAAGACCCTCGCGCACATGGACGAGGACCGTTTCCGCGCCGCCCTCGCCGCGAAGGTCGACGTCGGCGTCCGCGTCGCCGACGTCTTCGGGGCCGAGCCGCTGGACTTCCTGCTGTTCTTCTCCTCGGTCGAGAGCTTCGTCCGGGCCCCCGGGCAGGCCAACTACGCCGCCGGATGCACCTTCAAGGACGCCCTCGCCCACGCCCTGGACCGGCGCGGCGCCACCGTGGCCAAGGCGGTCAACTGGGGGTACTGGGGCGTGGCAGGCGTCGTCAGCGACTCCTTCTACCGCGAGCGGATGGCCGCGGCCGGAGTCGACTCGCTCGACCCCGACGAGGCGTTCACCGCCCTGGAGTCCTTCCTCGCGGGCGAGCACGGCCAGGTCGCCCTGATGCGCACCTTCGGCGACGAGGCGCTGCGCGGCCTCGCCCTGGACGAGCACCAGGGCCACCACCGGCCGGGCCTTCCCTCCGTACGCGACGCCGTCGTGTCGGCGCACCGCGCGCCCCACGGCGAAGTGGAGCGGCTGCGCCGCTTCCTGCCGCACCCGCGCATGCGCGAACTCACCCTGGACCTGCTGTACGTGACGCTGCGCGACCTCGGCGCCGAACGCCCGGACAGGGCCGGGCACCGCGTCCTGCCCCGGTACGCGCGCTGGCTGGAGGAGAGCCACCGGCTGTTCGCCGAGGCCGGGCCCGCCCTCGCCGCGCGCGACCTGGACGGCGCCGCACTGTGGCGCCAGTGGCGGGCCGAGCGCGACGGCTGGCAGGCGGGCGCCAACCAGCGCGCGCAGACCGACCTGGTCGAGTCCTGCCTCGAAGCCCTGCCGGACGTGCTCACCGGCGCCCGCCAGGGCACCGAGATCCTCTTCCCCGGCTCCTCGCTGTCCCGCGTCGAGGGCGTCTACCGGGGCGACCCGGTCGTCGACTACTTCAACGACCGGCTCAGCGTGCTCCTCGCCGACGCCGTGCGCGCCTGGGGCGCGGCCGAACCGGGACGGCGCCTGCGCGTCCTGGAGGTCGGCGCCGGGACCGGCGCGACCAGCGTCAAGGTCCTCAAGGCCCTCGAACCGTTCGGCGACCGCATCGCCGAGTACCACTACACCGACCTGTCCAAGGCGTTCCTGTTCCGCGCCGAGGAGCGCCTGAAGCCCCGCTACCCGCACGTGACCACCGGCATCTTCAACGCCGAGCACGCGCCCGGACCGCAGGGCGTCGACCTCGGCGGCTTCGACGTCGTCGTGGCCACGAACGTCCTGCACGCCACCGCCGACATCTCCCGCACCCTGCGCAACGTCAAGGCGACCCTGCGGGCGGGCGGTCTGCTCCTGCTCAACGAGATGAGCCGCAACACGCTCCTCGCGCACGTCACCTTCGGCCTCGTGGACGGCTGGTGGCGGTACCGGGACGCCGCCCTGCGCATCCCCGGCAGCCCGGTGCTCTCCGCCGAGAGCTGGCGCGAGGTCCTGGAGGACGAAGGGTTCCGCACCGGCGCCCAGCCGGACACCGAGGCCCACGCCCTGGGGCAGATGCTGCTCGTCGCCGAGAGCGACGGACGGTTCCGCACGACGGACGGCCCGAGCGGTGCCCAGGCCCCGGCCGCGCCCCGCGCCACCGCCCCCGACACCGTGCGTGAGCCCGTCGTGGCCGCGCCCGCCACGGACGACGAGGGCGAGCTGCGGGCGCGTACCGCCGACTACTTCGAGCGGCTGCTGCGCGAGGCCCTGCACCTGGCGGACGGGGAGCTCGACCCGGCCAAGGACCTGCACGACTACGGCCTCGACTCCATCCTCGTGTCCGGCATGAACAGCGCCGTGGCCCGGGACTTCGAGGACGTCAGCAGCACCCTGTTCTTCGAACTCCGCACGCTGGACGACCTCGTCGAGCACTTCGTGGAGCGGCGGCGCCCGGAGCTGAGGACGCTCTTCGGCCTCGACGGCACAGACGCCCCCGGGCCGCGGGCCGGCGCGCCCCGCGCCTCCCTCACCGAGAGGGCCGTCGCGTACGTCACCGGCCTCGTCGCCGAGACGCTGAAGCTCGACCCCGAGCGGTTCGACGCGGACGCCGACCTGTTCGACCTCGGCCTCGACTCCATCCTCGTGGTCCAGCTGAACAACACCCTCGGCCGGGACTTCGAGGACCTCAGCAGCACGCTGTTCTTCGACCACTCGACGGTCCGCGACGTGGCCGCGTACTTCGCCAAGACGCACACGGCGCGCCTGGCCGAGGTCCTGGGCACGGCGACCCCGGCGGGCCCGCCGCTGGAGGAGACCCGCCCGGCACCGGTGAGCGCCGAGGTCCGGCCCGCTCCCGAGGCCCGGCGCGAGCCCGAGCGGCACTCCGACGACATAGCCGTCGTCGGCCTCGCCGGGCGCTACCCGGGCGCCGACAGCCCCGCCCGGCTGTGGGAGAACCTGGCCAGGGGCGAGAGCGCGACCGCGCCCTACCCGGCCGACCGCTGGTGGTGCGACTGGCAGGGCCGGGAGCGCCCCTGGGGCGGCTTCCTCGCCGACGTGGCCTCCTTCGACGCCGAGTACTTCGGCATCGACGAGCGCGAGGCCGCGGCCATGGACCCGCAGGAGCGGCTGTTCATCGAGACGGCGCACGGCGCCGTGCAGGACGCGGGCTACACGCCCGCGGCCCTCGCCGGGCACGGCCGCGTCGGCGTGTTCGTCGGCGTCATGAACGCCACGTACAACGGGCGCACGGCCTACTCGTCCATCGCCAACCGCACCTCGTACCTCTTCGACTTCCAGGGCCCGAGCGTGGCCGTCGACACGGCCTGCTCCGGGTCGCTGACGGCCCTGCACCTGGCCGTGCAGAGCCTGCTCTCCGGGGACAGCGCCTGCGCGGTGGCGGGCGGCGTCAACCTGCTCCTCGGCACGGACCACTTCGACGTGCTCCAGGAGCACGGCCTGCTGTCGTCCGGCGAGCGGTGCCGCCCCTTCTCCGAGCACGCGGACGGGTTCCTCGCGGCGGAGGGCGTCGGCGCCGTGGTGCTGCGGCCGCTGCGCGACGCGGTGGCCGCGGGCGACCACGTCTACGGCGTCATCAAGGGCAGCGCCGTCAACTCCGGCGGCCGCACCAGCCGGTACAGCATGCCGAGCCTGGACGCCCAGCGCGACGTCGTGAGCCACGCCCTGGCCCGCGCCGGGGTCACGCCGGACACGATCAGCTATGTGGAGGCCCACGGGACGGCGACGCCCCTCGGCGACTCCCTGGAGATCTCCGCGCTCGGCCGCGCCTTCGCCGGTGACCGCCCGGGGCAGTACTGCGCCGTCGGCTCGCTCAAGTCCAACCTGGGCCACTGTGAGAGCGCCTCGGGCGTCGCGGGCCTCACCAAGGTCCTGATGCAGCTGCGCCACCGCGCGCTCGCGCCCTCGATCAACGCCGAGGAGCTCAACAGCGGCATCGTCTTCAAGCAGTCGCCGTTCCACGTCCAGCGCGAACTCGCCCCCTGGAACCCGGTCGACGCCGACGGGCGCCTCCTGCCGCGGCGCGCGGGCATCTCCTGCTTCGGCGCGGGCGGCTCGAACGCACACCTGATCATCGAGGGATACGAGAACATGGCCGACGACGAGGCACGCCCCACCGAGGCGGCGGCCGACGAGGCCTGCCTGGTCCCGCTGTCGGCGCGCACGCCCGAGCGGCTGCGCACCGCGGCCGGGGAGCTGGCCGCGCACCTGGACCGGGCGAGGCGCGAGGGGCGGCCGATGCCGCTGCGCGACATCGCGCACACCCTCCGCACGGGCCGCGACGAACTGCCCGTGCGCCTCGCGCTCGTCGTCCGCTCCACCGCCGAACTCGCCGCCGCGCTCGCCGAGTTCAGCGAGCACGGCGGCGCGGACCCCGACCGGTACGCCGACCTCACCGACACCGGCACCGGTACGAGGCCCGCGGCGGCCGGCGCGGGCGAAGGCCCGCACGCGGCGGCCCGTGCCTGGCTGACCGGAGCGAGCATCGCCCGCGCCGAGCCGTCCACCGGGCGCCCGCCGCGCCGCGTGAGCCTGCCCACCTACCCGTTCGCGCGGCGCGACCACTGGTACGAGCCCGCGGGCGACGAGCGGCCCCAGGCGGCGGAGCCCGCGCGGGAGACGCGTCCCGAGCCGCGCCCCGAGGACGGCGCCGCCGACGTCCGCGCCTGGCTGCGCGCCGCGCTCGCCGAGGAGCTGGACGGCACGCCCCACGACGTCGCCACCGACCGCGAGTTCGCCGCGCTCGGTGTCTCGTCGATGGGCCTGGTGCGCCTCTCCCGGCGGGTGCGGAGCGAGCTGTACGCGGACTTCGCGTCGGCCGCGCTCTTCGAGCACCGGACCGTCGACGCCCTGGCCGCCCACCTCGTCGGCGTACTCCCGCGCGTGGTGGAAACCCCTGATGAGGCCGACGAGGCCGACGAGTTCGTGCCGCACCCGCTGTCCGAAGGGCAGCGGGGCCTGTGGAGCCTCCAGAAGTCCGCACCCGAGGCGAGCGTGTACCATGTGCCGCTCTGCTTCGAGGTGTCCGGCCTCGACCTCCGCGCCCTGCGCACCGCCTTCGAACGCGTCCGCACCCGCCACCCGCTGCTCGGGGCCGTCGTACGACGGGACGGCGACCGGCTCGTGTTCGCACGGGCCGAGGCCGCGCGGCCCGCGGTCACCGAGCACGAGCTGACCACGACCGACCCGGACGAGGTGCGCGCCCAGCTGCGCGCGCACGCCAGGGAACCGTTCGACCTGGAGAACGGCCCGCTGTGCCGACTGGGCGTCTTCCGCGGCGCCCGGGGCGCGGACGCCATGGTGCTCCTGAACGCCCACCACCTCGTCCTCGACGGCGCCTCCGCCGTCGTGCTCGTCAAGGAGCTGCTTGCCGCCTACCGGAGTGCCGCGGCGGGCGCCGCGCCGCATCCGGTCGCCGCGCCCGCCCCTTACTCGGAGTTTGTCGCCGACGAGGCCACGCTCCTGGCCGGGGACGAGGGCGCGGCCCGACTCGCCTACTGGCGCGGGCAGCTGGCCGCGCTGCCGCCCGCCCCGGCCTTCCCCACGGACCGGCCGCGCTCCGCCCCGGAGCGGGGACGGCACGGCGCGACCGAGAGCCTGCGGCTCCCGGCGGACCTCGGCGACCGCGTCGCGCGGTTCGCCCGCGACCGGGGCGTCTACCCGTCCGCCGTGTTCCTGGCCGCGCACAAGGTCCTGCTGCGGCAGTACACCCAGCAGGACGACGTCGTCGTCGGCATGCCGGTCAGCACCCGGCCCGGCGGCCGCTTCGACGGCACGGTCGGCCACTTCGTCACCATGGTGCCGGTCCGGAGCCGGATGTCCGGCCGCTCCTCGTTCGCCGAGCTGTGCGCGGACGTGCAGGGCACGCTGCTCGACGCCCTCGCGCACGCCTACCCGTTCGGCCCGCTGGTCCGCGAGCTCGGCCTGGGCACGGCCGACGGCTCCGCGCCGGTGTTCCGCCACGCGTTCATGTACCAGGACTGGCACGAGGACGTCACGGCCGGAGCCCCCGACGTCCGCTACGTCGAGGGCATCCACCAGGAGGGCGAGTACGAACTCGTCATCGAGGTCATCGAGCCGCACGCCACCGAGGACGCGTACACCGTCAAGGCGAAGTACGACCCGGCCCTCTTCGACGCCGTGACGGTGGACAGACTGCTGCGTCAGTACGCCCACCTCCTGGAGTCCGCCCCGGCCACCGACCCGGGCCGACGGCTGGACGACTGCTCGGCGGCCTCGCCGCAGGAGCTCCACACCCTCACCGTGGAGTGGAACGACACCGCCGTCGCCCAGCCGGAGCGGCGCGTCCACGAGCTGTTCGCCGACCAGGCGGCCCGCACCCCCGACGCGGTCGCCCTCGTCACCGACGCCGAGTCCGTGACGTACGCGCGACTGGACGAGCGCACGCGGCAGTTGGCCGCGCGCCTGCGCCGGCTCGGCGTGGGTCCCGGCCGTCTCGTCGCCGTGCACCTGGAGCGCTCCGTCGACCTCGTCGTCGCGCTGCTGGCCACCCTGCGCGCCGGGGGCGCCTACATCCCCCTCGACCCGGACTACCCGCGCGAGCGGATCGCCCACATCCTCGACGACGCCGAGCCCGCCGTCCTCCTCACCCACACCGCGCTGCGCGGACGGTCCGCGGACCTGGACCGGCCCGGTCAGCGGCTGCTCGTACTCGACGACCCCGGTGCCGACCCCACGGCCGAAGAGCCGGGCGACGGCGCGGCCCCCGGCGCCGACGACCCCGCGTACGTCATCTACACCTCCGGCAGCACGGGCCTGCCGAAGGGCGTCGTGGTGCCCCACCGCGCGCTCACCAACTTCCTCTGCGCGATGGCGAAGCGGCCGGGCCTCGGCGCGGCCGACCGGATCCTCGCGGTGACGACGCACAGCTTCGACATCGCCGCCCTGGAGCTCTATCTGCCGTTGGTCACCGGCGCCGAGTGCCACCTCAGCGACCCGGCGACCGCGCGCTCCGGCGACCGCCTCGCCGCCCTGATCGCACGGGTGCGGCCCACCGTGATGCAGGCGACCCCCGCCACGTGGACGATGCTGCTGCACGCGGGCTGGACCAACGCCGAAGGCCTGCGCGTGCTGTGCGGCGGCGAGGCGCTGTCCGAGTCCCTCGCGGAGCGCCTCACCGCGCTCGGCGGCGAGGTGTGGAACCTGTTCGGGCCCACCGAGACGACCGTGTGGTCCACGGTCGCCCGCGTGGAGGCGGGCCGCCGCGTCACCATCGGGCGGCCCATCGACAACACCCGGATCCACATCCTGGACGAGAACGGCCACACGGCTCCGATCGGCGTGCCCGGCGAGCTGTGCGTCGCGGGCGACGGGCTGGCGCTCGGCTACCTCAACAAGCCCGACCTGACCGCCGAGCGGTTCCCCGCCGACCCCTTCACGCCGGGCGGCAGGCTGTACCGCACGGGCGACCTGGCGCGGCGCCGCGCGGACGGCGCCATCGAGTGCCTGGGGCGGATCGACTCCCAGGTGAAGGTGCGCGGCTTCCGCGTCGAGCCGGGCGAGATCGAGCACGCCCTCACCCGGCACCCCGCCGTGCGCGACTGCGCCGTCGTCACCAGGGCCGAGCCCGCGACGGGCGCCACCCAGCTCCTCGCCTACTGGACCGGCGAGGGCGCCACCGCGCGCGAGCTGACCGAGCACCTGCGCCGGTCCCTGCCCGCGTACATGGTGCCCGCGTTCGTCCTGCCGGTCGACGCCCTGCCGCAGACCCCGAACGGCAAGGTGGACCGACTCGCCCTCGCGCGACGGCCGATCGCGCTGCCGGACGCGCCCGCCGCGGAGCGGAGCGCGGCCCCGGCCGCCGCACCGCCGCGTGCCGTCGCCGCCGTCCGCGACAGCGACGTACTCGCCGTGTGGCGGGACGTGCTCGGCGTCGCCGGGCTCCGCCCCACGGACGCCTTCCTGGACGCGGGCGGCAACTCCGTCCTCGCGGTGGTGCTCGCCGACCGCGTCGCCGAGCGCTTCGGCGTGCGCTTCACGTCGGCGGACGTCTTCGGCTGCGTCGACGCGGCCGGTACGGCCGCCCGGCTGCGCGCGGACCTCGGTGCGGAGCACCGGCCGGGCACTGTGGCCCCGGCCGAGCGGACGGCCCCGGCCGCCCCGGAGCTGCCTGCCGGGCTCGAAGGCGCCGTCGCCGTCATCGGTGTCTCCGTCGGACTCCCCGGCGCCGACGACCACCGCGCGTTCTGGCGCAACCTCGTCGCGGGCACGGAGAGCGTGGAGTTCTGCGCGCCCGACGAGCTGCGCCGCCTCGGCGTCGACGAACGCCTGGTCCAGGACCCGGCGCACGTGCCGGTCCGCGCCAGCATGCGCGGCAAGGGCCTGTTCGACCACGCCTTCTTCCAGGTCTCGGCACGCGACGCCGAACTCATGGACCCGCAGGCGCGCCAACTGCTCCAGCACGCCTGGAAGGCCGTCGAGGACGCCGCGTACCTGCCCGACGACATCGCCGACGCGGCGGTGTACATGTCCACCGCCAACTCCCTCTACCAGGCGCCCGTCACGGGCCCCGGCGCACGCCGCGACTCGGAGGCCCTGGTCGGCTTCCTCCAGGCCCAGCCCGGTACCGCGCCGACGACCGTGTCGCACCGGCTCGGCCTGCGCGGACCGAGCCTGTTCGTGCACAGCAACTGCTCGTCCGCGCTCGCCGGTCTCGCCCTCGCCTGCCAGGGCATCCAGTCCGGCCAGACCACGCACGCCCTGGTCGGCGGCAGCGCGATGTACGGCGAGGAGACCGTCGGCTACCTCTACGAGGAGGGCATGACCCTTTCGCCGGACGGGCACTGCAAGCCGTTCGCCGCGGACGCCCGCGGCATGGTCGGCGGCGAGGGCACCGTCGTCGTCCTGCTCAAGGACGCCCGCGCGGCGGTGCGCGACGGCGACCACATCCACGCGCTCGTGCGCGGCGTCGGCATGAACAACGACGGCGCCCGCAAGGCGGGTTACTACGCGCCGAGCCACGCGGGCCAGAGCGAGCTGATCGCCTCCGTGCTCGACCGCGCCGGGGTGCGCGCCGAGTCCGTCCGGTACCTGGAGGCCCACGGCACCGGCACCGTCATCGGCGACCCCGTCGAGGTGAACGCCGTGTCCGAGGCGTTCCGGCTGCACACCCGCGCCACCGGCTTCTGCGGCATCGGCTCGGTGAAGGCGAACCTGGGCCACCTCGACGCGGCGGCCGGTCTCGCGGGCCTCGTCAAGTCCGCCCTCGTCCTGAGCCACCGCACGGTGCCGCCGACCATCAACCACGACGCGCCCAATCCGCAGATCGACTTCGCGAACTCCCCGTTCTACGTGGTGGACCGGCTCACCCCGCTGACGCCCGCGGACGGGCAGCCGCTGCGCGCCGCCGTCAGCTCCTTCGGCATCGGCGGCACGAACGTCCACGCCGTCCTCGAAGAGGCCCCGCCGCGCGAGGGCCTCGGCGCGGACTTCGCCGGGCCCCACCTCGTCCCCCTGTCGGCGCGAACGCCCGAGGCCCTGCGGCGCTACGCCCGCGACCTGGCCCGGCACCTCGCCGACGCGGGGGACGCCGCGCCGGTCGCCGACGTCGCCTTCACCTTCCAGGTGGGCCGCACCGCCATGCCCTGCCGGGCGGCGTTCGTGGCCGGGACCACGGCCGAACTCGTCGCGGCCCTCCAGGACTTCGCCGAGCGCGCGCAGCCGAGCGCACAGCCGGGTGCGCAGGCGCCCGCGCAGGTGCCCGGCGCCCTCGACGTCCTGGACGACGACGACCGGCGCGCCCTCCTCGACCAGTGGCTCGCCGAGCGCAGGCTCGACAAGGCGGCCCGGCTCTGGGAGGCGGGCGCGCCCGTCGACTGGCGGCGGCTGTACGCGGACGGGCCGCGCCCGCGCCGACTGAGCCTGCCCGCCTACCCGTTCGACGAGCAGCACTTCTGGCTGCGCGCGGAGCCCTCGGCCCCCGTGGCGGCCGACGCCGTCGCCCCCCGCCTGTTCGAGGAGCGCTGGGTGGCGCGCGCCGCCGCGGCGGTCGCGGACACCGACGCCCGCCGCGTGGTCGTGGCCTTCCTGTCCGACCGCGCGGCCCAGGACGCCTACCGGGCCGCGACCCTCCGGCACGCGCCCGGCACCCGCCTCGTCTTCGTCGCCAGGACCGGCACCCCGGAGCCCGCGCCCGCCGAGGCCGAACCGTCGGTGTACCGCGTCGACGGCGCCGACGAGCGCGCCCTGACGCGCGTCCTCGTCGCCGTCGCCGAGGCCCACGGCCCCGTGGACGCCCTCCACTACCTGTGGCCCACCGAACGCGCGGACGGCCGGCCGCCGCTGCGCGAACTGGCCGACGTCGGCGTGCTCGTACGGGCCGTCGCCGCCACCGGCGGCACCGTCCCCGACGTCCTGGTCGCGGGCCACTACGACGACGCCGTGGGCCAGGCCGCCCTCGACGCCCTGATCGGCTACGAGCGCTCCCTGGCAAGGCCGCTGCCCGGCACCGCGCTGCGCGTCGTCCTGCACGAGGGCGCCGCGACCGCGGGACGCTGGGCCGAACTGCTCCTGACCGAGCAGCGGCAGGAGCAGCAGGCCGCCGCGCTCTACCGGGGCGGACAGCGCCACGTCTGCGCGGTGCGGAGCCTGCCCGACGCCGCCGCGCACGCTCCGGGCGTGCTGCGCGAGGGCGGCACGTACCTGATCACCGGCGCCTTCGGCGGCCTCGGCCGCCGCGTCGCCGGGCACCTGGCCCGCGCCTACCGCGCGAACCTCGTCCTGCTCGGCCGCTCCCCGCTGAGCCCCGCCGACGAGACCTGGGCCGCGGGGCTCGGCGAGCACGGCGGCACGGTCGTCTGCCGCCGCGCCGACGTCACCGACGAGGACGCCCTCGTCGAGGCCCTCAGCACCCTGCCGCCCGCGCTGCGCGCCATCGACGGCGTCGTGCACGCCGCGGGCACCGCGCAGCGGCTCGCCGTCACGGAGGCGACCCGCGAGGCCGCCCGGCGCGTCCTGGCCGCCAAGGTGGACGGAACCCTCGCCCTCGAACGGGCCCTGGACCGCACCCGGGCCGGGCGCTCCGCGGAGTTCATCTGCCTCTTCTCGTCCAGCTCCGCGACCCTCGGCGACTTCGGCAGCTGCGACTACGCGGTCGCCAACCGCTTCCAGTCGGCCTACGCGCGCGCCCTCGCCGAGCGCGGCGAGCGACGGCTGCTCGCCGTCGCCTGGCCGCTGTGGGAGGACGGCGGCATGGGCGCCGCCGCCCAGCGCGCGGCCGACCACGACCACGTCACCGCCTACCTGGCGGCCAGCGGCCAGCGTCCCCTCGCCGCCGACACCGCCCTCGCCCTGCTCGAACGGCTCCTCGCCGAGCGGTCCGGCACGGCCGCGCCACTGGTCCTGCACGCGCCCGCCGAGCGGGCCCTGGCCCTGGCCGAGCGGCCCTTCGCAGCCGCTCCGCACGGCCCGCGTCCCGCGGTCGCCGCCGCTCTCCCGCAGGAGCCGGACCCCGCGCGGGAGACCGCCGTGGCGCACGACCGGCGCCGCGCCGCCCTGGCCGACGCGGTGCGCGAGGTCGTCGCGCACGTCCTGAAGTCCCCCGTGGACCAGCTCGACGACGACGGCGGCTTCCACGACCTGGGCCTCGACTCCATCCGTCTCACCCAGCTCGCCCACCGGCTCGCCGAACGCCTCGGCACGCCGCTCCAGCCGACGGTCCTGTACGACCACCCGTCCGTACGGCGCCTGACCGACCACCTGGCCGACGAACCGGGCGTGCGGCTGCCGGAGTCCGCCGTGGCTCCCGTGGCGCCGCAGCCTGCCCCCGAAGCCACCCGCGCCGACTCCGACTCCGGCACCGACGCCATCGCCGTCATCGGCATGAGCGGCATCTTCCCCGGCTGCCGCGACGTGGACGCCTTCTGGTCCGCGCTCGCCGACGGCAAGGACCTCGTCCGCGAGCTGCCGTCCGCCCGCTTCGGCGCGGCGGCGACGCGGGACGAGGGCGCGCCGCCGCCCTACCGCTGGATGGGCAGCATCGACTGGGCGGACGAATTCGACGCCGCCTTCTTCGAGATCGCCCCCAAGGAGGCGCGCGCGCTCGACCCGCGCCAGCGCCACCTCCTCCAGGAGTGCTGGAAGGCGCTGGAGGACGCCGCCCTCGGCGCGCAGGAGCTGGAGGGCCTCAAGGTCGGTGTGTTCGTCGGCGTGGAGCAGGGCGACTACCAGCTCCTCGACGGAGCCGGCGGCAACCTCACCTCGAACCACGACGGCGTCCTCGCCGCGCGCCTGTCGTACTTCCTCGACCTGAAGGGCCCCGTCCTCGCGGTCAACACCTCCTGCTCGTCGGGCCTGGTCGCACTGCACCAGGCGCGTACCAGCCTGCTTCAAGGGGAGTGCGACATCGCCGTCGTCGCGGCGGCGAACTTCGTCCTGACCCCGCAGGCGCTCGCCGCCATGAGCGACGCGGGCATGCTGTCGGCCTCCGGCCGGTGCGCCACCTTCGACCAGGACGCCGACGGCATGGTCCCCGGCGAGGCGGTCACGGCCCTGGTCCTTCGCCCGCTGGCGGCCGCGGAGGACCGGGGCGACCCCGTGCACAGCGTCATCACGGCCAGCGGCCTCAACTACGACGGCCGCACCAACGGCATCACCGCGCCCTCGGGCGACGCCCAGCGCGAACTCCTGGAGTCCGTCTACGAGCGCGGCGGCATCGACCCCGCCGACATCGGCTACGTCGTGACCCACGGCACCGGCACGAAGCTCGGCGACCCGGTCGAGGTGGGCGCCCTGCGCGCGGCCTTCGCCCGGCACACCGACGAGCGCGGCTTCTGCGCCCTCACCTCGACCAAGACCAACGTCGGCCACACCTTCGCCGCCTCCGGCCTGGTCGGCCTGGTCTGTCTGTCCGAGGCGCTGCGCCACCGCGCCATCCCGCCGAGCCTGCACTGCGAGCGCGACAACGAGTACATCGACTGGAGCGCGAGCCCCTTCTACGTCAACAAGGCGACGAAGGAGTGGCCCGCCCCGCGCCACGGCCACCGCACCGGCGCGGTGAGCGCGTTCGGCATGAGCGGCACCAACGCCCACGTGGTCGTACGGGAGTACACCGGCCGACCGGCCGCGGCGGCCCCGGCGCGGCCCGCCTACCTCCTCCCGGTCTCGGCCAAGACGGAGACGGCCCTCGAAGGGATCGTCGACGCCCTGCTCGACCGGATCGCGAGCGGCGCCCTGACGGACGCGGACCTGCCCCGGCTCAGCGCCACCCTCGTCACCGGACGCCACCACTTCCGGCACCGGTGCGCCCTGGTCGTGAGCTCCCTGGAGGAGGCCGCCGCGCTCTGGCGCGCGTGGCGCCGCTCGCGGACGGCCGCGGCCGACGCGTGCTTCGAAGGCGTCGTGCCCCGCGGCTTCACCGAGCGGGCCCAGGACCTCGACCGGCTCCGGGCCGCGGCCGACCGCGCCCGCGACACCGGGCTCGACCCGGCCGCGCGCCGGGCGGCCCTCGCCGAGGTCGCGCGCGGCTACACCGCGGGGCACCGCGTCCCGACCGCCGTGGCCCGGCCCGACGGACAGCGCGTCACGCGTCTGCGGCTGCCCGCGTACCCGTTCGCGCGAAACCGCTACTGGGTGCGCGCCGAGCAGCAGGCCCCGGCTCCGTCCCCCGCCGTCGTGGCCTCGGCGGAGCAGGGCCCGACCCTCGCGGTCCCGGCCGCCCCGGTCTCCTCGGCCGAGCCGAGCAAGCCCGTCGTCCTGCGGGACCTGGCGGACGTACCGCACCGGATCGACACCCCGGACGCCCCGCCCGTCACCGCCAAGCCACGGGTGTCCCTCGCACCCCTGGCGTCCGCGCCTCCCCGTCCCGAAACGGCGCCCGAGGCCCCGGACGCGCGCCCGGTCACCCGTGACCACGACGTCCTGGAGGACCTCAAGGCGGCGGCCGCCCTCGACTTCGGCGGGATGGTCGCGACCCTGAACCGCACCGGCGTGATGGTCGAGCGGCTGATCCCGTACTCCCAGGAGTTCGCCGCGTACGCGGGGGAGAGCGGTGGCGAGGCCCTGGACCTGGGCTGCGCGTACGGCGTGGCGAGCATCGCCGCCCTCGAACGCGGCGCACGGGTGGTGGCGCTCGACATGGAGCAGAAGCACCTGGACATCCTCGGACAGCGGGTCAACGACGAGGCCCGGCAGCGGCTCTCCCTGCGCCAGGGCATGCTGCCCGACGTCGACTTCGAAGGCGGACGGTTCACTGCCGTGCACGCCAGCCGCGTGATGCACTTCCTCGCGCCGGACGACTTCCGGCTCACGCTGCGCAAGATGTACGACTGGCTGGCGCCGGGCGGCAAGGTCTTCCTCAGCTCGGACTCGCCGTACTTCGGGTACTGGGCGTCCAAGGCCGCCGACTACGAGGCGCGCAAGGACGCGGGCGACCCGTGGCCCGGCTACATCGACGACGTCGCCGCGCATTTCGAGGCGGCCCACGTCGTCGGCGGGCCGCCGCTGATCAACGCCATCGACCCCGACGTGTTCCGCAGGGAGTGCGAGGCCGCCGGTCTCGTCGTGGAACAGGTCGGCTACTTCGGCGCCGTGGGCGTCGACCGGGAGTCGTACGGCGCGCCCGCCCCCGACATGGAGCACGTGGGCGTCATCGCCCGCAAACCGGACGAACCAGCCGCCGCGCCCGCCCCCACGGCCACGTCCGCCGACGGCAGCCGCATCCGCTACCGGGTGCGCGGCGACGGGGCCACGGCCCTCGTCCTCATCCACGGCCTCGGCTGCGACGCGTCGTACTGGGACCGGCAGCTGGAGCACTTCGCCGACCGGTACACCGTGGTCGCCCCCGACCTCGCCGGACACGGCGGATCGGGCAGGACCCGGCAGCGGTGGACCGTGGAGGCGTTCGCCGAGGACATCGCGGCCGTGGTCGAGAAGGAGGGCCTCGACGACGTGGTCCTCGTCGGGCACTCGCTCGGCGGCCCCGTGATGCTGGCCGCCGAGCGGCTCCTGGGCGGCCGGGTCCGCGGTCTGGTGGGTGTGGACACGCTGCACAACTTCGAGCCCAAGGCGCTCTCCGCCGAACAGCTCGACCGGTTCGTGCGGACGTTCAGCGAGCAGCCGGTCCACGCGCGGGAGCTGTTCCTCGACGGGGCGCGCGACGACCTCGTCGCCCTGGTCGAGCGCACCCGCGAGGACACCGGCGCCGCCGTGGTGTCCGGGGCGTTCCGCGAGATGCTCACCTACCTCCAGGACGTGCCCAAGCACTTCGACGTGCCGCTCGTGCTGATCAACTCGACGTCCTGGATGCCGACGAACCTGACCGCCGCGCGCCGCTACGGCGTCGAGGTGGAACTGGTCGACGGCGTCGGGCACTTCGTGATGCTGGAAGCGCCCCTCACCTTCAACGCGATCCTCCGCCGCCATCTGGAGCAGATCGCTCCGGGCGTCGTTGCAGGTCAGGACGGCAGCGGGCCGGGCGCCCCGGCGGAAGGGGCCGATTCCTGATGGCCGCGCCACGTATTAAGATCCACGCGAAAAGCGACCTGCATCGGTACCTGCGCGACACGCTGGCCGTCGTCCTTGGAACCGAAGTGGCTCCGAGCCGTGACGACGTGTCCCTCGTGGAGCTGGGTCTCGATTCGTTCGGCTGCGCCCAGTGGCTGCACGAGGTCAACCGAACCCTCGGGCTGTCCCTCACCGTGGCCCAGGTCTGCGGTCACCCCACGTTCCGTACGTTGTCCGCCCTGTTCGAGGGCGCCATGGGAGAACAGATGAGTGCCACACCCCCTGGGTCCTCCGCCGCCCGCGGCACGTCCGCGCCCGGGCGCCGGGACATCGCCGCGCACCTCCGCGAGAGCCTCGCGGCGGAGCTGGAGCTCGTCGCGGCGGACATCGACGACGAGGCGCCCTTCGTGGAGCTGGGCCTCGACTCGATCACCGGTGTCACCTGGACCCGGAAGCTGAACACGCACTTCCAGCTGTCGCTCTCCGCGACGCAGGTCTACAGCCACCCTACGGTCGACGAACTCGCGGGACACCTCGCCGAGCTGCTGGGCACGGGCGAACCGGGCCGGGCTTCCGCCGAGGAGCCCGTGCCGGTGGCCGCACCGGTGGCCGCGCGCGGGCAGGAGCCCGCGGAGTCCGCGCTCGCCGCCTGGCTGCGCGCCAGCCTCGCCAAGGAGCTGGAGCTCACCGCGGCCGAACTGGACGACGACGCGCCCTTCGTGGAGCTGGGCCTCGACTCGATCTCCGGCGTCACCTGGACCCGGTCCCTCAACACGCGGCTGCGGCTCTCGCTCTCCGCGACCACCGTCTACGGGCATCCGACGATCAGCGACCTGGCGCGGTATCTGACGCGGGAGCACGGCGCCGTGGCCCCCGACGCGGTGGCGGAGGCGCGGCCCGAGCCCGCCGCGGAGCCGGAGCCGGAGCCCGCCGCCGTGGTCGAGCCCGAGCCGATCGCGGTGGTCGAGCCCGAGCCGACCGCCGAACCGGAACGCGAACCCGAGCCGCAGCCCGCCGCCGAGCCGCAGCCCGCCCCCGAAGCGCCCCTGGAGTCCAAGGCCGTCGGCGGGCCCGCGCGCGCCCCCGGCCTCGTGGACATCGCCGTCATCGGCATGTCCGGCGCGTTCCCTCAGGCGGAGAACGTCGACGCGTTCTGGCGGAACATCCTCGAAGGCCGCGACTGCATATCCGAGGTGCCGTCCTCGCGCTGGTCCGTGGAGAGGTTCTACGACGAACGGCCCGGCGTGCCGGGGAAGTCCTCCAGCAAGTGGATGGGCGTCCTGGACCACGCGGACCGCTTCGACCCGCTCTTCTTCTCCATCTCGCCCGGCGAGGCCGCCGCCATGGACCCACAGCAGCGCGTCCTGCTCCAGGAGAGCTGGGCTTGCGTCGAAGAGGCGGGCTACAGCCCCGACGACCTCTCCGGCACCCGGTGCGGCGTCTTCGTCGGCTGCTCCGTGAACGGCTACGGCGCCACGGCCGACGCGGCCGGGCTCAGCGCCCACCAGAACCTCGGCACCAACAGCGCCATCCTTGCCAGCCGCATCTCCTACACCCTGAACCTCAAGGGCCCCTGCCTCTCCATCGACACCTCCTGCTCGTCGTCGCTCGTGGCCATCGCCCAGGCCTGCGACAGCCTCTGCCTCGGCGACAGCGACACCGCGCTCGCGGGCGGCGTCTGGGTCATCCCGGGCCCCGGCGTGCACGTGGCCATGAGCCAGCTGCGGGCCCTGTCGCCCGACGGCCGCTGCTACGCCTTCGACGAGCGCGCCAACGGCTTCGTACCCGCCGAGGGCGTGGGCGTCCTGCTCCTGAAGCGGCTCGCGGACGCGCAGGCCGACGGCGACCGGATCCACGCCGTCATCAAGGGCTGGGGAGTGAACCAGGACGGCAGGTCCAACGGCATCACCGCCCCCAGCGCCGAGGCACAGGCCCGGCTCCAGAAGCACGTGTACGACAAGTTCGGCATCGACCCCGGTGACATCGAGCTCGTCGAGGCGCACGGCACCGGCACCGCCCTGGGCGACCCCGTCGAGATCGACGGCCTCGTCGACAGCTTCACCGCGCGCACCGACCGCCGCGGCCACTGCGCCGTCGGCTCGGTGAAGAGCAACATCGGCCACACCGCGTGCGCCGCGGGAGTCGCCGGCGTCCTCAAGGCCACCCTCGCCCTGGAGCACGCGACGCTGCCGCCGACCGCCCAGTACGAGCGCCTCAACGAGCACATCGACCTGGACGGCACGCCCTTCTACGTCAACACCCGGGCGCGCGAGTGGCGGCGCGCGGACCGGCCGCGCCTGGCCGCCGTCAGCTCCTTCGGCTACAGCGGCACCAATGCCCACGTTGTCCTGGCGGAGGCCCCCGCGGCCGCCGCCGAGACCTCGGCCGAACGCCCCGGCGGCTCCCGCCTCATCGCCCTGTCCGCCCGCACGGCCGGGCAGTTGAAGGACCGGGCGCGGCAGCTCGCCGCCCACCTCGAAGCGCGCCCCGGCCTGAGCCTCCGCGACGTCAGCCACACCCTGGGCCGTGGCCGCAAGCACTTCCGCCACCGCCTCGCGTTCGTCGTCGACACCACGGCGGGGGCCGCCTCGTGCTTGCGCACCTGGCTGGAGACCGGCAGCGCGCCGTCCGCGTACGCCGGTGACCACAAGCCCCAGCGCCCGGCGCGGCCCGACCTGGGAGCGGCCCGGGAACTGACGGACCCGGACCGGCTGCGGACGCTCGCCGAGGAGTACGCCCAGGGCGCGGCCGTCGCGTTCGAGCTGCTCTTCACGCCCGACCGGCGCCCGGCCCGCGTCTCGCTGCCGACGTACCCGTTCGCCCAGGACTCCTACTGGCTGCCCGGCGAAGCCCCTTCGGCGGACGCGCCCTCCGCACCGGAGCAGGACGCGTCCCCCGCACCGGAGCCGGACAGCGCCGACGAGCCGGAAGGCCCGGTCGACCTGCTGGCCCTGGAGCCGTGCTGGACGCCGCTGCCCACGCCGCCCGCCGCCCCCGACGCCGAACCGGACGACTGGGTCGTGTGGCTCGTCGGCCCCGGCGCCGACGCGGCCGGGCGCGCCCTGCGCACCCGGCTGCCCCGCACGGTGGTGCTCCACACGTCCGAGGTGGCCGCGGACCGTCCGCTGGACGCCGCGTACGCACGGCTGACCCGGGACGTACTGGGGGAGCTGCGCACCCGGATCGCCGCCGGAGACCTGCCGGACGGCGGCCTCGCCCAGATCGTCGTCCTGGGGCACGGCGCCCCTGACGCCCGGGTGCTGACCGGAGTGACCGGGCTGCTGCGCACGGCCGCCCTTGAGCACCCGTGGCTGCGCGCCCAGCTCCTGGAGCACCTCGACCCCTTCGACGCCGCCGACGACCGGTCCGCGGCCGCGCTCGCCGAAGCCGTCGAGGCGGGTGCGCGCGCCCATGCCGAGCTGCACATCCGACAGGAGGGCGGCCGCCGTTACGCCAGGCGGCTCACCGAGGCCGAGGCGCGGCCCGCGCACGGGGCCGCCGCGTCGCCGTGGCGCGACGGCGGCGTGCACCTGATCACCGGCGGCACCGGCGGCCTCGGCCTGCACGTCGCCCGCGACCTCGCCCGCACCCTGCGCACCGGCACGGTCGTCCTCGTCGGACGCTCCGCCCCCGAGACCGCGCGGCCGCGCCTGGCCGCCCTCGCGACGCCGGGCGTCACCGTCGAGTACCGGCAGGCGGACGTCACCGACCGGGCGGCCGTCGACGCGCTCGTCGCGGACGTCGTCGCCCGCCACGGCGCGCTGCACGGCGTCGTCCACTGCGCCGGAGTGCTCCGCGACGGCTACCTCGCCACCAAGAAGGACGGGGACCTGGCCGCCGTCCTCGCCCCCAAGACCACCGGCCTGGTCAACCTCGACGAGGCCACCGCCGACCAGCCGCTCGACCACCTCGTCGTCTTCTCCTCCACGGCGGCCGCGCTCGGCAGCGCGGGGCAGGGCGACTACGCCGCGGCCAACGCGTTCCTCGACACCTACGTGGAGTACCGCGCCGGCCTCGCCGCGCGCGGCCTCAGGTCCGGCCGTGCCGTGTCCATCGGCTGGCCCCTGTGGGCCGACGGCGGCATGCGGCTCGACGGCGCCGCCCTTGAGCGGCTGCGCGGGATCGGCGTGACGCCGCTGCCCACCGAGGACGGCCTGCGGGCCCTGACCGCCGCCGTCGCGGGCGGCGCCCGGCACACCCTCCTGCTCTGCGGCGACCGCGAGCTGCTGCGCGGCCGCCTGGCCGCGCAGCTCACCACGGAGCGGCAGCCGACGCCGCAGCCCGCCCCGGCCGCTGCCCCGCGCGCCGACCGCCGGGCGTGGGAGCGCACGCTCGCCGCCGCCGTGTCCGAGCAGCTCAAGGTCCCCGCCGAGGAGATCGACGGGGACGGGGAGTTCGGCGAGTACGGCTTCGACTCCATCAGCCTGACGGAGCTGGTGCAGCGGCTGAACGACGCCCACGGCCTGAGCCTGGCGCCCACCGTCTTCTTCGAGCACACCACCGTGGGCGCGCTCGCGGCCCACATCGCCGAGCACGCCCCGACGGCCCCCGCGGCACCCGCCCCGGCCCCCGCGCCCGCCCTGGACGCGATCCGGCAGGCCGTGATCGCCGAGGTCTCCGGGCAGCTCAAGGTCCCCGCCGAGGAGATCGAGGGCGACGGGGAGTTCGGCGAGTACGGCTTCGACTCCATCAGCCTCACCGAGCTGGCGAGCCGTCTCGGCGACCGGTTCGGCGTACACCTGGCGCCCACGGTGTTCTTCGAGCACCGGACCGTGGACAGCGTGGCGGCACACCTGGCGGAGACGGCACCCGCGCCGAAGGGCCCGGCCGCGGAAGTCCCGCCCCAGGATGCGCCGTTGGAGGACCGCCTCTCCCCGGAGGGCCCCTCCGGCGAGCCCGGCACCGACCCGACCCTCGCCGCCGAGCCCATCGCCGTCATCGGCATGAGCGGCAGCTTCCCGCAGGCACCCGATCTCTCCGCCTTCTGGGACAACCTGTACGCGGGCAAGGACTGCATCACGGAGATACCCGGGGACCGCTGGGACTGGCGTGCCCTGGAGGAGGACCCGGACGTCCCGCGCGGCAAGAAGCCCGTGCGCTGGGGCGGGTTCCTCGACGGCGTCGACCGGTTCGACCCGCTGTTCTTCGGCATCTCGCCCCGCGAGGCACGCACCATGGACCCGCAGCAGCGGCTGCTGCTCACCCATGCCTGGCAGGCGCTCGAAGACTCCGGGTACGCGCCCTCCGGCCTGGCCGGGAGCGACACCGCCGTCCTGATCGGCACCGCGCCGAGCGGCTACGGCAGCCTCGTCATGGGGGAGCGGGCCGGTGAGGACGGCTACGCCGCGACCGGCGTCTCCGGCTCCGTCGGCCCCAACCGCGTCAGCTACCTGCTCGACCTGCACGGTCCCAGCGAGCCGGTGGAGACGGCCTGTTCGAGCTCCCTCGTCGCCCTGCACCGCGGCGTCGAGCTGCTGCGCTCAGGCCGCAGCGGCCTCGCGCTCGTCGGCGGTGTCAACACCATCGTCAGCCCCGACCTGCACATCGGCTACAGCCGTGCGGGCATGCTGTGCGAGGACGGCCGCTGCAAGACGTTCTCCGCACGGGCCAACGGGTACGTGCGCGGCGAGGGCGTCGGCGTCCTGGTCCTGAAGCCGCTGCACCGCGCCCGGCGCGACGGCGACCGGATCCTCGGCGTCATCCGCGGCAGCGCCGTCAACCACGGGGGCCGCGCCCACTCGCTCACCGCGCCCAACCCGCGTGCCCAGGCGGACCTCCTCAAGAGCGCCTACCGCGACGCGGGCGTCGACCCGCGCACCGTCACCTACGTCGAGGCGCACGGCACCGGCACCGAACTCGGCGACCCCGTCGAGCTGAACGGCCTCAAGAGCGCCTTCGGCGAGCTGTACGCGGAGACGGCGGGCGCGCCGGGCCACCTCGACGCCCCGGCCCGCTGCGGCCTCGGCTCGGTGAAGAGCAACATCGGCCACCTGGAACTGGCCGCGGGCGTCGCAGGAGTCATCAAGGTGCTCCTCCAGATGCGCCACGCCACCCTGGTCGAGAGCCTGCACTGCGCGGACCTCAACCCGTACCTGGACTTCGCGGACAGCCCGTTCGAGGTCGTCCGCGAGCGGCAGCCGTGGCAGCGGCCGCGCGACGCCGAGGGCCGGGCGCTCCCGCGCCGGGCGGGCGTCAGCTCCTTCGGCTTCGGCGGCGTCAACGCGCACGTCGTCATCGAGGAGTACGTCGAGGAGCGCGACGACGAACGCGACAAGCGCGACAAGCGCGACAAGCCCGATAAGCACGACGAGTATGCCGAGGACCACGGGGGACACGCGGCCATGGGATCGCACGCCGACGCGCACACGGGCACCGCCGGGGCACCCGCACCGGCCGGGGCGCTGATCCCCCTGTCCGCGCGCACCGAGGAGCAGCTCGTCGCCCGGGCCCGCGCGCTGCGCGACCACCTGAGGGCCGGCCACGTCGCCGCCGGACGCCTGACCGACCTCGCGTTCACGCTCCAGGTGGGCCGCGACGCGATGGAGGAGCGGCTCGCGACCCGGGTCACCTCGCTCGCGGACCTCGAGCACCGGCTGACGTCGTTCGTGGCGGATCCGGCGGCCCACGAAGGCTGGCACCGCGGCACGGTCTCCCGCCGGACGGGCGCCGCCCAGGACCCCGCGCGGCGCCCCCTCACGACGGGTGGGCGCGACGAGGCCCTCGCCCAGTGGGTGGCCGGTCACGCCCTCGACTGGCGGAGCCTGTACGAGCCGGGGGCCCGGCCCGCCCGGATCGGCCTGCCGACGTACCCGTTCGCCGAGGAGCGCTACTGGGCGGGGCGCGGCACCGCGCACGCCACCGAGCCCTCGGCCGCGCGGCCGGACAGCACGCCCGACGCGCACCCGATGCTGCACCGGGCCCCGGGCGGCACGCCGACGGCGTACCGCACCGTCTTCGACGGCGCCGAACCCTTCTTGAAGGACCATCAGGTGCGCGGTCTGCGCGTCCTGCCGGGCGCCGCGCACCTGGAGATGGCCCGCGCCGCCGTCGCCCGTACCGCGGCGGCACCGGGTCGCGTCCGGCTGAGCGACGTGGTGTGGCTGCGGCCCGCCACCTGCGCCACGGACGACGGCCTGGACGTGCGCCTCGACCTGAAGCCGACGGGCACGGACGGCTACGCGTACACGCTCCACACCGTCGGCCCCGACGGCGAGCGCGCCCTTTCCAGCCAGGGCCGCGCGCACCTGGCCGACGCGCCCGCCGAGCGTCCGGCGCTCCCGCTCGCGGACCTGCGCGCCGCCTGCGCAGCGACGGCCTTCACCGCCGCCGACGTCTACGGCCTGTACGACCGCGTGGGCATGGAGTACGGCCCGGCGCAGCGCTCCCTGACGGCGCTCGCCGTCGGCACCGACACCGCCGGGCGCCCCCAGGCGCTCGCCGAACTGCGCCTGCCCCGGGCGGCGGAGCCCGCCGACGCCTACGGACTGCACCCCAGCATCCTCGACGGCGCCCTCCAGGCCACGATCGGCCTCGGGCTCGGCGGGGGAGAGGGCGCCGCCCCCGCACGGCCCGCGCTGCCCTTCGCCCTCCAGGGCGTGGACGTCCTGGCCGCCACCCCGGCCACGGCGTACGCCTGGATCCGCTACCAGGACGGCAGCCGCCCCGGCGACACGTCCGCGAAGCTGGACATCACCCTGGTCGACACCGAGGGGCGGGTGTGCGCGGAGCTGACCGGTCTGCTCGCGCGGGTGCTGCCCGCCGAAGCGGCCCCGCAGGCCGCCGCGCCGACCGAGCCCCCGGTCGAAGAGGCTTCCGGTACGCCCCTCGCCGAGCGCGCGCTGCCGTACCTGCGCGACCAGCTCGCCACGGCGCTCGAAGTCGCCCCCGAACGCCTCGACGTGGACACGCCGTTGGAGTTCTACGGCATGGACTCCATGATGGCGATGGAGCTGACGCAGCATCTGGAGGACACCTTCGGCGGCCTGTCGAAGACGCTGTTCTTCGAGGTCCGCACGGTCCGGGCGCTGAGCGAGCACTTCGCCGACGAGTACCCGCAGCGGCTGCGCGCCGCCCTCGGCACGGCGGCCCCGGAGCCCGCGTCACAGGCACCGGCCCCGGCCCCGGCTCAGGCCGAGACCGCCGTCCCGCTGCCGGACGCAGGCCGCGTCACCGACATCGCGATCGTCGGTGTGAGCGGCCGCTACCCGCTGGCGGAGAACCTCGACGAGTTCTGGCACAACCTCCGTTCCGGCCGCGACTGCGTCACCGAGGTCCCGGCGGACCGCTGGGACCCCCGCGACCACGAGGGCACGTCCCGGTGGGGCGGCTTCGTCGACGGAGTCGACCGCTTCGACCCGCTGTTCTTCCGCGTCTCGCCGCGCGAGGCGGAGTTCCTCGACCCCCAGGAGCGGCTGTTCCTGGAGTGCGTCCACCACACCCTGGAGGACGCCGGATACACCGGCGAGACCCTGTCCCGGCAGTCCACAGGGCCCGCCGACGCGGGACTCGTCGCCGCCGGCAAGGTCGGCGTGTTCGTCGGCGTGATGTACGAGGAGTACCAGCTCTACGGCGCCCAGGCGCAGGCGCGCGGCCACCGCGTGGCGCTCTCCGGCAGCCCCTCGTCCATCGCCAACCGGATCTCGTACTTCTACGACTTCCACGGCCCGAGCATGGCCGTGGACACCATGTGCTCCTCCTCGCTGACCGCGATCCACCTCGCCTGCGAGGCGATCAGGAGCGGCCAGTGCGCGGCGGCCGTGGCGGGCGGCGTCAACGTCAGCGTCCACCCGAACAAGTACGTGATGCTGAGCCAGGGCAAGTTCACCTCCAGCGACGGCCGCTGCCGCAGCTTCGGCGAGGGCGGCGACGGCTACGTGCCCGGCGAGGGCGTCGGCGCCGTCCTGCTCAAGCCCCTGGAGCGGGCCATCGCCGACGGCGACCAGATCCACGCCGTCATCAAGGGCACGGCCCTCAACCACGGCGGCAGGACCCACGGCTTCTCGGTGCCCAACCCGGCGGCCCAGGGCGACGTCATCACCCGCGCCCTCGCCCGGGCCGGTGTCGCCCCGCACGAGCTGAGCTATCTGGAGGCGCACGGCACCGGCACCTCGCTCGGCGACCCCATCGAACTGACCGGCCTGGTCAAGGCGTTCGGACGTACGACCGGGGCGGCCGCGCCGACCTGCGCGATCGGCTCGGTGAAGTCCAACATCGGCCACTGCGAGAGCGCCGCGGGCATCGCGGGCGTCACCAAGGTGCTGCTCCAGATGCGCCACGGCGAGCTGGTGCCCAGCCTGCACGCGAGCACGCTCAACCCCCATCTGGACTTCGACGGGACGCCGTTCGCCGTGCAGCGCGACCTCGCGCCCTGGCACGGGCCGCGCGTCGCGGGCGTCTCCAGTTTCGGCGCGGGCGGCGCCAACGCCCACGTGGTCCTGGCCGCGTACGAGCCCGAGGGCGCGCCCGCCCCTTCCCGTACGCGCCCTGTCGTCGTGCCCCTCTCGGCCGCCACCGAAGGCCAACTCATCGAAGCGGCACGGCGGTTGCTCGCCCGCGCGGACGGCCTCGCCGAGGACGACCTCGCCGCGCTCGCCTGGACGCTGCAGACCGGCCGCGTCGCCCTTGAGGAGCGCCTCGCGTTCACCGCGGAATCCCTGGAGTCCCTCCGGCGCACCCTCGGCGCCTTCCTTGCCGACCCCGCGGCGCCGGGCGACTGGGTACGCGGCCGCGTCCGGGCCGACCAGGCCCCGGCGGCAGCGGACGGCGAGGCCACAGGGCCCCAGGAGTGCGCGGCCCGCTGGGCCCGCGGCGAAGCCGTCGACTGGGACCGGCTGTACGCGGCGGACGGCACGGCACGCCCGCGCCGTCTGAGCCTGCCCGGCTACCCCTTCGCCCGCGAGCGCCACTGGCTCGACCTGGAGACCGCGACGGGCGGCGCGTCCGCCCCGTCCGACCACGTGCTCCTCACGCACCCCGTGTGGGAGGCCGAGGAGGCCGGCGACGCGACGGCCGCCCCGCAGGCCGAACGCCACGTGGTCCTCGTCGGCCGGTTCGCGCCGGGCGAGGAGGCCGCGCTGACCACGGCCCTGGCGTCCGGGGCACACCTCGAGACCGTGGCGCTCGCGGACGACGCCCCCGTGCACACCGCGTACCTGACGGCGGCACGGCACGTGTTCGCACGGGCGCGCGCCCTCCTGACGGACGGAGTGCGCGGCGGCGCGCTGCTCCAGGTCGTACTCGTCGGCGACCGCGGCCAGGGCGCGACGGACCGGGCCGTGTTCGGCGGCCTGAGCGGCCTGCTGCGGACCGTGGCCCTGGAGAACCCCAAGCTGCGCACCCAGCTCGTCGACTGCCTCGACGGCGCCGCGCCCGCCGTGATCGCCGAGCGGCTGCGCGCGGAGACGGCTCCGGAGACGGACCCCGAAGTCCGCTACCGCGCGGGCCGCCGCGAGGTCAGGCGGCTCACGGAACTCGCTCCGGCACCGGACGCGGGCACCACCCCGTGGCGCGCGGGCGGCGTGTACCTCATCACCGGGGGCACCGGCGCCCTCGGCCTCCTCACGGCCCGGGACATCGCGTCGGCCGCCGCGGGCGCCACCGTCGTCCTGACCGGACGCTCGGCGCTCGACGAGGCCCAGCGGCGAGCCCTCGACGAGCTGCGGGCCGCGGGCCTGACCGTCGACCACCAGCGCACCGACGTCACCGACCGCGCCGACGTCGAACGCCTGGTGGCGCACATCGCGCGGACCCACGGACCGCTGACCGGCGTCGTGCACGCCGCGGGCGTGCTGCGCGACAACCTCGTCGTGAACAAGGAGCCCGAGGAATTCACGCGCGTCCTCGCGCCCAAGGTCGCGGGCCTCGTCCACCTCGACGAGGCGACCCGGGACCAGCCCCTCGAACTGTTCCTGTGCTACTCGTCGACGACCGGCGCCCTGGGCAACGCGGGCCAGGCCGACTACGCGGCGGGCAACGCGTTCATGGACGCCTACGCCGCCCACCGGGGCCGCCTCGCGGCCGCCGGGGCGCGCCACGGCCTGACGCTCTCCCTGAACTGGCCCCTGTGGGCCGACGGCGGCATGGGCGTGGACACCGCCACCGAGGACCGGCTGCGGCGCATGGACCTCGTCCCGCTGGACACCGAGAGCGGTCTGCGCGCCCTGCGCACCGGCGTCGCCGCCCGCCGCACCGGACTCGCCGACGGCCAGCTCCTCGTCGTCGCCGGGCGGCGCGACGCGGTCCTGCCGCGCCTGACCGCGCGCCCCGGCCGGGCGCCGCAGGCCGAGCCGCACCCCGCGGCCGAGCCCGAGGCCGCGGCCTCCGGGCCGAAGCGCGGTGCGGTCGGCGACGACCGGGCCCTGCTCGACCGCACCCGGCGCCATCTGCGCGCGCACCTGGCGGCGGGCCTCAAGCTCGGCGCCGACCGGCTCGACGCGGAGGTGCCGCTCGAGCGCTACGGCATGGACTCCGTCGTGGCCATGAACCTGATCGCCCAGCTGGAGACGGACTTCGGCACCCTGCCCAAGACCCTGTTCTTCGAGGTGCAGACGGTCCGGGAGCTGGCCGAGTACTTCGTCGCGCAGCACGGTGACGCGCTGCGCGCGCTGTTCGGCGAGACGGCCACCGCGGTGCCCGAGCCCACTCCCGCACCGGCCCCGCCCGCCGCCGAGCCCGCGCGGGCCGAGCGCGAACAGGCCAGCCCCGCCGCGGCCGCGCCGCTCGCCCGCGACCCGCGCGACGAGGGCGTCGCCATCATCGGCCTCGCCGGACGCTACCCGGGCGCCGCCGACCCCGAAGCCCTGTGGGGCCTGCTGCGCTCCGGCGCCGACTGCGTCACCGAGGTCCCCGCCGACCGCTGGGACCACGACGCGGTGTTCGACCCGGACCGCGACGCGCCCGGCAAGAGCTACGGCAAGTGGGGCGGCTTCCTCGACGGCGTCGACCAGTTCGACCCGCTGCACTTCGGCATCTCGCCCCGCGAGGCCGAGACCATGGACCCGCAGCAGCGGCTGTTCCTGGAGACGGTGTGGCAGCTCCTGGAGCAGAGCGGCGTCACCCAGGAGGCCGTCGAGCGCACGTACCGTCGCCGGGTCGGCGTGTACGTCGGCGCGATGTACCAGATGTACCGGGCCGACACCGCCGACGTGGTGCGCTCCGCCCTGACGTCCGCGGCGTCGTACAACCTCATCGCCAACCGCGTCTCGCACTTCTTCGGCCTGGAGGGGCCGAGCCTCGCCGTGGACGGCATGTGCGCGTCCTCGGCGGCCGCCATCCACCTGGCCTGCGCCGATCTGCTGAGCGGCGACAGCGAGCTGGCGATCGCCGGAGGCGTGAACCTGACCGTCCACCCCGACAAGTACCGGGCGCTCTCCCGGGCGGGCCTGCTCGGCAGCCACCCCGGCAGCCGCAGCTTCCAGGACGGGGACGGCTATCTGCCCGCGGAGGCGGTGGGTGCCGTCCTGCTCAAGCCGCTGGCCGCCGCCCGCAGGGACGGCGACACCGTCCTCGCGGTCATCAAGGGCAGCGCCTCGCTGCACGGCGGCCGCGCGGGCCAGTTCATGGCCCCGAGCCGCAGGACGCAGGTGAACGTGGCCCGCAGGGCCCTGGAGAAGGCGGGCTGCGACCCCGCGTCGATCGGCTACGTGGAGGCCGCGGCCAACGGGTCCGCGCTCGGCGACGCCGTCGAGGCGGGCGCGCTGCGCGAGGTGTTCGGCGCCGTCACCGAGCCGATCGCGCTCGGCTCGGTGAAGTCCCACCTGGGCCACCCCGAGGCCGCCTCCGGCATCGCCCAGCTCACCAAGGTCGTCCTCCAGCTCCGCCACCGGGAGCTGGCGCCCCGCGCGGCGGTCGGCACGCCCAACCCCGAACTCCGCCTGGACGAGGGCCCGCTGCGGCTCTGCGAGTCGCTGACGCCCTGGGAGCCGCGCCCCGGCACGCCCCGGCGCGCGCTGCTCAACTCCGTCGGAGCGGGCGGCAGCCACGTCAGCCTCGTCGTCGAGGAGGCGCCGCGGGCACCGGCGGCCGAGCGCACGGAGGCGGCGCCGCCGCAGCCCCGGCGGCCGGAGCTGATCCTGCTGTCCGCGGGCGACCCCGAGCGGCTGCGCGCCGCGGCCCGCCTGCTGCACGACTTCGTCGAGCGGACGGACGAGCCCGGCGCCGACGACGCCGCCTGGCTCGCGGACGTCGCCCACACGCTGCGGGTGGGCAGGGAGGCCCTGGCCGAACGCCTGGCGTTCGTCACGGACTCCCGCGCGGGCCTGCTGCGCGCGCTCGCGGACTTCCTGGCCGACCGGTCCCCGCACACCCCGCTGTACCGGGGCGACGCCGAGGCCGGTGCCGCGACGCTGGGCGACCTGCTCGCGGGCGGCCACGGCGAGGCGTTCGTCCGCGCGCTCGTCGCCGACGGCGAACTCGACCGGCTCGCCGAGCTGTGGGTGCGGGGCGGCCGGATCCCCTGGCGCGGCCTGCACACCGGGCAGGGGCGCCGGCTGGTACCGCTGCCGACGACGGCGTTCCGGCGCAAGCGGTACTGGGTCGGGCACACGGGCACGCCCACGGCGGCCCCGACGCAGGACACGGCCCCGCACGCCGGGCAGCCCGAACCCGTCACCGAATCCGACGGCGGCGGGCACGGCCACGGCGACGACATCCTCCGCTACCTCGCGGACCACTTCACCGAAGCCCTCGGCTTCGCCCCCGGCGAACTCCCGCTGGACAAGGACCTGCACGGCCTGGGCGCCGACTCCGTCCTGTGGGTGCGCCTGCGGCGCGGCGTGGAGACCGACCTCGGCCTCACGCTCACCACACGGGAGATCGTCGAACTCGCCACCCTGGAGCGCATCGCGGAGCGGCTGGCCGCGAAGCGCGGGACCAGGACCCCACAGCCACCCGAAGCACCGGACGTACGCGAAGCACGGGCCAAGGCCCTGGAGGAGTTCCGCCAGGGTCACGTCGGACTCGAAGAACTCAAGTCACTCATGAAGGAAGCACCGGGCGCGTGAACGAGGATCAGATTCTGGCGGGCTTCAAGGCGGGCCTCTACACCGCTGAGGACGTGCTCGCGTTCTACGAACGACTCCAGGACTCCGCGCGGGCGGGCGTCACGGACCGGCGTGCCCTCTCCGAGGGCCAGAAGGGGCTGTGGCTGCTCCACAAGCTGCGGCCCGCGTCGGACGTGTACAACGTCCCCGTCTGCTTCCGCACGTCGGCGCCGTTCGACGTCGCGGTGTTCGAGGAGGCCTTCCGGCAGGTGACGTCCCGGCACGCGCTGCTGCACAGCGTGGTCGTCGAGGACGAGGGCACCCCGTACCTGGCACGGCGCCCCGACGGCGACGTGCCCTTCCGGCACCAGACCGTGCCGCACGGCCTGCCCGACGACGTCCTGCTCGCCCTGGCCCGCGAACAGGCCAAGGCGCCCTTCGACCTGCACCAGGAAGGACCGGTCCGGGCCGTCGTCTACACGGCGGGCACGGCCGCCGCGCCGGAGACCCTCGTGCTGCTCGTCCTGCACCACCTGGTGTTCGACGGCGCCTCGACCCCCGTCCTGCTGCGCGACCTGCTCCACACCTACGACACCCTGCTCCGGGGCGGCACCGTCGAGCCCGCGGCCGCGCGGCACGACGCCTACGACGCGTTCGTGCGCTGGGAGGCGGACTTCCTCGCGGGCCCCGACGGCGCCCGCCACCGCGCCTTCTGGCAGGACACCCTGGCGGGCGACCTGCCGGTCCTGCGCCTGGGCATCGAGCGCGCCCCCGCGCCCGGCACCGCCGTGGTCGGCGAGACGGTCTCCGTGCCGCTGCCCCCGGCCCTCGCCGGGCGGGTGCGCGACCTGTGCGCGGCCCGCGGCGCCAAGCCCGCCGTGCTCTTCCTCGCCGTGTACGAACTGCTCCTGCACCGCTACAGCGGCGAGCGCGACCTCGTCGTCGGCGTGCCGTCCCTGGGCAGGCCCGACGCGACCTACGACGACGCGGTCGGCTACTTCGTGAACATGCTGCCCGTGCGCCACGGCGTGCGCGGCGACGTGCCGTTCACGGACTTCGTGCGCGACCTGACGCTCGTCATGGCCGACGGCCTCGACCACGCCGCGTACCCGTTCCCGCGCATGGTGCAGGACCTGAACCTGCGCACGGAGCCCGACACATCGCCGGTCTTCCAGGTGTCGTACGTCTTCCAGAACCAGCGCATGATGCACCTCACGGACGGCGACGTGCGCGGCCTGGACCTGGCCCGCTCGCTGCGGTTCGTGGAGGAGATATCCCAGGAGGGGGAGTTCAAGCTCCACCTCGAAGTCGTCGAGCACGCCGCCGACGCCTACACGCTGCACCTCAAGTACGACGCCGCGCGCTTCGACACGGCGGACGTCGAGCGCTTCATCGGCCACTACGAGACCCTGCTGAGCGCCCTCGTGGACGCCCCGGAGCAGCGCCTCTCCGAGGCATCGCACCTGTCGGACGACGAGGTCCGCCGGTTCGACGCGTGGAACGACACGGCCCGCCCGTTCTCCGCCGACCGGAGCCTGCCCGACCTCCTCGCCGACGCCGTCGCCCGCCACGGCGACCGGACCGCCCTCGTGTACGGCGAGCGGTCCCTGACGTACGCCGAACTCGCCGCGCGCACCGACGCCCTGGCCGCCGAGCTGCGCCGCCGCGGCGTCACGGCGGACACGGTCGTCGGCATCTCCATGGAACGCTCCATGGAGATGGTGATCGCGCTGTGGGCGGTCATGAAGGCGGGCGGCGCCTACCTCCCCCTGGAGCCGGACTACCCGGCCGAACGCATCCAGTACATGATCGAGGACTCGGGCGCCGCCCTCGTCCTCACCCAGTCCGCCGCCGACGTCTCCGCCCTGACCGGGGCGCGCACGGTGCTCCGCCTGGACGCCGACGGCAGGCCGGTCCCCGACGGACGGCCGGTCCCCGACAGCGGCCCGGCCGCGCCCGCGCCCGCCCGCGTCGCCCCCGGCGACCTCGCGTACGTCATCTACACCTCCGGCTCCACCGGCCGCCCCAAGGGCGTCATGGTCGAGCACCGGGCCGCGGTCAACCGCGTCGAGTGGATGCAGAACGCGTACGCGCTGACCCCCGACGACGTCGTGCTCCAGAAGACGCCGTTCAGCTTCGACGTCTCCGTGTGGGAGTTCGTCTGGCCCCTGATCACGGGCGCGCGCCTGGTCGTCGCCGCGCCGGGCGGCCACAAGGACCCCGCGTACCTGGTCTCGCTCATCCGGGCCGCCGAGGTCACCACCGCGCACTTCGTGCCGCCCATGCTGCGCCTCATGCTCGACCACGACGGCTGGGCCCGCTGCACCTCGCTGCGCCAGGTCTTCTGCAGCGGCGAGGCCCTGCCGCCGGAGCTGCCCGCGCGCCACTACGCCCAGCACCGCGCGCGCCTGCACAACCTGTACGGCCCAACCGAGGCCGCCATCGACGTCACCCACTGGGCCTGCCCGCCCGACACCACGGAGCGCACGGTCCCGATCGGCCGCCCGATCCAGAACATCCAGCTGTACGTCCTGGACGACCTGGGCCGCCGGCAGGCCGTGGGCTGCGCGGGCGAGCTGCACATCGCGGGCGTCGGCCTGGCCCGCGGCTATCTGAACAACCCGGGCCTGACGCGCGAGCGCTTCGTCCCGAACCCGTTCGCCGCGGACCCGGACGCCCGCATGTACCGCACCGGCGACCTCGTCCGGTGGCTGGCCGACGGCACCCTGGAGTACCTCGGCCGCATCGACAACCAGGTCAAGCTGCGCGGCTTCCGCATCGAACTCGACGAGATCGAGGACCGCCTCGCCCGCCACCCCGCCGTGCGCGCCTGCGCTGTCCTCGCCCGCGAGGACAGTCCCGGCAACCCGCGGCTCGTCGGTTACGTCGTCCTCGACGAGGCGCACACCGGCGACTTCCACGACACCCTGGTGCGCCACCTCGGCCAGGCGCTGCCCGACCACATGGTCCCGGGCGCCCTGGTCCGCCTCGACGCCCTGCCGCTGACCGCGAACGGCAAGCTCGACCGGAAGGCGCTCCCGGCCCCCGACGCCGACGCGTACGCCGTGGCCGGTGACCGGGTCGCTCCCCGCACGCCCACCGAGCGCACCCTGCTCGCGGTCTGCGCGGGCCTGCTCGGCTTCACCGAGGACCGCATCGGCGTCCACGACAACTTCTTCGCCCTCGGCGGGCACTCGCTGCTCATCCCGAAGCTGACTGCGCGCCTGCACGACGCGGGGCTCGACTGCGAGCTGCACAGCGTGTTCGCCGCCGCCACGCTCGCCGACCTGGCCGCCGCGATCGACGCGGCGCACACCACGGACGACCCCGACGCGCGGGACGCGGAGGGCGCCGTCCCGGCGCGGGCGGCGTTCACCGTCCCGCCGAACGGCATCCCCGCGGACTGCGACCGGCTCACTCCGGACATGCTGCCCCTGGTCTCCCTGACCGAGGACGAGCTGGCGGCGGTCGTCGCCGCCGTGCCCGGCGGTGCCCGCAACGTCCAGGACGTGTACCCGCTGGCGGCCCTCCAGGAAGGCATGCTCTTCCACCACCTCAAGGAGAGCGGCCACGACCCGTACGTGCTCTCCGGTGTCTTCTCCTTCGAGAGCAGGTCCCACCTCGACGGCTTCACGCATGCCTTGCGCGCGGCCGTGGCCCGGCACGACGCGCTGCGCACGGCGATCCTCACCCAGGGCCTGTCGCGGCCCGTCCAGGTCGTGGCGCGCCGCGCCGACCTCGAACTGGAGGAGTTCGAGCTGCCCGAGGGCCGCGACGCCGAGGGCGAGATCCGCGAACTCCTGGCCCGGCCGCAGGCGATGCGCCTGGACCGCGCCCCGCTGATCCGGCTGCGCGCCACCCGGCAGCCCGGCACGAACACCTGGTACGCGGCGCTCAACCTGCACCACGTCATCGACGACGCGACCTCGCTCGGCCTGCTGTTCCGTGAGGTCGTCGCCCATATGACGGGCCGCGCGGGGGAGCTGGCCCCGCCCGCTCCGTACCGCGACTTCATCGCCCACGTGCGGCACCGCGCGCGCGAGCTCGACCCGGCGGAGTACTTCCTGGACCGGCTCGGCGACGTCACCGAGCCCACCGTGATGTTCGGGCTCCAGGACGTCCACGGCGACGGCCGCCGCGTCCTCGACCTGCGCCGCCCCCTGGACGCCCGCCTCGGCGAGCGGATCCGGGCCTGCGCGAAGGACCTGCGGATCAGCCCGGCCACGCTGTTCCACGCGGGCTGGTCCCTGGTCGTGGCGGCGTGCGCGGGCCGCGACGACGTGGTCTTCGGCACCGTCATGTCCGGCCGCCTCCAGGGCCCGCGCGGCATCGAGCGCATGCTCGGCAACTTCATCAACACCCTGCCCGTGCGCCTCGACCTGGCCGGGACGAGCGTGGGCGACCTGGTGGGCGCCACGGACCGGACCCTGCGCGACCTGGTGCGCCACGAGCAGACCCCGCTGGCCGTCGCCCACGGCCACAGCGCCGTACCGCCGGAGACGCCGCTGTTCAACGCGATCCTGAACTACCGGCACCTGGAGTCCGACGACCGCATCGACGACACCGAGCTGGAACGCGCGGGCGTCAAGTCCCTCGCGGGCGTCATCGAGCGCAGCAACTACCCCATCGCCCTGTCCGTCGACGACCTCGGGCACTCCTTCTCGCTCGACGCGCAGATCGACCAGGCCCAGGACGCCGAGCTGGTCATCGGCTACCTGGAGACCGCCATGGAGCGCCTCGTCGACGCCCTCACCACCGAGGGCGCGGAGCGGCGCCCGGCCCTGGAGCTGCCCGTCCTGAGCGACGCCGTACGCCACCGGGTGCTCGCCGAGTGGAACGAGACGCCCGCGGCGGAGCCGGTGGAGCGGTGTCTGCACTCCTGGTTCGAGGGGGTCGCGGCCGTGCGGCCGGACGCGGTGGCGGTGGAGTTCGAGGACTGCCGTCTGTCGTATGGGGAGTTGAACGCGCGGGCGAATCGTCTGGCGCGTCATCTGCGCACGCTGGGCGTGGGCCCGGACGTGCTCGTGGCGCTCTGCCTGCCGCGCAGCGAACACCTCGTGGTGGCCGTCCTCGCCGTCCTCAAGGCGGGCGGCGCGTACGTACCCGTCGACCCGGCCTCCCCGGCGGACCGGCTCGCGCACATCCTGGCGGACAGCGCCCCCCGCGTCCTGGTGACCGACGGCGCGTTGCCCGAGGGCCTCGCCGTTCCGTCCATCCCCGTTGTGGACGTGCGCGCCGACGCCGACCAGTGGGCCGCCCGAGCCGCCGACGACCTGTCGGTGCCGGACCTGACGCCGTCCGCCATGGCGTACGTGATCTACACGTCGGGTTCGACGGGTGTGCCCAAGGGTGTGGTCGTCGAGCACCGCAATGTGGTGCGGCTGTTCACGTCGACAGATGACTGGTTCCGCTTCGGTGAGCGGGATGTGTGGGCGTTGTTCCACTCCTTCGCGTTCGACTTCTCGGTGTGGGAGATCTGGGGTGCGCTCCTGCACGGTGGTCGTCTGGTGGTGGTGCCGCAGGCGGTGACGCGCAGTCCGGAGGACTTCTACCGGCTGTTGTGTGAGGCGGGGGTGACGGTTCTCAACCAGACCCCGAGTGCCTTCCGGCAGCTGATCGCCGCACAGGGCGAGGACCCGGAGCCGCACGCCCTGCGCGCCGTAGTCTTCGGCGGCGAGGCCCTGGAGGTCGCCTCGCTCAAGCCCTGGCTGCGCCGCCCGGCCAACAAGAACACCCAGCTGGTGAACATGTACGGCATCACCGAGACCACCGTGCACGTCACCTACCACCCGCTGACCGAAGCCGACCTGGACCGGCCAGTCAGCCCCATCGGCCGCCGCATCCCGGACCTGCGCACCTACGTCCTGGACGCGCACGGCCGCCCCGCGCCCATCGGCGCCGTGGGGGAGCTGTACGTCGGTGGCGCGGGTGTGGCCCGTGGCTATCTCAACCGGCCTGAGCTGACGGCGGAGCGGTTCCTTGACGATCCGTTCCGTGAGGAGCCGGGCGCCCGGATGTACCGTTCGGGCGACCTGGCGCGCTGGCTGCCCGACGGCTCCCTGGAGTACCTGGGGCGCAATGACGACCAGGTGAAGATCCGCGGCTTCCGCATCGAGCTGGGTGAGATCGAGGCCCGCCTCGCCGAACACCCCGCCGTCCAGGACGCCCGCGTCCTGGTGCGCGGCTACGACGACCAGGACCAGCGCCTCGTCGCCTACGTCGTACCGTCGCCCGAGGCCGCGCCCGCCGTGCGCGAGCTCCTGCGCCTGGACCGCACCGAGCCGGAAGCGCTCGCGCGGACCTACGAACTGCCCAACGGCATGACGGTGTTCCAGCAGAACAGGAGCGAGACCGACTTCGTCTACGACGAGATCTTCACGCACCTCGAATACCTGCGGAACGGCATCACCATCGAGGACGGCGACACCATCCTCGACGTGGGCGCCAACATCGGCCTGTTCACGCTGTTCGCGGGCAGCCGCTGCCCCGGCGCCCGGATCCACGCCTTCGAGCCGATCCCGCCCGTCTTCGACTCGCTGCGCCGCAACGTCGCCCTCCACGGCCTCAACGCCAAGGTGCACGACTGCGGCCTCGCCGCCGAGGCGAAGGAGGAGACCTTCACCTTCTACCGCCACAACACCGTCATCTCCTCCAGCGTCACCACCGCCGAACAGGCCCACGACCTGGTGCGCTCCTATCTGCGCAACCAGGAGGAGCTGACCGACGAGGGCGCGGACGGCGCGGCCGCGGGGGACGACCTCGTCGACGCGGTCGTCGACGCCCGCCTCGACAGCGAGCAGTTCACCTGCCGCCTGCGGACCGTCTCGGAGATCATCGAGGAGGAGTCCCTCGACCGGATCGACCTGCTGAAGGTCGACGTGGAGAACGCCGAGTACGAGGTGCTCAAGGGCATCCACTGGCGGGACTGGCCGAGGATCCGCCAGCTCGTCGTCGAACTCCACGACGTGGACGGCCAGTTGGAGAAGGTCGTCACCCTCCTCAAGGCCCTCGGCTACGACGTCGTCTGCGAGCAGGACAACCGCCTGCTGCGCAACACGACCCTCTACAACGTCTACGCCCGCCGCGCCGAAGGACAGGACGCGCGGCCGACGGCCGAGCCCGCCACCGCGGCCCCGCGCTGGTCCGGCCGGGCCGCCCTGCTCGCCGACGTACGCGACAGGCTGGGCGCGGCGCTGCCCGAGTACATGATCCCGGCGGCGCACGTCCTCCTCGAAGAGCTGCCCCTGACCCAGAACGGGAAGCTCGACCAGCGGGCCCTGCCCGCCCCCGAGGACCGGCAGCGGCCCGCAGGGCGCCGCGTCGCGCCCCGCACCGAGGCCGAGCGGACCGTCGCCGGAGTCTGGGCCGAGCTGCTGCGCACCGACGCCGAAGCCCTCGACGTCGACAGTGACTTCTTCGCCCTCGGCGGCAACTCGCTGCTCGTCACCCGCCTCGTCAACCGCCTCGCCCAGGCGACGGGCGCCGAACTCACCGTCCAGGCCGTCTTCGAGGGGCCCACTCTCGCCGCGATGGCCGCCGAGCTGGAGCGGCGCGCGCCCGGGGCGCCACAGGGCGGCGCACTCGACGTCGCCGCGATCCTGGAGGGCATCGACTTGATCGAGAACATGAGCGAAGAAGAGCTGGACGCGTTGGAAGGCCGGATCAAGTGACCACGACGACGCCGATGAGCACCCCGAACAACGGCACCTCCCTCGACCTGATCCGGAAGATCAAGTCGCTGCCCGCCAACAAGCAGCGCGCCCTCATCGCGATGCTGCGGAAGCAGGGCGTCGACCTGTCCGCCCTGGAGGCGATCGGGCCCCGCCCGCACGCCGAGGGCGAGCCGGTCCAACTGTCCTTCGCCCAGCAGCGCCTGTGGTTCCTGGCGCAGCTGGACGGCACCAGCGCGTACTACAACATCCCCATGGCGATGCGGCTGAGCGGCCCGCTCGACCGGCCCGCCCTGCTGCGCGCCCTGGAGGCGATCGTCCAGCGCCACGAGGCGCTGCGCACCCGCTTCGTCGAGCGCGACGGCGTGCCGTACCAGGAGATCGGCGACGGCCGTGACTTCACGGTCGGCGAGGAGGAGCTGACCGACCCCGCCGAGCTGCCGTCGATCTGCGAGCGGGAGGCCGTGGCGCCCTTCGACCTGGCCCGCGACTCGCTGATCCGCGTCCGCCTGCTCCGCGAGTCCGAGCGCGCGCACGTCCTGCTCGTGACCATGCACCACAGCGTCTCCGACGGCTGGTCGCTCGGCGTGTTCTTCCGCGAGATGGTCGCGCTGTACGAGGCGTTCCACGCGGGCGAGCCCTCGCCGCTCGCCCCGCTGCCCCTCCAGTACGCCGACTACGCGCACTGGCAGCGCCAGTGGCTCGTCGACGAGGTGCAGGACCGCCAGCTCGGCTACTGGACCCGCCAGCTCGACGGCGTCGACCCGCGCCTGCCCCTGCCGGCCGACCGCACCCGCCCGGCGGTCAAGACGTACGAGGGCGCGCACGAGCGCTTCCACCTGCCCGCGGAGCTGCTGCGACAGCTGAAGGCCCTCGCGGATCGGCACGACGTCACGCTCTACATGACGCTGCTCTCCGTCTACGCCCTCCTGCTGCACCGCTACAGCGAGCAGACCGACATCGCGATCGGCACCCCCGTCGCGAACCGCCAGCGCATCGAGTCCGAGGGGCTCATCGGCTTCTTCGCCAACACCCTGGTGATGCGCGCCGACCTGTCGGGCGACCCGTCCTTCACCGACCTGCTCGGCCGCGTCAAGGACGTGGCGCTGCAGGCCTTCAGCCACCAGGACGTGCCCTTCGAAGCGGTCGTCGACGCCCTGCAACTGGAGCGCAGCCTCAGCCACTCGCCGCTGTTCCAGGTCGCGTTCGTCCTCCAGGAGGCGCACACCGACCGCGAGGTGCGCCTCGGGGACCTCGACGTCTCCCTCATCGAGTTCGACTTCGACATCACCAAGTTCGACGCGACGCTCGACCTGCGGGAGACCCCCGACGGGCTGATCGGCGCCTTCGAGTACAACACCGGCCTCTTCGACCGGGAGACGGTCCGGCGGTTCGTCCGCCACTACACCGCGCTGCTCCACGCCGTCGTCGCCGCACCGCAGGAACGGCTGTCCCGGCTCAGCACCCTCGACGCCGAGGAGCGCCGCCAGGTGCTCGCCGAGTGGAACGAGACGCCCGCCGCGGAGCCGGTGGAGCGGTGTCTGCACTCCTGGTTCGAGCGGGTCGCGGCCGCGCGGCCGGACGTGGTGGCGGTGGAGTTCGGGAACTGCCGTCTGTCGTATGGGGAGTTGAACGCGCGGGCGAATCGTCTGGCGCGTCATCTGCGCACGCTGGGCGTGGGCCCGGACGTGCTCGTGGCGCTCTGCCTGCCGCGCAGCGAACACCTGGTCGTGGCCGTCCTCGCCGTCCTGAAGGCGGGCGGCGCCTATGTGCCCCTTGACCCGGCGTCCCCCGCCGACCGCCTCGCGCACGTGCTCGACGACAGCGCGCCCCAGGTGCTCGTGATCGACGGGGCGCTGCCCGAGGGCCTCGCCGTCCCGTCGGTCCCGGTCGTGGACGTGCGCGCGGACGCCGACCAGTGGGCCGCCCTCTCGGCCGACGACGTCACCGGCACGGGCGTCGGCCCCGCGCACGCCGCCTATGTGATCTACACGTCGGGTTCGACGGGTGTGCCCAAGGGTGTGGTTGTCGAGCACCGGAATGTGGTGCGGCTGTTCACGTCGACAGACGACTGGTTCCGCTTCGGTGAGCGGGATGTGTGGGCGTTGTTCCACTCCTTCGCGTTCGACTTCTCGGTGTGGGAGATCTGGGGTGCGCTCCTGCACGGTGGTCGTCTGGTGGTGGTGCCGCAGGCGGTGACGCGCAGTCCGGAGGACTTCTACCGGCTGTTGTGCGAGGCGGGGGTGACGGTTCTCAACCAGACCCCGAGTGCCTTCCGGCAGCTGATCGCCGCGCAGGGTGAGGACCCGGAGCCGCACGCGGTGCGCGTGGTGGTCTTCGGCGGTGAGGCCCTGGAGGTCGCCTCGCTCAAGCCCTGGCTGCGCCGCCCGGTGAACCAGGGCACACAGCTGGTGAACATGTACGGCATCACCGAGACCACCGTGCACGTGACGTACCGGCTGATCACCGAGGCCGACGCGGACCGCACCGTGAGCCCCATCGGCGAGCGCATCCCCGACCTGCGGACCTACGTCCTCGACGGACACGGCCAGCCGGTACCGGTGGGTGTCGTGGGGGAGCTGTACGTCGGTGGCGCGGGTGTGGCCCGCGGCTATCTCAACCGGCCTGAGCTGACGGCGGAGCGGTTCCTTGACGATCCGTTCCGAGAGGAGCCGGGCGCCCGGAGGTACCGCTCGGGCGATCTGGCGCGCTGGCTGCCCGACGGCTCTCTGGAGTACCTGGGGCGCAACGACGACCAGGTGAAGATCCGCGGCTTCCGCATCGAGCTGGGTGAGATCGAGGCCCGCCTCGCCGAACACCCCGCCGTCCAGGACGCCCGCGTCATCGCCCGCGAGGACACCCCCGGTGACCGGCAGCTCGTCGCCTACACCGTCCTGCGCCCCGGCGCCGACGAGCCGGACCACCGCGCCGAACTCGCCCGCCACCTGCGCCGGACCCTGCCCGACTACATGGTCCCCGGCGCCTTCGTGACCCTGGACCGGCTGCCCATCACCGGCAACGGCAAGCTCGACCGCAAGGCCCTGCCCGCACCCGGCATCGAGGCCTTCGCGCAGCGCGCGTACACGGCGCCCGCCACCGCCACCGAGCGGACCCTCGCCGCGGCCTGGGCCGAACTCCTCGGCTTCGACGAGGACCGCATCAGCGCGCACGACAACTTCTTCGCGCTCGGCGGCCACTCCCTGCTCATCACCGTCCTCATCGCCCGCCTCAAGGAGCGCGGCCTCGACGTCGCCGTCCGCAGCGTCTTCAGCAGCCCCACGCTCGCCGACCTCGCCGCCGACATCGACCGCGCGGGACCGGCCGCCACCGGCTACGCCGTGCCCGCCCCGGCCGTCCCGGAGGGCTGCGAGCGGCTCACCCCCGAGATGCTGCCGCTGGTCCGTCTCGACCAGGCCGCGATCGACGCCGTCACCGCCCGCGTGCCCGGCGGCGCCCCCAACGTGCAGGACGTCTACCCGCTCGTGCCGTCGCAGGAGGGGATCCTCTTCCATCACCTGATGGACCCCGCCAACGACCCGTACGTCATCCCCATCCTGCTCACCGCCCCCGACCGGGGGACGTGCGACGCCTTCGCGGCGGCCCTCCAGGCCGTGGTGGACCGGCACGACGTGATGCGCACGGCCGTCGTCACCGAAGGCCTCGGCGAACCCGTGCAGGTGGTGCTGCGCGACGTCCGCCTCGACGTGGAGCGGCGCACGCTCGACGCCGCCGACTCCGCCGCCGCCGAGGAGCAGGCCCGCGCCTGGCTCGCGGACCCGGGGACCCTCACCCTGGACCGGGCGCCGCTGCTGCGCCTGGCCGTCGCCGCCGACCCGCACTCCACGCGGCACTTCCTGCTCCTGCGCGTCCACCACCTGATCGAGGACGCGACCTCGCTGCGGCTCATCCTCGAAGAGCTGGCCGCGCACATGGCGGGCCGCGTCGACGAGCTGCCCCCGGCCCCGGCCTACCGCGACTTCGTCGGCCACACCCTGCACCAGCTCGCCGCGGGCGGCGCAGAGGCGTACTTCCGCCGCGAGCTGGGCGACGTCACCGAGCCCACCACGCCCTTCCAGCTCGTCGACGTGCACGGCGACGGCAGCCGCGTGCGCGACCTGCGCCGCTCCCTGCCGCCCGGCCTCACGAGCCGCCTGCGCGAGCAGGCCCAGCGCCTGCGGATCAGCCCCGCCGCGCTCTTCCACGCCGCCTGGGCCCTGGTCACGGCGGCCACCGGCGGGCGCGACGACGTGGTGTTCGGCACCGTCCTCTCCGGCCGCCTCCAGGGCGTGCCCGGCGTCGAGCGGATGCTCGGCAACTTCATCAACACCCTGCCCCTGCGGGTGCGCCTCGCGGACCGCAGCGTCAAGGACCTGGTGTCCGCCGTGGACGCCTCCCTCAAGGAACTGATCGCCTACGAGCAGAGCGCCCTGACCCTGGCCCAGCGCTCCAGCGGCCTGGACGGCGACGCCACCCTGTTCAGCTCGATGATCAACTTCCGGTACTTCGAGCCGCGCCAGGGCGACCTGGGCCCGGCGACCCTGGAGGACCTCGGCATTCGCTGGCTGGGCTCCCTGGACCGCACCAACTACCCGGTGGGCGTGTCCGTCGACGACACCGGCACCGAACTGTCCCTCAACGCCCAGGTCGACGCCGCGCTCTCGCCGGACGCCGTCCTCGGCTATGTGGAGGCGGCGGTGTCCGGCCTCGTCGACGCCCTGGCCGCCGACGACGGCACCAGCACGCGGGCGCTCGACATCGACGTCCTCCCGGCCGCCGAACGCCACCGCATGCTGACCGAGTGGAACGACACGGACAAGCCCTACCCGGACGACCACTGCCTCTTCGAGCTCTTCGAGGAGCACGCCCGCCGGCGCCCCGACGCCATCGCCGTCGAGCACGGCGAGCAGCGGCTGACGTACGCCGAGACCAACGCGCGCGCCAACCGCGTCGCGCACTGGCTGCGCGAGCAGGGAGTCGGCCCCGACACCCTGGTCGGTCTGTGCGCCCGCCGCTCCCCGGAGCTGGTGACCGGTCTGCTCGGCATCCTCAAGGCGGGCGGCGCGTACGTCCCCATCGACCCGGACTACCCCCAGGAGCGCATCCGCACCCTGGTCACCAACTCCGGCGTCGGCATCGTGCTGAGCCAGTCCCACCTGCCGCCCGAGCCGCTGGACGGCGCGGACGGGGGCGAGCGCCCCCTGGTCGTGCACCTGGACACCGGCGAACGCGCCGGGGACGGCACGCAGTTGCTCGCCGACCGCCCGGAGCACGACCTGACGCGCGCCGAACTCGGCCTCACCCCCGAGCACCTGGCCTACGCCATCTTCACGTCGGGCTCCACCGGCGTCCCCAAGGGCGTCCTCGTGGAACAGCGCGGCGTCGTCCGCCTGGTGCGCAACCCGGACTACTTCCCGACGGACCCCGACACCGTCGTGCTCCACCACTCCTCGATCTCGTTCGACGTCGGCTCCCAGGAGGTGCTCGGCCCGCTGCTGTGCGGCGGACGGCTCGTCCTGCACGACGGCGACTCCAAGGACGTGGGCGCGCTCCTGGACCGCGCCGAGCGCTCCGGCGTCACGATGATGGCCCTGTCCGCGGCCTTCCTGCCCGCGTTCGCCGAGGCCGCGCAGGGGCGGCGCCTTCCGCTGACCTACCTGGGCGTCGGCGGCGAGGCCTTCTCCGCCAAGGACGTGCGCCGCCTGTACGCGGCCCACCCCGGCCTGACCGTCGTCAACGCCTACGGCCCGACCGAGAACAGCATCGCCTCGACCTGCCACGTGATCCCCCGGGACATCGCGGAGGACGCGGTCATCCCCATCGGCAGGCCCATCGCCCAGTCCACCGCGTACGTGCTCGACGCGCAGCTGCGGCCCGTGCCGCTCGGCGTCGTCGGCGAGCTGTGCGTGGGCGGCGCGGGCGTCGGCCGCGGCTACCTCGGCAACCCCGAGCTGACGAAGGAGCGGTTCGTCGCCGACCCCTTCGCCACGAAGCCCGGCGCCCGCCTGTACCGCACCGGCGACCTGGTGCGCCGACTGCCCGACGGCACCCTGGAGTTCGTCGGCCGCGTCGACGACCAGGTGAAGGTCCGCGGCTTCCGCGTCGAACTCGGCGAGATCGAGAACGCGCTGCACTCCCACCCGGCCGTGCGCGGCGCCGTCGTCACCACCCGGGCCAGCGGCGAGACGAAGAAGCTCGTCGCCTACGTACGGCCCACGACCGACTGGCTGGACACGACCGCGCGGGAGCAGAACGCCGACCGCCTGGAGCAGTGGCAGGACCTCTTCGAGGACCAGTACGGCACCGACGCGGACGAGCAGCCGGGCACGGCCGCGACCGGCACCGCCGGGGACGACCTCAACCTGGTGGGCTGGAACTGCAGCTACACCGGGGACGCCATCCCCGAGCACGAGATGCGCGAGTGGATCGACGGCACCGTCCGCCGCATCGAGGAGCTGCGGCCCCGCAGGCTCCTGGAGGTCGGCTGCGGAACGGGTCTGCTGCTCTTCCGCTACGCGGGGGCCTGCGAGGCCGTGCACGCCGTCGACATCTCCGCGTCGGCCCTCGCCGGAGTGCGGCGCGGCGCCGAACGGCGCGGCTGGTCCCACGTCACCCTCGCCCAGGGCGACGCCCGCTCCGTGACGCTGCCCGAAGGCGCCGACGGTACGGAGAAGTTCGACACCGTCGTCATCAACTCCGTGGCCCAGTACTTCCCGAACCGGCTCTATCTGGAAGAGGTCATCGAGCGGCTGCTGCCGCTCGTCGCCGACGGCGGCCGGATCCTCGTCGGCGACGTGAGGAACCTCGACCTGTTCTCCGCGCACGTCACCGCCGTCGAGCGCAGCCGCCTGTCCGCCCGCACCTCCGTCGCCGCCCTGGCCCGCCAGGTGCAGCGCCGCCGCCAGCAGGAGACCGAACTCCTCGTCAGCCCGAGCTACTTCGCCGGATTGCCCGAGCGGTTCGCGGACATCGGCTCCGCCGACATCGCCGTCAAGCGCGGCACCGGCGGCAACGAAATGCTCAGTTACCGCTACGACGTGGTCCTCACCAAGGGCCCGGCCCCCGCCCCCGAGGGCGACCTGCCGTGGCTGACCGCCACCACGCCCGACGAACTGCGCGCCCTGCTCGCCGACGGCACCCGGCCGCGGTTCGGCGTCACGGGCCTGGACAACCCGCGCGTCGCCGACGACGTCCGGGTCGGCGAGAGCCTGCGCGGCACCACCGCCCAGCAGCACGTCGAGCCCCTGGGCGCGAGCCGCCTCACGGACGCCGCCGCCCAGCGGGTGCGCGATCTGGAGGACGTCCTGGCGCACGCCGAGAAGCTCGGCTACCAGGTCGCCGCGACCTGGTCCCAGGACCGCCTCGACGGCCTCGATCTGCTCCTCGCCAAGGGGGAGCGGCCGACCGCCCGCGCCCGCGCCGCGTACGGCGCGACCCACCTGGCGAACGTGCCGCAGATCGCCACCACCGGGCAGGCCCTGACCCGCACCCTGAAGGACCACCTGGCGGGCCGGATCCCCGAGTACATGGTCCCCAGCGTCTTCGTGGCCCTCGAAGAGCTGCCGCTCACCCCCAACGGCAAGGTCGACAAGCGGGCCCTGCCCGCGCCCGACGAGACCGACGTGCACAAGGAGGTCTACGTGGCGCCGCGCACGGCGACCGAGCGCGCGCTGTGCCGTCTCGTCCAGGACGTCCTGGACCTCGACCGCGTCGGGCTCCAGGACGGCTTCTTCGACCTCGGCGGGCACTCCCTGCTCGCCACCCGGCTCACCATCCGCGTCAAGCAGGAGACCGGCAAGGAGCTGCCGCTCCAGTCGATCCTCGCCGGCGCGACCCTCGGTGAACTGGCCGCCGAACTCGACGCGTCCCAGGGCCGCACGGCCGACGACACCGTCCCGCTCGTGCCCGTCACCGGGCCCGGCGAGGAGAGCCCGCTCTCCTGCCAGCAGAGCGAGCTGTGGTTCCTCAACCCGCGCGAGCACCTCGGCTCGTCGTACGACAACGTGCAGATGGCCTACCGCGTCATCGGCCCGCTCGACCGACAGGCCTACGCGCGCGCCTTCGAAGGGCTCGTGGCCCGGCACGCCGTGCTGCGCACCAGCTACCTGCGGCGCGGCGACACCTACGTACAGCGCGTGAACGACACCACCGGCTTCACCGTCGCCTTCGAGGACGTCGGCGGTGACGGCGCGGTCGCCGAGTTCCTCCGCGCCGAGCGGCCGCGGCCGTTCGCGCCCGAGGACCGGCACATGCTGCGCGTCCACATCCTGACCCTCACGCCGTACGAGCACGTCGCCGTGGTGACCCGGCCCTGGGGCATCTTCGACGGCTGGTCGACCGGCGTGTTCATCGCCGAACTCAACGCCCTGTACCAGGCGCTGAGCCGCGGCGACGAGCCGTCGCTGCCCGAACTCCCCGTCCAGTACACGGACTTCGCGCACTGGCAGCGCCGGGCCTTCGACGCCGAAAGCCGCGCCCGACAGGAGGCCTACTGGCGCACCCAGCTCGCGGGCCTGCCGCCGCGCACCGCGCTGCGCACCGACTACCGGCGGCCCGATGCGAAGTCGTACCAGGGCTCATCGGTCGAGGTGAACGTGCCCGCCGCGGTGCTCGACCAGCTCAAGCAGGTCAGCAAGGAGCGCGGCGGCACGCTCTACATGACGCTCCTCTCCGCGTTCGCGACGCTGCTCGGCGCCCACACCGACGACCGGGAGCTGGCCATCGGCTCGCCGGTGACCAACCGGCCGCGCCCTGAGCTGGAGCGCCTCGTCGGGTACTTCATCAACGTCCTGGTCATGCGCCTGGACGTGCGGCCGGAGCAGGCCTTCGACGACCTCCTCGCGCAGGCCCAGCGGGTCACCGCCGCCGCCCACGAGCACAAGGACGTCCCGTTCGCCGACCTCGTGACGGCCCTGGTGCCCGATCCCGACCCGGCGCACTCGCCGCTGTTCCAGGCCATGTTCAACCTGGTGCCCGCCGCCGAGGCCCCGCCGCGGGACCCCGGCGCCCTCGGCTTCGTGCCCCTGCCCACCGACAGCGGCACCGCGAAGTTCGACCTCAACCTCGTCGTCCGCGAGACCCCCGACGGCCTGCGCGGCTACCTGGAGTACAGCACCGACCTCTACGCCAGGAGCACGGCCCGGGCCATGGCCGCCACCTATGAGAGGTTGCTGCTCAAGATCGTCACACAGCCCGGCGCGAGCCTCGCGCGGCTGCGCGACGCGGCGGCGGACGGCGGTGCCGGATGAGCACCCCGCCCGCCGCGGCCCGCCCCACCTGTCCCGCCCCACCCAGCGAAAGCACGCACATGACCAAGGAAAAGACCTTCAGCCTGATCGTCGACGCCGTCCGCGAGATCCTCCCGGAACTCGCAGGGCACGACTTCGCCGACACCGACACCCTGGACGCGCTCGGCGCCAACTCCATGGACCGCGCGGAGATCGTGATGACCGTCCTGGAGGAGATGGACCTGGACATACCCCTGGTCGACACCCACGGGCCGCAGAACCTGGGCGAGCTCGCCCAGCACCTCAGCGACACGGCAGCGGTCAAGGCCGGGTGACGTGAGCGACTCCGCAGGGCTCGTCGTCACCGGCATCGGCGTCACCACCGCCGTGGGCCGGGGCAAGGCCGACTTCACCCGGGCACTGTTCGCTGGGGAGCACCGGTTCGCCGTCATGGAGCGGCCCGGGCGGCAGTCCGGCACCCGCTTCGTGGGCGCCGAACTGCCCGCCCCGGTGCCATCCGCCCGGCTCGGCGCCCGCGAGCTGCGCACCGCTTCCCTCACCGGACAGGTCGCCCTCGCCACGCTCGACGAGGCGTGGACCGAGGCGGGCCTCGACGGCTACGACCCGGACCGGGTCGGGCTCGTCATCGGCGGCAGCAACCTCCAGCAGCGCGAACTCGTCCTGGCCCACGACCGGCACCGGGCCAAGCCGCACTTCCTGCGGCCCAGCTACGGCCTGTCGTACCTGGACACCGACCTGTGCGGCCTGTGCACGAGCGCCTTCGGGATCCGCGGCCTCGCCCACACCGTGGGCGGCGCGTCGGCCAGCGGGCAGCTCGCCGTCATCGAGGCGGCCGAGGCCGTCGCCTCGGGCCGCGTCGACGTGTGCGTCGCCCTGGGCGCGCTCGCCGACCTGTCGTACTGGGAGCTGCTCGGCCTGCGCGCGATGGGTGCCATGGCGGGCGAGGACCACGCCGACGCGCCCGGCGACGCCTGCCGCCCCTTCGACAAGGGGCGATCCGGCTTCGTCTACGGCGAGGCCTGCGCCGCCCTGGTCATCGAGCGCCGAGGCGCCCGCCCGGAGGCACCCGCCCCCTACGCGCGGCTCAGCGGCTGGTCCGTGCGCCTGGACGGCAACCGCAACCCCGACCCGTCCCTCGCGGGCGAGACCGCGGCGATCCGCCAGGCCCTGGACCGCGCCGGGCTCACCGCCCGGGACATCGACTACGTCAACCCGCACGGCACCGCGTCCCCGACGGGCGACACGACCGAAGTGGCGGCGCTCAAGGCCTGCGGCCTCACCCACGCCGCGGTCAACGCCACGAAGTCGATCACCGGCCACGGTCTGACGGCCGCCGGAGCCGTCGAGGCGGCCGCGTCCCTGCTGCAGCTGCGGCACGGCCGGCTGCACCCCACGCGCAACCTCACCGAGCCGGTCGACGACGCCCCGCGCTGGGTGCGCGAGGCGGCCGTCGAGGCCGATATCCAGCACTGCCTGAGCCTGAGCATGGGCTTCGGCGGCATCAACACCGCACTGTGCCTGAGCGCGTGCGCCGCATAGAGAGCAGAACAGCGAACCCCATGTCCCGCGTCGGTATCGAAGCGATGAACGTGTTCGGCGGCTCGGCCGTGCTCGACGTCATGCAGTTGGCGCGGCACCGCGAGCTCGACCTGACGCGCCTGAACAACCTCCTGATGAAGGAGAAGACGGTCGCGCTGCCCTTCGAGGACCCGGTCACCTTCGGGGCCAACGCGGCCCGGCCGCTCCTCGACCGCATGAGCGAGGAGGAGAAGGGCCGCATCGAACTCCTCATCACCTGCACCGAGTCGGGCTTCGACTTCTCCAAGTCGGCGAGCACCTATCTCCACGACCAGCTGGGCCTGAGCCGCAACTGCCGCATGTTCGAGCTCAAGCAGGCCTGCTACGCGGGCACCGCCGGGCTCCAGATGGCCTGCAACTTCATCCTCTCGGGCACCTCGCCCGGCGCCAAGGCCCTGGTGATCGCCACCGACATCTCGCGCTACATCCTGGAGGACGGCGACGACGTGGCCGCCCAGGACTGGGCCTACGCCGAACCCAGCGGCGGCGCGGGCGCGGTGGCCCTGCTCGTCAGCGACACCCCGCACGTCTTCCAGCTCGACGTCGGCGCCAGCGGGACGTACGGCTACGAGGTGATGGACACCTGCCGCCCCGCCCCGGACAGCGAGGCGGGCGACGTCGACCTGTCCCTGATGTCGTACCTGGACTGCTGCGAGCAGGCCTACCGCGCCTACGAGGCCAAGGTGGAGGGCGCGGACTACCGCGACACCTTCCAGTACCTCGCCTTCCACACCCCCTTCGGCGGCATGGTCAAGGGCGCCCACCGCACCATGATGCGCAAGGTCGCGGGGGCCAGGGGCGCCGAGATCGCCGAGGACTTCGAGCGCCGCGTCGCGCCCGGGATCGGCTACTGCGGCCGCGTCGGCAACATCATGGGCGCGACGGTCTTCCTCTCCCTCGCCGGCACCATCTGCAACGGTGCCTACCCCGACCCGCGGCGCATCGGACTGTTCTCGTACGGCTCCGGCTGCTGCTCGGAGTTCTACAGCGGCGTCGTCACCCCGGACGGCGCCAAGCGGCTGCGGGCCATGGGCATCGAGGACCACTTCGACGCGCGCTACCAGCTCTCTCTTGACGAGTACGACCAGCTCCTCCGGGAGAGCGCGTTCGTCCGCGTCGGCACCCGCGACACCGTCGTGAACCAGGACTTCGTCGCCCGGACCGCCCGGAGTGCCCAGAGCACGTCGCCCGCCGCGGGCGGCTCGCCGCGCCTCGTCCTGCGCGCCATCAAGGAGTTCCACCGGGAGTACGCATGGATCGACTGACCTACTCCACCCTGCGCGTCCGCGAACAGGGCAGCGTGCTCTTCGCCCGGATCCACCGGCCCGACGCGGGCAATGCCATCAACGCCACGCTCGTGCACGAGCTCGACGACGTCTTCACGCGCGCCGCCCGCGCGGAGCACACCACCGTCGTCGTCCTCGAAGGGCTGCCCGAGGTGTTCTGCTTCGGCGCCGACTTCGGCGTGATCAGCGACGCGGCGCGCACGGGCCGGGACACGTCCTTCGACCCCGAGCCGATGTTCGAGCTCTTCCGGCGCATGGCGTACGCCGACGTGCTCACCGTCGCGCACGTGCGCGGCAAGGCCAACGCGGGCGGCGTCGGGCTCGTGGCCGCGTGCGACGTGGTGATCGCCGACGAGAGCGCGACGTTCAGCCTCTCCGAGCTGCTCTTCGGCCTCATCCCGGCCGTCGTGCTGCCCTATCTGATCCGCAGGACCGGCTTCCAGCGCGCCCACTACCTCGCCGCCACCACCCAGACCATCGACGCCCGGCAGGCCCACGAGTGGGGGCTCGTCGACGCCCTCGGCACGCCCAGCGAGGCGCTCCTGAAGCGCCACCTCCAGCGCCTGGGACGGCTCTCGAAGAAGGGCGTCGCACGCTACAAGGCGTATCTGCGCGAGCTGTCCCCGCTGACCGAGCACACCAAGGACGTCGCGCTCGCCACCAACCGCCAGGTCTTCGGCGACCCCGACAACGTGCGGGCCATCCGGCGCTACGCCGAAGAGGGCGTCTTCCCCTGGGAGACCGCGACGCCGGACACCGCCGCCGCCTCCCCGGAGGCATCGCCCGCCCCGCCACCGCACCCGTCCCCGAGCGAGCCCCCCGTGGAACCACAGCACCAGCGCCCCACCACCCCGCCGCGGCCGCCCGCCCTGTCGCCCCGCGCCCTCGGCAGCCCGCGCTTCCGCGCGGCGCACGGCGTCGAGTACGCGTACGCCGCAGGCGCGATGTACAAGGGCATCGCCTCCGTCGACCTGGTCACCGCGCTCGGCAACGCGGGCATGCTCGGCTTCTTCGGCACCGGCGGGCTCCCCCTCGACGAGGTCGACGACGCGATCACCCGCATCAAGAAGGGCCTCGACCCCGGCCGCGCCTTCGGCATGAACCTCCTGAACAACCCGGACGACCCCGGCCTGGAGGCCCGCACCGTCGAGCTGTACCTGCGCCACGGCGTGCGCTCCGTCGAGGCCTCCGCCTATCTGCGGCCCACGCTGCCGCTGGTCCACTACCGCCTCGCGGGCCTCGGCACCGACGCCGAGGGCCGGCTGCGCCAGGACCACCACATCATCGCCAAGGTGTCGCGCACCGAGGTCGCCGAGCACTTCCTGCGCCCGGCCCCGGCCCCGCTGGTCCGCAAGCTCCTCGACGACGGACTCGTCACCCCCGAGCAGGCCGAGCTCGGCGCCCGCCTCCCGCTGGCCCAGGACCTGTGCGTCGAGGCGGACTCCGCGGGCCACACCGACGGCGGCAACGCCTACGTCCTGATGCCCGCCATGCGCGCCCTGCGCGACCGCGTGACGCGCGAGCAGGGCTACGCCGAAGAGAGCGGCGAGGCCGCCGTGCGCGTCGGCGCGGCGGGCGGCATCGGCACCCCCGAAGCCGCCCTCGCCGCCCTGACCCTGGGCGCCGACTTCCTCGTGACCGGCTCCATCAACCAGTGCACCGTGGAGGCCGGGACCAGCGACGCGGTGAAGGACCTCCTCCAGGGCCTCGGCGTGCACGACACCGAGTACGCGCCCGCGGGCGACATGTTCGAGGTCGGCGCCCGCGTCCAGGCCGTCAGGAAGAGCACGTTCTTCCCCGCCCGCGCCCAGAAGCTGTACGAGCTCTACGTACGGCACGACTCCCTCGACGACCTCGACCCGCGCACCCGGGCGACCCTGGAGAACAAGTACTTCAAGCGCTCCCTCGACGAGGTCTGGCAGGAGACCCGGGCCCACCTCGCGCGGCGCTTCCCCGACCGGCTCGCGGAGGTCGAGCGCAGCCCCAAGCAGAAGATGGCCCACGTCTTCCGCTGGTACTTCGTGCACTCCACGCGCCTCGCGCTGCGCGGCGCGGAGCCGCGCGTCGACCACCAGATCCACTGCGGCCCCGCCCTCGGCGCGTTCAACACCTGGGTGCGCGGCACCGACCTGGAGCCGTGGCGCGGCCGCCGGGTCGACGTCGTCGCCGAGCGGCTGCTGCGGGAGACCGCGGCCCTGCTCACCGAGCGCATGGCCGCCTACGGCGCCCTGGCCGCCGACAGCACACCCTCCACGCCCCACACCGCCCCCGGCGGACCGGCACCTCTCACGACGGCTGAGTGATCACATGAATTCCGTGTACGTGTTCCCCGGGCAGGGCTCCCAGCGCAAGGGCATGGGCAAGGACCTGTTCGAGAAGTACCCCGACCTCGTGGCCCGGGCGGACCGGCTGCTCGGCTACTCGCTGCGCGACCTGTGCGTCGACGACCCCGACCGGGTCCTCAACCGCACCGAGTACACCCAGCCCGCCCTCTACGCGGTCAGCGCCCTGCAGTACCTCGACCACATCGACTCCGGCGGCGCCCCGCCCGCCGTCGTCGCCGGGCACAGCCTGGGGGAGTACAGCGCCCTGTTCGCCGCGGGCGCCTTCGACTTCGTCACCGGGCTCGACCTCGTGCGCAGGCGCGGCGAGCTGATGAGCCGCGCCCCCAAGGGCGCGATGGCCGCCGTGGTCAACCTCGACCAGGAGCGCGTCGCTCGGATCCTGGCCGCCCTTCCGTACGACGGCATCGACGTCGCCAACATCAACTCCCGGCTCCAGTGCATCATCTCCGGCGCCTACGACGAGGTCCACGCCCCGGACGTCCGGCAGGCGTACACCGAGGCGGGCGCGCGGTTCATCCCCCTCAACGTGAGCGCGGCCTTCCACTCGCGCTGCATGGCCGACGTACAGGAGGAGTTCGCCCGCCACCTCTCGGGCGTCGAGTTCCGCCCGCTGCGGATCCCCGTGATCGCCAACTGCACGGCGCGGCCGTACCCGACGACCGGCTACGCGGAGCTGCTCGTGCGGCAGATATCGAGCCCCGTGCGGTGGTACGAGTCGCTCTCCTGGCTGCTCGCGCGCGGCCACGACGACTTCCGGGAGATCGGCCCCGGCGACGTCCTGACCAAGCTCACCGCCAAGATCCGCGAAGAGCCGCTGGCCATGGCGGAACCGGCCGCCCCGCAGCCCCCGGCTGCGCCCCAGCCCCCGGCCGCCCCCGTCGGCGCGCGCCCCGCGCCCCGCCGGGCCCTGCGGCGCCCCGAGGTCGTCTTCATGTACGGCGGTCAGGGCACGCAGTACTACCGGATGGGGCAGGAGCTGTACGACACCCACCCGGCGTTCCGCGACGCCATGGACCGGTGCAGCGCGCTCTACGAGGCGGCACAGGGCACGTCCCTCGTCGCCGCGATGCACGACGGCACCCGGCGCGGCCAGGACTTCGACGACATCCTGCACACGCACGCGGCGCTCTACAGCGTCGGCTGGAGCCTCACCGAGGCCCTGCGCGCGGAGGGCTTCCACCCCGACGCGGTCCTCGGCCACAGCCTGGGCGAGTACGTCGCGGCCACCGTCGCCGGGGCGATGTCCTTCGAGGACGGCCTCGACCTCGTGATGAAGCAGGCCCATCTCCTCGACCAGCGCTGCCGCCCCGGCGGCATGCTGAGCGTCCTCGCCCCGCCCTCGCTCTACCAGCGGCGGCGCGACCTGTTCGCCGGCCTCGCCCTGGCGGGCGTCAACTTCACCGGCGGGACCACCGGCAACTTCGTCGTCAGCGGCGAGGCCGAGCGCGTCACCGAGGCCCGCGCCGCCCTCGACGGGGAAGGGGTGATCGCCGTCCGCCTTCCGGTGCGCCACGGCTTCCACTCCGGCCTCCTCGACGACATCCGGCACGAGTGCCGGAGCCTGGGACGCGCGGTCACGGTGAACTCGCCCACCCTGCCGGTGTATTCGTGCGCCTACGCCGGAGAGCTGGACGGCGCGGCGCTGACCGCCTGGGACGACTACGCGTGGGACGTGATCAGGGGCCGCGTGCGCTTCGACGAGCTGATGGCCACCGCGTTCCGCGACCCGGCGCGCCACTACTTCGTCGACCTGAGCGCCAGCGGCTCCTTCGCCAACTTCCTCAAGCACGGCTACGGCCCCGACCACCGGGGCGCGTTCGCGATCAACCAGTTCGGCAACAACACGGCGTCGATGCGCCGACTGCGCGAAGGCCTGGAGGAGGTCACCGGGGCGGCGCCCGCCCTGGTCTGACACGGTCGACGGCACGGCGAAGGGGGCCCACCGCCGCGCGGTGAGCCCCCGACGCCTGCTCAGGCGCGTGCCGACGTCGTCCCGGTCAGCCGACGGACACTGGCAGCGAGGCCACACCGCGCACGTTGATGCGGCCGTTCCAGGTCACGTCGCCCGCCAGGGACAGGTCCGGGAACCGCTTCAGCATGCGCTCGAAGGTGATGCTCGCCTCCAGGCGCGCCAGGGCCGCGCCGAGGCAGTGGTGCGAGCCGGAGCCGAACGCCAGGTGCGCGCGGGCCCCTTCGCGGTCCAGGCGCAGCGTGTCCGCGTCCTCGCCCCAGCGCGCGGCGTCGCGGTTGGCGGAGGCGAGAGCGGCGACCACCATCGCGCCCGGCGGGATCTCGACGCCGCTGAGCACGGTCGGCTCCAGGGTGATGCGGCGGCTCGACTGCAACGGGCTGTCGTAGCGCAGCATTTCGTCCACGGCGTTGGGCATGAGGTCCGCGTCCGCGCGCAGCGCGGCGAGCTGCTCGGGGTGGCGCAGCAGCGCGTGGGTGCCGTTGGCGAGCAGGTTCACGGTCGTCTCGTGGCCCGCGATGTACAGGAGCTGGATCTGCGCGACCAGTTCGTCGTCGCTGAGCTTGTCGCCGTCCTCCTCGGCCTCGATGAGGGCCGTCATGAGGTCGTCGGCGGGGTTGCGCCGCTTCCAGGCGATCATCTCGGAGGTGAGGACGGCCAGTTCCGCGTCCGCGTTCTCGATCTCCTGCATGACGGCCGGGTCGGCGACGGGCTCCAGGGAGCGGACGATGACGCCACTCAGCTCCCGGATCCGCTCGTGGTCGGTGGGCGGGGCGCCCAGCATGTCCGCGATCACCGTGAACGGCAGCGGCGAGGCGAGCGCGGGCACCAGGTCCGCGCCGCCCTCGTCGGCGATCCGGTCGAGCATGCCGTCGACGAGTTCGCCGATGCGGGGCGCGAGCGCCTGGATCGACTTCGGCGTGAAGGCCTTCTGCACCAGGCGGCGCAGCCGGGTGTGGTCCGGGGCGTCCCGGTCGATCATCGAGAAGCCGTCGATGAGCGGGGTCTTGCGCGACTCGTCCTTCTGTCGCAGGTTCTCCAGCGCGCCGGAGTCGACGTTACGCAGTTCGACCGACGCGCCGGAGCGCAGCAGGGCGAACACGTCCTCGTACCGGGTGACGACCCAGAACCCCAAGGGGTGCGGATAGACCGGGGCGGTTTCGCGGAGCGTCGCGTACTGCGGGTACGGATTGTCGGTGAACCCCTCGGCGAAGGGGTTGAACAGAGGTATCTGTTCCTGAGGGAGAACGCCCCCGGTCATCTCGTGCTCCTTGTGGTGGCACCGGCTGGAGGGACCCCCCGGCGGGGATCCGCAGGGATCCACCGCCTTGGCCCTCGGCCCCGGTTGGATGAGAGTTCGCAGGTCACAGTAGTGCCGCCGGGAGGACCGGCGGCACGTGACAAGGAAGAGAGCAGGAGAGTACCCGGCGGGCCCCGCCGGGGACCAGGCCGCCCGGTACTAGGCCGCCCAGTGGGAGGGGCGCTCCAGCGGGTGGGGGAGCTTCGTCCGGGCGTCGCCCCGTGCGGCGTTCAGCTGGGGCTGGGTGAGGAACAGCGCGCCGCGCAGATCCGCCCCGCACAGGTTCGTGTCCCGCATGTCCGCGCCGATCAGGTCGGCGTCGCGCAGGTCGGCGTCCGACAGGTCGGCCGCGATGAGCAGGGCGCCGCGCATGCTGGCGCCGCGCAGCTTCGCGCCGCGCAGCCGGGAGCCCATGAGGTTGGCGCCCCGGTGGTTCTTCTTGCGCCCCGGGACCGCCGCCCGGGCCAGTTCGCTGGCGCGCAGCAGGAGCGGGTTCACCTCGCCGCGCAGCGCGTCCACGTCGACGGCGAGCAGGGTCTCGACCAGGTCCCGGGTGAGCGCGTCGATCCGCTCGTACGCGGCGCGCAGATCCCGGTGGACGGGCCGGGCCGCGGGCAGGTCCAGGGCCTGCGCGGTGTACTTCAGGAGCTCCTGGAGCTGCCGCACGACGGGGAAGACCTCGTACATGGCGCGGGCCGAGTCCGGCTCCTCGCGCCAGCTGACGCCCTTGAAGGTGACCTGGGAGACCTTCTGGCCCGCGCCGAAGCAGTCGAAGACCGTGCAGCCGTTGTAGCCCTTGTCGCGCAGCCGCTCGTGGATCCCGCAGCGGAAGTCCTCCTGGAGGTTTCCGCACGGGGTGCCCGCGGACTTGTTCACCGGGAAGTCCGACGAGCGCGAGAAGGGCAGCGCCACGCAGCACAGGCCGAAGCAGCTCCCGCAGTCGGCCTGCAGGTCGGGCTGGGCGGCGTACGAGGTGCGCTCGGACAAGACGGTGGCTCCTGAGGGACGTGCGGCGGCGTGCGGTGGTCGTACGCCTCCATTGTCCCTCGTACGCGGACGGCGACGGTACGCGGACGGCGACGGTACGAGGGCCCGGGTGCGCGCGGCCGGGCTGGAGGCGCCGGAATCAGGGGCACGAGCGGGGCGCGGGGCGCCCCGGGCCCCGCGCTCAGGCCTTGGCGGCCTTCTCGGCCTGCTCCGCCTTCTTCGCCTTCAGGCGGACGGTCTCCTTGCGGACCTCGGCCTGCGTGGCGCGCTCGCGCTCGAGCCACTCGGGCCGCTCTTCCTTCAGCGCGTCGATCTGCTGCGTGGTGAGGGCCTCCGTGACGCCGCCGCGGGCGAGGCCCGACACGGAGACGCCCAGCTTGGCCGCGACGACCGGACGGGGGTGCGGGCCGTTCTGGCGCAGGTCGCGCAGCCACTGGGGCGGGTCGGCCTGCAGGGCGTTGAGCTCGGTCCGCGAGACGACACCCTCCTGGAACTCGGCGGGGGTGGCCTCGAGGTACACACCCAGCTTCTTCGCCGCGGTGGCGGGCTTCATGGTCTGGGTGGAGTGGTGCGACGTCATAGGACAAGGGTATCGAGCGAATGCGCGACCGCCGACCACGGCGGGCCCGCCACCGGCCGCACCCTCCGGTGGGTCGGGCGCCGACTACGGGCGGTAGTCTGGCGAGGTGACAGGCTCGGAAGACTCTCCCGCGTTCCGGCTCGCCTACGTGCCCGGGGTGACGCCCTCGAAGTGGGTGCGCATCTGGAACGAGCGGCGGCCCGACATCCCCCTGACCCTCGCCCAGGTGCCCGCCACCGAGATCCGCGAGGTCCTGCGCGGGGGCGAGGCCGACGCGGGGTTCGTGCGCCTGCCGGTCGACGGGGAGGACCTCAGCGCGATCCCCCTCTACGAGGAGACGACGGTGGTCGTGGTCCCCAAGGACCACCTCTTCGCGGCGGCCGACGAGGTGGCCGCGGCGGACCTCGTCGACGAACTGGTGCTGCACCCCCTGGACGACCCCCTGGACTGGGAGCACCCGCCGGGCCGCCCCGCCCTTGAGCGCCCCGCCACGACCGCGGACGCCGTCGAGCTGGTGGCGGCGGGCATCGGCCTGCTGATCGTCCCCCAGTCCCTGGCGCGGCTGCACCACCGCAAGGACCTCACGTACCGCACGATCACGGACGTCCCCACGTCCCGCGTGGCGCTCTCGTGGCCCCAGGAGGCCACGACCGACCTGGTGGACGACTTCATCGGCATCGTCCGCGGCCGCACCGTCAACAGCACCCGCGGCCGCCGCGCCGAGCCCGAGCCGAAGGCGAAGCGCCCGGAGAAGGGCGGCGCCCGGCGGCAGCAGCCGGCCGGGGGCAAGGGGAGCGGCCGGGGCACCGGCAAGACCGCGGGCAAGCCGTCCGCCAAGAACGCGCGCCGGGGCTCCGGCGGCCCGAAGGGCACCAAGGGCGGCAAGCCGCGCCGCAGGCCGTAGCGCCCTGATCTGACGGCCCGCTCGTCACCAGGGCTGGTTCCGCAGGAACGCGCCGGAGTGCGCCGCCTCCGCCTCCCGCGCCCGGTGCGAGTGGGCCAGGGCCCAGCAGCCCACCGCCGCCACGGCCACGGCGAGGACAACCAGACGCCACGTGGCGACGGTGGTGTGGGCCGAGTCGGGAGCGGGGTGCGTGGCGAGGGTGATCCCGAGGACCAGCGGAACCGTCATCGCGAGGGCCCAGCCGCCGAGCACGGACGAGGCGAGGCGGTGCGGCAGGACGAGCCCCGCCCAGAGCAGCACGGCGAGGGTGCCGGTCACGGCCACCGCCCCGCTCATGAGCCCCGGAACGGCGATGCCCGCGGCCGTGGCCCCCGTGACGGCACCCGCCGCCACCGGAATCAGCCGGCGGCGGTCGAGGGAGCGGGCCCGCGTCCCTCCGTGCCGCACCAGGTGCACGGCGGCGAGCAGCCCGACGGCTCCCGCCAGCAGATAGGGCCCGCTGTTGAGCCAGGCGTCCTGGTCGAGTTCGCGCAGCCGCTGGTGGACGCCGTTGACGACGAAGCCACTGGTCAGAGCGAGGACGCTACTGCCGGCCAGGAGCCCGGCCCAGGTGCGCCGGCTCGGCGAGACCAGACTCGCCCAGGAGCCGATGAGCAGCGCGAGGAAGGGCAGGTGGGTGAGGACCAGGAGGGCGTTGAGCACCCCGTCGTCGCCGAAGGGGTAGCCGGCCGCGACGGTGGCCCAGGGGGCTTCGGGCCCCGCGGCGTCGGCGGTGTGGCCCGCGTCGATCCACCACGTCTCGAAGGGCTGCGTGCGGAACAGCAGGAGTCCCGGCCCGGTGAGGACGGCGTGCCCGTCGAGCTGGAACCAGGACAGGACCCACAGGCCGACCGTGCCCAGGCCGAGGAGCCCCGGCAGGACGGGGTTCACGAAGGACGCGGGCCGCGCGGGCAGCCGCCACGGCGGCGTCGGCGGCGGAGCGGGAGCGACGGTCGGCTGACGGCGCGGCGCCACCGGGGCCGCCGCCATCATGGTGGTGACGCGGCCCTCCGCGATCTGCCGCAGCTCCGCGGCGGCCTGTGCGACGTGCGGGCGTTCCTCCGGGTTCTTGGCAAGGAGTGAGTGCAGCACGGCCCCCAGGGCGGGCCCGGCGCGGCGCGACACGGGCGGCGGGTCGGAGAGCACCGCCGCGATGGACTCCACCGGCGCCGGACGGGCGAAGGGCGACGCGCCCTCCAGGGCGTGGAAGAGCGTGACGCCGAGGGCCCAGAGGTCCGTGGCGGGCACGGGCGCTCCCCGGATCTGCTCGGGCGCCATGTAGGCGGGGGTGCCGAAGACGCTCGTCGTGCTGGTGACCTCGCTGGAGAGCCGGGCGATCCCGAAGTCGGCCAGCTTGACCCGGCCGCCCGCCAGGAGCATCACGTTCTCGGGCTTGACGTCGCGGTGGATCACGCCCATCGCGTGGGCGGCGCCGAGTACCTCGGCCAGCTGCGCGCCGATCGACGCCACCCGCGCCGGGGGCAGGGGGCCCTCCCGGGCCACGAGCGCGGACAAGGTGGTGCCCTGGACGAGCTCCATGACGATGACGACCTCGGAGCCGGAGCGCACCACGTCGTAGACGGTGACGGCCCCGGGGTGATTGAGCTTCGCCGCCGCGCGGGCCTCACGCAGCAGGCGTGCGGTGGCCTTGGTGTCCAGGGGCGCCGCCCCCTGCCCTGGCCCGCGCACGTGCTTCACGGCGACCTCGCGCCCGAGCAGTGTGTCGACGGCCCGCCACACCACTCCCATGCCACCCCGCCCCAGCTCCTCGATCAGCTGGAACCTGCCACCGAACGGCTGCCCGCCCTCGACCATCGCGACCCCCCGGAACGCGCCCCCTGATACTCGCGGGGTCATCATCCAGCCACTGGCGACTTCGCGCAGCGCATGACCGAAGTTGCGCTGTAACGAGCGTTCCTGACCACCTCCCCTGCGCCACCGCGGGGCCGCCGCGCCACAGCGGCGGGCACGGGCCGCAGGAGCACCGCTCCCGCTCGGTCCGTCGCCCTAGTCGTGGAAGACCGTGGTCGACTCCACCGGGGCCCGCTCGGTCCGCACGCGGTTCACCGGAGCCGCCTCGTCGGCGTAGCCGAAGGAGATGCCGACGAGCAACTTCCCTCCGGTGACGCCGAGTTCGGCGCGGACGGTGTCGGCGTAGAAGCTCAGAAGGCCCTGCGGGCAGCTGTCCACGCCGTACGCGGTCATCGCCAGGAGCAGCGTCTGCATATAGGCGCCGACATCCGCGGCGAGGCGGGCCTCGCCGTCGCCGTGGACGAAGAGGAACGCCGCGTGCGGTGCGCCGTAGAACCGCAGGCTCTCCGCGTCGTAGGCCGCGCGGGCCGTGTGATCGTCGGGGTCGATGCCAAGGGCGCCGTACAGTGCGGCGCCGAACTCCGCCCGGCGGTTCCGGTGCACCGGCGCGTACATGTCCTCGGCGTACGGAAAGTCCACCGAGGTGCGCCCGGCGGCGTGGGCCGTCCGCAGGGCGTCGGCCAGGCGCCGGCGTGCCGCGCCGCTCACCACCTCCACCTGCCAGGGCTGCGCGTTGGAGTTGGACGGCGCGGCCCCGGCCAGCGAGAAGATCCTGCGCAGCGTGTCCTCGGGCACGGCTTCCGGACGGAACGCGCGGGTCGCGTGACGGCCGCGTATCAGCTTCTCCGCGCCGCCGCTCAGCTCGGTGGGAACGAACCTGTTCATGGTCATGGGACTCCTCGGTGACGGAGCATCTATGTAAACGGAGTCGTTTACATGCGGACGTCACCCTAACGCGGCACCCCGTCTTAAGTAAACGAACGCGTATACTTCCTCCATGAGTGCAACCGTGAGGACGACGGCCGTGGCATCCCAGCGGCGGGGGCGCGGAGGGCGGGAGCGCGTTCTGGCCGCCGCCGCCCGGCTGTTCGCGGCCCAGGGCATCAACGCGACCGGCATGGAGCAGATCGCGGAGGAGGCGCCGGTGTCCAAGCGGACGCTCTACGCGCACTTCCGTACCAAGAACGATCTGGTCATCGCCCACTTGCAGGGCCTCGTCCTGTCGGGGGCCACGCTGGAAGGCGTGCTGACCCGCGAGGACATCCCTCCGCGCGACCGGATCCGCAAGCTGTTCGACCAGCCGGTGGCGGACGCGGCTCCGGCGCGGGGGTGCCCGTTCATCGACGCCGCCGCGGAATTCCCGGACCCGCAGAGCGCGGTGCACTCCTACGCCCGGGAGCAGAAGCTGCGCATGGTGCGGCTGATCGCCGCCTTGGTGACGGAGCTGGGCTGCCGCGACCCCCTGGTGCTCGCCGAACAGCTGGCCACGCTCGCGGACGGGGCGGCCAGCCGCGCCATGGTCCTCGACGAACCGGACTACGGCCGCCACGCGCGGGCGGCGGCGGAGGTTCTCCTCGACCAGGCTCTGCCGCCGACGAGCTGACGCCGGCGTGGGCTTGGCCGTGGCTCCGGGATCACCGGCGTTCCGGCGGGCGCGACCGAGCCCACGGCCATCAGGGCACGGTGATGACGATCTTGCCGCGCGCGTGGCCGGAGGCGCTGACGTCGTGCGCGGTGGCGGCGTCCGCCAGCGGGAACACGGCGTGCAGCGGGACGGTGAGACGGCCGCTGTCGGCGAGAACGGCTGCCAGCGGCAGTCCCGCCCGTCCTGGCGATTGCCCCGCTTCGGAGCGGCAGAACCGCACGCCGTGCCGGTCGGCGTCGAAGTCCGCGATGGTCACCACGCGGTGCGGGCCTCCGGCGATGGCCACCAGATCGGCGAGAGAGCCCTTGCCGGCTGCGTCCAGGACCACGTCGACGCCGTGCGGAGCCAGCGGGGCGAGGCGGTCGGCCAGCCCCACCCCATAGGTGACCGGGACGACGCCGAGCTGTTCGAGGAAGCCGTGGTTGCCTTCGCTCGCGGTGCCGATCACGGTGAGGCCGCGGGCCCGGGCGAGTTGTGCGGTGATGGTGCCGACGCCTCCCGCGGCGCCCTCGATCAGCAAGGTCATGCCTTCGGCGGCTTCGAGGGCCTCCAGGACACGGGTGGCCGTGTCGATGTTGCCCGCGGCGCCACCCGCCTCCTCGAAGGACCATGACCGGGGCTTGGGTGCCCACGCCTCAAGGACGGCGTACTGGGCCGCGGCTCCTCCCTGGTCGGCGAAGGGGACGAGGCCGAAGACCTCGTCCCCCACGGCGGTGCCGGTCACTCCCTCGCCCACCTCGTCGACCGTTCCGGCGGCGTCCACGCCGGGGATGTGGGGGAAGTCCAGGGCCAGGACACCCCGCAGCATCCCTGAGCGCAGGTACCAGTCAGCAGGGGTGACGCCGGTGGCACGGACCGCGACGCGGACCTGACCGGGCCCGGCGTGCGGCTCTTCGACCTCCTCCACGCGAAGGACCTCGGAACCGCCGTAGCGGTGATACTGAAGGGCGAACACAGACAACCTCCGTATGTCGGCGAACAGTTCAGCGGGAGAGCTTCAGGACTTCCAGCCGGTGAAGAAACGGATCAACTCCTGGGGCGTGGGGTTGCGCGGCGCCGCGGCGGCGGCCGCTGCGCCGCGGGGGAACAGCCCCCGCTCGTACGCGGTGAGGGCGGTCTCGATGTCGTCGGGATGCGCGGCGAGCGCCTGGCCGAGTTCGGCTCCGTCCTGCATGGCGAGATTGGCGCCTTCGCCGTTGGGAGCCGTGAGGTGGGCGGCGTCGCCGAGCAGGGTCACTCCCGGCACCCGGTCCCAGCGGTGCCCGTCCGGCAGGGCGTGCAGGGGGCGCAGGACCGGCGCGGTCCGGCCCGCGGTGATCAGGGCGGTGAGTTCCGGTGCCCAGCCGTCGTACTCCTGCGCGATCCGCGCGGCGGCCGCGACGGCGTCGGTGAAGTCGACGGCGGCGAACCAGTCCTGAGGCTTGGTCAGGGTGATGTAGGCGTGGAGCGTCCCGCCCTTCTCCCGGTGGGCCACGAACCACGTGCCGGGCCCGTCCGGGTCGAGGGCGACCAGCGTCCCGCCGCCGACCGCCTTCGCCGTGGCCGGGTGGCGGGTGTCCGCGTCGTGCAGGCAGGTCTCGACGAAGGACCGTCCGACGTACGCGGGTGCGGCGTCGGAGAGCAGCGGCCGGACCCGCGATCACGCGCCGTCCGCGCCGACCAGCAGGCTCGTGACGGCGCTGGTGCCGTCCGCGAAGGTCACCTCGTGGCGGCCCTCGGCGAGGGCGCGGACGCCGGTGGCCTTGTGGCCCCAGCGGACGGTGCCGTCGGGGAGCGCGTCGAGGAGCAGCTGCCGCAGTTCGCCGCGCTGCACCTCGGGGCTCGCGCCCGTGCCGTCGTCGTCCTTCTCGAACAGGACGGTTCCGTCGCGGTCCAGAAGCCGTAGCGCTTGCCGGCCCTCCAGGACGAGACCGCGGAACTCATCCGTCAAATCGGCTGTATCTAGGGCGAGTTGGCCGCTGTGGGCGTGGATGTCGAGCATCCCGCCCTGTGAACGGGCCGTGGGGGAGGGGTCCGCCTCATGGACCGTTACCGGGATGCCGTGCAGGTGCAGGACCCGGGCCAGGACGAGGCCGCCGAGACCGGCGCCGATGATCGTGACAGGGGTGCGCATGGGGCTCCTCGCGTGGTCACAGGACGATGACGCGGCGTCCGCGGGTGTGTCCGGCCTGACTGTCGGCGTGTGCGGCGGCCGCCTCGGCGAGGGAGTAGGTCCGCTGTACGGGGATGTGGAGTCTTCCCCGGGCGATGAGGTCGGCGGCGTGGGCGAGGGCTCGCGGCACGTCGCCGGTGACGCCGGAGAAGCGGGCGCCGTGCTCGGGCGCGCTGAGGTCGGCGATGGAGATCACCTTGTCCGGGTCGCCGGTGAGTGCGACGAGTTCGCGGATCACGCCCGCCCCTGCCAGGTCGAGCGCCGCGTCGACGGGGCCGAGCCGCCGCACCCGCTCGACCCAGCCCTGGCCGTAGGTGGTGGGGAGGGCGCCCAGGGTGCGCAGGTAGTCCTGGTTGGCGGGTCCTGCGGTGGCGATGACGGTGATGCCGCGGTCGCGGGCGATCTGCAGGGCGGCTGATCCGACGCCGCCGGAGGCGCCGCTGACCAGCAGTGTCTGTCCGGACTCCACGCCGGACTCGCCGAGGACGCGCAGTGCCGTCTCCACCACCGAGGGGTATCCGGCCGCCTCCTCGAAGGTCATGCCCTCGGGCACGCGGGCCCAGGCCGAGAGCACGGCGAGCTCGGCGTACGTGTGTGTGCCGCGCCCGAAGACCCGGTCACCGACCGCGATGCCGTCGACGCCTTCGCCGACCTCATCGACCACCCCGGCGGCGTCCTGTCCGATCCCGGCGGGCAGTTCGAGGGGACGGACCGCTTGGAACTGTCCTTCGCGGATCCTCCAGTCGACGGGGTTCACGCCCGCCGCTCGCACGGCTACGCGGATCTGGCCGGGGCCGGGACGGGGCTCAGGGGCGTCGTCGAGGCGGAGTACGTCGGGGCCGCCGAACGCGGCGAAGCTGACTCTCTTCATGCCGCCGACCGTAACACTAACCGTTAGGGTTTAGAAACGGATACTTATTCGGAGTTGGTAGTGTTCGGCTCATGACCGTCACGCCCGGCCGCCGTGAGCGCAAGAAGGCCGCCACCCGCCAGAAGATCGCCGATACCGCGCTGCGGCTCTTCCTGGAACGCGGCTACGACGAGGTGGGCATCCGGGAGGTGGCCGCCGAGGCGGACGTGGCCGTCACCACTCTCTTCGCTCACTTCGCCTCCAAAGAGGCCCTGGTCTTCGAGCAGGACCACCCCTTCGAACAGCGCCTGGCCCTGGCCGTCACCCGCCGCACCCCGGACCAGCCCCTCGTCCCCGCCCTGCGCCGCGAGGTCCAGGACCTGGTCCGCCACTGCTCGGGCGAGGGCGCCGCACCGGTCCACCGCATGATCGACACCTCCCCGGCCCTGCGCGCGTACGAGGAATCCATGCGCCTGCGCCACGCCGAAGCACTCGCGACGGCCCTCATCGCCGACCCGGACGTACCGCGGAGCGCGACGGCCTGCCGGGCCATCGCCCGGTTCGTCATCGACGCCTACGCCCTGGCCCGCGACGCGTCCGATCCCGACGCCGCACTAGACGAGGCCTTCCACATGATCCAAGCCGCCTGGGACGCCGCCTGACGTTCGGCGGGCGGTCGCCCGGGAGCCGGTGGGCCCGGCCGGTACGCGGCAGGCCGCCGGGCGTTTCCCGTCTCGTGTCGTCTCGTTCAGTAGGGCAGGTGACCGATGGGGAGGAAGCACGTGCCCGGGCAGAGCGTACGAGAGGTGGTGCGGGACGTCCTCGCCGCGCAGGCTCCGCGGGAGGCGAAGCTCCTCGACGGCATGGCGTCGCTGAGCGACAGGCAGATCACGCGCGTGTTCCGCCGCTCCCGCGCGCGGCGGGACCCACTCGGCTTCGGAGCCGCCGAAGTCCTCGCGCTGGTCGCGCCAGTGGTGTGGCTGGTGGTCAACGAGGTGGCGCAACGGTCGGCGGCAACAGCCGTTGACGGAGCGAGCCGTTGGGGCGGCGCCTGGCTGCGTCGAGTGCGCCGCCTTCCCGATCCGCCGACCGAGGTCCCGGCCTTGTCCTGCGAACAACTGGGCGCCGTCCAGCGGAGGGTGGTGGAGCGGGCGCAGGCGTCGGGCATGGAGGCGGAAGCGGCGCAGGCGCTGGCCGATGCGGTCGTGGCCCGGCTCGCCACGTCGTCCGGCGATGGCTGACGACGGTACTCCCCGCCGCGATCAGCGCCTGTTGGGGCAGGGCACGACCCGGCGGTGCGCGCTGTTCCTGGTCTTGGCCGTGACGCTCGCGGTGGGTCTTTCGCTGCGCGCGGTCCGGGTTCTCGTCTCCAGCGGACAGGACGCGGATCCCCTGGCCCTGCCGGACAGCCGCGAGCGCGGGCTGCCGCCGCTTGACGCCCTGCTCATGAGCAAGTCGCAGCTCGCCGGGCCGCACGGGGCCGTGATCCTGGACAACGCCGAGGTGATCGCGGTGGGCGCGGGCGGCCTGATGCTGCTGACCGCCGCGGCCCTCCATCTGTGCGGGCCCGCCTTGCGCAAGCGCCGCCTTCACCGGATCACCCCCGGCCACCCCGTTCTGCACGACACCCTCCTGCGCCTGACGCTCCAGGCCGGGATCACCCGGACCCCGGCCTTCTACCGCGATCCGCGCCGCCTCAGCACAGGAGCCGTCACCTTTGGCTCCGCGGGCAGGTACTGCCTCGCTCTCGACAATGGCCTGGTGACCATGGTGGACGAAGCACCCCTCACCTTCGGCAGGGACAGGGCCGTCTTCACCGCCGTGGTACTCCACGAACTGGCCCACCTGCGCAACCGCGACGTCGAACTGGGCACCGCCGTAAGGGCCTTGTGGCTGGCCTTCGCCGCCGTCGTCGTCCTGCCCTACCTGGCGCTGCTCGCCTGGCTCTACGGGAACGAGCTCTTCGGTACGGCCCGGTACTCCTGGTCGGGGCAGCAGTGGTCACCCCTGTGGGAGGCGGCCGTGGTGGCCGTCCTGGTCGCGATGGCGTACATGGCCTACACCGACATCCTCCGGCACCGCGAACTCTGCGCCGACCTGGACGCGGTCGACTGGGGCGCCGACCCGCGGGCGTGGAGCGCCGTGGCCGAGGAGCAGTCCGAACGGCGCATGGGGCCGAAGTGGGAACTGGAGCACTGGCACACCGAACCGGACGACGGGTGGATCAGCCTGTTCACCTGGGCGCGGAAGGCGCGCCCGCTGCGCGGAGGCACCCGCCCCTGGCACACCCACCCCGGCTGGTGGTGGCGGATCCGTGCGCTCGAACGCCCGGCCCATCCGGTGGGACCCAACGGCACCTGGACACAGGCCGTGATCCTCACGGGGACCGCGGTGGCCCTGCTGCACTTGCTCCTCAACGAACTCGCCCGCGCCGCGGGACTGGCCCCGCTCACCTCAGCACTCTTCTACGCCGGACTGGTGCTGTGCGTGTCGATCGGCCGCCCCCTCACCGTGCACCCGAGCCACCGCTTCCGTCCCCAGCACCGTGCCTTCGGCGCCCGGTCCCGCGACAGGGCCCGCCGTGCCCTGCTGCTGGGAGGATGCTTCCTGCTGCTCGTCGTGACCGACCCCATGGGCCCGGTGCTCGCCGCAGCCGGCGGGTAGCGTGCCGGCATGACGCCAGCGCCGCTCCGGTTTCCGCCGTATCCGATCCGCGGAGTGCGCGTACTCCATCAGAAGCAGAACTGCGCGCCGCACTTCGCGGAGATAGAAGTGGATTTCGAGCCCGCGGCCGAGGGATTCGTCTTCGAGGTGGCCCGAGGACTGACGGTGGCGTACGAACCGGCCGAGGACCTGCCACGGTTCTTCGCGGCTGCCGCGGCGGGCATCGAGGAACAACTGGGCCTGCCCGAGCACGGAGTCGTGACCGCCACCCGGGCGGTGCTGCGACGTGCCCGCGCCGACCCGTTCGGCTCGCACGAGCTGGCGTTCAAGATCGCGGGCTACCTCGCCGCCCGCAAGGCTCTGGAGCGCACCGGAGTGCCGCGGCCCTGAGCGCGGCCCCGCTCCCTCGTCGCTCTCAACTTCCCCATGCGCGGTACGGCTTGAGGTGTATCGCGGGCGTATCGAAAAGCGCATACGCCGCCGCAACAGCCCTCCGCGTTCAGTAGGCGCGTGGGCCACCGCGCATCGACGGTCGCCCGGTGCCCAGGAGAGGGACGTGACCATGAGCTCGGATTCCGTACGTGGTGTCGACCGGCGACGCCTGCTCAGATGGGGCGGCGTCGCCGCCGCGGGCGTGGTGGCGTCCGGCGCGCAGGTGGCGGACGCCCACCCCGGTCACGCCGCCCCGGCGCGGACCGACCCCGACACCATCCCGCCGGACACACGCCCCGGCGGCGCCTACGACCGGTACGTGGCGAAGCTCGCTGCCGAGGACAAGTTCTCCGGTGTGGTGCTGCTGTCGCACCGGGGCCGGACGGTGCTGTCGCGCAGCTACGGCATGGCCGACAAGGAGAAGGGGATCCGCAACGACCAAGGCGTCGCGTTCTCGCTCAGTTCGGCGGGCAAGCCGTTCGGCGCGGTGGCCGTGCTGCAGCTGGCGCAGCAGGGCAGGCTGAAGCTGTGGGACACGGTGGGCACCCATCTGTCGGGCTTCGCCAAGGAGATCGCCGAGAAGGTGACCATCCACCACCTCCTCTCCGGCACCTCCGGATTGAGCAACCCTGACGTGGACGTGCAGCGCGTCTTCCAGAGCCGTGAGGAGGTGCGCGAGTACAACGAGCGATGGGCCCGGCAGGCCGAACTGGTCGCCGCCCCCGGCACCCCCACCGACCACGTCGGCGCCGAGGTCGCCATCCCCGCACAGATCGTGGAGGCCGTGACCGGCACGACGTACTGGGACTACGTCGAGGAGCACGTCTTCGGGCGCTGCGGCATGACCGGCACGGGGTTCTACACCCGACCGCAGTGGCTCACCGACGAGCGCATCGCGCACCCGTACATGGAGCTGGCCGACGGCAGCCGGGTGGACGCCGTCCGCAACCTGGACAAGGGCAGCCCGAGCCCGCACCAGCCGGGCAGGAACCCGGGCCGCAGCTTCATCGACGCCCCTGGCGACGGCGGCTTCGCCACCGCGCGGGACCTGGTGCGGTTCGCGCACGCGCTCGGCGACGGCACGGTGCTCGACCGGCGCTACGCCGAGGTGCTGACCGGGGCCAAGGCCCCGCTGCCCCCGCAGGGCGGCGGCCTGCGCGACAGCGACCGGGCGGTCCCCGCCGACGCGGGCTTCGCGGCCTACTCGCTGCCGGTCCACATCACAGGCGGCCAATGGGTGTGGGGGCGCGCCGGTGGCGACCCGGGTGTCGGCGCCAGCTGGAACATCTACCCGGACACCGGCTGGGTCGGCGTCATCCTCAGCAACTGCGACGGCGTGCCGCTGTGGGAGATCATCGACCAGGAGATACGGGCCGTCACCGGCTCGCGCTGACCACCCGGCGTGAACCCGGCACGAACCACCGGCGAACTCCGTACAACCGGCTCCGCCCTTCGACGGTCACACCAGACGACCCCGCGTCCCGTCGACCGAGTGAGGCCTCCGTGCCACAGAGCCGCCGCATCCTGACGTACGCCATCGCAGCCGCCGCGGCGGTCACCGCCGGGATCGCGCTCCCGCCCGGTGCCGCCGCTGCCGCGCCCCCCGCCGCCACGAGCGACTTCAACGGTGACGGCTACGCGGACCTCGCCGTCGGCGTCCCGGACGGGACCGTCGACGGCCGGGCCGGGGCCGGGTACGTGAACGTCGTCCGGGGCGGCCCGAGAGGCGTGGGCGCCCACGGAAGCATCCGTGTCACCCAGGCCACTCCCGAGGTTCCCGGCACCCCGGAGGCGGGCGACCGCTTCGGCGCGTCCGTGGCCCTCACGGACCTCAACGGCGACGGCATCGCGGAACTGCTCGCCGGCGCCCCCGGAGAGGACGTCACCGACCGCGGTCGGGACGCGGGCACGGTCCTCGTCGTGGGCGGCTCGCGGACCGGGCCGGGGCCGGGGTCGACGGTCCTGACCGGACCGTCGCCGTCGGCCGCGTACGGCACCTCGGTCGCGGCGGCCCACCTCACCGGTGGAGACAACAAGACGATCGTGATCGGCGGCACGGACAAGGTCGTCGCCCGCGTCATCCAGGGCGAGGACAGCCTGGTCACCACCGTCGTCGCCGCCCCCATGGGCGGTCGCGCCCCCGCCCTGGCCACCGGCGACTTCGACAGCGACGGCACGGCGGACCTGGCCGTGGCGTACTGGACCGCGGGCCGGCCCCACACGCAGTCGCACGTGCGGCTGTGGAAGTGGGACGCCGAGCGGTCCGCGTTCGCCAACTTCTGGAACACGGACAACGCCGGTGTGACCGCCCTGGCCGCCGGGGACTTCGACGGCGACGGCCGCGACGACCTGGCGCTCGGCGAATGCCGCGAGATCGCCGACGAGAACATCGACGACCCGTGCGGCCCCGAACGCCTTGCCAAGGGCGGCGGCATCCACATCCACTACGGAAGCCGCGCGGGCGGCTCGTTCGGCAGCCGCGCCCAGACCCTGAACCAGGACACGGCGGGCGTCCCGGGCGCGGCCGAGGACGGCGACCGCTTCGGCGCCGCCCTCGCCGTCGCCGATGTCAACCGCGACGGCCGCGACGACCTGGTCGCGGGCGCTCCCGGCGAGGCCATCGGAAGCAAGGCGGAAGCGGGCGCCGCCTGGCTGCTCCGCGGCGGCGCCAAGGGCCTGCTCGACGCGGGCGGCCGCGCCGACTCCGTCGCCTGGAACCAGGACACGCCCGGAGTGCCGGGTGTCGCCGAGGCGGGCGACGCCTTCGGCGCGGCGACCGCCACGGCCGACCACGACGCCGACCGCGTCCCGGACGTCACCGTGGGCGCCCCCGGCGAGAACGCCTCCCTGGGCGCCGCGTGGCTCCTCCCCAAGGGCTCGGCCGGCGGCTCGCTGGCCTTCTCACCCCGCACGCTCGGCCTTCCGTACCTCTCCACGGCCCAGAAGTACGGCAATCCGCTGACCAGCCGCTGAGCGGGTCTCCTGGCCGATCTCCGCGCAGGAGGCCGTCAGGGGCGCCCCACCTGCCGCGGGTGGAAGGGAACGCGGTACTTTCGGGGCAGTTGAGGGACCGTCTGAAAGCACCGCGTCAGCAGGGCGTCACGCCTTGGTGGTTCGCGCCCGACCGCAATGGGTGTACCGACCGGATGATGATCACCGCGCAGTACGAGGCGCTCCACCACTTCCTCGCGGACCGGATCGCCGACCTCGGCCCGGCCGCGGCGAACGACCCGTTCGTCTACGGCGTCAACGCCCAACTCGTCATCCACAGCGACCTGCTCGCGCACCGGGACCACAGAGCGCTCTCCGCGCGGGACGCCGCCTTCATCGACGGGCTCGGCCTCGCCCTCCAGCACGCCGCCGCCCGCTTCAAGGACCACCCCGCCTACCGGCCGGTCTGGGCCCCGCCCCGCGTCGAGGCCCGTCATCTCCTGGACGGCGACTACCGATGAGCACCTAGCCCCGCGGCAGCGCGTCCAGGGTCGGGCGGATCGCCTCTTCGGCCTTGTGCGGATAGGCGAAGCCGTGGGCCTCGGCCACCTCCTTGGCCAAGCGGGCGAAGAGGTCGGCGGTCGCGCGGGCGGCGCGCAGGGCGTCGTCCGCGGCGAAGCCGCCGAAGGTGTCCGGCAGGCGCTCCCACACCCCGGGCGCCGCCCAGCTCCGCATCCGCGTGCCGCCGTACCAGACGTCGTGGCCGCTGCCCTCACGCGTCAGCGCGTGCCACTCGATGACGGACTGAAGCAGCTCCTTCGTGGTCCAGTCCCGGGACTTGGCCACCCACAGCTCGCCCCGGGCGAGATAGCGCGGCAGATGCGCCACCTCGAACCAGAACTCCGCGCAGAGCTCCTCGAACTCCTCGGCGTCGGGCAGCTCCGCCGCCACCTCGCCACTGGCGGCGGGCAGGCGGGCCGCCGTGCCGTCGGGGTCCCACAGCACTTCGTAGCCGCGCTCGTGCAGGTCGTCGAGGCCGTCCGCGGCCATCTTCGCGAGCAGGTCCACCGGTACGACCTGGAAGTCGACCTTGACGCCGCCTGCGAAGAACACGAGCCGCGCCGGGTTGTCCCACGGCCCCTCCAGGCCCACCTGCACCACGACCGAGCCCAGTTCCTCGACCCAGTCGCCGTCCTCGTAGCGGTCGGGGTCGGTGGTGTAGACCTCGATGTCGTGGTCGGAGAAGGCGTCGACCGTCCCGTCGCGCCGCGCCCGCGAACCCGTCCGCAGCACGGCCCGGACGTCCTCCTGGCGCCGTGCCCACTCCTGTACCCGCTCGACGATCCCGTCGTCGCCCGCTTCCACGATCATGCGTTCACGTTACTGCGTCGACGTCGTGCGCCGGACCCCCCTCCCGTACGTACGAGTGGAGGAACGAGCAGATCCCCGCGGCCCCCGCGACGACGCACACCACCTCGGTGACGTCCGTGCCGAAGAGTTCCATGAGGTGGCGGTCGCCCAGGGCGAGGGCGGCGGTCTGGCCCGCCACCACGGCGAGGCCGCCGAGGAGGAAGGCGACCAGGAGGACGCGGGTCGCGCCGAGGAGGAAGAGACGGAGGAAGGTGCGCATGGTGGGTGCTCCGTTCGGTGAAGGGGCGCTCGGGGAAGGGGCGTTCGGCCCGGGAATCAGCCCGGGATCCACAGGACGCCCGTGGCGATGAGGACGCCGAAGACGTACGTCGGCACCAGGTAGTAGAGGGCGACGGGCAGGAAGATGCGGACGGGGTCGATGTCGGCGATGCCCGCGGCGACGTACAGCGGGGCGGCGCCCGGCGGCGAGCAGCCTTCCGACGAGGCCCAGACGATGACCGCGGCGAAGGCCACGTGCGCGGGGACCCCGGAGGCGGTGAGCGCGGCGAAGGCGACGGGGCCGACGGCCGCGAGCGTGGAGGTGGTGTTGAGGGGGCCCGCCACGATCACCAGGATCAGGCCCACGACGAGCGCCGCCACCAGCGGCGGCACGTCCCGCAGGTCCTCCAGGTACGGGGTGAGTTCCGCGCCGAGGCCGAGCCGGTCCAGGACCTCGGACGCGGCGAACGCGGACACCATGGTCACCCCCACCAGGCCGAGCTGCGGACCGACCTCGCCGAGGAGCCGCCACCAGGCGCCGCCGCCGTGCGGCAGCGTACGGCGCTCCACCAGGAGCCCGGCGACCAGCATCACGACCGGCAGCCACACGAGCAGCGGCACCGCGTCGGTGGTGTCGAGCCCGCCGAGCCGGTCCGTGGCCCAGTCGCCGACGGGCCCCGACGTCAACAGCACGGGCACCGCCACGGCGGCCAGGACGAGCAGCGAGGTCCAGCCCGCGCCGAACGACGCGCGCAGCGGCCGGATGTCCTGCGCGGCCATGGTGCCCACGCCCCGCCACCGCACGATCGCGTACGCGACGACCAGGCGCATCGCCACCATCCACGCCCCCGTGACGAACAGCGTGCCGACGACGTCGGACGAGGACAGGACGGGCAGCACCGTCGGCGCGGCGAGCAGCACGAAGAACGCGCCGCTGAAGGGGAAGGTCGCGCCGACCCCGGCGTTCCCGGACAGGACGAGGGCGGCCGTCTCCCCGCTGGCCCGCGAGCGCTTCATCCACGGGATGGCCAGGGAGCCGACGGTGGCCACGATCGCCGCGCCGTTGTGCGCCACGGCGCCGAAGAGGCCGGAGGCGACCGTCGCCGCGTACGCGGAGCCGCCGCGGCGGCGGCCGAGCAGCGAGCTGAGGATGTCGATCATGCGGTGCACGAGCCCGGTGCGGGTGAGGAGTTCGCTGACGAACACGAACGCGAGCGCCGCGAACGTGATCTCCGACTGCAGGCCCGCGACCAGGCTGTCCCAGGCCACGCGCGGCGCGTCCGCGCCCCCGAAAGCGGCGCTCGCGAGGAACCCGAGGACCATGGCCTCGCCGATGTTCCGCTTGAACGCCACGTTCCACACGATGATGACGCCGATGAACGCCACCAGGGCGAGGATCGCGTTCATCGGCGCGGGTCCTCCAGACCGGCCGCCCGGTAGGCGGCGCGCGCCGGGGCGGAGGTGAGATGGCGCAGGAGCGACCCGGCCCCGGCACGGTCCACGGCGTCCGCGCCGAGGGCGACCGACAGGTCGGTGTAGTGCTGGACCTCTTCGGGGAACGGCCCGACCACGCGCGCCCGCGGCACGAAGCGCAGCTCGCTCAGCTGCTGCACGGCCAGGTCGGCGCGCCCGTCCGTCACCGCGAGCGCCGTGAAGCCCTTCTCGACCACGGTGGCGCGGGAGTTGACCTCGTCCGCGATGCCGAGCCGTTCGAGGAGGGCGGCGAACGCCACTCCGCTCGCGCCGGTGCGGGAGTACGCCACCGAGCGCGCCGACGTCAGCGCCCGTACGAGCGCTTCGGTGGTGGCGATGTCCACGGCGGGCGCGCCCGGCGGCACGGCCACGCCGATCCCCACCCGGGCCAGGGGGCGCAGCGAGGGCGCGCTGAGCACCCCGGAGGCGGCCAGTTTCTCCAGGGCTCCGGTCACGCCGACGAGCACGTCGGGCCGCGCGCCGCCCTCGATCTGCCGGAGCAGGACGTTCGTGGGCTCGTACACGCCGTCGACGTCGATGCCGGTCGTGCTGGTGAACGCCTCCAGGACGGTGTCGTCCAGGGCCTTCTTGATGGCGAGGGCGCTGAACAGGGCGACAGGGCGCGGTGGTCGGGGCCGCAGCGCGCCGCGCTGCTCCTCGGTGAGGCGGGCGTGGTCGGCCCCGCGCAGGAGCAGGAATATCCGCGCGGTCTGCTCCAGCTCCTCCACGGCGTCGAGCGCCGCGTCGAGGCCGGGAGCCGCCACGACCGGGCCGTGATGGCGCAGCAGCAGCGCGGCGTCCGTACGGGCGCGTTCCCCGGCCGCGGCCGCGAGCCGCCGGTCGCCGGGCGCGAAGTACGGCACGAGCGGTAGCCGTCCGACGCGCAGCGCGTAGTAGGCGGTGAGCGGGGGCAGCGCGTCGTCGGGGTCCAGGCCGTTGAGGCAGGACACGGCGGTGGCGTGCGGGGAGTGCGTGTGGACGACGGCGCGCGCGTCGGGGCGGGCGCGCAACACGGCGGCGTGCAGGAACGCCTCCTTAGACGGCGGCGGCCCGTCGAGGTGGCCGCCGTCGGCGTCGAGAAGCGACAGGTCCCGGGGGCCGACGGCCGACAGGTCGGCGCCGGTCGCGGTGACGAGGATCCGGCCGTCGCCGGTACGCAGCGACACGTTGCCGGTGCGGCCGTGCACGAGGCCGCGTGCGGCCAGGGCGCGGGCGGTGGCGACGACGGCCGCGCGCCCGGCCGCGTGCGACGGGTGAGCGGGTGCGGGTGCGGGGGCGGTGGTCATGGGCGGGCTCCTTGACGTCGTCCGTGCGGGGAGGGGTCCTGTGGCGGTCCGGAGGCGGTGGCGAGGAAGTCGGGGCCGCCGAAGTTGCCGGACTTGAGGAGGAGCGCGATCCGGGGCCCCGACGTGGGGTGGATCCAGGGCACACCGGGCGCGGCGGCCCGGCCGACCAGGGCGCCGGTGACGCCGAGCGCGGCCACCACGGCGCCAGACGTCTCGCCGCCCGCCGCGATCACGCGCCGCACCCCGCGCGCCACGAGCCCGGCGGCGACGCGGCCGGTGGCCTCCTCCAGGACGGCGGCGGCCCGCTCGGCCCCCAAGTGCCGCTGGATGGCGCGCAGTTCGTGGGGCGGCACGGAGGAGTGGAAGGCGGGCGCGCCCCGCGACGAGCCGGTCGGCAGCGCGTCGTACCAGGCGAGGGCCCGCTCGGCCAGGACGGCGGGATCCGGCTCGGCGACGGGGTCGAGCCGGTACGTCGGCCGGTCCGCGGCGCGCAGCGCGTCGAGCTGCTCCAGGGTGCGCGCCGAGCAGCTGCCGCAGAGCACGGCCGCGGGGTGGACGGCCGACGGATCCGCCTCCTCGTACGCGGCCGCGCCGCCGCCCGCCGGGACCGCCGGGGCGAGCCCCTCGGCCAGCCCGGCCGCACCGGCGGTCAGCGGTGCGTCGGCGGCCACGCTGCCGAGCGTGCGCAGGTCGCCGTCGTCGAGGGCGTCCGCCAGCAGATAGCGCACGCCGCGCGTCGCCGCCTCGTCGACGGCCGCGCGGACCGCCGCCGCGCCCGCGCGCACGGTGTCCCACCGGAGGAGCCCGACCGGCCGCTGCGTCTGGGCGCGCAGCAGCCGGGGCAGGGAGGAATCCGTCATCGGCGTCACCGGGTGGTGCCGCATCGGGGACTCGGCCAACGGCACGCCGTTCACGAAGAGGTGTCCTTCGTACTGGGTGCGGCCGTGCCGCGGCGAGCTGGGCGTGAGAAGGACGACCGGCACGTCCAGGGCGTCGGCGAGCGCGTCGAGGACCGGCCCGAGATTTCCGTCCGCAGTGGAGTCGAAGGTCGAGCAGAACTTGAAGTAGACCCGCCGCGCCCCGTGCGCGCGCAGGCGGCGCAGCGCCTCGAGCGACGACGCGACGGCCCGCTCGGGTGCGGCCATGCGGCTCTTGAGCGCGATGACCACTGCTCCGCAGCCGTCCGGCGGAGTCACGTCGGGGCCCGGCACGCCGAAGTACAGGACGGTGCGAAGGCCGCCCTCGCGCAGGCTCAGGGCGACATCGCTCGCCCCGGTCACATCGTCCGCGATCACTCCGAGCACGGAATGCCTCCTTCCGTGAGGCCGCCGGTGGCGTTCCGCACGGCGGCGCGCAGCGCGCGGGCCGCCGCGTGCGGCCCCGCGTGGACCGGCAGTCCGAGGGCCTCGGCCAGGGCGTCGGCGTGCGGCGCCAGGGAGTACTGGGCCAGCAGCACGGCGTCCGCGGCACCGGGGTCGGGGACGGCTCCGGGCGCGATGACCTGGCCGACGATCCGCGTGGGGGAGCGGGCGGCGCGCGCGGCCGTGCGCAAGCGGGCCACGGTGTCGTCGAGGGCCGCCGCGAACGTGGCGAGGACGAGCACCTCGCGATGGCCGCCGCCCAGGGCCGACGCGAAGGCGGCGGCATCGGCGGCGAGCACCGGAACCCCCGCGGCGGCGTCGGCGGCGACCGGCCCGTACAGCGAGCAGGTCAGCAACACGCCCTGGGCGCCGCCTTCGACGGCGTACGCGATGAGGCGTCGCATCCGGTCGGCGAGCGCCGGGGTGAGCCCGCCGGCCGCGTCGGCGTCGGAGAGCAGCGCGTCGTCGAGCAGGTTCCACGGCCGTGCCGCCGGGAACGCGGCGGCGAGCCCGGCGGCGGCGGGCGCGATGGCGGCCGGGGCGGCACTGATCAGCGCGATGCGGACACCGGGGCCACCGGACCCGCCGAGGTCTCTCCCGCTCATGGCGTCACCTCCGCCGACTCCGCGACCTCCGCCACCCAGCCGAGCCCCGGCACGGTGCCCTCCACCGGCGCGTACTCGCACCCGATCCAGCCCTCGTAACCGGCTTCGCGCAGGGCGGCGGCGACGCGCGGCCACCGGATCTCGCCGGTGCCCGGCTCGGTGCGGTCGGGCGGGTCGGCGATCTGGAGGTGCGCGGCGTACGGCAGATGCGTGCGCAGCGTGCGGATCAGATCCCCCTCGGCGACCTGCGCGTGGTACAGGTCGAGCAGCAGGCCCACCCGGTCGCGCCCCACCGCCTCCGCGACGGCCGCCGCCCGGGCCTGGGCGCCCAGGAAGTAGCCGGGCGCGTCACGGCCGTTCTGCGCCTCGATCACGAGCCGCACCCCGGTGCCGTGCGCGCGCTCGGCCGCCCAGGCGATGTTCGTGACGTACGTGGCGAACGCCCGCTCCCCGCTCACGTCCTGCGGCACGATCCCGGCCAGCACGTGCAGGAGCCCGGCGCCCAACTCGGTGGCGTACTCCAGGCCGCGCTCGATCCCCGCGCGGAAGTCCGTCGCGCGCCCCGGATGGCAGGCCACCCCCGACCGCTCCGGCGAACCGGGCTCTCCCGCCGGGGAGTTGATGAGCACTTGGCGAAGGCCCGCGTCCCCGAGCAGCGCGCGCAGCCGCGTCGGCGGATACGGATAGGGCGCGGCGTACTCGACCCCGGCGAAGCCCGCGGCGGCCGCCGCCTCGAAGCGCCGCTCGAAGGGCAGCTCGGTGAAGAGCCACTTGAGATTGGCCGCCAGGAGCGGCGCCTTCGGCCCGGCGCCGAGCCGCAGCGGTCCCGGAGCGTGCCGTGGCGACCCGGTCGGCGATGGGCCCGCCGCCCGCGCCCCGGCGGCCATCACCGTGCCCCCGCCCGCACCGCGGCCCAGCCCGGATTGACGACGTGCTCGGGCGCCCGCCCGGAAAGCACCGCCACCACCTGCTCGGCCGCCGAACGGCCGGAGCGCGCCCGTGCCTGCACGGTCGCGCCCGCGATGTGCCCGGTGACCAGGACGTTGTCGAACGACCGCAGCCGGGAGTCCGACGGCAGCGGCTCACGCTCCGTCACATCCAGGGCCGCGCCCGCGAGATGTCCCGCGGCGATCGCGTCGGCGAGGGCCTCCTCGTCGACGACGCCGCCGCGCGCGGTGTTGATGAGGTACGCGCCCGGCCGCATCCGGCGCAGTGCCGCGCCGTCGATCAGATGGCGGGTCGAGGCGTCGAGGGCGAGGTGCAGCGTGACGAAGTCCGCCGTGGCGAGGACGGCTTCCAGCGGCAGGCTTTCGACCCCGGTCTCGGCGAGGAACCCGGCGTCCGGGCACGGGTCGTGGCCCACCACCCGCATCCCGAGGGCCCGGCCGAGCCGCGCGACGGTCCGGCCGATCGAGCCGAGCCCGACGACGCCGAGCGTGGCGCCCGCCAGCTCCCGCCCGCTGGGCTGCGACCAGCCGCCCGTCCGTACGTCGGCGACGCTGCGCGGAATGCCCCGCGCGCAGCTCACCAGGAGGCCGAGCACGTACTCCGCGACGGACCGGCGGTTCACGCCGGGGGTGTGGGTCACGGCGATGCCGCGCCGGGTGGCCGCGGCCACGTCCACGTTGTCGTATCCGGCGCCGCAGCGGCCGATGACCCGGAGGCCGGGGGAGGCCTCGATCACCTCCGCGGTGAAGGGGTCGGTCCCCGCCACGATGCCCACCGCGCCCGCGTCGGCCACGGCCGCCCGCAAGGAGAGGCCCGTCGCGCGCCGGTCGTCGGGCCGCGCGAAGCGGGTGCGGAGTCCCGCCGTCCGCAGCAACTGGTCGACCTCGCCGCCGGGTTCGAGATACGCCGTGGTCACGAGCACGTACGAGCCGTCGTCAGGCATCGGGATCCTCCACGATCGCTGGCTATACTATAGCGCGAAGCAAAATAGTATAGGATTCGGCCGTGATCAAGAGGGGTGAGGGGCTGCGCTAAGGTCGGGCACCGAAGGAGGCACGATGGCTACGACGCGCCCGTCGGCACGGCAACCCCTGGCCGACAAGATGTACGAGGTGCTGCTGGGGCAGTTCATGGACGGCCTGTGGTCGCCGGGCCAGCCCCTCAACATCGGGGCGCTCTCCCGCGACCTGGACGTCAGTCAGACGCCGCTGCGCGAGGCCCTCGCCCGCCTGGAACACACGGGCCTCGTACGGCGCGAGGCGCTCAAGGGCTACCGCGTCGCCCCGCTCTTCACCGAGCGCGAGCTGATCAAGCTGATGGACGCGCGGCTCGTCCTGGAACCGGCGATGGTGCACGAGGCCGCGCGCCGCACCACGCCGGAGTTCCTGGCGGAGCTCAAGGAGAGCATCGAGGAGCTCAAGCGCTGTGCGGCCGCGCCCCGTTCGGCCTCGGTCCGCTCCTACTGGGCCGCCGACGAACGCTTCCACCTGCGCATCGCGGCCCAGTGCGACAACCCGTTCCTGGAGAGCGCCTACCGCTCCCTGGGCGGCCACGTCCAGCGCTTCCGTCTCTTCACGGAACTGGGCTCGTCCGAGGCCGAGTCACCGGCGCGCGAGCACCTGGCCGTCTACGAGGCGATGGCGTCGGGGGACGCGGAGGGCGCGGCGAAGCGGATGCGCCAGCACATCGAGAACGCGAAGGCCCGCGCTCTGAGCGACCGTCAGGCGGTGGCGGCCGACTGACGGCCGCTCAGGGTCCTCAGCTCCGGGGGACTTCGACGGTCTGATCGCCGTCGGGCACGTCCGTGACCGTCACCAGGCCGGTCGGCACGCCGAGCCCCCGCGCCACGACGCCCGCGATCCCGGCGGCGTCCTGCCCCGTGGGCACGGGCACTTCCTCGCCCTCGCCGTAGCTCTCGATGGCCTTCGTGAAGTAGCTCGGGTGCCAGGCGCCGACCGCGCCCCGGACGGCCACCGACGCCACCGCGCGGCCGCCGGTCACGCTCTTGATCCGGTCCAGGATCCGGTCCGAGCGCAGCTCGCCCGGCACCTGGAAGAGGCTCGCGTGCGCGCCCACCGCACCGCCCGAGCGCAGCTGGACCGTGAGGGTCAGACAGCTGGTGACGCTCGGATACAGGAGCGTGCCGCCGGGCCCGGCCTCCTTCACCTGCCCCTCTGTGATCACGGTCCGCGCGGGAGCGGACACCGTGGACGCGGCCGGAGCGGCGCCCCGCGCCCCGCCGCCGTCCGCCGCGTGGGCCGGGGCCCCGACCACCAGGGACGCCGCGACGGCGAGAGCGGCCACCACGAGGGAGGGCCTGACGGAGGTGGCGTACGACGGCACGCCTGCACGTATGGACAAGAAGAACTCCCTGCTGAGAAATCGGCGACAACCGCCCGCGGCCCGCTGGCCGCGGCCGACCAGCCACTTTATGGCCCGGGTCGAACCGCAGGTCAGGGAGGGGTCTTCGACGGAGTCACTCCCTTGACCGGTGACGCGCCTCCGTGGGAGAGTCGGCACACCCGCTGGTGCACGTGACCGAACGGAGTTCGACCATGGAAGGCCAGAACGCCACCGACAGTGCCGCCGCCGCACGGCAGGAGCGCTTCGGGAAACTGCCCGAGCGCATCCGCTTCGAGGACATGGTCGAGGAAGAGGCGGCGACACCGGACGACCCCGCACGCCACACCTACCACCCCGAAGGCTCCTGGAAGACCTTCAACTGCCTCGCCGCCGACCTGGGCCTCTGAGTCGGGCGCCGCCGGGCCATCGACGCACAGGACCGCGACGGGAAGACTGTGGCGCGCGACCCGTACGCGTAGCCGTGATGGCCGCGCCTCTCAAGCGACACCGTGTGATCCGCGCTCAGAGGAGGACCGACATGACGCTTCCCCCAGGCCAACGTGCCGTCGACGGATTCCCGCGCTTCGGTTCGCACCTTCACCGGCCGCCGCCTCCCGTCCCGGCGGACCCGGTGATCGAGATCGGGGGAGCCCTGAGCGAGGCCGTGACCCTCACCGCGAAGGACCTCGCGGAGCTGCCGCGCCAGGAGCTCGGAGCCGACTTCCACTGCGTCGCCGGATGGTCGGCGACCGGTCTGGTGTGGGAGGGAGTCGCGTTCGACGCCTTCTACCGCACCCGGGTCGAACCGCTGGTCCCGGCGGGCGCCGCGATCACCCACGTCGTGTTCGAAGGCTTCGACGGCTACCGGTCGGTCGCCTTGCTCCAGGACGCCCTGGCCGAGGACGTGCTCATCGCCGATCGGCTCGACGGGCGGCCGCTGGACGGCGACCACGGCGCGCCGGTGCGCCTGGTCAGCCCCAGCCAGTACGGCTTCGTCAGCACCAAGCACCTCTGCCGCATCACGTTCCACACCTCCGCGCCGCCGGACCCCGACCGGTGGAATCCCATCGCCGCCCACAGCCGCGGAAGGGTCTGGCAGGAGGAACGGCACCGCTACCTTCCCGGCCGGGTGGTGCGGCCGGTGTACCGGGGGCTGATCGGGCCGATCCGCAGGCTCAGTGCCCGAGGCAGCCGCCCGTAGGGGCCATGCGGCCCAGCGGAGCGCGAGCCCGCGACCTCACGTTCCGCCGGGCTGTCTCGTCGTACTCCTGGGAGCGGCACGCCCCCGCCGACAGCGGGCCCGCACCCTCCATGCCCCTGCGCCTCTCCAGGAGTCCCGCCATGTCCATCAGCACCGAACTCAGCGAGCTGACCGGTGAGTACGTCATCGACCCCGCGCACACCCGGATCGGGTTCGTCGCCCGGCACACGATGTCCACGCGGGTGCGCGGGCAGTTCGCCGAGTTCGGGGGCGGCGCCCGACTGGACGGCGGCGATCCGTCGCGGTCCAGCGCCCAGCTCACGATCCACGCCAGGAGCATCCAGACCCGCAACCAGCAGCGCGACGACCTGCTGTGCGGGAAGTTCCTCGACGTGGACAACCACCCGGCCATCACCTTCACCTCGGCCCATGTGCGCCACGTCGACGGCGCCCGCTACAAGGTCGCGGGCGATCTGACCATCCGGGGCGTGACCGCACCCGTCACCCTGGACGTCGAGCTGACCACCGCCGCGCCCGCCCCCGAGGGCGACTTCCGGGTCGGCTTCACGGGCAGTGCCACGATCAACCGCCGCGACTGGGGCGTGAACTGGAACAGCATGACCGCCCTCATGGTCGGCCCGAAGGTGACGCTGGAGTTCGACGTGACGGCAGTACGCACGTCCTGACCGTCGCCGATCCGAAGGAGGCCGACCTGAAGGTGAAGGAGGGGTCGCTCGCGGACGGCTGATCCCCGGCCGACGCGGCCCCCGCCGCCTACGTGCCCCCGCCCGCCGACACGGCTTCGTGAGTCCCCAACCACCCCTGAAAACACGCCAGTTCCCCTACAATTGACACGTGCTGGCTACACGGGGGCCGCAGCAGTAGACGGCGCGTCATGGGGGACCGATGGACCGCATTCCACCGTACGCAGGCATGGACCGCTTCATCGGCGCGTTCGACAGGCTGGTGGTGCAGCCGAGGCGCGGGCGCAGCCGCCTTCCGGCCGTCCTGCTCACCGAGTCCGGCGGCGGGTTCGCGGGGCGCCGCATCGTGGCAGGGCTGCGCGCACGACTGCGCGGGGACAACGTGATGCTGGCACCGCACGCTTACGTCACCCCGGCCCCCGAGGGCCACGACGCGCCGCACCTGGAGCTGTTCGAGCAGATCACCCAGCAGCTGACGGACTCCATGCCGCGCGGCTCCGGACGCCTGAAGCTGCCCGGCTACCGGCTGCTGCACGCCGTCCTGAGCGCCCCGCGCTTCGAGGGGCCCGTGGAGCGGCGCCACCGCGCCCTGCGCGACCACTGCTACGCCGACCACCGCCAGTGGTCACCGCTCTCCGCGGCCCTGTGGCGCCTCGGCGGCGGGGACCAGACCAGCGGCGCGGGCTTCATCGAGCTGCTGTGGAACTTCTTCTCGGGCCCCCTCTTCCAGCAACTGCCCTGCGCGCTGTTCGGGATGCGCGCCACCCGCCGGATCCTGGGCCACGGCCGCAACCGCCGCTGGTACGCGCAGTGGTACCGGCAGCAGCACGGCAGTCCGCCCACGGACTTCTTCCGCTCCGCACTCGACCTCGTACCGCGCGACCACGACGACCCGGACGCGCCCGACCCCGAGCAGGTCGACCGCGTCCTGATGCACGCGCTGCTCGCCGACCTGGACGCGGCCGCGCGACCGCGCCGGTTCAACCCCTGGAGGCGGCGCCGCTCGACACGGTTCGTGGTGCTCTTCGAGGAGCTGGGCCCGGCGGACTCGCGCACCCAGCGCTTCGTGCGGGAGCTGCGGACGGCGTCCGCGGACCTCGGCACCACGTCCGTGTTCGTGGTGGCGGCCGGTGTCCGGTCGCTCGCCGCACGCGTCCCGGACATCGAGCCGTCCGACCTGGCCCACGCGGGCGCCGAGCTCGACCTCATCCTGGAGAGCGGGATGCGGACGGGGCGGCCGAGCGGGATGACCGTGCCGGCTCCGGCGGAGGACGAGCCGCCGGACGAGCGGGCCGCGTACTGGCTGCGGCACCAGCCCCGGCTCGTGCCGCCCGCCCACCGCTTCTCGCCGGGCGTCGAGGTGGTGAGCACGGCCGGAAGCGTGGCCCTGGTCCTCGTCGTCCTCGCCGGGCTCTTCGCCTGGCGGCCCCTGGACCGCGACGACCGGGACGACTGCGCGGGGAAGACCTTCCTGGGGACCGACGGCACCTGCGTGGGCGTGGCCGAGGGCGCCAAGGGCTTCGGCCGGAGCAAGGACGACCAGGGCGTGCGCGACGCCCTGAAGATGATCGAGGCTCAGAACAGCGAGGTCGACACGGCGACCCGCGACAAGGAGGCCGCGGGGAACGGCGGCGCGCGGCCGCGCACGGTCGTCTACCTCGGCCCGCTCAGCGGCGGCCGCGGCGCCCAGGACCCGGTGCGCGGCGGCACCCTGCCCGAGCTGCGCGGCCTCGCCCTGGCCCAGGCCCGGATCAACCAGCTCGCCCGGTCCAGCCACGACCGCGTACCCCTGCGCGTCCTGACCGCCAACGCGGGGGACCGCTTCCAGGACGCCGAGAAGGTGGCCCAGCAGATCGCCCAGCTCGCCCGGCGCGACACGTCCGTCGTGGGTGTCGTCGGCTTCGGGCAGAGCAGGCCGGGCACCCTGGACGCCATCAAGGTGCTCAACAAGGCGGGCATCCCGATGGTCGGCACCTCCGGCACCGCCGCGGAACTGCTGCGCACCGGCCGCCCGTACTACTTCCAGATGGCGCCCACCAACGCCCGGCTCGCCCAGGTCATGGCCGCCTTCATGCGGCAGGCCAGGACGGTCGCCGCCGGGCCGGGCACGGCCCAGCGGATCGAACTGGTCGCCGACCCCACCGACGTCTACAGCAACGACCTGGCGAGGGAGTTCCTGAAGTCCGCGGGCCGGGTGCCGACGACCGTGTGGGAGCACACCCCGCAGGACGACACGGGCGGCGCGCGCGTGCCGGGCGCCGTGCGCGGCTCGCTCGCCACCAGCGCCCCCGACCTCGCCCGGCACGTGTGCCAGGCCGTCGTGAAGACCCCGCGCACGGCGGTGGTGTGGACGGCGCGCGCGAACGAGTTCACTGCCTTCCTCGACGAGATGAACCGCCTCAGCGGCGAATGCCCCCGCCTGACCGTGCTCGGCGGCGACGACGTCACCAACTCCCTGCTCCAGGGCCAGCACCCGCAGCGCCGCTTCCCCGGCCTCGCGCTGTACTACATCGCGCACGGCAGCGCCCCCGAACTCCAGCGGGCGGCGGGCCGTTCGGCCATCGAGGCCCAGGAGTTCCTGCGCGCGTACGACCGCGAGAACGAGCGGCACCAGTGGGGCGAGGACATGCGCGCGGACGGCCACCCCGTGCTCGCCTGGGACGCCCTGCGCTATCTCTCCGAGGCGGTGGACGAGGCCCGCGCCGCCCTCGGCGGCAACGACGACCGCCTCGGGCCCAGCCAGGTGCAGTCCGTCCTCTACCAGGGCCTGGGCGGGGGCGGGTTCAACGGCGCCACCGGCCGCGTCGACGCGGCCGGCGCGGCGGGCGGCGGCCGGTTCACCCCCGACAAGCTGGTCTTCGTGCTGAGCGGCGACGGCCGCGCGAAAGCGGTGTGCGGCGCGATGACGAAGACCCTCAACCCCAAGAAGTGGGGCGACCGCTTCGACTGCCCGGCGGCCTGACCGATCTCCGGGCAACGAGGCGGATCAGGAGTCCGCCGAGGGCCGTGCCCGCCGACCCCAGTGCCCGCGGTGGACGACTTCCTCCACGCCACGCCGCCGCGCGTCGATACGGGAACTCTGAGCGGGCAGGTCGTCGGCGCGATAGCCCACCGTGACCCCGCCGATGGGGGCGTACTCGTCAGGGATCCCGAACTCGGCCCGGAACGGCCCCAGATGCTCGGGCATGATGCCGAAGAAGCAGGCGCCCAGGCCCTCGTCGACCGCGGTCAGGAGCATCAGCAGCGCGGCCATGCCCGTGTCGATGTGCCAGTAGGGGGCGGGCCAGCGGGCTTCGGCGCGGTCCTCCCAGCCCTTGTCGGGCTGGGCGTAGCGTTCGAGATAGGCCGCCTTGTGGGCCAGCGGAACCACGACCAGCGGAGCCTGCTGCATCGACGGAGTCTGCTCGACCCGCGTCGGCACGAACGGCCAGAAGCGGGCGCGGTCGGCGGGGTCGGTCAGCGCGAGGAACGCCCAGCCCTGCGAGAAGCCCGCCGACGGCGCGCGCAGGGCGGAGGCGAGGATCCGCTCGACCACCGCGGGGTCCAACGGCCTGTCGGAGTAGTACCGGACCATGCGCCGGCGCCGGACAACCTCGGAGAACTCCATATCGGCAGATCACTCACTGCTGCTTGCGCTTGCTCGACCGCATGGACCAGAGCGTGATCGCGATACCGATGAGTGCCAAGAGAAAGAGGATCTTCATGTAGTCAGAGTGCCCACGACGGCGCGATCCAGTGCACCGACTTCCGTGCCCCTGGAGATTTCGCGGGACGGGGCCACCTGATCCGTGGAGTCGCACACCAGTGTGTTAATATTCGCTTCGTTCGCGTTTGACCTGGTATTGAGCGATGAGGGAGGTGAGGTTGATGACTGCGGTGAAGACCGCTGCCGTGCGCAGCGCCCGCCGGACCATCCTCACGTCCCGGGCCCCGGTCTGACCGTCGTATCCCTTCCACCCGCGCTGTGAGCGAATCCGCTCACCCGGTGGATGTTCCCGCGTTCTGATGGGGCCCCTTCTCGCAAGGGTTCCACGTGCATTCCCTGGTTTCATCCTCTTTTCCGTCCCCGCAGTCCTCTCCGTCGTCGGCGCTGTCCGCGCTGGGCTGGGACGCCTCGTTCGACGCGCTGTTCACCGAGCACGCCGCGGCCGGTCTCGCCCCGGCCCGCGTGGTGCGCGTGGACCGCGGCCGCTGTGATGTCCTGACCGCCACCGGTCCCGTACGGGCCGCGAGCCGCGGCCTGGAGCGCGGCGACCCGGCGCACGCCGTGTGCACCGGCGACTGGGTGGCCCTGCGCCAGGGCCCGGAGCCCGACCTGGTGGCGCTGCTGCCCCGGCGCGGTGCGATCACCCGCGCGGGCGCCGACCGCACCTCCCGCGGGCAGGTCCTCGCCGCGAACGTCGACACCGTCGTGGTCGCCGTCTCGCTGGCCGACGTGCTCAAGGCGGGCCGGATCGAGCGCCTGCTCGCGCTCGCCTGGGACAGCGGCGCGCGCCCCGTCATCGCCCTGACCAAGCTCGATCTGGCCGATGACAGCGCCGCCGTCCACGCCGAGGTCGGCGGCCTCGCGCCCGGCATCGACATCGTCGCCACCAGCTCCACGACGGGTGAGGGCCTGGACGTCCTGACCGCCACCGTCACCGGTACGACCGTCCTGCTCGGCCCCTCCGGGGCGGGCAAGTCCACCTTGGCCAACGCCCTGTTGGGCCAGGACCGCATGGACACCTGCGCGGTGCGGGCGGCGGACGGCAAGGGCCGGCACACCACCGTCCACCGCGAACTGCTGGTCCTGCCCGGCGGCGGCGTCCTGATCGACACCCCCGGTCTGCGCGGCATCGGCCTCCAGGGCGCCGCCGACGGCGTGGACCAGGTCTTCGCCGAGATCCACGAGCACGCGCGAGGCTGCGCCTTCCGTGACTGCACCCATGAATCCGAGCCCGGGTGCGCCGTCCAGGAAGCCATCGCCGACGGGCAGTTGAGCGAGCGCCGCCTGGCCGGATACCGCAAGCTCCAGCGCGAGAGCGCCTGGGCCGCCGCCCGTGAAGCGGCGCGGCCCACCGGCAAACGATCGGATTTCCACAAGTCGATCACCCGTCATCAGCGGGCCACCCGGCGCTTCTTCGACCAGCAGCAGTAGACCGGTGTCACCGGCGCCCCGAGCCAGGGGACCGCCCTCCACCACCCGACCGGCCACCTCCCGCTTCCCGTACGCCGTCGCCGTACGGGGAGCCCCTGATCAACGACACGAACTCACCTTGACATCGAAACGGAACGTGATCTCACCATGAGCACCCGTCGTCAGTGGCTCACCCGAGCCGAGACCAGCGCCGACATCCCCACCATCCGCGCCATCAACCGCGCCGCCTTCGAGACCCCGCTGGAGGCCGACCTCGTCGACGCGCTCCGTGCCGACTCCTCCTGGATCGAGGGCCTGTCCATCGTCGCCACCGACGACGACGGCGAGCTCGTCGGGCACGCGCTGCTGACCCGCTGCCACATCGACGACACCCCGGCCCTGTGCCTGGCCCCCGTCGCCGTGCGGCCCGAGTACCAGAAGACCGGCGCCGGCTCCGCCGCCATTCGCGCGGCGCTCGAGGCGGCCAAGGACAAGGGCGAGCACTTCGTCGTCGTCCTCGGACACCCGGACTACTATCCGCGGTTCGGCTTCGGCCGCGCCTCCGCCCACGGCATCCGGCTGACCATCGACGTCCCGGACGAGGCCGTGATGGCCCTCACCCTCGACGCCGACCACCAGCTGTCCGGCGGAACCGTCCGCTACGCCGCGCCGTTCGGCATCTGACGCACACCACTGGCGGGCTGCCCGGGACCCACCCGGGCAGCCCGCCGCGCGCCGGAGCCTGCACGTTCTGACCCTCGCGGCCGTCGTGGAACTGGACGCCCCCGGCCCTCGTCCACCAGGCTCGTGCGCGTCGAGCGATCGAGGCGAGGAGTGAGGGTCTGTGGTGACGCGTCGTACGGTGATCAAGGCGGCGGGCGCGGGGACGTTGGCGAGCGGGTTCGCCACCTCGGCCCGGGGTGCTTCCCGGGCGGCGGGCGACACGCTCGTGGTGGTGGAGAAGAGCAGCCACGCGGTCAGCTTCTACGACGTCGCCTCGGGACGGCGCCTGGAGACGGTGGGCCTGCCCGACTACCCGCACGAGATGGTCGTCGACTCGCGCGGACGGTTCGCGTACGTCGGGCACTACGGGGTCCGCATGTCCTCCACCGCGGGCGAGGGCGGTGCCGCGGTGTTCGTCATCGACCTCGTCGGGCGCTCCCTGGCCCGGACCATCGACACGCGGCCGTTCCGCCGCATCCACGGCATGGGGATCGACCGCGAGGACCGGCTGTACGCCCTGAGTGAGGAGAAGGCGGTCCTGCTGGGCTTCGACGCCCCGGCCACCGACGAGGCCCCGTCCAGGGCGGTGCCCACGCACGGCGTGAAGACCCATCTGTTCACGCTCAGCCGCGACGGCGAACGCGCCTATGTCACCGGCCTGTTGTCGCACACGGTGAGCCTCGTGCGCCCCTACGACGCCGCCGTTCCGCCCCTCCTGGTGACGCCCGGTCAGCTGCCGGAGAGCAGTTGTCTGAGCCGGGACGAGAGGACGCTGTTCGTCGGCGCGCGGAAGAGCGCGGCGCTTGTCGCCGTCGACGCGCGGACCATGAAGGTGCGGCACAGCCGCAAGACGGGCGGCGATCCGTTGCGGGTCTACACCCTCGACGACGACCGGCTGTTGGTGACGGACGTCGTGGCCGACACCCTCAGCGTGTGGAGCACCGACCTGCGGCCGATCCGTTCCCTGAAGCTCGACGGGAAACCGGCCGCCGTGTCGCTGCACCCCGCGGAGCCGCTGGCGTACGTGTCCCTGCTCGGCACCGACCGCGTCGCCGTGGTCGACCTGGAACGGCTCGCCGTCGTCGGCGGCTTCGGCACCGGGTCGGAACCGGACTCCTCGGTGCTGCTGCCCGCCGCCTCCTGAGGCGCCTCAAGACGTTGAGGCGCCTTGAGCCGGCGGGCAGCGGCGACGTCAGGCCCCGCTCTCCCGGAGCATGTCCTCGCGCTCGACGATCTTCACGCGCTCCCGGCCCTGCGGCTCGCCGAGCGCCTTCTCGGCGGCGTCGAGGCGGTACCAGCCCTCCCACGTCGTGAAGCGGACGTTCCGCTCGCCGAGGAAGGCGTCCACGGCCTCCGGGGCGGGCGCGGCGGGCTCCGGCAGACGGCCGTTCGCGTGGTCGTCCAGGAGGTTCGCGACCGTCTCGTTGGCGTCGCCCTTGGTGTGACCGATGAGGCCGACGGGGCCGCGCCGGATCCAGCCCGTGACGTACGTGGACGTCAGATGCGCCCCGGACTCCTCGATCACGCGGCCGCCGGCGTCCGGGACCGTGCCGGACTCGACGTCCCAGGGGAGCTTGGGCAGCGCGTCGGAGAGGTAGCCCACGGCGCGGTAGACCGCGGTGACGTCCCAGTCCTTGAAGGTGCCGGTGCCCTTGACGTTGCCGGTGCCGTCGAGCTCGGTGCGCTCGGTCCGCAGGCCGACGACCGCGCCGTCCTCGCCCAGGATCTCGACGGGCGACTCGAAGAAGTGCAGGAAGAGCTTGTGGGGACGGTCGCCGACGTCGCGGATCGCCCAGTTCTCCAGGGTCTTGGCGACCATGTCGGCCTGCTTGTTGCCGCGGCGGGTCGCGATCGAGCCGTCGTCGTAGTCGATGTCCTCGGGGTCGACGATGACCTCGATGTTGGGCGAATGGTCCAGCTCCCGCAGCTCCATCGGGCTGAACTTGGCCTGGGCGGGGCCGCGTCGGCCGAAGACGTGGATCTCGCGGGCCCTGTTGGCCTTGAGGCCGTCGTGGACGTTCGCCGGGATCTCCGTCGGAAGGAGCTCCTCGGCGGTCTTGGCGAGGACGCGCGCCACGTCGAGGGCCACGTTGCCGACGCCGAGGACGGCGACCTTCTCCGCGTGCAGCGGCCAGGTCCGCGGGACGTCAGGGTGGCCGTCGTACCAGGAGACGAAGTCGGCCGCGCCGTAGGAGCCGTCGAGGTCGATGCCGGGGATGTCGAGGGCGCGGTCGGCCGTGGCGCCGGTGGAGAAGATCACCGCGTCGTAGAAGGCGCGCAGGTCGTCCAGGTTGATGTCGCGCGGGTAGTCGACGTTGCCGAAGAGGCGGATCTGCGGCTTGTCGAGCACCTGGTGCAGGGCCGTGATGATGCCCTTGATCCGCGGGTGGTCGGGGGCCACGCCGTAACGGATCAGGCCGAACGGGGCGGGCATCCGCTCGAAGAGGTCGATGGACACGCCGGGGTCGGCGGCCACGTCGGACTTCAGCAGCGCGTCGGCGGCGTAGATCCCAGCGGGTCCGGCTCCGACGATGGCTACCCGCAGGGGGCGGTGCATGCTCAGGTTCCCTTCGAGCGGTGACGACTGACTCGACGGCAACCGTAAACTAAGGTCACCCTAACCTAGCAGGCGGGGTGGGTTTTCGGCCGCATGGGCCCTGTCGAATGTGCCGATATGCGTGCTGATGGGCCTATTGATCGGCCACTGTGTGCCCTGTGCTCACGGGCGCACCGGGTTCACGGGAAGACCAGCGTCGTGTCCACCGGCATCACCAGGTGCCAGCGGACCGTCACGTCGTCGTACGGGCCACAGGCCAGGACGCGTACGCCGACGGGGTCGGGGGCGACCAGGGGGAAGAACATCGGGCGGACGTCGTCGCCCGGAGGCGGCTCCGGAGCGGCGGGGGCGGGGGAGTCCCAGAGCGCCGCGACGCCCGGCTGCGCGCGCACCTCCCGGACGACCTCGTCGAGGCGCGCGTTGTCCGGCCAGCGCTGCCAGGCCAGGCGGAGGCGGGTGAGCAGGGGCGCGGCCCAGCGGCCCTCCCACTCGCGCAGCTGATAGCGGGCCTCGGGGGAGAACGCCCAGGTCATGACGTTGGCGCCGGGGCGGACGAGCCAAGGGCAGTGCCGGGCGGCGACCGCGTTGGCGTCGAGCACGTCCCACGCCTGGTCGCAGAGGTAGCTGACGTGCCGCTGCCGGCGCATGAGCTGGACGAGCGCCGGGTCGAGGCCGGTGCGCGCCGTCGGCCCCGGGGCCGGGGGCTCGTGCCCGGTGATCCGGTGGAGGGCGGCGGCCTGCTGCGCGGGGAGGTCCAGGATCCGGCAGACCCCGGCGATCATCTCGCGGCCGTACCGGCGGTCCTCGCCCTTCTCCAGGGCCCGGTACCAGCGCTCGGAGACGCCGAGCTCCAGGGCCATGTCGAGCTGCGTGAGGTAGGTGCGGTGCCGGCGCGCGGGCGCGGAGCCGAGCGCGAGCGCGGGATCCCGCGCCCTGCGCCAGGCGCGGAGCATGCGGCCGAGGTCCTCGCGTCGAGCCTGGGTCATGGTAAAGATCTCGCAAAGAAGGTGGGGCTGATCAGGGGTTTTCCGGCACGGCGGGTGCCAGGGAGCCCCTTCGGTGCTGGTGGCAGGATCGCATGCTGAAGTCGTGACCGGAACGTCCGGGTTCCGGAACGCGCCAGTTCCGGCCTTGGGCGCCGTCCGGCGGCCAGGGTGGGCGCACGTCCGGCGTGGGGCGTGGCCGACGTGGTGTGCCGTGCGGTGACGGCACCGGCCTCGGTCGCCCGACGCCGCCCCCGATCAGAGCCGATCTACGGAGAACCGACCGATGAGCTACTTCCTGCCGGAATCCGCCCCCGTGCTGATGGCCGCGCGCGGCCTCGCCCTGGCCCACCCCGGCATCGTCGAGGTCAACAGCGCCCCGCTGTATCTGCGGGCCCGCGCCGCGGACCCCGGCCGTCGTGTCGCCCTGGTGTCCGGCGGCGGCTCCGGGCACGAGCCGCTGCACACCGGTCTCCTCGGGCGCGGCGGCCTGGACGCGGTCTGCCCCGGCGAGGTGTTCGCGTCCCCGCACAACCGGCAGATCTACGAGGCGAGCGCGGCCGTCGCCAAGAGCGAGGGCGTGCTGCTGGTCGTCAAGAACTACACGGGCGACGTCATCAACTTCCAGATCGCGGCGGAGCGGCTGCGCCACGACGGCATCCCGGTCGCGACCGTCCTGGTCGACGACGACCTCGCCACCGACAGCGCCGACAGCGCGACGGGCCGCCGGGGCACGGCGGCCACGGTGGTCGTGGAGAAGCTGCTCGGCGCCGCGGCGGACCGGGGCGCCTCCCTCGCGGAGCTCCAGGAGCTCGGCACCCGCGTCGTGGCGCAGTCGCGCAGCGTCGCCGTGGCGGCCCGCGCCCAGACCTCGCCCACGACGACCGCTCCCGCCTTCACCCTGGAGCCCGGCGACCTCGACTACGGCGTCGGCATCCACGGCGAGCGCGGCACCCGCACCATCGCCCGGCCCGCCGTCGACGACCTGGTGCGGCGGATGACCGACGACCTGCTCGACTCGCTGCCCGAGGGCTCCGACGAGGTGCTCGCGCTCGTCAACGGCCTCGGCGCCACCACCGAACTCGAACTGCACGCCGTCAGCTCGCTCCTGCACGACCGGCTCGTCGAGCGCGGCCTGCGCCCCGCCGTGACCATCGCGGGCACCTACACCGCCGCCCTCGACATGGCCGGGTTCTCGCTCACCCTCACCCGCCTCGACGAGGGCTGGGTCGACCTGTGGACGGCGCCGACCGAGACCCCGCTGACGCTGCCCCGGACCGTGCGCGCGGCGGGCACCGAGGCCGCACCGGCGGACGACACCACGGCGCGGCGCCCCGCGGCGGCCACCGCGCCCGCTGCCGCCCGTACGCCGAGCGGCCGGATCGTGCTCGACCGGTACGCCGAGGTCGTGGCGCAGGTCCGCGACAACCTCACCAAGCTCGACCAGCTCGTCGGCGACGGCGACTTCGGCGACAACCTCTCCGGCGGCGTGCGGCGCGCGGTGCGCCTCGCCGACGAGACGGGCATCGAGGGCACGGCCGCGCTGGCCGAGGCGTTCCTCAACGACGTCGGCGGTACGAGCGGCCCGCTCTTCGGGCTGCTCTTCAAGGACCTGGCGTCCGCCGAGCCCGGCGACGGGCAGGCGCCCTCCGTCGCGGCACTGGCGGAGGCCGCGGCGGCCGCGAGCGCGGCCATCAACCGCGTGGGCGGCGCCCGCGTCGGCGACTGCACGCTGGTCGACGCGCTGGTGCCCGCCGCCGAGTCCCTGGCCGCCGTGCCCGGCGGGGAGCCCGCGGGCGAGCTCGCGGAGGCCCCGCTGACCACCGCGGCACAGGCCGCCATCCGCGGCGCCCTCTCGACGGCCTCGCTGCGCCCCCGGCGCGGCCGCGCGAGCTACGTCGGCGACCACGCCATCGGCGTCCCGGACCCGGGCGCGCTCGCCGTCGCCCTGCTCTTCACGACCCTGGCCGAGGTGTACGAGCCGACGTGGGCCACGCGCCTTCCGGCACCGGGCCACCTGACGACGATCTGACCCGGCCCCGCCCGGCACCTGCCCGGTGCGGGTTCAGGACCTGTCCGCACGGTCCTGACCGCACCGGGCCGGTGTGCCCCGGCGTCAGAGCTTGGTGGCGAAGTTCTGCACCCACCAGGGGCCGTTGGCCTTCAGGCTCACACCGGCGCCGAAGTCCTTGTACGCGCAGTTGAGGATGTTGGCGCGGTGCCCCGAGCTGCGCATCCAGTCACGCATGGCGGTCTTGGGGCCCTTCGGCCCCTTGTGTATGTTCTCGCCCCATGCCCCGGCCCGGTAGCCCTCCTTGCGCATGCGGTCGCCCGCGCTCCTGCCCTCGGGGCTGGTGTGCTCGTAGTAGTTCCGCGCCGCCATGTCCTTCGCGTGGGCCTGCGCGGCGGCCTGCACCCGGCGGTCGAGCCGCAACGGCCTGCAACCCGCCTTCGCCCGCTCGGCGTTGACGAGGGACAGGAGCTGCTTCTGGTACCGCGCGGTCTTGCTGAGCGCCGGGCGCTTGTGCGGCTTCTCGGCCCGTGGGGCGGCGCTCGGCTTCTCGGCGCCGGAGGTGTCCGCCAGCGCGAACGTACCCACCGACGCGAGCGCGGCGGCCGCCGCGGCCCCGCCCGCCAGAACGCGTACCTTCGGCCCGCGACGGCTCCGTCCGTGCCGGCCGCGCCCCTCGTCGGTGGTCTCGTTGCCCAGGTGCATGTCCGCTCCGCTCTGTGGTGGTCGTCGGTAGGTCCGACGTAGGGGAGACCGGGCGGAGGTCCTGGGGACAACACTTTTCTCGACTTTTCTCGGGAAACCCGGCACCTGTTTCCACCGTCCTCCCTGCCGAGAGCCATCGAGTTGACGGGAAGACAGCACATGAGACCGAAGCGCATCGTCGGCGGCACCGCCGCCGTCGCCGGGGCCCTGAGCCTGCTCGCCGTGGGGATGCCCGCGACGGCGCACGCCGCGGCCCCGGCGGCAGGACCGCGCTGGGGCACCTGTCCCGCCGGGACCGACGCGCCGCGCGGCACCTACTGCTCCACGCTCAAGGTGCCGCTCGACCACAAGAAGCCGGACGGCCGCCAGATCAAGCTGACGCTGTCCATCGCGGGCGCGGGCAACGCCCCGCGCACCCTCGTGGTCAACCCGGGAGGCCCCGGCGAGTCCGGCATCGGCGTCGCCAAGCTGGTGTGGAGCTCGCTGCCCCAGAAGGTCGCGGAGAAGTACAACGTCGTCAGCTTCGACCCGCGCGGCATCGGCGCCAGCACCCCGGTCTCCTGCGGCGACACCGGCAAGCTCACCAAGCACCCGGCCCTTCCCTACACGCCCGCGAACGCCGGCCAGGAGAAGAAGCGGCTGACCGTCGCCCGCAAGGTCGCCGAGCAGTGCCAGAAGCACTCCCGCGCCCTCCTGCCGCACATGACCACCGAGAACGCAGCCCGGGACATGGACCGCATCCGGGCCGCGCTCGGCAAGTCCAAGCTCGACTACCTCGGCTACTCGTACGGCACCCGCCTCGGGGCCACGTACGCGACGCTCTTCCCGAAGCGCACCGGGCGGATGGTCCTGGACAGCGTGATGGACCCGACCGCGAGCTCCTACACGTCCCAGTTCCAGCAGAACACCGCGCTGCAGCACCGCGCCGAGCAGTTCTTCGCCTGGACCGCCGAGCACGACCGCACCTACCACCTGGGCACCAGTCGCGCGAAGGTGGCCGCCGCCTGGGAAGCGACCCGCAAGAAGCTCGACGCCCGGCCGGCCGGAGGGCGGGCCGGGAGCGCCGAGTTGGACGACCTGCTGGCCTCCGCCATGTACACCGACCTGATGTGGGGCGACCTGGCGCGGTCCGTGTCCGACTACCGGCGCGGCGACGCGGGCGGGCTGCTCTCGGCCACCGACCAGCTCGCCGAAGGCGGAGTCAACCCGGCCATGCTCGCCTACTCGTGCGTGGACGACCCCTGGCCCCGGGACTGGAAGACCTGGCGCGCGGACACGCGCGCCTCGGCCCGCAAGGCGCCCCTGTTCGGCTGGCTGAACACCTGGTACAGCGCCCCCTGCGCGTTCTGGAAGGCCAGGCCCACAACGCCGGTGAAGATCGGTGCGGTGAAGGTGCCGCCCCCGCTGCTGCTCCAGGCCAAGGACGACGCGGCGACGCCGCTGGCGGGCGCGCGCCGGATGCACACGGCCCTGAAGGGCTCGCGCCTGGTCGTCGCGGGCGGCGGCAACCACGGCCAGTTCCTGTTCGACGCCAACTCCTGCGTCGACAAGCACGGCAGCCGCTACCTGCTCACCGGCAAGCTGCCGGCACGCGATGCCACCTGCCCGGCCACACCCGCCCCGAAGCCCTGACGCCCGGGCCCACGTGACCCGCCCGGAGGCGGCCCACCGGGGCCGCCTCCGGGCCGTCGTACCGCCGCGCGCAAGAGCAGTCGTACTGCCGCGCGCAATATCGGCCAACTTGCAACGTCACCCCATCGGGTGACAACGGCCCCGATCGCCCCATGCGAGCCTGATCGATATCCCCGGCAACCACCACGGGGGTGCCGCATGCGGGGCGACCACAAGGGGGTAGGCCGCGTGGGAACGACGAGGACGCTGCAGCAGATCATTCCCCGGCACGACCCGAAGTTCGAGCCGTGGGCGGCCCGCCTCGGCATCGGCAGGGACGGGAACGTGTACGTGGCGAGCTCCGCCTTCCCCGCCAGCGTGGTCCTGCGGCTCGCCCCGGACGGATCGACCACCCGCGTGGGCAAGGCGGGGAACTCGCTGCTCGCGGTGACGGCCAACGGCGCGGGCACGATCGCCACCGCGGAGCACCACTTCAACCACCGGGTGGCGTTCTGGGACGCCGACTTCCGCCCCCTCGGCACCTTCGACGAGTTCACGGTCAACGACACGGACGGCTACTTCGCCCCTCCCGCGGTGGAAGCGGGCCCGTCCGGCGACTTCTACGCGATGGACCAGCACGCCCTGCGGGTGCTTCGGCTGAATCCGGCCAGGCCGGGCGGGATGGTGGTGGACACCATCGACCTGAGCCGGTTGAGCAGCGACCCCACGGACCGCAGACAGACGGTCGGCCTGCGCGTGGCGGAGGAGCGGGGGCTGCTCGTCACCGCGTGGCAGTCCGGGGTGATCCGGATGTGCACGTTCGACGGCACGCCCGTGGGGAACCCGGTGCGGGCCAAGCCCGTCGGCTTTGTCCTCAGCGGCTACGACGTGTCCGACGACGGCCACCTCTACGTCCTGACCGGCGGCCGCGAGGTACAGATCCACGACCTCGACGGGACCAGGACCGGCACCCGCGTCCTCGCCCTGCCCGACACCGACCACGACGTCACGGACCTCAGGGTCCGCGGCAGGGAGTTCCTCGTCCGCCGCTCGGACCAGGTGACCCCGCTCGCGCGCCGGGACCACGTGACCCTCTTCGAGCGCTACGACCTGGACACCGGGGCACTGATCGCCCGGACCTCCGCCGACGTCGAGCGGCTGACGGTGACGTACGACGCGGACGTCTGGACGGCCGGGGCGCGGATGCCGCTGACCATCGCCCACGACCCGGGGCGCTGGCCGAGCAGGCCCCGTCTCAAGGTGTGGCTGCGGCCCCTCGGCGTACCGGAGTTCACCGAACTGCCGCTCACCGCCGGTGGAGTCACCCCGCCCGCCGACGCCCGGGGCCTGTACCAGCTGCGGGTGACGGCCGACACCGACGGCCGCTACAGCGAGTACGCCGTCGACGGCATCGTCGAGGTGCGTCAGCCGAACGCACGCGGCACGGTGTCGATCTGGACCCCGTCGAACCGCTTCCACTACGGCCGGGGCGAACCGCTCGGCAGCACCGAGGGCGCGTCCGCCGAGAAGATCACGGTCTGCGCCCGGGCGGCGGCGGGGACGCAACTGCCCGCGTCCGTCCGCGTCCGGCTCCTGCGCGCAGGCCAGGAGGTCGCCGCGCAGGTCGTCACCCTGGGATCGGACGGCACCGGCACGCTGGCCTTCGGCGCGGACGTCACCCGTGGCCTGGAACCGGGCCGGCACCTGCTCGACGCCGACGTTCAGGGCTTCACCGTCGCCCCGCAGCACCTGGAGATCGGACCGGGCCTCGCCGAGCGGCCCGGCTACCACATCACGCAGTACGGCGACATCTACGCCCAGGGCTTCCCGGCGGACCCCCGGGCGACGCACCAGGTCCGCGGGGGCGGCGACCTGCCGGAGTTCAGGGACGCGCCGGAGACGACCGCGGCGTACGTGGCGCGGGCGCGCACGCTCGGCATCAACCTCTTCGTGGACCGCGCCGAGCCCGGCGCCTACGGGGAGGTCCGCGCCGACCAGGGCATCCACCAGGGCATCGGCCTCGACCTGGTGGCTCGTCTGACGCAGGCCCGCGACGGCGTCGCCCCCGCCAAGGCCCTGGTCGAGGACCCGCGCCGCCGCGCCGTCGCCGCCTATGGCGCGTACGGGATGGAGACCCAGGCCATCCTGCTGGCGAACGACGCCTACGTGCCCTTCCTCCCCAAGGGCACCCCGAAGAACTTCGAACGCCGGACCCTGCCGCAGCTCGACGCCGACCTGACGGCGGTCACCGAGAAGTTCCTGCCGTACGCCGCCTTCAGGGGCTGGACCTGGGGCGCCAACTGGTGGCAGTGGGCGGGCGCCATCGGCGAGGCCGCCGCGAAGGACCCCGCCGAGCTGGCCGCCTACCGAAAGGCCCTGGCCCAGGCGCAGACGGCGAACGGAGCCTGGTCGGCCGTCCTGGACACCGTCAGCGACCGGACCTTCGCCCACAAGCGCGCGGCCGCGGACCACTTCCGCACCGTCCTGAAGTCGCTCATGCCGAACGGCGTCGGCGCGATCACCGGCCCCTACCGCGAACGGCAGGCCCCGCCGCAGCTCGTGTTCACCGGCGCCGACGAGGTCGACCTGCACTTCCAGGCGGAGCAGATCCAGGCACCGCTGGTCACCCGGCACATGGTCGACTTCTACCGCCGACCGGGCCGACCCGCCTGGGGCCACCCCGAGCTGGGGAACGACGACGGCACCGGCGGAATGATCATGCCGACGCTCCTCCAGCAGGTGATGCGAGGCGCGCACGGCACGGGCATGGTCACCGACATCGGGGCCGAGCACCTGGAGGGAGCCGACGCCCAGGACGAGCGCGCAGGCGGCAGCGGCGGCGTCCCGGGCGACCCGCGCAGCGGCAGCGCGGGCAAGACCTCCGTCCTGCGCGCCCTGTTCGACCTGTGCGCCCGCCTCGGCCCGGTCACCGCGGGGGCGCGGAGCACCGACCCCGTCGCCATCGTCGTGTCCACCCGCATGCAGCGCATCGAGTTCAACGAAGGGCAGTACGCGGGCGTCTACTTCCAGCGGCTCTACGAGGCGTACTGCGCGTGCTTGTACGCGCAGCGCCCGGCGTCCTTCGTGTGCGCCGAGGACGCCGACGCCGAGGTGCTGAGCCGCTACCAGGCGGTGCTCGTCGTGGGCCAGACCGTGGAGCTCGACCCGCCCCTGGCGGCGGCCGTCGCGGCAGCCGGCGTACCGGTGTTCGCCGACGCCACCTGCCACCCGGACCGGGTCACCGGCTCCACCCGGCTCCCCATCGGCTTCGACCACGTGGAGAAGACCCAGCAGCAGAACAAGGACGCCTACCAGCAGCCCATCCAGAACAACGACGCCGCCTACGCGGCACTGCGCACGCTCTTCCTGGAGCAGGCCGCCACGCTGCGCACCGCACTGAGCGCCGTGACGCCCTCCTCCGAGTGCGTCGACAACCCGGAAGTGCACCTCAGCGAATGGACCGCGGGCGGCGTCCGCTACCTCTGGGTCGTCAACAACACCCTGCTCGACTGGGAGCCGGGCCTCGCCTGGCGCGTGGGCCTGCTGTGCGCCCACCGGATCCCCGTCATGGCCAGGATCAAGGTGCGCCTGCCCCTGCTGCATCAGGTGGTCGACCTGCTCACCGGCAAGCCCGTCACCACGCTGCTCGGCGACGAGTTCACCGCCGACCTGCGCTCCGTGCCCGGCAGGCTCTACGCCGTCGTACCGGTGGTGCACGGCCCGCTGCCGACGGCGTCAGAGGACGCCTTCGGCCCGCACGTCCGCGACATCGCCGTCGCGGCGGACGGCAGGAGCGCGGCGCTCACCACCTTCAACTGGGACCACAACGTCCACGGCATCGACCTCGCCACCGGCCGCACGACCTGGCGGCAGCGCGTCGGGCACCACTTCGCCTACGGTCCCGTCGCCCACGCGGGCGGGTTCGCCGCGCAGGGCTTCGACGTGCTCAGCGCCGAGGGCTACCACCTGTACCTCCTGGACCCGGCGTCGGGCACGGCCCGGCGCCGTTTCGCCCTGTTCGGGCTGCCCAAGCGGGCCACCAACTGGGCGCGCGGCGAATGGGGCTACGACCTCGGCCTGAACAACTTCGCCGTGGCACCCGACGGCTCCTGGGTCGCCACCTGCGGCGATCTCGGCCTGGCCCTCTGGGACAGCTCCGGCGCCGAGCGCTGGGCGCACCAGTGGTGGGCCGAGCACCGGCGCGCACCGCTGCGGCTCCTCGCCGCCGACAACGCCACCCTGATCACCTTCGCGGGCGGCCGGATCACCGGTCTCGCGGCGGCGGACGGGGCGACGCTGTGGTCGCTGCACGTCGCCGACATCGGCGCCTTCGGCGGCGGCGTGGTCAGCCGCGACCGGAGCACCGTCGTGATCTGGTCGGACACCGAGGGCGGCCGACTCTACGTCATCCGGGGCGGAGCCCTGCGCAACACCGTCCCGGCCGCCGCCGACGAGGTCTCTGTCTCCGGCGACGGATCCCTCATCGCCGTCACCAAGGACCGGCAGCTGAAGGTCTTCGGCGCCGACGGCGGGCTCCTGTGGACGTACACCGGCGACGACCTGCTGCGCCGCCCCCGAGTCTCGCCCGACGGCACCCGTGTCGCCGTCGGCAGCGAGCTGGGCACCCTGGCCGTCCTGACCCGTCAGGGCGCCGTCGTCGGCACGGCCGACCTGAAGGCGCTGCCGGTCCCGGCCTGGCTGCCCGGCGGCGACCTCCTCGCCGCGACCTGGATGGGCACCGTCGTCCGCTACCGCCCCGACCTGCGGCCGCGCTGGCAGAGCAGGCTCACCCCGACCGAGCAGGACATCCGGCCCAGACTGCGGGCCCCGGACCCGACCCCGCTGGTGCGCCGCACCTGGGGCAACTCCGCCGCCACCCCGCACCCTCTGACGGACAACCTGCTCAAACGGACGGGAGTCGTCTTCCGCACCCGGCTCCTCGACCGGGACCAGGAGATCTACCTCTCGCAGCAGAACGACACCGCCATCCTGCTCGACGGCAGCGGCACGGCGCCCGCGAGGCCCTGGCTGCCCTGGTGGGTCATCAACTCCGTGGACAGCGGCTGGCACGGCAAGTTCGAGCTGACCGTCGACACCTACCGGACCCTGCTGCGCCTCGACGGCGTCACGATCGCCGAGGACCCCGCGCACCCCGAGTCATGGCTGCGCGACGTCCGGCTCCAGTGGTGGGACACCCGCGCCGGACGCTGGGTCGACGGGCCGATGCTCCTGTCCGACCGAGCCGTGCACACGCACCTGTTCACCACGCCGCTGGTGGCGTCCTGGTTCCGGTTCGTGACGACCGGCGGCAGCGCCTGGCCCGTGGGCAACCTCCGCATGGGTGAACTGGCCTTCCACGGCGCGGTCCTGGGCAACTCCCACCGGGACGTCATCGACAAGCAGTGCCGGGCGACCCTCTTCGAGGACCGGGAGAGCGATCTGCGGACGCTCTTCCACGGTGCGCTCTCGTTCCAGCGGGGCGACGCCCGCCCCGAGGGAGGCACCTGCGTCCGCCTCGACGTCACCGACGGCGTCTCGGAAGCCGTCGCGCACCCCCAGTACTTCGCGCCGTTCGGCCATGTGATCCCCGAGTGGGACTTCCAGATCGCGGAGCACCCCGAGCCGGGCCAGTACCGGTACTTCCAGTTCGCCTGGAAGGCGACCGGGTCCGCCACGAGCGTCATGGGCCTGCGGCTCGGCCTCGCCTGGAACGCCCCCGCCGTGGTGGTCCTCGCCGGCTCCTCCACCTGGCCGGACGCCGCGGTCCTGGCCCAGGTCAACTTCCCCACCCCACCGCGAGCCTGGACGACCGTACGCCTGGACCTGTGGGAACTCACCCGCACCCAGGCCGACTTCCGCGTCCGGAGCCTCAGCCTGCGCACCATCGGCGGCGGCGCCCTCTTCGACCAGCTCGTCCTGGGCCGCACCCCGGCCGACCTGCCGGAGCAGTCCTGAGCCGTGTGCCGGAACCGGAATCAGCCCGCGGCGGACACCCGCTCGCCGCACCACGCGCAGAAGGGCGCCCCCGGCTCGGCCCGCATCGTGCCGCACTCCGGGCAGACCCGGTCCAGGGAGCACGGGGCCTCGCCGCCCTCGCGTACGGTGACGGCCGAGGCCGCGGTGCCGACGACGCTCATGCCGGGGCGGCGCGTGTGCACGGTCAGATAGACCAGGCCGTGTGCCCCGGCGCCGAGCGCGCGCCGGGACGAGCGCGGCAGCCACACCACGGACCCGGCGGCAAGGGCGAGCTGCTCGCCGTCGGAGTCCAGCTGGCCGTCGCCCGCGACGACGAGCAGGAGGACGTCCAGGGCGTGCTCCACATGGGCCGCCACACCGCCGTCGGGAGGCAGTCTGATGAGGTTGGCGTCGAGCTGCCGCCGCTCCTCCGCCAGCTTCCACAGTGCTCCGGTCTGCTCGGAGGACACATACGGCAGGTACTGGTCGAAGGAGACCAGCAGGCGGGGCTTCTCCGGTGCGGACATCGGCACCTCCTGGCTGTGCGGCGGAACGGTGGAATCTTAAAGGGCCGGGCCCCGGGAGCGGCGGGGATCCCGGGGGTGTCACCCCAAAGGCACCGTGCGTCGCGGAGGCGCGGCAGGGCGCTCAGCCGTCGGACGGGTCGGTCAGCGCCGCGTGCCGGATGTGGCGCGGCTCGTCGTGCAGGGCGCTGCGCCCGCGATCGTCGGCGGTACGGGCGCCGAGGACGGCCGCCGCCCGTTCGCGGCCGTGCGCGAGACCCCGCCGACGCCCCTGTCGATGCCCGCCCCAGCAAGGCCGGATCCCGCTCCTGGCCGTACGGGCGCCCGTCCCGCTCCTCGGTCGCACGCGTGGCGCAGGGCGCTGCCGCCCTGTGGGCCAAGGGGGCGTGCGCCATCGGAGGGATGGCGGGTAGACCCGGGCGCGCCCCGGTGAGAGATACAGAGCGGCCTGTCGGCCGTGCGGTCCGCACCAGCCCCCTCACCTGGAGCACCTCATGCCCCGACCACCCCGGCGCGTCGCCGCCACCGCCCTCGCCACCGCAGCCCTCGCGACCGGCCTCGTGACCGCCCCCGGGGCGACGGCCGGACAGCGGGCACCCGCCCCCCTGCACGAGGCGGACCACGCCCTGCCCGGCCGGTACATCGTCACTCTGGATCCGAGCGTGCCGTCCGACCGCGCGGCGGAGCAGTGGCGCCTCCCGGTGCGGCAGACCTTCCGCGAGGTGCTCAACGGCTTCTCCGCCGACCTGACCCCGCGGCAGCTGCGCACCGTACGGCGCCTTCCGGGCGTGGCGGCGGTGGAGCAGGTCGGCATCATCTCCGGCCCGCGCAGCACGACCTGGAGACGCGTGGCGGACCCCACCGCGTCGTGGGGCCTGGACCGGATCGACCAGCGCCGGCTGCCGCTCGACGGAACCTTCACACCCGGTGAGGACGGCGAGGGCACGACCGCGTACATCCTCGACAGCGGCATCGACTTCGACCACGCGGACTTCGAGGGCCGGGCGACGCTGGGCTACGACGCCTTCGGCGGTGACGGCAAGGACTGTTACGGCCACGGCACCAGCGTCGCCTCCCTCGCGGGCGGTGCCGTCCACGGGGTGGCGCGGAAGGCCAGACTGGTGTCGGTGCGGGTTCTCAACTGCGAGAACAGGGGCACCAGCGAGGGCCTGCTCGCGGGCTACGAGTGGGTCGCGAAGAACGCGGTCCCGGCGGCGGTGGTGAACTCCTCGCTCAGCTCGCCGCTGTTCCCGACCACCGACGCGGCCGTCGACAAGCTCGCGAAGGACCACGGCATCCTGACCGTCGCCGCCGCGGGCAACCAGGGCGGCAACGCCTGCCTTCGCTCGCCCGCGCGCGCGGCGAGCGTCCTGGCGGTCGGCAACAGCACGCGCGGCGACATCCAGTCCGCCACCAGCAACTACGGCCGCTGCGTGAGCCTCTACGCCCCCGGGCACCAGGTCCTCGCCGCGCGGATGGGCGGCGGGTCCGCCACGGTCAACGGCACGTCCTTCGCCGCTCCCTACACCACCGGGGCCGTCCTGCTCGCCCTGGACGACGACGCGGCGAGCACCCCGGCCGTCCTCAAGCAGCGGATCATCGACGCTGCCACGCCCGACGTCCTCACGGTCGGCCCCGGCTCGCCCAACCGCCTGCTGTACCTGGGCCCCTCGCTCACGCCGGACGACCCCGAGGAGGACAACGGCTGAGCCCGCGGGTCCGGCCGGGCCCGCGGGCCGTCGTGCGCATATGTGTCCCGGCCCGGCTCAGGCCGGGGTCTCCGCGTCACCTCCGTCCGTGCCGCTCGCGCCCTCGTGCCCCGCGCCGCTGTCGGCCTTCGCGTCCGCGAGGCGTCGGCGCAGCTGTTCGGCGACCGACCGCTTGCCCTCGTCGGAGAGTTCGGCACCCGACTCGTCCGGCGCCGGTGGCGAGGGCGGGGGAGTGCGCTGTTCCTTGAGGGCGGTGAGCAGGCTGTCCCGGGTGACGGCGTCCTGGCGGCGACGGGCCGTGCCGACCGCGGCGAGGATGACCGCCAGCTTGATGTCCCGGCCCGAGACGTCGCCGACGTCGGCCAGCTCCTCCAGCGAGACGTCGTCGTGCACGGGCAGCTCGGCGGGCAGATGGGTCTGCCAGATCCGGCGCCGGGCCGCGTGGTCGGGCAGGACGAAGTCGACGTGCAGCAGCCGGGATTCGACGGCCGCGTCGTAGCTGTGCGGCAGGTTGCTCGCGAAGATCACCAGGCCCTGGAAGGTGTCGAGCGCCATGAGGAGCTCGGTCCGCATGGAGTTGATGGCGCTCTCGGCGGCCTGCTGGGGCTGGGCGAACCGGCGCGAGAGCAGCGACTCGGCCTCGTCGACGAAGAGGACCGCGTGCTGCTCCTTGGCCGCGGCGAACAGCGCGGCGAGGTTCTTGGGACCGTCGCCGTGGTACTTGCTCTCCAGGTCCGAGAGGCGGCAGCTGAGGATGCGCCGGCCGAGCCGGTGCGCGATGGCGTGGGCGGCCATGGTCTTGCCGGTGCCGGGCGGGCCCCGGAAGTTGACCGCCGTGGACGGATGGGGCTCGATCGAGCGCAGGTTCCAGGTGTCGAAGACGAGCGGGGCCACCTCGACGAGCGAGACGCAGTCGAGCAGCCTGTCGACCGTCTCCTCGGGCAGGACCAGCTGGTCGAAGGTGTACAGCGGATCGACCGTGGAGAACGCGGGTGTCTGCGGCTCCTCCTCCGCGGGCCACCGCGCGGGCTCCTGGCCGGGGCGCGGCGGCAGCGTGCCGTATCCGGCGCTCAGGGTGAAGGGGTCGGGCCGGTAGTGGTTGACGATCTCGCCGAGCATGGCGAACAGACGCACCCTGAACTTCACCAGCTCCCGGTCCGGAACGTCCGCGGGGAATCCGCTCAGGAAGAGCCGGGGCGTGGACCAGGAGCCGTTGTCCGTGCCGTGCTCTTCGAGGCCGCGCTCATGTCTGGACACGGATCACACCCCTCGACGTGCGGAGCCTGCGGGCGAGTTCGGGGTCGAGGGCGTGGGCGTCCCAGACCTGGGTCGCCGCCCTGACGCCGTACGGGCTGAAGATGCCTGCGACGATGTGGTAGTCGCCGGTGGTGAGGCGCTCGGACAGGATCTCCGCATAGCCGCCCCGCACGGCCCGCGCGGAGATCCAGTTGTCCACCATGTCCCAGGTCACCAGGGCGATGACGGCTCCGGCGGCGAAGCCTCCCGCCATCAGGAGCAGGAGGAGGCTGATGGGTTCCACCGCAGCCCCTCAGGTGTAGACGACGAGTCCGCGGCCCGCCGCGTGGTGGCGCACCACGTCGGCACCGGGCTGACGGGTGCTGGCGAGCGCCCGTGCCTCGATCACCCGACCGGTCCGCTCGTCGAAGAAGCCCTGTACGACCCGCGTCGTCGCGGCCGCCGGGGTCTTGTCGAACACCCCGCCCACCTTCGCGTAGTCCTTGTTGGCGATGCGCTCGGCGAGCGAGAAGGCGATCGCGTTGGCGTTGTCCGCCTTGATCTTGCCGCGCGCCCGGAACCATTCCGTGATGATTTCCACGGTGATGGAGACGATCACCACCGCGATATAGCCGAAGAAGGCGATCGCGGCGATGAGGGAGAGTGGATCCATTGGTGTCTTTCCCCCCGATGCTGTTCGTTTCTCTGCTGTTGTCGTTCGTGTGTGGCTACGTGTTGTCGTTCGTATGTGGCTACGAAACTCGTCGTGCGGGGCCGCCCCGGTATCAGCGGTGACGCCGGAACCAGCGGTTCAGCTCCGCTTGGTCGATCTCTGTTTCCCGTCGCTTCCTCCTCCTGCGCGCACGGAACACCGCGACGAGCAACGGCACCGCGACGGCCAATCCGGCGGCCGCGGCCGCCCATTTCCCCATCGATTCCTCCCGTACTGCCCCGCCCCCGGGTGCGGTGCTACTCGAAGATGATGAGTTCCCGGCCGCCGAACATCCCCCGGAGTTCACCGTCCAGCTCCCTCGCCACCATGAACCTGCCGTACGGCTCCCCGGAGGGCTGCAGGCAGGGCTTGTTGTCGCGGTCGACGAACACCTGGAGGCAGGGGAATCCGTAGGAAAGCCCCTGCCGGGTGAGGAGAGCGCCGTGGTGCACCTGAGGCACGTCCGGACGCTCCTCCACGAAATAGCGGACGACCTCGTCGAAGGTGAGCTTCTTGAGCTGCAACGGGCGCGGCACTTGAGCGATTTTGATCGCGACGCCGCCGAGGAGTTGCAGAACTCCGACGATGGCTTCCGCGGCCTCCGGCGGGACTTCCCGCGCCCATGGGCGACGGCGTCCTTGCCGTGCGGTCGAATCTTGTGAGCGTGGATCATCGGCCATGTGTGATCCTCCCCCGAAATCCCCAAGCCGGATATCCAGGTGAGCGAGTGTAGCGGCGAAAGCCTTTTCTTGTACCGCGTTATTCCCGGGAATCAAGGCGACTCCTTGTGCGATTTCTGGAGTGCCGAAAGGGATGAACGGGCCCACAGTGGCACCGGTGTCATCCGGGGACGTTGTTGTGGGTGGGGTGCGGCGACGCACCCCACCGGATCACACGGTCGGGTCCTGAGGAGTCTCGCCGTACCCCTGGGACACCACGGACGGCCCCTCGCTCCCGGTGGCGCCCATGACGTCCTCGACGGCAGGCGGCGACGCCTCACCCGCGGCCAGCGCGTGGTCGAGGGTGGGGTGGGCCGGCAGCGGCCGGTCGAGGCCGGTGATGCGCAGCGTCCGCAGCAGCAGCGGGTCGCTGCCCACGAGCAGGAGCCTGCCCGCGCGCTCCCGCACCCGTCGATGGGCCCGGACGAGGAGGGAGAGGCCGACGCAGTCGATGAACGTCACCGGGCGCAGGTCGACCACGAGGCGGACGAACGGCCGACAGGTCATCCCGTCCAGATAGAGGCGGAGTTCGGCGTCGGCGTCGAGGTCGATCTCCCCGCGCAGCTCCACGACGGTGTGTCCGGCGAGGACGCGGCTGCGCGAGGACCACCCCGTGCGGCGCGACACGGGGAGCGCTGGTCGGCGGCGCAGGATGTCCTGTTGCCAGGGCTCACTCATGGCGGCTGCTCACCTCGGCAGTCGTGTGCGGTCGTCGTGGTTGCTTGGGCCGTGCCGAGCTCCGCGGTAGCACGGTGGGACGGTACAACCCCCTCAACAGCCCCGTCAGGGAAAGGGTGTCGCTCGATCGGGTGAGCGGGGGGAGTGCGCACGACCCGGGGCGCACGCGGGGTGACCCCAGGGGCGGTTCGCGCCGGGGCGGGCTCAGGGCCCGGCCTCCGGCACCTCGGCGAGGGCGAACGCCACGGTCTCGGAGGTGTCCAGGGCCAGGCCCTCGCCGAGGAGGCGGCCGAACCGCGCGTCACCCAGTTCCCCGCGGAGCCTGCGCCGCTGCTCCCGCTGGAAGACGGTGGCCTCGGCGTCCCCGAACCGCGCGAGCCCCACCCGGCGCCACAGCTCGGCGGCGGCTCCGAGCAGACGGGCGGCGCGCTCGGGCCGCCCGCGCGCGGCCTCGACGCACACCAGGAGATCGACGGCCGCGGCGGTGCCGAGGTGGTCGTGGATGCGCCACTTGGCGGCGAGGGCGGCCCGCGCGCAGTCGGCGGCGGACTCGGCGTCCCCGAGGCCGAGCCGGGCCAGGCCCAGGTAGTAGTCGCCCCACGCCCGCATCCACAGCTCCCCGTGCTTGTCGCACTCGGCGCTCAGCCGCTCGGCGGCCGTGACGGCACGGGCCGGGGCGCCCTGACCGGCCAGCAGATACGCCTGCACTGCATGGCTGGTGAGCTTGAAGAAGGTGGCACCGCCGCCGCCCGCGGGGCCGGGGCCCGGCACGCCGTGCAGGACGGCCGAGCGGGCGGACTCGCCGCGCGCGGCCAGGCTGGCCCCGGTCAGCGGCAGGATCCGCGCCGCCGGGGGCAGGCCCCGCGCGGCGGCGAGGCGTACGTACTCCGCGGCGACGTCCTCGGCGGCGTCGAGGTCGTCCGGGGTGAGGGTGATGAGGCGGTGGGCCCACGTGGCCAGGGTCCGCTCGGCGCTCGTGCCGCTGCCCCGGCCGAGGGCGCGCGCCAGGTACGCGCGGCCCTCCTCGGCGTGACCGGCGGCGAACCAGAAGAACCACAGCGTGCCCGCGAGTTCGAGGCCGAGCGTGGGGTCGGGGTCGGCCAGGCAGGCGTCGAGGGCGCGGCGGAGGTTGGCGTGCTCGGCGCTCATGTGGTCGGCCCAGGCGCGCTGGCCGGGGCCGAGCCACTCGGCCTCGGCGCGCCGGACGAGCCAGCGGTAGTAGTCGCGGTGGCGGCGCCGGACGTCGTCGCTCTCGCCCAGCTCGGCCAGCCACAGGGCGCCGAACTCGCGGAGGGTGTCGAGCATCCGGTAGCGCGGGCCGCCCCCGCCCGGCTCCCGCGTCACGATCGACTTGTCGGCGAGCGCGGTCAGGTGCTCCATGACGCGCTCGGCGCTCAGCGGGCCGCCGTGGCACACGAACTCGGCGGCCTCCAGGTCCCAGTTCCCCGCGAACGCCGAGAGCCTGGCCCACAGCAGGCGCTCCAGCGGGGTGCACAGTTCGTGGCTCCAGCCGATCGCCGTCCGCAGGGCCTGATGGCGGGCGGGGCGGGTGGGGGGCTTGGTGGTGAGCGTCTCGAAGCGGGCGTCGAGAGCTGCGAGAAGATGTTCCAAGGACATGCCGCGCAGCCGCACCGCGGCCAGTTCCACGGCCAGCGGAATGCCGTCCAGGCGCTCACAGACCGCCGTGACCTGGGGGCGGTTGGCGTCGGTGAGGGTGAAGGACGGTACTGCCGCGACGGCCCGCGCCGCGAACAGCGCCACCGCGTCCCCGCCCGCCGCGGAGTCGCCGACCGGCAGGGGCCCGACCGCGAGGACGTGTTCGCCGCGCACGGCGAGCGGCTGCCTGCTGGTCGCGAGGATGCGTGACCGCGGCACGCGGGCGAGCAGCGCGGAGGCCACGCGGGCGCACGCGGGCAGCAGATGCTCGCAGGTGTCCAGGACCAGGAGCACCGGTTTGCCGCCCAGCCGCGCGGCGGCGGCCGCGAGCGCGGGGCGGGTCGGCTCGTCGGCGAGGCCGAGGGCCCGCGCGACCGCGACGGGCACGAGCGCGGGATCGGTGAGCGCGGACAGCTCGACCAGCCACACCCCACCGGGGAAGCGGCCCCGGACCCCGTCGGCTGCGCGCACCGCGAGCCGGGACTTTCCCACCCCGCCGGGCCCGGTAAGGGTCACCAGCCGAGTGCGGCCCAACAGGCCGTCGATACGGGCCAGTTCGCCCTCCCGGCCGACGAAGGCGTCGGGTTCCACGGGCAGATTGCCGAGGCGGTCGTTGCCGTTGCGCGCTGAGGCGGACATGTCTCCCCCTCGTGAGGTGTGGATCACCATATCCGCTACGGCGGCTCCGTTTCCGGCGTAGCGTGTAACCGTCCCGGCACACCGCGTAGTCGCGGTGGGGGTGCGGCGCAAGGGGGGTGGGTCGGATGGAGATGGAACCGGTACTCAGAGCCGTCGGGCAGATGAGGTGCGGTGACCACCTCCTGCTCGGATACGACACTCAGGAGGAGCGCGAGGTGATGCTCGCCGCGTTCCTCCTGGACGGCCTGGCCAGCGGTCACCGGGGTCTCGTCCTCGCCTCGCCGAGCGCGCCGCCCGACATCGCGCTCGGCTTCCTGCGCGGTCACGGGTGCGACGTGGCCGACGCGTTGAGCACGGGGCGGCTGCGGTTCGACGCCCGGTTCGGCACGCCGGAGTCGCTGTGGGACCTCGACGAACGGGTGCGCCGGGAGGCGGAGGACGCCGTGGCCGAGGGCTACCTCGGCCTTCGCGTCGCGCTCGAGGTCGTCCGCGGCCCGGGTGACGACGCCTTCAAGGAGCTCCAGGACGCCGAGCGCCTGCTCGACCCGGTCTTTCAGGCCCTGCCCGTGCTCGCGGTCTGCAGTTACGACCGCCGCGTCTTCGAGGTCCACGAGTGGGCGCCGGTGGAGGGCCTGCACCAGGGCCGGGCCGTGGCCGACCACCTCTGGCGGGACGAACTGCTCAGCATCACCCGTACGTTCGCCCCGCCCGGTCTCGCCCTGTCCGGGGAGGTGGACGACACCAACGTCACGGCCGTGGCGCGGGCCCTGCACGGCGAGGCCGCGCGCGCCGCGGGCCGTGCCGACGGCGGCCGCACCCGGCTCAGCCTGCGCGACGTGTCGTTCATCGACGTGGGTGCCCTGCGTCTGCTGGTCCACACGGGCCTGCGGCTGCGGGAGCGGGGCGGCGGCCTCCTCCTCACCGGGGTCGCCCCGCACGTCCACCGCGTCATGCGGGTCACGGGCTGGGACGTGGTCCCCGGCCTGGAGGTCGACAGGGGGGATGAGGAGCTATGACGCGAACGGGCTTCGTCCATCAGGCGCTGTGCTACGGCGCGGACGAGGAATTCCTGGAGGGCACCCTCGGATACGTCCACGAGGGCCTGGAGGCGGGGGACGCGCTCCTCGCCGTCGTCGCGGGCGACAACATCGGCCTGCTGCGGGACGCGCTCGGCGGGGCCGCGCGCGAGGTGGAGTTCATCGACTGCCTCGACTGGTACCACTACCCGTCGCGCACCCTCGGCCGGTACCACGCGTACTGCACCGCCCGCGAGCGGGGCGGCGCCCGCCGCGTGCGCGTGATCGGCGAACCGGTGTGGACGGGGCGCACCACCTTCGAGGTCCGCGAGTGGATGCGCTATGAGTCGCTCCTGAACGTCGCCTTCGCCGACTCGGGACACTGGATCCTGTGCCCGTACGACACCCGGGTCCTGCCGGACGAGGTCATCAGCACCGCGCGCCGCACCCACCCCGAACTCGCCGTCGGCGAGAGCGGATTGCTCCACAGCGATCGCTACGAGCCCCCGGCCGACTTCTACGCCGAGTGCGACGAGGCGGAGCGCGAGCTGGACGAGTCAGCCGTGTCGCCCGGCGGCACGTCCACCGAGATCCCCTTCGAACGGGGCCGGACGGCCGTGGCGCGCGCCGCCGCCACCGAGTTCGCCCGCGGCCGTGCGCTCGCCGAGGGCCGCGTGCAGGACCTGGTCGTCGCCGTGCACGAGACGGTGCTCAACGCCATCCGCTTCGGCGGCGGGCGCGGGGTGCTGCGGCTGTGGAGCGAGCCCGAGTATCTGATCTGCGAGATCGCCGACGGCGGCTACGGCAGTGTCCCGCGCGTGCCCGCGTTCCCGGGCCATCTGCCACCGGCACCGCGCGCGGCGAGCGGACACGGCCTGTGGATCGTACGGCAGTTGAGCGACCTGATGACCGAGCGGCTCGGCCCGGACGGCTCGGTCGTACGCCTGTACTTCCGTCGCTGACCCGGGGGCGGCGACAGGGCCGTGCCCCCTCCGCGCGGCGCCGCGCGGAGGGGAGGTTCGCTCAGACGCCGGCCACGCTCTGGATCCAGGAGCGGTACGCCGTCACGTTCGTGTACGCGGTGGTGGTCTGGCGGTCACTCGTGGAGGCCACGCCGACCTGGACGCCGCCCGCCATCATGGGGCCGCCCGAGTCGCCGCCCGCGGTGATGCCGTTGCCCCGGCGGGCGCAGATGGCCTGGCCCTGGTAGGCGTCGCGGCAGCCACCGGTGACGGTGACGTTGGCGACCTTCAGGAGCCGGGACTGACAGTTGATCTCCTGGCCGCACTGGGAGGTCGCGCCCCAGCCGTAGACCTGCACGGACTGGCCCACGGTCACCGAACCCGGCTGGCCGAGCGGTGAGTAGGTGGCCGACACGGAGCGGTCGAGCTTGACCAGGGACAGGTCCGACGAGGAGTGGTTCGTGACGCTGACGCCGTTGGCGGTGGTGCCGCCCGTGGTCTGGTCGAGGCTGCCGATGCGGAAGGAGAGGCCGCCGCCGCTGACGCAGTGCTTGGCGGTGAGGATCCAGGTCGGGGCGATGATCGTGGCGGTGCACGTCTGGCGCCCGTTGGAGAAGAGCCGGGCCGCCCAGGGGGCGTTGCTCGCGTAGCCGCCGCCGATGATCGGCTGGACCGATGTGGTGGACGGGGCGGAGGGTGCGCGCTCGGCCGCCGAGGCCTGTGCGGCGGCGGTGGGGGCGAGCCCCAGTACGGTCAGTGCGACGGCCGCGAGTGCCGGGAGAAGTCTGGATATTCGCACGTTCGTCTCCATTGTGTGGGGGTTGGGCGTCCTTCGTGAGGACTGAGCCGCATAGGTATGCGACCAGGAGTACACGCGAAAGATGGATATTCCTGTCGCGTGCATGCCATCAAAGGCTGTGGTGAATCTGGCAGATGGGTCATGACCGTCGCAAGAGGCGGGGCGTGGCTACTCGCGTAGAGTTGCGAGCGCATGCATAGTCAAGCGAAATCTGATGGTCTGGACCATTGTGTGCCGAATGGTCGCCCTGCCTCGAGTGGCCCGCGTCCCTCTTTGGCACGTCGAGGGCATGGGTGGGAGGTCCCGGGGGATTCGGCCCCCATGGGCTTTGATGGGGCAGTGCGAAATGGGGCAGGCCGGGCACGAAGGGTGGCCCGTGGCCGGGTGGTGGAGGTCGCGGCGCGGGCCGGATTCGTGGCGCGCGGCGCGATCTATGTGCTGGTCGGCGTGGTGGCGTTGCGCATCGCGCTCTCCGACGACGACGGGAAGCAGGCCGACCGGGGCGGGGCGCTGACGGAACTCGCCCAGAAGCCTTTCGGGGAAGCCCTGCTGTGGCTCCTCGGGCTCGGCCTGGTGGGTATGGCGCTGTGGCGCCTCTCGGAGGCCCTGTTCGGGCAGGTCGGTCCCGAGGGGCGCAAGCCGGGCAAACGCCTGCTGTCAGCGGGCCGGTTCGTCTTCTACGGAGTGGTCAGCTATCTGGTCCTCGCCTACGTCACGGGAGACAAGGGAAGCGGCAGCGGCTCCTCCGACCGTCAGGTCGACGACGTCACCGCCACCGTCCTCGACTGGCGGGGCGGACAGTGGATCGTCGGAGCCGCGGGGCTCGGCGTGGTGGCCGCGGGCCTGTGGATGATCGGCAGGGCCGCGCTGCGCAAGTACCGCCGACGGCTGCGGATGGGGGAGATGTCCGCCCCGGTGCGCCGGGCCGTCGACGTGCTCGGGGTGGTCGGCGGCTGCGGCCGGGGGTGCGCCTTCGCGACGGCCGGCGGGTTCCTCCTCGTGGCCGCCGTGCGGCACGAACCCGGCGAGGCCAAGGGAATGGACGACACCCTGCGTTCCTTCAGCCACACCGCGGCCGGGCCGTGGCTGCTCGTCGCCCTGGCCGTGGCGCTGATGGCCTTCGGTGTCTTCTCATGGGCGAGTGCGCGGTGGCGCAAGGTGTGAGCGGAGGCCCCGGCCGCTTCCGTCGGTGATTCGCCGCGCTACTGGCCGATTTCGTAGTCGAACCAGAGCCGGTGTGTGCCGTCCTCGTCGATCGCGACGCCTCCGGTCCCGCTGATCCCCGCCAGGTCGCCCGTACCGCTGCCCGGGACGATGACGAAGTACCCGCCCTGCTTGCGGCTGTCCACGGTGGTCCCGGAGTGCGCGAAGTTGAAGGTGCCGCTCCGCGTGTGGAGCGCCCCCTCGAAGGACTCCAGGGCGACGTACGTACCGGTGCCGGTGGCCTGGTCGGCCGCGGCGGTGAACAAGGTCGTGGAGTGCCCGACGACCTCGCCCTCGTACTGCTTGGCCATCGTGGCGACAGCCACGGGCACGGCGGTCTCGATCCCCGGGTTCGGCGCGGAGACCGGGGTGAAGTCGGCGACATTGAAGGTTCCAGAGGCTCGCATACCGGATCGTAGCCCGCGCCACCGGCCCGGCCGCCAGGTGACAAAGCGTGATCTAGCGGGTGGTCGGCTCGGCGCGGGGCGAAAGGCCCAGCACGCCCCGGACCGCCCGCTCGGCGAGCTGTGTGTCGTACGGGGCTTGTCCGGCCAGTTCGATCCCGACCGCCTCGACGACGCCGAGGAAGACGGAGGCCGTCATCTCGGGCGGCGGCCCCGGAGGGATCGCGCCGCTGGCGCGTCCGGCGGCGACCAGGCCCGCGCAGTCGGCGCCCAGCCGTTCGACGGCCTCCGCGACGGCCCGGCCGACGGGGTGGTCCTGCCCGGTGAATTCGACGCGCAGCGTCATCATGACCTGGGCGACGTCGCGGCGGCAGTAGACGGCGTGCCCGCGCGCGAGCGCGATGAGCGCGTCGACGGGGTCGGGCTCCTCCATGGCCGGTCGGCCGACCTCGTCGTTCCAGGTCTGCCCGACCCACTCCACCACGGCGAGAGCCAGGGCTTCCTTGTTGGCGAAGAGGTGGTAGAGCGCGCCGCGCGTGTACCCGGCCTCGTCGGCCACGCGCGCCAGCGACAAGTTGGCGTATCCGTACGTCGACAGGCCGCGAGCGGCCGCCTCCAGCAAGGCGCCGCGGGTCTGCGCGCGCCGATCCGCCTGGCTGCGCCGGCCGTCCGCCTTCTTCTGCTGTGTCATCGCCCACCCTCACTTACATACAGGCATGTATGTACGTTACTTTACCCGTGGCATGCCACTCCGTGGACCGACCTGAAGGAGCACGTATGAACGTCGCATCAGGAACAGACGGTGACGTCCGCCAGGAGCAGCCGGTGCCCGCGCCGATCCTGGCCTTGAGCACCATGGAACGGCCCGACTACGTGGACCTTTTCACGCTGAGCGGCGGGGTGCCCGGCCGGTCGCCGGAGGAGTGGGCGAAGGCCCTCTTCGAGGATGTGGCGGGCCGCTCGGGGCAGTTCGTCTGGCGGGTGCTGCTCGGTCTGCGGCTCCGGGCGGCACGGGGCCGCGTGGCCGGATGGGAGATCGCCGACCGCGGTGCGGACTGGATCAGGCTGGAGGCCCGGTCGTGGTTCCTGACCGGTCACCTCGTCGTCCAGGCCGACGACGACCACGTGTCACTGGCCACGTTCCTGCGCTACGACCGCCCCTTGGCGGGGCGCGTCTGGCCGCCGCTGGCCAAGAAGCACCGGAGCCTGGCCCCCGGCCTGCTGCGCGACGGGCGTGACCTCCTGCGGTCCGGCCGGAAGAGGTAGTTCCGCCTGGAGAAATTCGCACAGGCGTGTGTGTCCGGCCCGCCGTCAGGGAAGGAACGCGGCCATGGAGATCCCGGGCCCCGAGCCCCGACCGGACGGCGGCCTGGGGGCCATCGCCGAGGCGGGCGGACTGCACACGTATCAACTGCGGCTGCACGCCGAGCACGGACCCGTCGTGCGGTTCCAGCTCCCGGGGGTGGAGGAGGCCGTCTCGGTCGCCGACCCCGTGCTCCTGGAGGCCACGGCCCACATCGACAAACGGCCCGAGCGGCTCTTCGAGTTCCTGGCCCCGCTGTGCGAGGCGGACAACCTCCAGGTCCTCGCGGCCGATCAGCACACCCCGTGGCGGCGGCTTCTGCTCTCCGTCTTCGCCGGACGCCCCTCCCACGAGCGGCACTTCGCGCGGTTCACCGAGCTGGCGACGGACCTCGCGGACCGCTGGGCCGCGCGGGCCGGTGGCGAACCCGTCGCGTCGCAGAAGGATCTGACCGCGCTGACGCTGCGGATGATCTGCGAGTACTCCCTGGGCGGCGACGCCGCGGACCCGGACAAGGTGACCCGCGCGTTCGAGACGGTGCTCACCGAACACCTGGGACGGCTCTACCAGGTGCCCGTCCCGGGCACCCAGGACGAGCGCACCCGACGGGCGGACGAGGCCCTCGCCTACCTGCGCGCCACGGTCGACCGGGTGGTCGCGGCGCACCGCTCCGGCGGGCGCGCGGACCGCAGCGATCTGATCGGCGCGCTCGTCGAGGCCGGGCAGAGCCCCGCGCGGATCCGCGACACCGTCATGGTGACGCTGCTCGCCGCCCACCACACCACCGGCGTGGCCGTCTCCTGGACCCTGCACCTGCTGGGCCGCCACCCCGAGGTGGCCGCACGCGTCACCGAGGAGCTGGACCGCGTGCTCGGGGACCGCGCCGCGCCCGCCTACGCCGACCTGCGTCGGCTGACGTATCTGGACATGACCCTGAAGGAAGCGATGCGGCTCTACCCGCCGGGCCCGTACGGCGCGCGGGAGACGACCGAGCCCCTCGTCCTGGGGGAGTACGAGATCCCGGCGGGAACGACCGTCTTCTACCCCTTCTGGGCCGTCCATCTGAACCCCCAGCACTGGCCCGAACCCCAGAAGTTCGACCCCGAGCGGTTCACCCCGGAGGAGACCGCCAAGCGGCCGCGGTACGCCTACATCCCCTTCGGCCTCGGCCCCCGCAGCTGCGAGGGCGCCCAACTGGCCACCGTGGAGGCGCAGCTGGTCCTGGCCGTCCTCCTCAAACGCCTCGCGTTCCGGCCGGTGCCCGGCCACGAGGTCACGCCGATCGAACGGTTCGTGCTCTGGGCCGCCGACGACATCCCCATGCTGGTGAGTACGCGATGACCCGGGTGAAGCCCGTGGCCGCGCTCACCCTCGCCCTCACCCTCGCGGTGGGCACGGCATCTCCGTCAGGCGCCGACGACGCCCCGAGGTCGTACAACTCCGGGAACACCACCCGCTCGACCACCTACGAGAACGTCCTCGACCTCAAGGGCGTCCCGAAGTCCGCGTCGCCGGGGGAGTTCAACCCGGTCAACGTCTTCGCCGACCGGGGCGCCTGGCACGCGTACGCCCTGCCCGATGCGGAGGACCCGACCACGTACGGGGGCTTCAGCGGGCCGCTGTACGTGGCCCAGGAGTACCCGTGGTGGCTGAGCAGATCCTTCAGCAGACTCCGACTGAAAGAAGCGGATAGAACGCTCGATCTAGTCGGGGGAGGTACACCGCGCTTCACGTCCCTTCCGGGGTTGCTGCGCCAGCGCTACCGCCTCGACGGCCTCGACCTCACCCTGGAGCTGCGGTTCGCCACCGACCGCACCGCGCTGGTCCGCGCCCGCGTGCACAACAGCGGCCGGACGACGCGCACGCTCGCCGCCGACTGGTCCGGCAGCCTGCTGCGCCCCGAGGAAGGACCGCAGCGCGACGCGCCCTCACTGATCACCACATCCCGCGGCGTCGCCGTCGACTTCGCGCGCGTGCGCGAGAAGTGGGACTACCTCACCGACGGCACCGAGCGCTTCCAGATCACCCATCGCGAGCCCGTCCGCTCCACGCTCGCGCGCGACACCTACCGCACCGAGCTGGCCGCGCCGCTCCGCCTCGCCCCGGGCGCCGCCCGCACCCTGGACTGGACCGAGAGCTACACCTTCACCACCTCCGAGCGGGCGCGCGAAGGCGCCGCCGTGCGCCGAGTCCTGGCCGACCCGGCCGCCGTCACGGCGGCCGGGGACGCGCGCTGGCGCCGCTACGTCGCCGACGTCACCGGGCCCGTCCCGCCCGCGCGCCGCCGCCTCGCCGTGAAGGCGCTCCAGACCCTGGTCACCAACTGGCGTTCGGCCGCCGGGCGGATCCGGCACGACGCCATCAGCCCCTCACTGTCGTACAAGTGGTTCGCGGGCGGCATCTGGGCCTGGGACACCTGGAAGCAGGCCGTCGGCACCGCCCGGTTCGACCCCGGGCTCGCCCAGTCGCAGCTCCGCGCCATGTTCGACCACCAGATCCGTCCCGGTTCCCCGAGCAGGCCGCAGGACGCCGGGATGATCCCGGACGCGGTCTTCTACAACGACCCCTCCGACGGCGGCGGCAACTGGAACGAGCGCAACAGCAAGCCCCCGCTGGCCGCGTGGGCGGTGCGCGAGGTCTACCGGCACAGCGGCGACCGGGCCTTCCTGCGCGAGATGTACCCGAAGCTGGCCGCGTACCAGGCGTGGTGGTACCGCAACCGCGACCACGACCGCGACGGGCTCGCCGAGTACGGGGCGACCGTCGACCCCGCCAACGACAGCGCGGAGCAGCGCAGGCTCGCCGCCGCCTGGGAGAGCGGCATGGACAACGCGCCGCGCTTCGACGCCGCCCTGGGCACCTCCGTCGTCACCAACCGGGACGCGTCGGGCCGCGTGACCGGCTACTCGCTCACCCAGGAGTCCGTCGACCTCAACGCCTACCTGGCCGCCGACCAGAGTCACCTCGCCGCCCTCGCGCGCGAGCTGGGGGACAAGGCGGGGGAGCGGCACTGGCGGGCCCGCGCCCGGGCCACGCACGCGGCGGTGCGCGAGCGGATGTACGACCCGAAGAGCGGCTGGTTCCACGACACGGACCTGGCCGACGGCTCCCGGCTCACCGCGCGCGGGCGGGGCATCGAGGGCGCCGTCCCCCTGTGGACGGGCACGGCATCACGCGCGCAGGCCGCGGCCGTGCGCGACAGGCTGACCGACCCGGCCGAGTTCGCCACGCCCGTGCCCTTCCCGACGGTGGCCCGCAGCTCGCCGTACTTCGCCCCGCAGCGCTACTGGCGCGGACCGGTCTGGCTGGACCAGGCGTACTTCGCCCAGGCCGGCCTGCGACGGTACGGATACACCGCCGAGGCTCGCGCGCTGACCGACCGGCTGCTCGCCCACGCGGGCGGACTCGCGGACCGGGGCCCGGTGATGGAGAACTACGACCCGCTGACCGGGGCACCGCTCAACTCGCCCAACTTCAGCTGGTCGGCGGCGGTGCTCCTGCCGATGCTGGGCGGGAAGCCGTCACTCCGCCTCGGCAGCCGCCCGGACCGGTCGATGAGCGAGCCCGCGTGCAGCGAGATGAGTAGATTGGGGAGGGACGAGGCGGCCGAGAGGACACCCAGCTGGGCAGCGTTGGCGTCCAGGGCGGGGACCGCGGCCAGCGGCAGGGCGACGAAGGTGATCTGATCGCCCAGGTAGGAGATCGACTGCGGGCCTGGCCCGGCGCTACGTCCCCACCCGCTTCACCGACCCCGTCCGGTTGTTCGTCGGCACGAAGGGCATCACCGAGGACGAACTCCGGGCACGGGCGGAGAGCTGGGCACCCCACGTCGAGGGCGCGGTCCACGTCTCCCGGATCGGGTTCCGACACGAGGAACTGATGGACCCGCAGCCGCAGTCCGAGATCGCGGCCGTGCTCCTTGCCGATCTGGAGTCTCGTGCCTGATCGCCGCCTTCCTGATGCCCTTCGGCCGCCTCGCCGACCGCTCCGGACGCGACACCATATGCAGTGATCAGGGACCCTGTGGTGTACCGAAACACAGGAGCACCCCCTTGAAGTCCCGGAAGTCCTTGAAGTCCTTGCGGCACAGCGCGCGGATGCGCGTGCTCGCCCTGCCCCTCGCGGTCCTCACGGCCCTGCCGCTCGCGGGCTGCACCACGGAGGGCAGTCGCGGCTCCGCGCGGCAGCACGCGGACGCCGACCCCGCCGCCCGGCCCGAACTCCAGCGCTTCTACCGGCAGAAGCTCACGTGGCGGGAGTGCGGGGACGTGGAGTGCGCCCGGCTCACCGTGCCCAGGGACTACGCGCACCCGGGCGACGGGAAGACCTTCGTCCTGCCGGTGGCCAGGGCCGCGACCGACGACGAGGAGCGGCGCGTCGGCACCCTCGTGTACAACCCGGGAGGCCCGGGCGAGTCCGGTGTGGCCGACCTCAAGGACGGCGGGGCCGAGTCGTTCGGCGCGAAGGCGCGGGCCGGCTTCGACATCGTCTCCTTCGACCCGCGCGGCGTCGCGGGCAGCCGCCCCGCGCTCGACTGCCCGGAAGAAGAGGACGAGCAGGAGGACGCCGCCGAGGAGCAGCCTCCCGTCCCCCGTACCGCCGCCGCGCGCGCCCAGGCCCTCGCCGACGCCCGCGCCGAGGCCACCGCCTGCCGCAAGGGCAGCCGCGGCCTGCTGCGCCACGTCGGCACCCAGGACGTGGCCCGCGACCTTGACGTGCTGCGCGCGGCCCTCGGCGAGCGGAAGCTGACCTACGTCGGCTGGTCGTACGGCACGCACCTGGGCACCCGGTACGCCGAGCAGTTCCCGCGCCGGGTGCGCGCCATGGTCCTGGACGGCGCGGTCGACCCCTCCCTCGGCTGGGCGCAGCGCGCCCTCAGCGAAGGGACCGGCTTCCGCAGGGCCGTCGACGACTACGCGAAGCGGTGCGCGGAGGTCGTCGGCAGCGGATGCCCCGGTGAGAGCCCCGGCGAGATCCGCCGCCTGATCGAGGACCTGTACGAGCGTACGGAGCACGAACCGCTGCCCGTCGACGGCGAGGAGGAAGGCCTCGGCACGACGGACGTCGTCGACGCCGTCTCGCTGGCGATGTACGCGCCCGAAGACGACTGGAAGCCGCTCTCCGCGGCACTGCGCGCGGGGGCCCGGGGCGACGGGACGAAGCTGGCGGAACTCTCCGAGGCCGAGGAGCCGGGGCCTGCCGCCCGCCTCCGGGGCAAGGGCGAACGCGGCGAACGCGAGTCCGACGGCGCCGTCGACAACAGCGACGCCGCCATCCTCGCCGTCTCCTGCGCCGACACCGCCTACCCCCGCACCGCCGAGCCCTACTGGGACGCGCTGGAGCGCGCGGAGGGGAAGGCGGGCCTGTACGGCGTGTCGAGCGTGCTGAGCGTCCTGGCGTGCAAGGACCTGCCGTCGGGCACGCAGCGGCCCCGCAGGGTGGCGGCCGATGGAGTGCCGCCGGTCCTCGTGGTCGGCACCACCGGCGACCCGGCCACGCCGTACGAGGAGGCCGAGAGCGTGGCGGAGCAGTTCCCCGGCGGCATGCTCCTGACGTACGAGGCTCCGGGGCACACCGCCTACGGCCGGGCCGGCGCGTGTGTCACCAAGCGCGTGGACGACTACCTGGTCGGCCTGCGCGAGGTGCCGGACGGCACCACCTGCTGAGGGGCGCGGCTCAGGCCGGGGGAACGACCGCGACCGGGCAGCCCGCGTGGTGCAGTGCCGCGTGGGCCACGGAGCCGATGCGCGTGCCGATGGGGGAGCGGTGCGTCTTGCGGCCGACCACGAGGAGGCCCGCGTCGGCGGTGGCCGAGAGGAGGACCTGGCCGGCGCTGCCGATCTCGACGTGCTCGGTCACGGGCACGTCGGGGAACCGCTCGCGCCACGGGGCGAGCGCCCGTGTCAGCGCCTGCTGTTCGAGGGGTTCGAGGCCGCCGGCCTGGTCCGCGACGTCCAGTACGCCGGTGTTGTAGGCGTACAGCGGCGGCAGGGTCCAGGCCCGCACCGCGCGCAGGGCCGCGCCGTGGGCGGCCGCGGCCTCGAAGGCGAACCGCAGCACGGCCTCGCTGTCCTCGGGCTCCCCGTGCTGCCCCACGACGACCTCACCCGCACCGTCGGGCCCGGCCGCTCCCGTCCCCGTACCGGCTCGTACGGACACCACGGGACCCGCCGCGTCGGCGATCACCTGCTGTCCGTACGAGCCGAGCAGGAAGCCGAGGAGGGCACCGTGCCCGCGCGAGCCGAGCACCAGCATCCCGGACCGCTCGGCCTCCCCGAGGAGCGTGTCGACGGGGGTGGCCTGGACGACCTCGGAGGTGATCGTGAGGTCCGGGTGGCGCCCGGACACGCGCGTCACGGCCTCCCGCACGAAGGCGTCGGCGGCCGTGGCCAGCTCGTCCTTGCTCCGGGCGATGGTCACGTCGGTCGACTGCGGGAGCCAGGCGTGCACGATCCGCAGGGGCGCGCCGCGCAGCGCGGCTTCGGCCGCCGCCCAGTCGGCTGCGGCCAGGCTCTCGGCGGATCCGTCCACTCCGACGGCGATGGCGCGGGTCATGGGACCTCCGTACGTTCGGGGGCAGGGGCGCGGCGGTGCGGCCGCTCCTGTCCTTTCTCCTGCTCCCGGCCGCCGTCGGCAATCGGAATCCGCCGTACGGATCCGTGTGATCTGTGTCAAACCATGACATGGCCCCGCGGCCCCGCGGGAACGGTGCTCAGGTCGCGGGCGCCGGCCGCGGCGTGACGTTCTTGACCGGCAGCTTCTTGCTCGCGCCCGCGACGTAGTAGTCCTTGGGCGCGGAGAAGAGCACGAAGTCGCGGTCGTAGCCCCGGATCTTGGCGCGGACGGTGAAGTTGCCCCGCGCGTCGGTGGTGGTCTTCGCGTCGTACGCGGACTCGTAGTAGGTCCGGAGCAGGACGCGGGTGCCCTTGACCGGGCCGTGCCCGGCGGGCCAGGTGACCTTGCCGGTGACGACGAGAGTGTCTCCGGCGCGCACCTTGGTCTTGTTGACCTTGTAGGTGAGGGCGCTGGTGACCGGCCGGACCTCGACCGTGGTGTCGGCGTAGTAGAAGTGGCCGTCCGAGGGGTCGCCCGGGTCGTACGAGGCCTGGAACTCGACCTGGTGGCGCGGGAACAGATGGATGCTGTCCCGGTCCAGCCAGCGGTCCGCGGGGACGTTGGAGACCGCGAACCTCCCCTGGGCGTCGGTGTGGAGGGTGCCGAGCGGAAGGGTCTCCCGCTCGATGGGGTCGATGGGGTCGCCCCACGGGTTCCAGGTGTCGTAGAGGACGGTCTTCAGGAGCTTGACCGGCGCGCCCGCCACCGGGGTGCCGTCGGCGCGGGTCACGGTGCCGCTGAGCTTGACCTTGCGGTGGGTGAAGTCGGTGGTGGAGACGTTGGTGGAGAGGGTCACGACGAAGGGGTCGTCCGGCGCGGGGCGCGCGGCCGGGGCGGTGTCCGAAGCCTGGGCGGACGGCACGCCGACGGCGAGGGTGGCCAGGGCGAGCGCTGCGGTGGCGGCGAGGCGGACGATCGGGATGCGGGAACGCGAGTGCACGTGAACTCCGTGGGTTCGATGGGTGCGGGATCGGTGTCACCGGCGGGACCGGCGCACCGGCACGGAGTTCGACACGGGGGACGAGGGCTGTGGTTGTAGGCGGCGCGGAACGTGCATGACCCGTATGCGGGGTGTTCGACGGGAGGTCGTCTGCCCGTCTCCTTCAGGAGCCGGGACCGGCCGGGCCCGTGAGGACCCGGCCGGTGGTGTGGCGAGAGGTGTCAGACGCTAGTGGTCGGTGCCTGACGCCCAGATCGCTCGGCTGCCGTCATAGATGACGACGTTGCCGTCGTCCTGGATGACGAGGCGCGAGCCCGGGTGGCCGTCAGTGTTCGACGCCCAGGCGGCACGGCCGCTGCGGGTGTAGACGACGAGGTTGCCGTCTTCCTGGAAGCGCATGGTCCAGCCCCGGCCGACGGTGCCGGTGGCCCATCTGGCCCGGTTGAACTCGTCGTAGATGACGAGGTTGCCGTCGGACTGCATGACGAGGCGGGCGGTGTTGGAGCTCACGGACTGGTTGTGGTTGAGGGTGAACGGCGCGTACCGCACCTGGTTGGCGAGGGGCCCCGGGGTGGTCGCGCTGGAAGCGGGGGTGGCGGCGTGGTGTGAGGGGGCGGCGTTCGCCTGGCCCACGAGGGTGATGGAGGCCAGAGCTGCGGTCGCGAGCAGCGTCGCGGTTTTCTTCCCCACGAAAAGAACTCCTTGGTGTCAGGTAGTTCATCCACCGGCGCCCTGTTGGGCGCCGCACGGGGACTCTGGCACCGGCTGTGTGTCAGGAGGGACGGTTTCATACGGGGATGGCGCTTTGGCGCCCCTCAATGACCGGAAAATGTGAACGAGGTGTGCCCAACATGGGCGGGACTCGTGAGCTCGGCTCAGTCGGACCGCGCCAGGTCGAGCGCCCGCGCACGGTCGCGGACCTCAAGGGCGTCGAGGAGCGCGGCGTGGTGCTCGTACCGGCTCTGGAGCCGCTCGGCGGTGTCGGGCTCGGCGACCGGCAGCAGTGTCGCGTACAGCGAGCGCAGCAGGGAGTTGGGGCTGACGGCCGCGAGCCGGGTGCGCAGCCGGTGGTCGGCGGCGGCGAACGCGGCCGTGTCGGTCTGCCGCGCGGCCTCGGCAAGGTCCGTCAACTCCTCCCGGAGCGCGGCGACATCGGCCGGCGAGGCGTGCCAGAGGGCGTCCTCGACCAGGAGCGGAACCAGCGCGTCCCGGATGCGCCGGGCCTCCTCCGCGCGCTTGCCGTCCGCCCCGTCGGTGTCGGCGTCGGCGTCCAGGGCGAGCACGGAGTTGCCGAGGCGCCGCAGGGCGGACTGCTCGGCGGCGAAGAGGCCGCCGCCCGGGCCGGGGCGGACGGTGACGAGCCCGCGCGACTGGAGCAGCCGCAGGGTCTCGTTGAACGTGCCGACCGACACCCCGCACGCGGCGCGGAGCTCCTCCTTGGTGCCCAGGCGCTCGCCCGGCTCCGTGTCCGCGACCATGGCCGCGATGCGCTGGGCGGCGACCTCGGCGCGGGAGGGCGCGGGGCGCTCCCAATCGCCGCGCCGCAGGGCGGGCGGCTCCATGCTCCCTCTGGTGTCGTCTGCGGCCCCCACAGGACCTCCCCATCCTCGTGACGGTCCATGGAGCGATCCACTGAGCGATCCACTGAGCGATCCACGGAACGAATTGATTATGGTCAATAGCATCGCACCCCTTGACGCACTTTCAAAGCCTCCATCATGATCACCGTAATCATCATGATGGATTGGAGGGGACGCCATGATGACCGAACAGGACTTCCGGGATCTGATGGCCGGGGTCTGCGCCCCGGTGACCGTCGTGACCGCCGCCGAGGGCGGGACGCCGCACGGATCGACCGTCAGCGCCTTCGCCTCGCTCTCGCTGCGCCCACCGATGGTGTCGGTGGCCCTGGACCGCGCGTCGGGCCTGCTCGCCCGCATCCAGACCACCGGGCGGTTCGGCGTGAACGTGCTCGGAGCGGAGCAGAAGGCGCTGGCGCTGCGCTTCGCGGGCCGGTCCGCGAACCGCTTCGACTCGGTCCGCTGGGAGTACGACCACGACCTTCCCCGGCTGCCGGACGCGCCGGGCTGGCTCGTGTGCGAGCTGACGTCGGCCGTCGCGGGCGGTGACCACCGACTGCTGCTCGGGACGGTCGTCCACGCCCGCACGGCCACGGCGGCGCCGCTGGTCTACGGCCACCGCACCTTCGGCACGCACTCCGCGTTCGCCCCGGTCGCATGACCGGCACCTCTTCCCTGACACGTGTGCACACCATGGAGACAGACATGACCACCACCGACACCACCGTCCCGACCACCGCCGAGTTCGTGGCGCGTGCCGCCGCGCTGCGGCCCCTGCTGTGCGAGCACGCCCCCAGGATCGAGGCGGAGCGCAGGATCACCGACGAAGTGATCGACGCGCTGACGGACGCCGGGCTCTTCAAACTGACCGTGCCGCGGCGCTTCGGCGGATACGAGACCGACATGCGCACCCTGGTGGACGTGTCGGCCGAGCTGGCCGAGGGCGACGGCTCCACCTCCTGGGTGGTGGCCGTGGTCAACACCTGCAACTGGCTGGCCGCGCTGTTCCCCCTCCAGGCCCAGGAGGAAGTCTTCGGCGCGGGCACCGACGCGCGGGTCACCGGCGTCTTCGGTCCCACCGCCACCAGCCGCCGGGTCGACGGCGGCTGGCGGGTGTCAGGCCGCTGGTACTACAACTCCGGTGCCTGGCACTCCACGTGGGCCGTCCTCGGCCTGCCGCTCACCGATGAGGACGGCGAGGTGGTCGACCAGGCGATGGCCCTGGTGCCGCGCACGGACGTGGAGATACAGGACGTCTGGCACGTCGCCGGAATGCGCGGCACCGGCAGCAACTGCCTGATCGCCGAGGACGTCTTCGTGCCCGAGCACCGGGTCATCTCCGTGCCCCGGGCGATCGACGGCGCGCTGCCGACGGTGCACGGGGACACCGGCCTGTTCCGCTCCTCGCTCTCACCGCTGCTCGCCCTGGGCCTCGCCGGGCCCCAGATCGGCCTGGGCCGCGCCGCGTTGAAGCTGGTCACCGAGAAGGCCGGGACCAAGCCGATCTCGTACACGTACTACGAGACGCAGGCGGATTCGGTGGCCGTGCAGCTGGAGGTGGCGGAGGCCGCCATGAAGATCGACACGGCGCAGCTGCACGTGCGCCGCGCGGCCGCGGACATCGACGAGGCCGCCGCCCGCGGCGGCGACCTCGACGTGCTGATCCGCGCCCGGGTCCGCGCGGACAGCGGACACGCCATCAAGAACGTCCTCGAAGCGATCAACACCCTGCTCAACGTGCACGGCGGCGGTTCCTTCGCCGACGCCAACCCGCTCCAGCGGATCTGGCGGGACGCCAGCACCGCCGGGCGGCACGCGGTCGCCACGCCCGCGGTGGGCAGGGAGATCTACGGCAAGCTGCTCCTCGGCGTCGAGGAGCGGATCACGCCCTTCGTGTGAGCCCTCGGCGCGCGCCCGCCGCGCGGACCCGCCGCGCGCACTGCGGCGGGCGCTCCCCGCCACCGGGCGCGCGCCACGCGGAAATGAGGTCGCTGCCCCGCCCCCGCCGTGGAATCATCGACGCTTCCGCGCTCGGATCTCCCGCGAAGGGCGGTGCGCCGACATGGCGTCCGGATGGCAATGGGACGACACCTTGTTCTCCGGTACGGCCGCGTACTACCGGCGTGGACGACTCCCGTACGCGCCCGGCCTCGCGGACGCCCTCACCGAGGCGTTGGGGCTCGACGGGCGGGGGCGCCTGCTCGACGTGGGCTGCGGCCCCGGCACCATCGCGCTGCGGCTCGCGCACGCCTTCGCTGAGATCGTCGGGCTCGACCCCGACGGCGGGATGATCGCCGAGGCCCGGCGCGGGGCTGCCGAGCAGGGAGTGGCCGAAAAGGCCGTCTGGGTGCAGGCCCGGGCCGAAGACCTGCCCGCCGGTCTCGGCACCTTCACCGTGGTGGCCTTCGCCCAGTCCTTCCACTGGATGGACCGCGACCTGGTGGCGTGGGCGGCACGGGGCATGCTGCGCCCCGGCGGCGCCCTCGCGCACCTCTCGGACCTGAAGACGGAGGACCGGTCCGTCGCGGGTCTGCCGCACCCGCCGGTGCCGTACGCCGCGATGGACGAGCTGGTCAGGCGCTATCTGGGGCCGGTCAGGCGGGCGGGTCGCGGCGTGCTGCCGCAGGGGACGCCGGGCGGCGAGGCCGCGGTGTTCGCCCGGGCGGGTCTCTTGGGGCCCGAGCGCCTCGTCGTTCCCGGCGGGCAGGCGCTGGAGCGCACGGACGACGACGTCGTGGCCGGGGTGTTCTCGATGTCGTTCTCGGCCCCGCACCTCTTCGGGCCGCGCCGCCGCGCCTTCGAGTCGGACCTGCGCGACCTGCTGCGGGCGACCTCCCCGTCGGGCCGCTTCGCCGAGCGCGCCCCGAGTACCGAAGTCTTCCTCTGGCGCGCGGAGCCCACCGGGCGTTAACCCCCGGATCACCCCCTTTTCGGTGAACGTTCCGCTGTAAGCGCCCTTGAGTTCGCTCCAGTTGGTTGATCCCTTTTGACCCCTGGCTCCACCCGTGCACATTTCCTGTCACATTGGTGAAGAGAAGGTGAATAGCGCCCCGCGCGCCCCAAAGGATCAAGCCAAAGTCGCTGCTCCCGACGGCTTTTGAGCCAGTGGCGCATTGCTCGCCTTTGACTTCGACTTGGTGTTGCTTTTACTTTCGATTGCGGCGGTGAACGGGCGACAGCCCCGCCGCGCAACCCCACCCTTCCCTGGAGGTGCGACGTGGAAAAGCTCATCGCGAAGATGGCCAAGGACGATGTCTGGAACCAGTGGACCGCCCTGAACTCGCCGAAGGTGTCCGGAAAGGAAGGCTGCATCAGCGCGGACAAGTCCGGCTGCATCAGCGCCTCGGTGAAGTCCGGCTGTATTTCCTGAGTACCCGTTAGTTGCCCTTGCTACTACCGGCCCGGCACGCCTCCGGGCGTGCCGGGCCAGCCCCCCCACGTACCCCGCAGCCCCGAAGGGTGGTCATGAACGGTCAGCCCAGTTCCGACGTCATCGCCCAGGTCAAGGACATACCGATCTACCGGCCGTACGTCGAGCGTGGCCACTTCCCCATTCTGGAGAAGCCGGAGATAGCCCGTGGCTTTCCCGACAACTGGATGACCCCCACCCTGGCGGCCGCCCTCGCCGCCGGCGAAGCGGAGTTCGTGCTCTCCACGGGCACCAACCACGCGCGGATGCAGATCATCCGGCCCCCGTACTTCCTGCTCAACTCCTACTACCGGCTGTGGAGCGAGCACCCCGACATCGCCGACACCTGGCACGAGGGATGCCGCCGGGTCTCCCTCACCACCGTCCTCGCCACCGAGCACGTCGCCCGCGTCAACGCCCGCAAGCGCGGCGGGCCCGAGGCCGAGCCCGACCCGTTGCCGGACCTCGACCAGCGGCGTCTGGACGAGCGGACGTTCTACGTCAACCTGCGCCGCGACCCGGCCCTGTGGGACCGCGCGGACGTCGAGCGCATGATCGAGGAGATCCGTACCGCACAGGCCGCTCACCCCCGCGGCCGGTACCACCTGGACTGCTCCGGACCCCATCTCGCGCACCTGGTGCGCAAGGCCGTCGACTGGGGCCTGTGGGCGTCCTTCCCGCGGCCCGCGAGCATCGTGCACGCGTACGAGTACGCGCCGCTCAACGTGCGGCGCTACCTCCAGCACCACTTCTCCTGCCCGGTCGTCGACCTGTTCGGCAGCACCGAACTCGGCTACCTCTTCTACAGCGACCGCACCGGCGCCTACCGGCCGTACCTGGACCGGATGAGTGTCGAGCTGATCCCCGTGGAGCCGGGCAGCCGCATCCACCACCTCATCGTGACCAGCGTGCGCAACCCGCACATGCCGCTGGTGCGTTACCGCTCCGGCGACTGCGTGCGCACCGCCGACGGCTCGCCCGACCCGGCCCGCATCACACGGTTCTGCGGCCGCGAGAAGGAACTCCTGAAGACCCCGCACGGCCCCGTGGCGCAAGGGGACCTCGACGACGTGGTCACCGCCGCGTCGCCCCGCGTCTTCGTCCACCAGCTCGACGCCCGCGACCCGTCCCGCGCGCTGCTGCACTACACGACCTTCGACGGCGCCCCGCTCGCACCCGTCGAGGCCGACGCGCTGCGCCACGGCGTCGCCGCACTCACCGGACGGGACACCGCCCTGGACCACCGGGCGCACATCCCCATCGGCGGCTCGGGCAAATACGCCTGGCTCGCCAAGGACACCTGACCCCCCGCACCTCGCCACGCCTCCCGGGAGCACCATGACCACGCAGCCGATCGCGTCCGCCGCCCCCCTCGCGCCCGCCGTCGACCACGTGTCCGCCGCGGACCTCGCCGCCCTCCTCGGCGACGGCCTGCACGCCGAGGTGGTGGCGCACTTCGCCGCGGCGACCGACGCCCCGCAGGAGTACGTCGAGCGCCAGGTCACCGAGTGTCTGCGCTACCTCTACCTCGTCTCCCGCCACCCGGACCGGCTCAGCGGTCTCTTCCTCCCCGTGGAGCAGGAGATCGACGAGATCTGGCACTACCTGATCCTGCAGACCCGCGAGTACCGCGCCCTGTGCGCCCAGCGCCTGCCCGGCGGGTTCTTCATCGAGCACCGCAGCATCGCGTACGAGGACTACCAGCGCGAGCCGGGCAGGGAGCAGGCGATAGAGGAGGCGCTGCGCTGGATCCCGCTGTACGTGAGGGAGTTCGGCCCCTTCGACGAGGGCGCGCTGCCGCACTGGACGATCGTGCGCTTCCTGCACGAGCAGCTCGGCATGACGCTGTCCGAGATCAGCGAGCTGACCGCGGTGACCACTCCTCAGGAAGCGGGCGGCAGTTGAACGGGCACCCGCGCGCCGCCACGACTGCCCCGCCGCACGCGGAGAGCAAGGCCTGCGCCCCGCTCCTCGTGACCGGCCGTCCCGCGCGCCGCCGCGCGCCCGACACCTCCTGACGACGATGAGGCACCACACGACCGACCGCCCGGCCGGCCGAGCGGGCCCGGCAACGCGAGCGCGCCGCTGGGCCGCCACCACCGTGATCGTCCTGCTGTCCCTCCTGTGGGGCGGCGCCGCGCCCGCCGTCGCGGGGGCGGCCCCCGACGCGGCGGCCCCGTCCAGTCTGGCCGCGCCGGGACCACCCCCGGCCGCCATGGAAACACGGGAACGCACGCTCAGAGACGGCGAAGTCCCCCACCCTCCCCCTCACTTCGTCCGCGGCCGTGCGCACACCGCCCAGGCACCCCTCCGGGCCGCCGCCGCGCGGGCACGCTCCGCCACGGCCGACCCCGCCGACGCCCGCGCGGCCCGCGGACCCACCGGTCCCCGACCCGACGCGGCCACGCCCGCCAGATCGGGCGCCCAACTGCTCCTCCTGCACTGCGTTTCGCGCTCCTGAGCGGACAGCCGGGAACCCTCCCCGCCGACCGCACACCCCACACCGACACCCCAGGAGACGTCTTCGCCATGGAGACCTTCATCACGCACGCCCGCGGCATGACCGCCCGCATCGCCGAACGCCGCGAGGAACAGGAGACGTTCGGACGGCTCGCCGCCGGGCAGTCCCCGCTCGCCCTCTTCATCACCTGCTCCGACTCCCGGGTCGTACCCTCCCTGATCACCGGCGCCCGCCCCGGCGACCTCTTCGAGCTGCGCACCGCGGGCAACGCGGTGCCCCCCTACGAGGCGGACCGGCCCGCCAGCTCGGAAGGCGCCACCATCGAGTACGCGATGCGCGTCCTGGGCGTCGCCGACATCGTCGTCTGCGGCCACTCGCACTGCGGCGCCGTCGGCGCCAAGGCCCGCGGCGAGGACCTCGCCGAGCTGCCCGCCGTACGGGACTGGCTCGACCGCCAGCTGTCCAGCGAACTGCCCGCCGACGACGGGCCCGCGGTCGCCGCCGCCGTCCAGCGCCACGTGCGCGAACAGCTGGCACGCCTGCGCGGCTACCCGTGCGTCCGCGAGCGCCTGGAGAGCGGCGACGTCCGTCTGCACGGCTGGTACTACGAGGTCCACACCGGCCTGGTGGCGGCCCATCACGCCGAGACCGACCTGTTCCTCCCGCTGTGAGCGCGGGGAACACCGGTGAAACCCATGAAAGCTGACGTACCGACCATGAAAAGGCCCCCAGTGCGTGACCTCTCCACACTGCGCGCGGACTTCACCGCGTCGATCGTGGTCTTCCTCGTCGCCGTCCCCCTGTGCGTCGGGGTGGCCGTCGCCTCCGGCGTACCGGCCGAGCTGGGTCTGGTCACCGGCATCGTCGGCGGCCTCCTGACCGGTCTGCTGCCCGGCAGCAGCCTCCAGGTCAGCGGCCCCGCCGCCGGTCTGACCGTCCTCGTGTACGAGGCCGTGCGGGAGTACGGCATCGCGGCGCTCGGCGCCCTGGTGCTGATCGCCGGGCTCCTCCAGCTGGCGATGGGAGCGCTGCGCCTCGGCCGCTGGTTCCGCGCGATATCCGTGGCGGTGGTCCAGGGGATGCTCGCGGGCATCGGCCTCGTCCTCATCGCCGGACAGCTGTACGCGCTCGTCGACGCCAAGGCGCCCGCGTCCGGCCTCGACAAGCTGGCCGAACTGCCCCGGCTCGCCGCCGACACGGCCGGCTCCGGCGACGCCCTGGCCGCGTTCGCCGTCGGCACCGGCACCATCGCCGTCTTGGTGCTGTGGCCGCGGTGGCGGAAGGCCGCCCAGGTGCTGCCCGGGCCGCTCGCCGCGGTCGCCCTGGCCACGCTCGCCGTCTTCGCCTTCGACCTGCCGGTGGCGAAGGTCGAGGTGCAGGGGTTGGTGGACGCGGTGCAGCCGCCCGGCGGCGACGCGTTCTCCGCCCTCGTGGAAGGCGGCGCCCTCGCGGGCGCGATCGGCACCGTGCTCGCCTTCACCCTGATCGCGTCCGCCGAGTCGCTGTTCAGCGCGGCGGCCGTGGACCGCATGCACGACGGTCCGCGCACCGACTACGACAAGGAGCTGATGGCCCAGGGCGCGGGCAACGCGGTGTGCGGGGCGCTCGGCGCCCTTCCGATGACCGCGGTGATCGTGCGCAGCGCCGCCAACGTGCAGGCCGGGGCCAGGACCAAGGCGTCCCGGGTGCTGCACGGCGTGTGGCTCCTGGCCTTCGCCGCGGCCTTCCCCGCGGCGCTCGGCGTCATACCGGTGGCGGCGCTCGCCGGAGTCCTGATCCACGCGGGCTGGAAGCTCATCCCCGTCAAGGCGTTCGGGCCGCTGTGGCGCGAGCACCGCGGCGAGGCCCTCGTCCTCGCGGTCACCGCGCTCGCGATCGTGGCGACCAACATGTTCGAGGGCGTCCTCATCGGCCTGGCGCTCGCCATCGTCAAGACGGCCTGGGACACCTCCCACGTGCACCTGGAGGTCGAGGGCCTCGAAGGCACCGGCACGATCCGCGTCCGCGTGGTCGGCAACGCCACGTTCCTGCGCCTTCCGAAGATCCTCGACCAGCTGGAGGCACTCCCCGGCGACCGCAGGACCGAACTCGACCTGACGGGCCTTCGCCACCTGGACCACGCCTGCTCGACGGCCCTCACGGTGTGGTCCGAACGTCACGAGAAGACGGTGGCGGCGGCAGACCGAGAACCGCCCGCCGGTGACACGGCGGACCCCGAAGAGAGCAAGGAGCCTGCGGGAGCGAGGCGTTGACCCCTCACCCACGGCTCTGACAGAGCGGGTCGGTCCCGTGCCCACCGCACGGGACCGACCCGCGCCCCATCAAGTCCCAGTGGGCGCGACGCCGTCTCGGCGGGCCGACGGTGCGCCGGGGGTCGCGTACAGGGCGTCGACTCCCGTGGGGCCGCTGCTGATCACGTAGGCGCGGATGGACGCGAGGTACTCGTCACGGCTCACGCGGCCGTCGCCGTCGGCCAGGTCGAACAGGGAGCCCAGCGCGGGTCGGCAGACCTCGTCGAAGGCCGGGCCCCCGGCCCAGGCCGCGTACTCCTCCAAGGTCACGCGCCCGTCGCCCTCCGCGTCCATGGACGCGTAGACCCGCTCGTGCGCGGCGTGCGCGGCCACGACCAGCGGATCCCGCGCGGGGCGCGCACCACTGCCTCTTCTCCTGTGTGAGCGAATGAGGCTCACTGCCCACGACGCGTGCGGGTACGCGCTCCTTCACCCGCGCGGCGTACGGCTTTCACCCCAGGCACTGTCCGCCGAGTTCACCGGGTGTCAACCGCCCCTCTGTCACCGTTGGCTCGTTCACCTCTCTTGTGAGTGACGGATCGTGCGCATAGCGTCACGATCGTTTGCAGAATGGTTTCCGCACGCCGTCGTGGAGGGGATTTCGTCATGCCTGTAAAGCCCGGGCACACCGCGCCGATCGAGCCCTCGGCCGCAGTCGCCGAGGCGAACCGCAAGGCTGCCGAAGAGGCTGACGCCGCCGACGAGAAGAACGGCAAGGACTTCGCCGACGCCAGCAGGTTCCAGCTCGCCCCGCCCGACGTCCCCGTCATCGTGTCCCGCAAGGACAGCGAGAAGGTGGTCTGGGACTTCACCTCGTACGCATTCCTCGCCCCCGAGCTGCGGACGGAGATGCCGTCGGTCAACGGCAGTCTGCATCGGCAGGGCGAGTTGACGGCCGTCTCGGGGCTGTTCCAGGTCACGTCGTGTCCCGAGTACCGCGTCTACCAGGTGCGCGGCTACGACCTGTCGAACATGACGATCGTCGAGTACGCCCAGGGCCTGATCATCATCGACCCGCTGGCCTGCTACGAGACCGCACAGGCCGCCCTGAAGCTGTTCCGCGACAAGACGGAGCTGACCAGGGAGCAGCGGCCGGTCAAGGGCCTGATCTACACCCACTGCCACGTCGACCACTTCGGTGGCGCACGCGGCATCTTCCACGAGGCGGGTGACCCCCTGGAGCCGGGCGTGCCCGTCGTCGCCCCTGAGGGCTTCCTGGAGCACGCGGTCAGCGAGAACATCTACGCGGGTCCTGCGATGGCCCGGCGCGCGCAGTTCATGTACGCGGCGCAGCTGGACAAGGGCCCCACGGGGCAGTGCGGTTCGGGCCTGGGCCTGACGGTCTCCACCGGCGAGGTGACGCTGGTCCCGCCGACCGTCTACATCGGCGGCCCCGACCACCAGCCGGTCGCGAAGAAGGACTGGAACGACTCGTACGTCATCCCCTGGCGGCCGGAGCTGTACGCGTACGAGTTCGAGGACTCCGGCTTCTCGATCGTCTTCCAGCTCACGCCCGGCACCGAGGCCCCGGCGGAGATGAACATCTACCTCCCGGACGCCCGGACGCTGTGCGTCGCGGAGAACGCCACGCACACCATGCACAACATCCTGAGCCTGCGCGGCGCCCAGGTGCGGGACGCACACGCCTGGTCGAAGTACCTCACCGAGGCGATCCAGACCTTCGGCGAGCACACCGACGTCCTCTTCGCCTCGCACCACTGGCCGATGTGGGCCGAGGTCGAGCACGAAGAGCCGGGCGAGAAGCCGTCCAACAGGCGCATCCTCGAATTCCTCAACAAGCAGCGCGACATGTACGGCTACCTCAACGACCAGTCCCTGCGCCTCATCAACTCCGGTTACACGGGCATCGAGATCGCCGAGCAGCTCAAGGAGCTCCCCCCGGGCCTGGGCGACCACTGGTACAACCGCGGCTACTACGGCTCGATGAGCCACAACCTGAAGGCGGTCTACCAGCGCTACATGGGCTGGTACGACGGCAACCCGGCCCACCTGTGGGAGCTGCCGCCCACCACGGCGGGCGCGGCCTACGTGAAGGCGATGGGCGGCGTCGAAGCCGTGGTGGACACGGCCCGGCAGGCCTACGAGGGCGACACGCCGGACGGCTTCCGCTGGGCCGCCGAGATCCTCAACCACGTCATCTTCGGGGCGGCCGAAGAGGGTGTCTCGTACCCCGAGGCCCAGGTCACGCGGGCCAAGGAGCTCCAGGCCAAGGTCTTCACCCAGCTCGGCTACGGCAGGGAGAACGCGACCTGGCGCAACGCCTACCTCACCGGCGCCCAGGAGGTCGTGAACGGCCCGCAGCCGCTGATCACCAGCCAGTCCTCCGTGGACCTGATCCGCAGCACGACCCTGGAGCAGTACTTCTCCGCGCTCGCGCGCAGCGTGGACGGGCCGACGGCGGCCGAGCGGCACCGCACTCCGATCGCGCTCGACTGGGTCTTCCTCGACGCCGAGACCGGAGCCGAGACGGGGGACAAGTGCACCACGACGCTCCGCAACGGCGTGCTGGTCTTCGTGGAGGGCGGTGACCGCTTCGTCAAGACGCCGGACGCCACGATCAGGCTGAGCCGCAAGGCGCTCGACGAGCTGGCCGAGAAGCCCGGCTACAAGGAGAACTTCAACCAGGCGGTCGACGACAAGAAGATCACGCTTGAGGGCGCGGACGCCCAGGCGGCGACGGACGCCGTCTTCGGCACGCTGACGCTGCCCGACCCGAAGTTCCCGATCGTCACTCCGCGCGTACGGAGCTGACGAGTCCGCCGCGCCACGCGGTGACGAAGTGGGTGCGGCCCGGACTCCTGTGTCCGGGCCGCACCCACGCGCGTGGCATCAGAGCTGACGACACCACCGGCGAGGCGAGGCGAGGCGGGGCTCAGGGCGCGATCGGCAGCTGACGCTTGTGCTCGGTGAGGCGGTAGCGGCGGACGATGGCCGTGGCGGCGGGCTCGGCGACCGGCTTGCCTTCGAGGAAGTCGTCGATGTCGTCGTACGTGACGCCCAGCGCGTCCTCGTCGGGCTTGCCCGGGCTCAGCGTCTCCAGGTCCGCGGTCGGGGTCTTCCACACCAGGGAGGCCGGCGCGCCCAGGGCGTCGGCCAGGGCGCGGACGCGTCGCTTGGTGAGGCCGGTGAGCGGCACCACGTCGGCCGCGCCGTCGCCGAACTTTGTGAAGAAGCCGGAGACCGCCTCGGCCGCGTGGTCGGTGCCCACGACCAGGCCCTCCTGCGCGCCCGCGACCGCGTACTGGGCGATCATGCGCTGGCGCGCCTTGATGTTGCCGTGGACGAAGTCCTGGTGGTGCGCGTCGCGGAAGGCCGTGCCCGCGGCGAGGGCGGCGTCGAGGGCGGCGTCGCTCGCGGGCCGCACGTCGACGGTCAGGAGCCGGTCGGGCCGGATGAAGTCGAGCGCCAGCTGTGCGTCCTGCTCGTCGGCCTGGGTGCCGTACGGCAGCCGCATCGCGAAGAACGTGGCGTCGTGCCCGGTGGCGCGGGCCCGCTCGACGGCGAGCTGGCACAGCCGCCCCGCGGTCGTGGAGTCCACGCCGCCGCTGATGCCGAGCACCAGCGAGCGCAGACCCGTGGAGGTCAGCTGGTCGGCGAGGAACGCCACCCGGCGCTCGATCTCCCGCTCCACCTCGAAGGACGGGCTCACCTGGAGATCCCGGGCGATCTCCTGCTGCGGGGATATGGGCGCCAAGTCGGTCACGGTCGTTCCTCGGTCGGGGGCGGCACGCGTCGTCGGCCGGGGCCGGGCGCGTCCAGGGGACGCAAGCACTCTAGAGGAAGGCCCGACGGCGCCCGCCGCCAGGCGGCTCAGGCCTTGCTCGGCACCTCCACCGGGACCTCGCCCTGGTCCCCGGCGTCCGCGGCCGGGGCGGGATGCGGGGCACGGGCTCTCAGCACCTCGTTGACGCGCGCCGCGTCGAGGTCGTTCTCCCAGCGGGCGACGACGAGCGTGGCCACGCTGTTGCCCGCGAGGTTGGTCAGGGCACGGCACTCGGACATGAACTTGTCGATGCCGAAGATGAGCATGATGCCCGCCGCGGGGACCGTGCCCACCGTGGACAGCGTCGCGGCCAGGGCGATGAACCCGGCCCCGGTGATCCCGCCGGACCCCTTCGACGTCAGGATCATGACGGCGAGCAGGCCGAGCTGCTGGCCGACGCTCAGCGGGGTGTCGGTCGCCTGGGCGATGTAGACGGCGGCCAGGGACAGATAGATCGAGCTGCCGTCCAGGTTGAAGGAGTAGCCCGTGGGCACCGTCAGGCCGACGATGTCGCGCCGGATGCCGAGCCCTTCGAGCTTCTGCATCAGACGTGGCAGGGCGCTCTCGGACGACGAGGTGCCGAGGACGAGGACGAACTCCTCGCGCAGATGGCGGAGCAGCCGGAAGATGTTGATCCTGAGGGCGGCGGTGACCGCGCCGAGCACCACGATCACGAAGAACGCGGACGTGCCGTAGAAGAGCCCGATGAGCTGCCCGAGGCTGGTGAGTGTGGAGATCCCGTACGCGCCGATGGTGTACGCCATCGCGCCGAAGGCGCCCACGGGAGCGGCCAGCATCACATAGTGCAGGATCTTGAAGGCGACGGCGCTGAGGCGGTGGACGCCCTCGACGAGCGGTTCGCCGATCGGTCCGACGGCCTTGAGGGCGACGCCGAAGAGCACCGACAGAAAGATGACCTGGAGGATGTTGCCCTCGGCGAAGGCGCCGACGGCGCTGTCGGGGACGATGTCGGTGAGGAAGTGCCACCAGTCCTGGTCCTGCCCGTCCTTGACGTACTGACGCGCGTCGCCCTCCAGGCGGAGTGCCCCCGGGTCGGCGTGGACGCCCGCGCCGGGCTGGAACAGGTTGACGGCCAGCAGGCCCACGAGCAGGGCGGCGAGCGTTCCCGCCTGGAAGTAGAGCAGTGACTTCAGGCCCACGCGACCGACGCGGCCCAGGCTGTCGACGCCGCCGATGCCCGCCACGACGGTGAGGAAGACGATCGGCGCGATGAGCATCTTGATGGCGGAGACGAAGGTGGTGCCCACTGGCTCCAGGGCGGTGCCGACCGAAGGCCACAGCCAGCCGGTGAGCACCCCGGTGACGATGGCGGTCAGGACCCAGAAGTAGAGCTGCCGGTACCAGGGCCGCCCGGGTGCGGGGGCGGGTGCCGGTGCGGAGGACGCGGGTGCTGCCATGGCGTTTCTCCTCGTCGAGGAACGGGCGCGACCGGCCTGTGGGCTGCTCGCGGCGGCCGCCGGCGGCTCACGGGGCGGAGGACGGGCTCACGGGCGGAGGTCAGAGGAGTTCGAGGAGCTTGTCGGTGAACTCGGCGGTCGTGGCGGTGCCGCCCAGGTCGCGGGTGCGCACGTCGGTCTTGGCGAGGACGCCCGCGACCGCGTCGGTGACGTCCTTGGCGGCCGCCGGATGGCCCAGGTGGTCGAGCATCATGGCCGCCGACCAGATCGCGCCCAGCGGGTTGGCGACGCCCTGGCCCGCGATGTCGGGTGCCGAGCCGTGCACCGGCTCGAACATCGAGGGGTACGCGCGCTCGGGGTTGAGGTTGGCGGCCGGTGCGATGCCGATGGACCCGGCGATCGCGGCGGCGAGGTCGCTGAGGATGTCGCCGAAGAGGTTGGAGGCGACCACCACGTCGAAGCGGCCCGGTTCGAGGACGAACTTCGCCGCCAGGGCGTCGATGTGCTCCTGGTCCCAGGCGACCTGGGGGAAGCCGCTCGCGCGCTCGGCGACGAGCTCGTCCCAGAAGGGCATGGTGTGCACGATGCCGTTCGACTTCGTGGCCGACGTGAGGCGGCCGCCCCGGCGCGCCGCGAGGCCGAAGGCGTAGTCCAGGACGCGGCTGACACCGGCCCGGGTGAACACGGCCTCCTGCACGGCGAGTTCGTCGGGGAAGCCACTGTTGAAGCGGCCGCCGACCTGGCTGTACTCGCCCTCCACGTTCTCGCGGACGACCACGAAGTCGACGGCGCCCGCGCGCGCGGTCCGCACCGGGCTCTCGATGCCCTCGAAGACGCGGATGGGCCGCAGGTTGACGTACTGGCGAAAGCCCCGCCGGATCGGGATGAGGAGACCCCACAGCGAGACGTGGTCGGGCACCTCGGGGTGGCCCACCGCGCCCAGGAGGATGGCGTCCTTGTCACGCAGCTGGTCGAGGCCGTCGGCGGGCATCATCGCGCCCTCGCGCAGATAGCGCTCGCAGGACCAGTCGTCGTACGAGGTGTAGGTCAGGCCGAAGCCGTGCCGACGGCCGAGGACGTCGAGGACCTGCTGCGCGGCGGGCAGCACTTCGGTGCCGATGCCGTCGCCGGGGATCAGGGCGATGCGGTGGTTCGTCATGCCGTCGATTCCAGCAACGCGCCCGCACCGGCGTCCAAGACGCAAACCGGATCTGCCTTATAGGCGGCCCCTATCGGTGGGCCTCGTCCGTGGTGCGGGACTCGACGGCGGCCGCGGCGAACGCGGCGGCCGCGGGGGAGAGCACGCCGCGCCTGCTGACCAGGGCGATGTCCAGCGTGGTCGCGGGCTCGATGTCCAGGACGCGGGTGCCCGCCTGCCGTGCGAACTCCCGCCAGGAGTCCGTGACGACGGCGAGCCCGACCCCGGCGAGGACGAGCGGCAGCAGGGCCACCCGGTGCTCGGTCTCCGCGGCCACGGTGAAGTCGACGCCCTTCTCGCGCAGCGCGTCGACATAGGCGCGCATGCCGGTGCCCGGCTGCCCGACGATCAGCCGCTGCCCGGCCAGCTCCTCGCAGGCCAGCGCGGACCGCCCGGCGAAGGAGCCGCCGGGCGGCACGACGAGCACGAACCTCTGCCGCCCGAGGACGTGCGCGGCGACCTCCTTCTCGGACACGGTTCCCGCGGTCGCGAGGAGCCCCAGCTCGACCGCGCCGGTACGCACCATGTCGATCACGTCCCGCGCGGTGAACGCCGCCTTCACAGCCACCGAGACACCTGGGTGGTCGTCGCTGAAGGCGCGGATCAGCGTGGTGAGCGGCTCGACCGCCTGCGACGGCATGGAGGCGATGTCGAGGCGGCCCTCGCGCAGCTCGCGCACGGCCGCCACGCTCGCCCGCGCGGTCTCCAGGCTCCGCACGGCCGAGCGCGCCGGTTCGATGAGAGCCCTGCCCGCCTCGGTGAGGACCGCCCGGCGCCCGATGCGGTGGAACAGCTCCGTGCCGATGTCGCGCTCCAGGGCCCGCACGGCCTGCGAGAGCGACGGCTGCGACACGTACAGTGCCGTGGCCGCCCGGTTGAACCCACCACGGTCGACGATCGCGAGAAAGTACTCCAGCTGTCGCACATCCATGGGCGCACCCTCTCAGGAAGCGACCGGACCGCGGCTACCCGAGCCACGCGCCCTTGCGCATGAGGACCCGTCCGGTCAGTTCGGCCTCGCCTCGCCAGGCAAGTACGGTCTCCGGACTCACCCGTACATAGACGAACGACCCCTCGTCCGCCCGCGGGTCCCAGCCGAACTTCGCCGTGAATCCGGCGGCGCCCTCCTCGGGCACTTCCCGCGCGGGGAAGCACTCCGCCGTCCCGCGCAGCTGCACCACGTCGGACGTGTCCGGCAGGGCCAGGCGCACGCGCGGATCCGCCCGGAGGTTGCGCGCGGTCGCCGTGGCCTCGCCGGTGCACAGCCACAGCGCGTGCCCGTCCCACCAGAACCACAGCGGTACTTGGTGCGGGCCCCGGTCCGGGTGCGCGGTGGACACCCAGACGTCCCGTTCGCGGCCGAGGCGCTCCCGTGTGTCGCGGGTACGTTCCCGCAGGTCGCGGCGTGTGCTGTCAGTGGTCTGCATGGTGATCGACCGTAGCCAGCGCCGGGGGAGCGCGCATGGGGCACCGGACCTACGTCCGAGGTCGGAGGCCACCGGGCCGGGTCAGCGGCGCACGTACGCGTTGAGCGGCGACACCCCGTCCAGGTCGACCTGGAGCCCGCGCAGCGCCTTCGAGTACAGGAACGTGCGCACCGGCACGTACACCGGCACGACCGCGGCCTCCTCCATCACGCGGCGGTCGACCTTGGACCACAGCTCGCCCGCGGCGGACAGGGAGTTCGCGGAGTCGGCCGCCTCGATCGCCGCGTCGACGCCGGCGCTCTTGAGGCGGGAGTAGTTCGACGAGGCGGGGTAGGTGAACTCGCCGTCGAAGTAGTCCGGCATGAACGTGGAGGCCACGGGCAGCCCACCGCCCACCGGGAAGCGGAACAGGTCGTACTTGCCCTCGCCCGCGTTCTTGTAATAGGCGGAGATGTCGGCGCGCTCGACCTTGACCCGGAATCCGGCCCGCTCCAGGGCTGCCTCGATCACGTCGGCACGCTTGGCGTCCGTGTCCGAGCCGTACCCGAGGGTGATCCGGTAGCCGCTCTCGTCCGCGTCCTTCAGGAGCGCCCGCGCCTTGGCCGGGTCGCCGCGCTCCCCGGCGCCGTACAGGTCGAAGGTGTCGGCCCCGCGGATGCCGGGCGGCAGCAGGCTGTGCTGCACGGTGCCGTCCTCGCCGCTCGCCGCGAGGACGTCGCCCGCGGGCAGGGCGGTCGCGATGGCCCTGCGGACCTTGCGGTCCTTCACCCGGGCGGTGTTCACGACGTACGCGTGCACGTACGAGGCGGGCGCCGAGAGCCGCCCGGTGCCGGTGGCCTTGCCGAGGGAGGCCTGGCGAAGCGAACCGGTGAAGGACATCACCGCGTCGCCCGGACCGGCCGCCAGGGTGCGGGACTTGATCTGGTCGACGGTGAGACCTCCCTCGACCCGGTACGTGTCCGGGTACGCGGTGCGCAGCGGGTCGGTGTCGGCCTTCCACTCGGGATTGCGCGCCAGGGTGATGTTCTTCGCGCCCGTGTACGTGGTGATCTGGTACGGGCCGGTCGACGGCATGGCCCCGGAGCTCGCCTCCTTCGCCCCCCTGGGCACGGGGGCGGCGGAGGGCCCGGCGAGGGCGACGTTGAAGTCCGGGTGGGCGCGGTCGAGATGGAAGACGACGGTCCGGTCGTCGGGGGTCTCGATGGCGCCCGGGGCCAGCGTGCGGTCGTCGGCGTTGCCGGGGCCCATGATCCAGTTGCGTACGGTCCTGTCGCCGGAGGCGAACGCGGGGTCGAGCGTGCGCTCGACGGCGTAGGCGAAGTCCTGGGCCCGCACCCGGGAGCCGTCGTTGTACGTGAGCCCTTCCTTGAGGGTGAACGTCCAGGTCCGGCCGCCGGACGAGAGGCGTCCGGTGTCGGTGGCGAGGTCGCCGACCAGCTTGACCGTGCCGTCGGGCTGCGTCTTGAGGCCCGTCAGGCTGCGGTAGACCAGGCGGGAGACGAGCCGGTCGGTGCCCGACCACATCTTGCCGGGGTCGACGGTCGTGATGTCGCCGGGTTCGACGACGGTGACCGTGCCGCCCTTATTGGCCCCTGTGACAGTGGGCGCGGGGCCCCTGGAGTCCGCGGCCGTGCCGGTGGTCAGCGTCTCGGTCCTGGCCACCTCGGCCACGCCGGTCTTGCCGTCGGGCACCCGCCGTTCGGACGTGTCGGTCGTCTTTTTGCCGGAGTCGTCACCGCCGTCGCCCTTGCCGAAGGGCTGGACGATGGTGAACGTGGCGACGATCGCGGCGACGGCGACGGCCGCCCCGGCGGGGAGCCACCATCTTCGCCACCACGGACGCGGGCCGTTCCCCACCGTGAGCAGCGGCTGGGGCACGGGCCACGGTGTCGGCGGGCCCTGCGGCCTGGGCGGGGCGAGCGGGTAGGAGGTCGCGCCCCTCGGCTCCGGCGGCGCGGCCGGGGGCACCGGCGCGGGCAGGGCGGCAGACGTGCGTGCCAGGGCCTCCAGGGCCACGCGGGCGCCGTCGGCGTCCGGTCGGCCCGCGGGGTCCTTCGCCAGGAGCCGGCCGACCAGCTCGTCCCATCCGCGCGCGAGGTCCGGACGCCGTACGGACGGTGCGGCCGGAGTCTCGTACACGTGGCAGTGCATCAGGGCGGCCTCCGACGGTGCGTCGAAGGGAGGTGAGCCGGTGAGCATCTCGTGGACCATGCAGCCCAGGGAGTACACGTCGGTGCGTCCGTCGGCGGGCCCGCGCGTGAACCGCTCGGGGGCCATGTAGTGCAGCGTGCCGATGGGGGAGTCGGAGGTGCGGGTGAGGTAGGCGCCGGTCGCCCCGGTCGCGTCGAGGAACTTGGCGATGCCGAAGTCGAGGACCTTCACCGTGCCCTCGTCGGTCACGATCACGTTGGCCGGCTTGATGTCCCGGTGCACGATGCCCGCCCGGTGGGCGACGGCCAGGGCCCGGCACACCTGCCCCGCGATGTCCACCACCCGCTCGGGATCCAGGCCGTCCCCGTCGGTGAGCAGCGCGTTCACCGTACGACCCGTCAGGAGCGGCATGACGAGATACGGGACGTCCCCGTCCGCGCCGTGGTCGAAGACCGGCACGATGTACGAGCTGTCGAGGGCCGCGGCGGCCCGCGCCTCCCGTACGAAGAGCGCGAGCATCCGCTCCCGCTCGGGCCCCGACGTGTGCCGGGGCAGACCGAGCAGTTTGACGGCCACGTCCCGGTCGAGGCGCGCGTCGCGGGCCCGCCAGACGGCTCCCATGCCTCCCGCGCCTATTCGCTCCGTGAGCGTGTACCGCCCGTCCAGGACCGTGCCGCGCATTTCCTACCCCAACCCCCCGACGAGGCGCGCCCGCCGTGGGCGGCATGGTCAATTTACCCGCGCGGTCCTCGGGTTGGAGAGGTTTGGTGACGCCGACGCGGACGACTGCGTCTCGTCGACCGGAACGGACCTGGTCCGGGCGGGAGTTCAGCGCGCCTGGAGGCGGTCGTCGAGCCCCGCTGCCTTGAAGGCGGCCACGAGGTCGTCGTGGCCCTCGGTGAAGTGCGCCCAGCTGTCGCAGTGGACGGGAACGACCCGGCGCGCCCCGAGGATCGCGGCGGCCTCGGCGGCCTGGGCGCTGTTGAGGACGAGGAGCGCGCCGTCGAAGACGGGGACGCGCGGCGCTCCGGCGAAGAGGACGGCGGTGTCGACGGGGCCGAAGCGCGCGGCGATCTCACGGACCCGGCCGAGCGAGGCGTTGTCCCCGCTCACGTACACCGTGGGCAGGTCGGACGAGGTCAGGACGAAGCCGACGACCTCGCCGACGGTGGCCTCGACCTCCTCGACGCCGAGCTCCTCCGGGCCGTGCAGGGCGGGCACGCCGGTCACCGTCACCGTCCTGCCGTCGGGGCGGTCCAGGTCGACCGACGTCCACGGCGCCAGGCCCTGCGCTGCGCCGCCCAGGCGGCGGGCGCCGCTGGGGGTGGTGAGGGTGAGCGGTGTCCCGGCGAGCAGGGCCCGGCCCGACTCGTCGAGGTTGTCGGGGTGCTCGTCGTGCGAGAGCAGGACGACGTCGACGCGGCCGAGTTCGGCGGGCGTGGCCGCGGCGGGCGCCGTCTTGACCAGCTCGCCGCCCGGCACCGGGTACGTGCGGGGCGTGTCGAAGGTGGGGTCGGTGAGGAACGTCAGGCCGCCGTACTCGAAGAGCGCGGTCGGGCCGCCGAGGACGCGTACGGGAACCCGCTCGCTGGGCGAGTCGGAATCGGGCGTGACGGAATCGGGCGCGCCGGAAGAGGTCATGAAGAAGAACACCTCACGGATGAGTAGTGGTGTATCCGTGAGATGAAGCTAGTTGTCTCTCATGGATGAACGCAAGCCCTACCATGAGAGCCATGAGGAACAGCGCGACCACCGGGCGCACATCATGAAGGCCGACGACGTGACCGCCGGGCCGGAACTGCCGCCCGCGCCGGGCGCGGAGGAGCACCCCGCCCTCGACTTCGCCAACAGCGCGGTCGCGCTGCCCGGCGGCCAGTTCCTCGATCTGCTCGGCAGCCCCGCGGCGACGAACCGATGGCTCGTCGAACACGGCCTCGCGCCCGTCGACGCCGGACTCCAGGAGATGTGCGCCGCGCAACTGCGGGCGCTGCGCGAACAGATCAGGGCCCTCCTCGCCGCCCATGTCGACGGCCACCCCGCGCCCGCGAGCGCGCTCGCGGCGGTCAACGAGGCCCTGACGCGGGCGCCCGCGGCCTCCCTGCTGCACTGGGACCCGACCCGAGGCCTGTACCGGGCCGCCTCGCACCCCACCACCCAGATCGTCGAGCACGCCCTGGCCGCCCTGGCCGCCGACGCCGCCGACCTCCTGACCGGGCCCGACGCCGAACGCCTCACCGCCTGCGGCTCCACCCCCTGCAACCGCTACCTGTTGCGCCACGGCCGCCGCCACTGGTGCTCCACGCGCTGCGGCGACCGGGCCAGAGCGGCCCGGGCCTACGCGCGCCGCACCCGGACCGGGATGTGCTGAAGTCCCGTACAGGTCGGCAGTGTCGTCAGCGGCCGGTGGACCCGTCGATCTGCTCGCGGAGGATGTCGGCGTGGCCCGCGTGCCGACCGGTCTCCTCGATCATGTGCGCCAGGACCCAGCGCATCGACGGTCCGGCTCCCCGGCGCGGGGGCCGCGGCGCGGGAAGCGCCAGATCGGGGCAGGCGTCGATGACGTGGTTCGCCCGCTCGACGGTCCTGCGGTAGTCGGCGAGAACGCTGTCGACGGTGTCCTCGGCGGACGGCCGCATGGTCGCGTGCCAGGGGCCGACCTCCTCACCGAGGAAGTAGAACCGCTCGACGATCGCCAGATGCCTGACGAGCCCGAGGAGGTTGGTGCCCGAGGCCACTCCGGCCGTCCGGACGTGCGGCTCCGGCACACCGGTCAACTTGCCCGCGACCGACTCCCGTAGCTGGTCGAGTATGCCGAGGAGGGTCGCCTTCTCGTCGTTCCCGGTGCTCGCGGTCATGCGGAGCTCCGCTGGACGAGCAGGACGTTGTCGACGACGGTGGCGGTCTCACCGGCGGGTCCGGTGGCCCGGCGCCGGGGCATGTCGGCGCGCAGGACGGACCAGTGCGCCGGATCGAGGGCGAGTTCGGCGGCGGTCTCCTCGGGCGTGGGGTAGTGGAGGTCGGGGTCCTGGTTCCACGACCAGGGCGCGGTGGAGCCGTGGTCGACGACCAGCAGCAGACCGCCGGGCCGCAGGGCCCGTGCCGCGGTGCGCAGGATGTCACCGCGGGGGAGGGCGAACGGGGTCTGGAAGTACTGGGCGGAGACGAGGTCGAACCGACCGTCCGGGAAGCTGTCGGCCAGGTCGTGCCGTTCGGCGTCGACCCGCTCCCCGACGCCGAGCTCGCGGGCGCGCGCCCGTACCCGTTGGACGGCGGTGGCGGAGATGTCCACGGCGGTCACGTGCCAGCCCCGCTGCGCCATCCAGAGGGAGTCGCCGCCGGGGCCGCAGCCCAGGTCCAGTGCGGCGCCGGGGCGCAGCGGCGCGGCGACCTCGGCGAGCAGCGGGTTGACGCGCGTGCCCCAGCCGCTCCGGGCGCGGTGGATCCGCTCCCAGAACCGGGCGGCGTCCTCTTCCGCCGCGCCGTGCTCGGTCTCGGTGTCGGTGGAACCCGTCTGATCGGTGGAATCCATGTGAGGTGCCCTTCGTGTACGCCTTGGTCTGCGGGGAGCGGATCGGCTCAGGTCGGCTCGGATCGGCTCTGGTGACGTGCCGACAGCATCGCCACGGCTGTTCCGCGGTTGCAAGGAAAGTTGCGGATGCGCAAAATCGGGCGGCATGGACACCCCCGCTGACGACGTTCTGGCCGGAGTCGGGCCGCGGCTGCGCGCGCTGCGCCGGGCGCGCAACGCCACGCTCGCCGCACTGGCGACGGAGACCGGCCTCACCGCGAGCACCCTCTCCCGCCTGGAGAACGGCAAGCTCCGCCCCACCCTGGAACAGCTGCTGCCCCTGGCCCGTGCGCACGGCGTCCCGCTGGACGACCTCGTCGCGGCGCCACCGACCGGCGACCCGCGCGTGCACCTACGGCCGGTACGGCGCTCCGGGCTCGTGTTCGTGCCCCTGACCAGGCGGCCGGGCGGCATTCAGGCCTACAAGGTGATCTATCCGCCCGCGGGCCAAACCCCCACCACGCGGAGGCGGACCCATGAGGGCTACGGGTGGTTCTACGTCCTCGACGGGCACCTCAGGTTCGTGCTTGGCGAGGAGGAGTATCTGCTCGGCGCCGGCGAGGCGGTGGAGTTCGACGCGCGCGTGCCGCACTGGATCGGCAGCGCGGACGCCCGGCCCGCGGAAGCGCTCGTCCTAGTCGGCCCGCAGGGCGAGCACCCGCATGTGACACCGGCCGGGCGCTGAGGAGTTGTGCTGACGCCCGGGCCGCGATGTCGATGGAAGCGGCGCGTACGCACCTCGGCCCCGAGCACTGCCACCCGGGGCCGAGAGGTACGTTCCGGTCAGCGGGTGTCCTCGGTGGCTGCGGCCCGGTTGCCGCGGCCGTTCAGCAAGGTGCACCCCACCATCACCAAGCCGATGGCGATGACCTTGGCGGCTCCGTGGTAACCGGCCGCCAGTTCCTGCGGGGTGCCGGGCAGTCGGAAGAGGATGAGTGCCGCGAGACCCCCGAAGACGATCAGCGCGATGGACCCCCACGTCCCGAGGTCCGCCCACCAGGGCTCCGGACCGTAGCCCTGCTCACCGGTCTGCTCAACGTCCTTGTCGGCCACGGTCTGTTCTCCTGGGCATATGCGTCTGATGGCGGTCGCACGGGAAGACGTGGGCCTGGTGAAGAAGGTTCCACCAGGTCAGACTCGGTCAGTGGGGTGCGGTGCAGCGGCGGTGGGCAGCCCCGCGCGGCTGTGGTCGCACGAGGCCGCCCGGACGCTTCGGTTGAGTCGCGCCCCGGCTGAGTCGTGCCTCAGCGGAAGACGGCGATGTTGCGGGCGACCCAGTCGCTGAAGGGGCGTGGCGCACGGCCGATGACTCGTTCCACGTCCGGACTGATCCGCAGTTCGGCGGGGTTGGGGGCGGAGATGATGTCCAGGGTGTCGTCGGCGAGTTCCGCCGGAACGAAGCGGGTCATCATGGACTTGGCCTCGTCGCGGGTGAGTTCGTGGAACCGTACGGGCGAGCCGAGCGCGGCGGCGACGGCCTCCGCTTGCTGTCGCGGCGTGATCACCTCCGGCCCGGTCAGCTCGTACACCCCACCGGTGTGCCGGCCGTCGAGGAGGCAGGCCGCCGCGACCTCGGCGATGTCCGCCGGGTCGATGACCGGCACCCCGACATCGCCGAAGGGTGCCGCGACCACCCCTTCCGTACGGACGGATTCCGCCCAGGCGAAGGCGTTGGAGGCGAAGCCTCCCGGGCGCAGGACCGCCCAGTCCAGGCCGGACTCCCGCAGTGCGTCCTCCAGCGCGCGCATCGCGATCCGCGTCGGGCCGAGCGGCCTGGTCGCCACGCCCTGCGACGACAGCAGGACGACCCGGCGTACCCCACTGGCCGCGGCCAGCGCGACGATGTCGGCGGGCCTGGCCTCGGGGGCGTGCAGATCGCCGGACAGCAGGAGGAATAGGGCCTTCGCCCCGTCGAGGGCGGGTGTGAGGCTCGTCGGCCCGGCCAGGTCGGCCACCACGTGCCGGACCCCGCCCGGCACCGCCGCCGCGTGCCGCGACACCGCCGTCACCTGCTGGCCCGCCTCGGCCAGGGCCTGCGTCAAGGGCCGGCCCACATTCCCGGTAGCCCCGGTCACCACGATCATGTTCAGCTCCTAGTCCGTTGTGCGCTTCGGCAGTTGACGCTAGGAGCCGGACTTACTCTCCGTAAGGACGTACCCAGAGGTAAGCTCCCGACATGAGGGAAGGCGCGCAGGTGACACAGGACGCGGCGGACCATCGGTATGAGGTGTTTCACACCGACTGCCCCGCGCGGGACGTGGTCGACCACGTGACCAGCAGGTGGGGTGTCTGGGTGCTGATCTCCTTGCGGAACAGCGACCTTCGCTTCTACGAGCTGCGCGACAGCATCCAGGGCGTCAGCGAGAAGATGCTCGCCCAGACCCTGCGTGCGCTGGTCAAGGACGGCCTGGTCCGGCGCGAGGTCGAGCCCACGACGCCCCCTCAAGTCACCTATGGACTGACCGAGTTCGGCCAGGACGTGGGCGAGCCGCTGACGGACCTGTTCGACCGGATCACACAGCGGCTGCCGTCGCGGGACCCGAGGTAGTGGTCTCTGCGTCACGCTCGGCGGCGCCGTAGGGGGGCACCGGGCGGGATCGGCCGGGTGCCCCGTAGCCGTTGAGGCGCGGGCTGCTCAGGCCGGGCGCATGGAGTCGATGTAGCCGCCCCAGGCGGCGCCGTCCCAGGAGACGATGAGGTGGGTGCCGTCCTTGAGCTCCACGGTGCCGCGGGCGCGACCCGAGTCCTTCGTCTTGCAGTTCAGCGTGAGGATCGACTCCTTCTTGCCCGGTTCGAGCGTGCCCGGGCAGGCGAGTTCGCCGGTGGTGGTGACCTTGGTCCCGGCGATGGTCATCGTCGCGATCGGGCTCTTGTTGATCGGCTTCCATGTCCCGTCGAAGCCGTCCCGGGTGGCGCCACCGTCGTTCTTGGCCTTCTTGTCCTGCTGCGGCTTCGTGCTGGACTGCGCGGCCGGGCGTTCGGTGTCGTCGGCCTTCTTGGAGTCGCCTCCACCGCAGCCGGTCAGCAGAACCGCGGACAGACCCAGCGCCATCACGGTCATGGCCCTACGCATCGTCTTCCCCCTCCATGACGGCGCTCGTCGCGCCGTCGCATCTCCTTGCTATGTGCTGCCACCAGCGGGAACGCCCTTTTCGAGGCCACGGCAGCACCACCGGTCACGCTACCTCCCTGGTGTCACGGCACCACGCCCTGGGCCTGCCGCGGCCGCGGCGCGGGCGGTGCGCCTTGGACGCACCGGCTCCAGCACGACCTCTTCGCGCTCTCCGGACCTTCCGTGCCGCGCGATGTGGCATGGTAGATCGACTTGTGATGCGAATGTCCGAGCGTCTGCGTGGGGGGACCTTCATGCGCCTTCGTACCGTCGCGGCTTCTGCCGCACTCGTCCTGTGCGCCACGACGGCCGGAACTGCCTGCTCGTCTTCGTCGGATGCCACGGACACCACCCGGCCCGCGGGCCCTGCCGTCCCCACGAAGTCCGCCTCTGCCGAAGACCTCAAGCGTCACATCGAGACAGGCGAACGCCAGACGGGCGAACCGAGGATCGGTGGACAGGACGCGTCGGACATCACGGAGTGCGCGACCTCCGCCGCCGAGATTCCGGAGAAGTGTGCTCTCGATCTGTCATTCGCGCAGAGCAGCGATGGTGAGCCGGGTGCTGGGTCACCTGACGAGCAGTAGGTTCGGCCGGGCCGCCTGAAATGAAAGGCGGGCTGTATGCATCGGGCGCCCACCGCAGCACCATGAACCGCGCGCCGACAGAACCGCGCGCCGACAGAATCCCCTTCCACCGAGTATGCAGATCCATTAACCTCACACCCTGTTCACATGTGAATCAGTGGCCTCGAATCCGGGGCCAGGGGGCGGGGGTAGTGGATCGTGCGCGAGAACTGGCATGTGAAGGTGAGCGTTCTCGCTGGTGCGTCAGCACTTGCGCTCTCGGTCGTCGTTTCGACGCCGGCATGGGCTGACGAATCCTCAGGGGGATTTGAGGAAGTCCAGATGCCGGGAGATGTGGAGATTATCGAGGGCGTCGCCCCTGCGCCCGGCACCGTGGATCCGCTCCTGGGAGGAACGTACAAGGCCGCCGCCGTGGTTTCCGGCGCGTGCCTCGGAGCGACTTCCATTTACGGTGCCAAGGGCTGTTACCAGCCCCGTGGCGACGTCGTCTGGTCCCGCGACACGGAAAAGGACGGCATGTCCGCAGCCGTCGGGATCTACACCGACTACGGTCGGCCCGCCGCCGTGTGCATCAACACGCTCGGCGCGGACACGTGGGCGACTTGCAACAAGGACTACCGCGAAAGCGGGAAGGTGCGCCTGCGGATCCTGCGCTACAACGGCGACAACGGCAAGTTCTACCAGCCGGAGTCATGGTCCGGCTGGATTCCGGTCGACGGGCAGTACTGACCTGCTGCGCAGGGCCTGGCCACTCGTTCGCGGCGGGGCACGGCGTCGGCCGAGCCGACGCCGTGCCCGCGTGCCGCGTCGGGGTTATCGCCGGATGACCGACCGGATCCAGGAGAGCTGCTGGGAGACCTCTCCGGCCTGGGCGCTCTTCTCCCGGTCGGAGCCGTTGAAGACGCCGATGAGGGTTTCGGTGCCGCGCGGGCCGATGGTCATCACCGGGCCTCCGGAGTCACCCCCGGCGGGAATCCCGGACACCTTCTTCATGCAGAAGTCGGGGCCGCCCGGTGCGGTGTGGCCCGCGCACAGGGGGTCGTTGGCCCGGACGACCTTCAGCTTCGACTGCTTGAGGACGGGGGACTGGCAGGAGCTCTCGTCGGTGGTGCAGGTGGCGCCCCACCCGTACTGCCGCACGAGCTGGCCGCGCTTGACGCCGACGGTGGCCAGGCGCGCGGTGGGGACGTTCATCGGCGCGACCTTGATGAGCATCATGTCGGCGTGCGCGCTGCCGACGCGCTTGCCGCGCAGGGGGCGGACCGTGGTGCCCTTGCGCATGTCGAGATGGCCGACGCGGAAGGAGATCCGCTTGTCGGCGACCGGCAGCGCCTGCTCGTAGAAGCAGTGCGAGGCGGTGAGGATCCACTGGCGGGAGACCGCTGTGCCGGTGCACGCCGGTTTGCCGTCGACGAGCATGCGCACGGCCCAGGGGCCGTAGGTGCTCTTCGACCCGCCGATGACGGCGGAGGCAGGGGTGGACGACACCACTGAGCCCGCGACCAGCGCCAGGGCGGTCAGCAGCAGTACACGAACGCGACGCGCCATGCAGAACAACTCCTCTTGAGGGGGTACAGCCGTACAGGTAGTGAGAGACCCCGCTGAGCAAAAGCGTTCCGGCTGAGCCCTACGACATCAGGACGGCAGTATGACAAGTTCCGGTTCCCCCGGTCGCAGCCAGGTCGTTCCTTCCCTCCCTGCCCCGCTTCGGGGCCGAGGTAGGGAGCGCGGTGTGTCGGTCATGCGCCCTTTGTCCAGGGAGCGTCCGCGTCATGGGCATCTTGGTTCGGGACGCGATCGCTGAGGTGCGTGAGCTCGTGAAACAGCCCCCGCGCGGTGTGGTGACACGGAACCATGGATCCTTGACGACCCGCCGGAGGGGCACGGGGCCGCGGCATGTGCGGCAGCGGCCCTTCAGGGCCGCACAGCACGGTAAGGGGGGCGCGGGGTGGCGACGTTCGAGACTCTGGAGCCGGAAGACCCGCGGCAGGTGGGGCGCTACCGGATCGTGGCGCGGCTCGGCGCCGGAGGCATGGGGCGGGTGTATCTGGCGCGCTCGCCCGGCGAGCGTCTGTTCGCGGTGAAGGTGGTGCGTCCGGAGTTGGCCGAAGGCGGCGACTTCCGGCGCCGCTTCGCCCGTGAAGTGGCCGCTGCCCGGCGGGTCAGCGGGGCCTTCACCGCGGCAGTGGTCGACGCCGCCCCCGACGCCTCCCCGCCGTGGCTGGCCACCGTCTACGTACCCGGAATCGCGCTGGGGGAGGCGGTCCTCCGGCACGGCCCTTGGCCGGCCCGGCCGGTCCTCGCGCTCGGCGCCGGACTGGCCGAGGCCCTGGAGGCCATCCACTCCGCCGGTATCGTCCACCGCGACCTGAAGCCCTCCAACATACTCCTGGCCGCCGACGGCCCCCGCGTGATCGACTTCGGCATCTCGTTCCAGAGCGAGGCCAGCAAGCTGACCCAGACCGGCATGGTGTTCGGCACCCCCGGCTTCATGTCCCCCGAGCAGCTCACCGGCCACCCCGTCGGACCGGCCAGCGACGTCTTCGCCCTCGGCGCGGTGCTGGCCTACACCGCCATGGGCACCGGACCGTTCGGCACGGGCGCCCCGCACGCCCTGCACTACCGCGCCGTCCATGAACAGCCCTGTCTGGCCTCCCTGCCAACCGATCTCCGTACCGTCGTGTCCGCCTGCCTGGCCAAACCGCCCGAACAGCGCCCCACCGTGGCCGCCTTGCTCCACCGGCTGACCACCGCGGGCGGCACGCGCGGGGACACCTCCGCCGTCATGCGGCTGCTCGCCGAACCCGGCTGGATGCCCGCCCAAGTCGCCCGCCTCGTCCGGGACCAGACCAACCCCGCCCTGCTCCGCACCCCGCCCGTGGCGACGCAGCCCGACGCCAACGCCTCGGCCGCCGCACCATCGGCAACCGCCGCCGGAACGGCGGCCCCTGATGCCCACCGGGGCCGCACCATGACCGGACGACGGCCTGCTCCGGCCCCCGAACCGGCCTCCCCGCCGATCGCTCACAGTCACCCCAGGCTGCTTCCCGTCGCACTGAGCGCGGCCCTGCTCCTGGTACTCGGTTCCGTCCTGTACGTGCTGAAGGAACAACCCTGGCGATCCGGCACCCAGACGCACTCGGCCGACCGGCCCGGCTGCGACAGAACCGATGCGGCGGTCTCCTGGAGGGCGGTGGACACCACCTCGACCTGCTCCTCGTACGGCACCACATTGCGCAAACTCCGAGACGCGAACGGCCTCATCGCCGAGAACAACGCGGAGCTCCAGTTCCGCGTGAGCGACCGGTCCTTCCCGTCCCACTACCGGCTCTCGGTCGACGTCGACGCGCTGACCGAAGCGGACCCCACCGCACAGGGAGCCTGCGCCGGGTTCGCCACCCACACCAACGGCTCAGGAACGACCTTCGAAGAATTGGCGGTGTGTTCGGGCTCCGGCACCACCGGAAAATTCAGCCTGATCAAGGTCCTCCACGGCACCGAGATCGACCGCGACGAGAAGCCCTTGCCCCCCGGAGGCGGCCCCTTCAACCTGACAGCCGACGTGTCGGCGGACACGGTCACCTTCTCCGTACGCGCCAGCGGTGGCCAGTCCAGCTCACTACGCACCACGGCCGTGGCCTCGACGACCAGCCATGTCGGCCTCACGGTCTTCTGGAAGACCGCAGGCGCCCACGCCACGTTCTCGAACTTCCGCTACGAACCCCGGTAAGCCGCGCCTCGGCCGGTGTTCGAGCCCTCCTGACGTATGGCTTCAGGCGGGATCTTCATCGCATGGGAGAGCCGTGCGCCAAGTGGCCGGCCCGGAGCCATGCCGTAGTGTGCCCAGGTCGTTGGCACCGGCGTGAAGGAGTCTGGGCATGCGTGAGCTGTACCCGCCGATCGAGCCGTACGAGAAGGGGATGCTCGAAGTCGGCGACGGCAACTCCGTGTACTGGGAGGTCTGCGGCAATCCGGCGGGCAAGCCCGCGCTGGTCGTCCATGGCGGGCCGGGATCGGGCTGTGGCACGAGTGTGCGCCGGTTCTTCGATCCGGCGCGGTACCGGATCGTCCTGTTCGACCAGCGCGGCTGCGGCCGCAGCACCCCGCACGCGAGCGACCCCGCAGCCGACATGCGGCACAACACCACCCCGCACCTGATCGCGGACATGGAGCGGCTCAGGCACCACCTGGGCATCGACCGCTGGCTGCTGTACGGCGGCTCCTGGGGCTCCACTCTGATCCTGGCCTACGCCGAACAGCACCCGGAGCGGGTGTCGGAGATCGTCATCTCCAGCGTCACCACCACCCGGCGTTCGGAGATCGAGTGGCTCTACCGAGGTGCCGGACGATTCTTCCCCGAGCAATGGGAACGCTTCCTCGCCGGTGCTCCCGGTACGCCACGGGACGGCGACGTCGTCGCGGCCTACGCCCGCCTGATGGAGCATCCCGATGCCGCCGTGCGGAACAGAGCCACGGCCGACTGGTGCGCCTGGGAGGACGCGGTCCTGTCCGGGGAGACGCACGGCGCCTCCAACCCGTACGGCGGCCGGCCCCCGGCCGCCCGGCTGGCGCTGGTGCGCATCTGCTCCCACTACTTCTCCCATGGCGCGTGGTTGGAGGAGGGGGTGCTCCTGCGCGAAGCCGGTCGTCTGGCCGGCATCCCGGGTGTCCTGGTCCACGGCAGGCTCGACATGGCCGGGCCCCTCGACACCGCGTGGGAGCTCAGCCGCTCCTGGCCCGGCGCCGAGTTGATCGTCGTAGAGGATGCGGGTCACCTCGGCAGCACCACGACGCACGACCATGTGCTCCAGGCCCTCGACCGATTCGCAGCCAACCCTTGAACCCGAACCGGTGGGCATGGGGCGCGCGAGCGGCTCGACGGGGCCGTACGTTCGCTACGAGGCCACCGTGCTGGCCGCTGTCCCGCATGAATGATGGTGGCCAGACGCGGATTCGCCCTCATCCGTCACTTGATAGCCGGGGATCGAGGGCCAGCGGACCGTCAGCACCACGGACGCTTCCTCGGCGAACCAGGAATGGTCGACGCCTCGGCCCCACACGACGTAGTCGCCCTGCCGGGCCAGAAGCACACTGCGCCCCGGCAGTTCCACGCGGAAGCGCCCGCTGATGAGGACCAGCAGGGCGGTGCGCTCCTCGCCGGTCACCCACTGGGCCCGTTCGTCCCCCTCAGGATGGACACCCCACTTGATCTCCAGGGCTTCGCTGTGCCGAGGGTCGGAACCATCCTTGAAGTGTCCAAGGAGCCACCCCCGGTCCAGTGCCGCGTCCTCGCCCGCGTTCCCCACGTACACACCGTCGTTCATGGAGGCGGACGGTAGCAGCCGCGCGCATCAGCACTGTGCCCAAGGGGCCTCTGCTCCGGGGAAAAGCGATTGACGCTCCGACACGGGGTGTGGACGATCGTCGATCGTGACTACCGATCAGGAGCAGTCCGCCCATGAGCAACTACCCTCGGCCGCCCGCCCGTTGGCTCTGGTCACCGGTGTGGGCCGCACCGTCGGTATCGGCGGTGGCATCGCTCGCAGGCTGGCGGCATCGGGCTGGGACATCGCCTTCACCTACTGGAGCCCCTACGACGACCGCATGACGTGGGGCCGGGAATCCGGCGCGAGTGAAGCGATCGGCCGGGCTCTGGCCGAGCACGGCGCGTCCACCGCGGCGATCGAAGGGGACCTCGCCGACCCGGACACCCCGGCACGCATCTTCGACGAGGCCGAACAACGGCTGGGCCATGTCACGGCGCTGGTGATGTGCCACTGCGAGTCGGTCGACTCCGGCCTGCTCGACACCACCGTGGAGAGTTTCGACCGGCACTTCGCCGTCAACACGCGCGCCACCTGGCTGCTGATCCGCGAGTTCGGACGCCGCTTCGCCGCGGCCCCGGGCACCGGCCGGATCATCAGCCTCACCAGTGATCACACCGTCGGCAACCTGCCCTACGGGGCGAGCAAGGGCGCCCTGGACCGCATCACCCTGGCCGCCGCCAGCGAACTCGCCCACCTCGGCGTAACCGCCAACGCGATCAACCCCGGCCCGATCGACACCGGCTGGATGTCCGAGGAAACCCGTGAGCAGTGCATCCGCAGCACTCCGCTCGGCCGCCTCGGCACCCCCCAGGACACCGCGCACCTCGTGGACTTCCTGTGCTCCAGGGAGGGCGGATGGATCAACGGTCAGCTCCTGATGAGCAACGGCGGCATCGACTGACGCACCAGGTCCATTCCGCGGCAACCCAGGTTCGCAGCTGCGCGGGCCGGGAAGTCGTCGCCGCAACGGCCGTTGTCTACGCCTCGAGCGGGCCGAACTGGCGCGTGTGCGGCTCGGTGGCCAGGTCATGGCCGGTCAGCCTCTCGATGATCAGGCCCAGGAGGGTGTAGTTGGTATTGGAGTAGGACCACTTCTCGCCCGGCTCCCCGGTCCGGGGCCGATCACGGCTCCACCGCACCAGATCCAGCGGCCGGTAGTGCGTCGTGAAGTCGAAGACGTCGAACGAGGGGTCTCCCTCGCTCCCGTCCGGGTTCGGCTTCCCGGCCCACCAGTCGGGAACGCCGGAGAGGAGCCGGGACTTCCTCAGCGGCAGAAGCCCCTTCCCGTACGGCATGACACGCTCCCCTTCGTGACGACCTTTCGGAGCCGGGGCGTCACGCCACCGGCACGGACCGCTGTGGTCCGTGCCTCTCTGGAAGGCGGGAGACTGTTGCGGTGGGGTATGCGCATGTCGATACGCGCGCGATAGGCCCGATCCTCGACGTCCCCCTCAGCCCGCGAGCATCGCGCCGAACGCGGAGTACTTCTTGGACAGGCCGAGCTGCCCCGGCCCGAATCCCGTCGCGGCCGTCGTGGAGTAGGGGACGGAGCCTCGCGCGCCCGGCAGGTGCCAGAGCGCGCCCGCGTCGGCGTTCGCCTGGGACGAGGCGACGGTGAGGTCGGCGCGGCCGTCTCCGTTCACGTCGGTGGCGAGCAGCGCCTCGCCGAAGGCGTTGGAATCCGCAGGTGCACCGGGCACGCCCGCGCTGTCCTGGTGTACGGCCGCAGCGCCCGCCGTCGTCAGGCCGGACGCCGCACCGCGCAGGTAGACCACGGCACCCGCGCCGTAGAGATAGGGGTCCGCCCCGTACGTCTTGCCGGGCACGCCGACCGCCAGGTCCGCGCGGCGGTCGCCGTCGAAGTCACCGATCGCGACGGCCGAGCCGAAGCCGTCCCCGGTCGCCGACGCGCCGGGCACGCCCGCGCTGGACTGCGTGAGGGTCTTACGACGGGTCTTGCTCGGCCCCGACTTCGTCCCGTAGATGACGCTGATCTCTCCGCCCTTGGAGCCGGACGGTTCGTCGTCGGGCTCGTCGGGGTTGCCGAGGGCGATGTCGCCGTAGCCGTCGCCGTTGAGGTCGCCGACGGCGGCCGTCTTGCCCGCGCGCAGCTTGGCGCCCTTGGCCAGGCCGGACGCGGTGCCCTTGTAGAAGACGGCGGCGCCCAGGACGTCCTTGCCGGTCTGGAGGCCGGTGACGATCAGGTCGGCCTTCTTGTCGCCGTTGACGTGCCCCGCGGTGAGTCCGGGCCTCTCCAGCGGGGCCTGGTAGGTGGTGACCTTGCCGGTGCGGCCCTGCTGGGTGAACGGGCCCCGGATCAGGCGGATCCGGTACGCGTTGCGGCCCGTGTCGCTCTGGGCGGCCACGGCCAGGTCCGGCTTGCCGTCGCCGGTGAAGTCGGCGGCGGCCAGACCGATGCCGAAGGAACTCCCCCAGAGGGGCTGGGGGTTCTTCACCGTGGTCGCACCCGACAGGCCCTTGCGGGAGCCCCATACGATCACCAGCGCCCCGGCGGCCTCCTTCCGGCCCGCCTTCTCCTTGGGCGCGGACACGGCGAGGTCGCTGTAGCCGTCACCGTTGAGGTCCGCGACGGCGAGCTGACTGCCGAACTCGTCGTTCTTCTCCGCCGCCCCCGGGACCCCGGGAGAGTTCTGGCTGATGACGGTCCGCCGCGCCGTCTTGGCCAGGCCCTGACCGGTGCCGTACGTGACGACGACCTGACCGGCCCACTTCTTGCCGCCGACGGTGGCAGCCGGGGCGGCGACGGCGACGTCCCGGTAGCCGTCGCCGTCGAAGTCGCCGCTCAGCCGGGAGGGGGCCGGGGCGGCCGTCGCCGCCACGGGGACGGCGAGGAGGCCGGCCGTCAGAGCGGCGGTCACGGCTGTGGCGGCCGTCAGACGTACGGGGGTGATGCGCGGGGTCATGCGGGGGATCTCTCCTGGGGAGCATATTGGCCTGGACCTAAGGAGGACTGGCAGGCGCGGAAGGAGGTTGTACCCGGGGCCGAGGGACGTACGTCACATCTGTACGCAATGGGTCCGGTCCCCTCTCGGCCCATGCCGAAGCCCAGACGCCTCCGCCCGAGCGGAGGCGGGATCGCAGTCGGCGATGTGGCTGTCGCACCAGTCGAGTGGACCGGGACCGGGCCGGTCAGCCGGACGGTGAACGGCAGGGCACGGGTGGGGCCGGGAACGTGTGACACGTTCCCGGCCCCACCGACCGCTGAGTCCGGCGGCCGATCAGATGGTGATCCCCCGTTCACAGGGCCTGCGCAACGGCCTATGCGTTGGGGTCGCAGACCTTGTTGGAGTTCGTCGACTCGCAGGGGATGGTCGGCAGGGTCCAGCGGGCCCACTCGATCCGCTGGCGGTCGCTCCAGTAGGGAGTCTGTCCCTTCTTGACCTTGACCGCTTGGGCGTACTCGGCCTCCTGGTCGAGATCGTTGTAGTTGAACCCCTGATCCATGTAAACGCTGTACTTGCCGGGAGTGCTGCCCCAGTTGACCGTGTAGTCGGTGCAGTCCTTGATGGGGAAGCTCACCTCGACGCCGAAGCCGGCGATGCCTGTGGTCACCGTCGCGTTGAACATCTCGTTGCACCGGGACTGGGTGGTACGGGGTTGCTGGTCGATGTTGGAGATGAGCTTCGACTCGTGCCCCGGCTTGGCGTAGGAGCCGAGGTACATGCCGACGACGGACCAGTTCTTTCCGGAGATGTCCACGGGGCGCCCGACCGCCCAGCGCTTGTAGACCCACACATCATGGTTGGACGCGGGGCCCACCTTGCACTTCTGCCAGTAGGAGTACATGTACCCGACACCGAGCATGGTGAGCTTCCATTGGCCTGTCTCGCTCGTCAGTGGGCAGTCGAAGCCCCCGCTCACTGTGGTGGAGGTGCCCGCGCTGCCGGCGGAGTTCTGCGACGCCTCTGAGGCGCTCTCGCCGAATGCCTGCGGCACGTCCTGGACGTCAGCGCTGAAGCGCCCGTCGTCGTGCTTCTTGACGGTCACGGACTTGATGTCCGTCTCCTTGGGCACGGTGAGCAGGACGTCGTGCCCGAGGTCCACGACGTCGACGTCCGCGCGGGTCAGATCGTTGTCACCCCGCCGCTGACTCTCCCGCAGATAGGAAGTGCGCTCACGTTCGCGAGCCGGGGCCGCGGCCGAACTGGTACGAATCCCCTTGGCTTCGGCTGCCCGGGACTGCGCCCGAGCCTGACGGAACTCGTCGGCCGAAACGGAAACGACGGTCTCGTCCGCGCTCGTTGCCGGTGCGGGGGCCGCCTGTGTGGCACCTGTTGACACGGTCGCTGCGGTGACGAGCGCCGTCGCGAGTAGCGCCATGCGTCCCCTTGGGTGTTGATGCACGATGTGATTCCCCTCCGATGTGTGCACCGCTCCTGCGGGCGGCGTGCGGACGTGCCGTGACGGAGGACCGCTTCTCGCGTTGCGGAACCGTCAGCGTGCACCCCCGGCTGGCTCGCTCTACGCGGCGGGAGTCAGTGCTCTGCCCCTTGGTGGTACGCGTTCAAAGTGCCGCGAGCGCCCGCGAATTGTCGTTGCCCATGCGCGCAGTCGACTTGCCGTTCCACGCACGAGCCAGTCGTACGCCGACGTAGGCACGGTGGCCACGGAGGGAGTCCGTCGTTCGTGGCGGAGGATCAGATCTTTTGCAGCACGTAGGTTCCCGTGCCGTCGGTGTTGCCCGCGCTGTACTGGCGCATGGCGGTGTCGTCCACCACGCGCTCCTGGCCGACCATGTGTCCGTTGGCCTTGAGCTGGAGGCCTACCAGGTCGCTGCCGGGGACGTCCCGGTAGAGGTAGAAGCGCTGGTAGTCATCGGCGGTGCGGCAGGGGTCCATGCGGAACATCGCACCCTCGGTGTCACTGTGGTCCGTCATCGTCGCGCACCGGCCCTTGTACCCGTTGACCAGGGCGTACTCGGTCCGGCCGTTGCTCTGCGGCCCCTCGCACACACTCCATGTCGCGCCCTCCGGCAGGCGCGGACCCGGGCGCAGCCGGAAGTAGTCGCCAGCACCGAAGGTCGTCCAGTACAGCTTGCGGTCCGGGGTGCCGATCCGGTACGTGTCCGGCAGGCAGGTGAAGCCCGGTGGCGCGGCGCTGGTCCCCAGCTCACTGTTCACGGACGCCTTCTGGTCCTTGTGCGCCGCGCGCGGTGCGGGAGCCTTTTTGTCCGGCTTCCTCGCCGCCGCGCCGTCGCAGCCGAGGATCTCCTGCGCCTTCTTCATGATGCTGCTGGCGGGCACCTGGTCCTCGCAGCGGATCGCGCCCTCCTCGATGGTGGAGAAGGTCGTGTACTGCCCGCCGGGCCGCTCGGTCCACTGGGTGGCATACGTGCCGTCGTCCCGCTGGACACGGTCGCAGTTCAGGCTGCCGTACTCGCCGGTCACCTTTCGCGTGCCCTGGTAGAGACCGTAGTAGCCGGGCTGTGTGAAGTTCCAGGTGATGGTCTGTTCCGCGGCGCTGGTGGTGGCGGTGGTCTTCTGCACCGTTCGGTTGATGGACGCCTCCGCCTTGAAGAGGACGCCGAAGTCGAAGTTGGTCTTGATGGTGGTCGAGGTGCCGACCGCGACCGTGACCTGCGTCTGGGTGCTGAGCTTGACCGCCTGGCTGCCCGTCGAGCCCCCCGTGACGAAGTATCCCTTGAAGTGCGTGATGGTCGGTTCGACCTTGACGCTCTTGGTGAACGGGTACCGCTTGCCCAGGTCCGCGGACGTACACGCCTCACCGGCCTTCGGGTCCACCGCCGCGACGGCGGGGCTCGCGAGAGCCGTCACGCCGGCCAGCGCCGAGGTCGCGACGAGCGCGAGCGCGGCCGTGCCCGTGGTGAGGCGGCTGAGCATGGGATGCACCTGTCTGAACCGCATGGTCCCCTCCCGCAGTTGGTGGCGGTGGCGACGAAGCCCCGCCGCTCAGGAAAGCTTGCGGCAACCTCCGCGACGGCAATACGACGGAACCAGGCATGCCCATGACCAGATATCGACGGTGCGGCCCATCCGGACGGGTGGGTGGGGTCCCCTCGTAGCCGGACACGGTTACGACGGACCCAGTCAGCCCGAAGACCCACCTCCCCCCGCCTGCCGGAGTCAGTCGTCTCCCTGGTGCCGCTGCCTACGGGCCTTCGCCCGGGCCACCCGCCTGGCGTTCGTCGTGGTGAAGGCCCGGGCCAACTGGGTGGCCAGGGCGGCGAAGGCCCCGACCGCGAGCAGTCCGTACAGCACCGTGAAGACCTTCCCCGAAGCGGTCACCGGCGCCAGATCCCCATAGCCGATGGTCAGCCCCGTACACACCGCGAAGTACAGGGAATCGAGCACGCTCCAGCGCTCCTGGCCCGTATAGAACACGGTCGCCGAGGCCCACAGCAGCGCCAGCGCCCACGCCGTCCCCCGGAACGTAGGGCTGCGCCACGCGGCCCGCAACGCTCCGCCCAGCCGAGCAAACATGATCACGAGACCGAACACAGGGGCACCGTAACCGCACCCGGGCCCCGCACACCGGACCCCTCGCCGAGGCAGCCTCGCGGCACGTGACGTACGTAACGCGCAGCGGCCCCGCTTCCAGCAAGGCGGACGGCACCGGCGAGGCAACGTCGGGACGCCGCAGCGCATCTACTACGCGGGGGTGCCGCTCGGCCCTCCTCGCACGTGAACGGAGCTTTTAGTGATCATCGGCCTCCTGACGGCTGTCGCGGCCTCGGCCTGCTACGGCACGGGATCGGTCCTGCAAGCCGTGGGATCCCGCAAGTCGGCCCGTCGGGAGGCGGCCGCAGCGTCCTCCACCGGCACCACCCAGCACGGCGGACCGAGCCTGTCGTCCACCGCCAAAGCGGCCATGACCTGGGAGTTCATGGTCGGTACGGCGCTGGACTTCGTGGGCTTCGCCCTGGGCGCGCTGGCCGCCCGGCTGCTTCCGCTGTTCCTCTCGCAGACCGTGATCAGCGCCAATCTGGTGATCACCGCGCTCCTCGGCATCAAGCTGCTCGGCATCCGACTGTCCCGTGCCGAGTGGGGCTCCATCGGCGTCGTCTGCGCGTCCCTGGTCATGCTGGCCACGGCGGCCGGGGCGGAGGGCGAGAGCCGCGGCTCACACGCGGAGCACTGGTGGCTGCTCGCGGTCACGGTGCTGCTGATGGGCGGTGGCACCCTGCTTGTCCGCCGACTCGGCTCCCGCGGCGCCATCCCCGCCGGTCTCCTGTCGGGCCTGGGCTTCGGCGCCATCGGCGTGGGCGTACGAGTTCTTGAAGGGGTGGATCCGTTCGACCCGCTGACCCTGATGGCCGACCCCGCCCTGTACGCGATCCTCATCGCCGGCGCAGTCGGCATGTACCTGCACACCGTCGCCCTCCAGATCGGATCAGTCAACGGCGCGACGGCAGCGCTGGTCGTGGGCGAGACGATCCTGCCGGGGATCCTCGGGGTGGTCTGGCTCGGCGACTCCTCACGCCCCGGATTCCTGTGGCTCGCGATCACCGGCTTCGCCCTGGCCGTCGCCGGAGCCGTGGCGGTCGCCTGGTACGGCAAGCCGGACAGTACGTCCCCCCACGGACCCGCCGACGAGGACCGGCCCCACCCCCGGGACAAGGACCTCGCACGCGCCTAGGGGCTCGCAGCCAGCGTGACCCGGACGATCAGGCGGCCACCGGGGGCGGGCCGTCGTCGTGCCGCCATGGGCGCGTCCTCTTGGCCGTTGCGGCTCACGCTCACCCTCACGAAGGCGCCGGGCGCCTCGGTGCTGTGAGCGACGGCGTTCTCGACGAGGTTCGTCACCAGCTGCCTCAACAGCGTCGCGCTACGACATCCTCTTCGCGGACGAGCCCACCGGCAGCCTCGACCACGAGACGGCCGACGGGATCATCGACGTCTTCCCGCAAGCTCGCCCACGACGACGGCAAGTGTGTGATCGTCGTGACCCGTTCCAAGGAGGTCGCCGCCGCGTCGGACGAGGTGCTGCACCTCAAGCGCGGCAAGCTGACGACCTAGCCCCGAAGGCACCTGCGGTCGGCGGCGCCCGTCGGCGGGAAGGCGGCGGGCCCGATCGCGGTGGCCTACGCCCCGATGTCCTCGTTCCACAGGTCCGGACGGGCCTTCGTGAAGTCCGTCATCAGGGCGACGCATGCGGGGTCGTCCAGGATCACGACGTCCACACCGTGCTCGGTCAGCCAGTCGTGTCCGCCGCGGAAGGTGCGGGTCTCGCCGACGACGACGCGCGAGATGCCGAACTGCCGGACCAGGCCGCTGCAGTACCAGCAGGGCGAGAGCGTCGTGGCCATCGTCGTACCGCGGTACGACCGCTGCCGTCCTGCCGCGCGGAAGGCGGCGGTCTCCGCGTGGGCCGAGGGGTCGGAGTCCTGGACGCGGCGGTTGTGGCCGCGGCCGAGCAGGGTCGTGCCGTCCGCGGCGTACAGGGCGGCGCCGATCGGGATGCCGCCCTCGGCCAGGCCCGCCCGTGCCTCCTCCAGCGCGGTGCGCAGCATGCGCCGGTCCTGCGATTCGCTCGGCATGAGGCTGTCCTCCGGAGGGTTCGGGCGGCACGGTGCGCTCAGCCTGGCACGTGCCGGTCCGGGCGGCCGGTGGAGCGGTGTGAGGTGTCGGCGGGGCACGTAAGACTTTCGTCATGGGATTCCGGGAGTGCCGGGGACGCCGTTCACGTCGTACAGGGCAGGAGCACACCCGATCACTTCGTGGAGGCAGCACATGGGACGCGTACGGCGCACGCTCGGCAGGCCGTGGTTCATCACGGTGGTGGTCACCGGTGTCGTGCTGGTGGGCGCGGGCCTCTACTGGTTCCAGCCGTGGAAGCTGTGGGTGGACGAGACCGTGCGGGACCCGCTGCCCATGGCGGAGGCCGGTAGCGGCGCGCAGGCCCCGCCCGAGGACCTGGCCAGGGGGAAGCTGATCAGCCATGAGCACGAGACCAGCGGGTCGGTCCGGATCCTGCGCCTCGCGGACGGCACCCGCGTCCTGCGGTTGACGGACCTGAGCACGAGCAACGGGCCCGCCCTGAAGGTCTGGCTCACCGACGCGGAAGTGAAGCCGGGCAAGGACGGCTGGCACGTGTTCGACGACGGCCGGCACGTCAGCCTGGGCGACCTCAAGGGCAACAAGGGGGACCAGAACTACACGCTGCCCGCCGGTCTCGACCTGAACCGGTACCGCAGCGTCACCATCTGGTGCGACCGTTTCGACGTGTCCTTCGGCGCCACCGAGCTGAAGCGCGTCTGACCCGCGCCCCGGCTCGTGCCTGACGCCTGTGCGGCCCGTAGGCACCACTCGACGTGATTCGGCCTCGACCGGGCCACGGTCTTCCCGGAGGATCGACCCGAACTGTGGTGTACGGGGCGGGGGAGTCGTGGTCTACCGCATTCACTTCACGGTCGACGATCTGGCGCGGACACGGGTGTCGTCGTGCTCGCTGCCGCTGATGGAACTGAGCGCGGCCGTCCGCACCCTGCAACAGCGCGGCCACGCGGGGCGCTTCGGGGCCTGGCGGCGGCGTGCGCTGGCCGATCTGCGCCCCGAGGCGCGGATGGTCCTCGAACTGATCCGGACGCGCCGCTGGGCACCGGACTTCCTCACCCGTGCCGACGCGGGCTCTCCGGAGGAAGTCCTTGAGCGGGTGCGCGCCACACCGCGCTCCCGGATCCGCGGCGACCTGGCGCACGTGGCGGCGGACTGGCCCCTGCCGTCCTGGGCCCGTCAGCTGGCCGACGACCGCGAGCTGTTCCGGCGGCTGTGCGACAGCCTGGACCACACGTTCAGCGTGCTCCTGTCCCCCCACTGGCAGCAGATCACCAGCAACGCCACGGCCGAGGAGGGCATGCGGATGCGGCAGGCGCTGACCGGCGGCATGGAACACCTCCTCACCACGGCGAACCCCCACTGCGTCCGCTGGAGCGCCCCCGTGCTGGAGGTCACGATGGCCTCCGGCCTCGACGGCGACCTCCACCTCGAGGGACGCGGGCTGCTGCTCGTCCCGTCCTACTTCGGGCCGAAGTGGTCCGCTGTCTGCACCGCGTCGCAGCCGCAGCCCGTACTGACGTATCCCGCCCACAGTCTGTGGGACGGAAGCGAACTGCGGGGCGGGAGCGGCCCGTGGGGCGGGAGCGGCCCGTGGGACGGGAGCGGCCCGTGGGACGGGAGCAGTCCGGGGGACGGGAGGTCTCGCGTCGCCCCGTCCCCGCAGGCGGAACGCCACAGAGCGCCGCCGTCGGCACTGGTGGCGCTGCTGGGGCCCACCCGCGCCGCCGTGCTGAGTGCCGTGGCGGAACATCCGGGCTGCTCCACCAACGAGCTCGCCCTCCTGACCGGCGTCGCGCCGTCCAACGCGAGTCGGCACGCCACGACCCTGCGCGGCGCCGGGCTCGTGCGGACGGTCCGGTACCGCAACACGGCTCTGCACACGGTCACCAGCCTCGGCACCACCCTCCTCGACTCCCCGCGCGGCCTCCCGGGCGGCTGACGCTCCCGTGCGGGGCCCGCAGGTGTGTCAGTCCGCCGCCGCCACCTCCGTGCGCCCCGCCTCGCGCGGGCCGTCCGCCGCCGCCTCGCGGGGCCCGGGCCGCTGGAAGACCCCCTGCCCCGGCGACGCCGCCGCGAGCACCGCGAGGAGTGCGGCGAAGACCAGGAAGACCGTGGCGCCGGGGAGTTCGTCCAGGAGGGCCCCGGCGAGCGTCGCCCCCAGCGGTGGCGTGGCCATGAACAGCAGGCCGATCGCGCTGTTCACGCGGCCCTGCAACCGCGCGGGGGTGTGGAGCAGGCGCGCCAGGGTCAGCACGGAACCCGACACGGCCACCGCGAGGGCGCACCCCGCGAGCAGGGCCGCGAGGACCGCCGCCTCCGGTGCCAGGGCCATCGCGCCGACCAGGGCCGCGCACACCACACCGGTGGACAGCACGATCGTCGACGGGCCGAGGTGTCTGCCCGCCGACGGCGCGAGGGCGACGCCCACCATCGCGCCCGCAGCCGACATCGCCGTGACCATGCCGACGGACAGGCCGGACGCCCCCTCGCGCGCGGTGGTGACCACGACCGCCAGGTACACCCCGTCGAAGGCGAAGTTCTGCGCCGACGCCACCAGCGTCAGACGGCGCAACAGCCGCTCCCGCCACAGGAAGCGGAGCCCGGCCGTGAAGGACGGCCACCAGGCCTCGCGCGGCCCCGCGGGGGCGCCGGGTCGCACGCCGAGGGCGAGCAGACAGCAGGCCGAGACCGCGTAGGACGCGCTGTCGAGCCAGAAGGGCAGACTGGCCCCCGCGCTGAACAGCGCGCCCCCGATCACAGGCCCCACGAGGTACGCGGTCTGGCCGCGCACCTGGTTGACCGCGAGCGCCGTGGCCAGCTTTGCCTCCGGTACGACCTCGCGTACCAGGGGCAGGACGGCGGCGTTGAACGGCGCCGTGAGGAAGCCGAGCACCGCGCCCGCCACCAGGAGCAGCGGAAGCGACGCGAGCCCGGCGAGGACCGTCCCCGCGAGGGCCGCGCTCGCCACCGCGCGGCCCGCCTCGCACACCAGGAGCACCGAGCGGCGGTCGAACCGGTCGGCGACCGGGCCCGACGGCAGACAGGCGAGGGCCAGCGAGCCCGTCCACACCGCCTCCACCAGACCGACGCGCAGGGGCGAGCCGGTGACCTGGAGCACGAGCAGGGGAAGGGCCACGGCGGCGGCACCCGAGCCGAGCATGGACAGGCCCTGCCCGGCGCACAGGAGCTGGAAGTCCCGGTTGCGGCGGAGGCTGTCCGACGCGGGTGCCCGCCCTTTCACGCCGGCGCGCCCACGGGCGCGGCCTCCAGCAGGGGCAGCGGCGCGGCCGGCCCGCCCGTCAGCGCGCCGTGCACGGCGAGCAGCACCCCGGCCGTGCCGGTGGCCAGGTCCATGGAGAGCTTCAGGAGGCCGTCGAGCGCGAAGGCCCGCCGCCCCCGGAAGCGCACGCAGTGGAGGCCCAGGCTCCGCAGGTGTACCGCCGCTGCGGAGCCCGGGCCGGCCAGGCGGGTGGCGGCGTGGAGCAAGCCCGCCTGACCGTCGAGGAGGCCGGGGGAGAGGAGGAGTTCCGTCCCCAGACCGGCGCGCACGCGATCGCGTACGCGCGCGTAGTGCACGTCGTCGTGATGCCGGAGGTACGCGTCCAGGACGAGGCCGATCCCGGCGCTGCCCCGGTCGAGCGTCGGCAGCCACCGCTGCCCGTCCCTGACCTGGAGGCGGCCCTCGCCCGGCGCGCCACAGCGGCCGAGGTCGCGGGCAAGGGCGAGCTGGGCGAGGCGCAGCCACCGGTCGTCGCCGGTCGTCTCGTGCAGGCGGGTGAAGAGTAGGGCCGGGCCCGACCAGCCGTGCATCAGGCCCACGGCGTCCGCCGGGCCGGGCAGCCTGCCGCCGTCCTCGACGATCCGCGCGAGCCGCTCGCCCAGGGCCTCGGCCGCGCTGACGTCCCCGAAGCGCAGCCGGGTCGCACCGATGCCCGCGAGCCCGCCGAACAGGCCCGCTCCGCAGCCGTCGAGGCCGACGCCGTCGAGCCGGTCGAGCGTCGCGCGCGCCTCGTCCCCGCGCCCCAGCCGGTCCAGGACGTACGCGACTCCGCAGAGCCCGTCGTACAGTCCGGGCCGCGGCCAGCGGGTGCGCCGCGCCGCCCGCACCAGCCAGTCGACGTGCTCGGCGAAGGCGGGGTGCCCGGAGCGGCCGGTGACGTGCAGGGCGTACAGGACGCCCGCCGCGCCGAAGGCGAGCGCAGCGCCCTGGTTGTCGAACTGCCGCACATCGCCGGGGAAGAGCCGGTCGTCGCGCTCCGGCGTCGCGCTGAGCAGGATCGCCTCGGTCATCGAGTCGAGGGCGGCCTGAGCGTCGGCCCCCGGCTCCTCGGGCCAGAGCGAGCCGTCCGGCGCGTCGGTGTCCTTGTCCCGCGGCACGTGGTCGGGCGGCGGGGAGAGCCGCTGCCGAAGCCGCGCGCCGAACCCCGGCGGCACCGGGAAGCGCGCCTCGCTCCAGGCGGTCAGCTGGGCGAGCTTGTCCGGGTCGAAGCGCAGCAGCGGCGTCAGCGGGCAGAACAGCGCGAGCGTGAGGGCCGCGAGCCCGTACGTGTCCACGGAGCGCCCCGACCGGGCCCACCGCGCGGTGAACCCGGGCGTGCCGAGCGCGGGCGTGCCGCCGTCGCCGTCCGCGTGTGCCGTCTCGAAGTCGACCAGGCACACGCTGCCGTCCGGGCGCACCATGACGTTGCCGGGCTGGAGGTCCCCGAAGACGACGCCGCGGTCGTGCAGTTGCGCCACGGCCCGCTCGATCCGGTCGAGGACGTCGCAGGCCCAGCGGGTGTACGTGTCCAGCTCGGACGCGTCCGAGCCGTTGTCCGAGCCACCGTCCCTGCCGCCGTCTCTGCTGCCGTCCGTGCCGTCACGGAACAGTGGGTGGCGGCGCCCGATCGCCTCCTGAAGGGTCTCGCCGGGGATCAACTCCTGGACGAGGAAGTGGTGTTCCCAGTGCCGGGTGCGGCCGTGCAGGCGCGGCACGCAGTCGAGCCCGGCGAGCCGCTCCAGCATCGCCTCCTCGTTGTCCAGGCGGGCCACGGCGTCCGCGCCCCGGTCGTCGAGGCCCGCGTGGGGGCGTGCCTCGCGCAGGACCACGCGGCGGCCCGTGTCCTTCTCGACGGCCCGGTAGACCCCGCCGCCGTTGGAGAAGTGCAGCGCCTTCTCCACCTTGTAGGGGAAGCCGCCAGGGGCCGCCGTGCGGAACGCGGCGATGTGCGGGGCGAGGAAGCCGGGCGGCGCCACCCACGGCGGCACCCGGAAGGACGCGCTCCGTACATCGGGCACCAGGGCGCCGCCGGGGCCCACGACCGCCGGGACGTACTCGCCGTCGGGCGCGAAGCAATACGCCAGGTCGAACCCGCCGTAGCGCACGTACAGCGGACCCTCGCCCCAGCGCAGATCGCTGAGCACGTATGGCCCCTCGACGCCGCGCAGCCGCGCCGCGAGGCCGGTCAGGATCCGCTCCAGGTCCGGCTCGTCGACGGGGTAGACGGTCACGAGCTTGCCGCCCGCAGGGCGCGGCGCCTGCTTGCTGTTCACCTGGCGGTGCAGGACCGCGCTGCGCAGGAACTTGAAGGTGACGCCGTGCTCGACGCAGTAGTCCCAGGCGGTGTCGACGGCGTGCTCGGCCCGCTCCTCCGTGGCCGAGACGTGGATCTTCCAGCCCTGGCGCGGCAGCGGGGCGTCACGGCGGCGCAGGTTGACCCAGCCGCCGCGCTCCGCGCGCAGCCAGCCGGGAGGCGGCGGGCTTGCGGTGCGGGCGAAGCGGCGCCCGGCGTCGTCGACGCGGTCGAGCGCGTCCACGAAGCAGGGGTCCGCGACGAGATGGCCCTGAGCGAGCATGGCGTGAGTTCTCCTGGGTGCCGGTCCCGGTCGGTGGTCGAGGCCTGCCGGCCGCGGGTGGCCACGGCCGGCAGGCGTCACGTCGATGGGCAGGGCATCAGCCCATCGCGTGGGTGCTGTGGTAGCTGTTGGCGCAGGGCCACAGGGAGAGGGTCTCCTCCTCCAGCTCCTGCAGTTCGAGGATCTCCGCCATGTGCGTCACCTCCCTTCGTACGGCTCTCGGTGGCAGAGAAGGGCGGTACGGGCCTGACAGGGAGGGTCAGCCCATGGCGTGGGTGCTGTGGTAGCTGTTGGCGCACGGCCACAGAGCGGGGGTCTCCTCCTCCAGCTCCTGCAGGTCGAGAATCTCCGACATCCGAATCACCTCCCTTCGCGGGCTCGTCGGTACGAAGACCGCGGGTCGAGGTACGGCAGGACGGGCCCGCCACCCCCGAACGCGGAGTCCAGGGCGAGCAGTACGCCCGCGGCGCCGGTGGCCAGATCGGCGGAGAGCCGCCGCATCCGGAAGCCCGGGAACGCCAGATGGCCGCGGTAGGAGCGCGCGTACCAGGCCATCCGGCGCACCTGGGTGCGCAGGGCCTCGGGGTCCCCCGGGCCGTCGAGCGCGGCGAGCACCGCGATCGCGCCCGCCCGGCCGCGCAGCAGCCCGGCGTTGCGCACGTAGAGCGCGCCGCAGGTGTGCCGGACGGCGGCGAGCAGCGCGGCCCTGCCCTCCTCGGGCCGGTGCCGCAGCAACGCCTTGAGGGGGAAGGCGAGTCCGCAGCTCCCGCCGTGCAGGTAGGGCAGGTGGAAGGTGCCGTCGAAGAGCGTGAGGGCGCCGTCCGCCGCGGTGCCGCACCGGGCGACGTCGAAGCCGAGCGCGCGCTCGGCGAGCCCCAGGTAGCGGGCGACGCCGGTCTCCTCGTACAGGTGCAGGAAGAGCAGGGCGATGCCGGAACCGCCGTGCAGCAGGCCGTACGGCGGGGAAGTGCCGGGGCGCGGCGCGGGCGGTCCCTCCGTGACGAGCCCGGCCAGGTCCACGGCGGTGCGCAGGGCCGCGTCGTGGAGCGCGGTGTCCCCGGTGGCGCGGGCGAACCGCAGCTGGTTCAGGGCGATCCCGGCGCTGCCGCCCGCCAGGTCGGGGCGGATCACGCGGGACTCCAGCGGCCGGGCGCGGTCGAGGACGGCGAGGGCGCGGTCGCGGTGGCCGAGCAGATCGAGGGTGAGCGCGACGCCGTGCAGCCCGTCGTACAGGCCGGGCCGCGGGTCGGGGTCGCGCTCGACGGCGTCCGCGAGCCAGGTGACGTACGCGTCGGGGACGTCCGCGCCGACCCGGTGCAGGGCGTACAGGACCCCGGCGGCGCCGTATCCGAACGACGGGCCGCCGAGCGCGGCGGGGCCGAAGGGGGTGCCGGGGAAGAGCCGGTCGTCGCGCTCGGGCGTGGCCATCGCGTGCAGACCCGCCACCAGGGAGTCGCGCAGGGCGGGCCAGTCGGGGCGCTCCGCGGCGAGCCGCCCGGCGTGGTCGTCCGCCTCCCGTTCCGCCGAACGGGACAGGCGCGACAGGAGGGTGGCGCCGAAGCCCGGCGGGACGGGGTAGTGCTGGTCGACGGCCCGGGTGAGGACGCGCAGGGTCGACCGGTCGCGGTGCGGCACCGGGAGCAGCAGCCACAGCCGCAGCACGTCGAGCAGATGGGCGGTGGCGGCCCGGCCGCGCAGGCCGGCCGGTGCCGTGAAGCCCTCCTCGCCGACGCTCGGGGCCCGGTCGTCCGTGAGGTCCGTGACCGTCTCCAGACGGCTGAGCACGACGCGGTCGTCCGGGCCCAGGACGAGGTGCTCCGGGTTGAGCTCGCCGAGGCGCAACCCGCGGTGCCGGAGCGCGTCCAGGGCGGCGGCGACCCGGGCGACGACGCCGAGGGCCCACTCCGCGTAGCCCGCCGCCTCCTTCTCCGCGCGGTCCTCGGTGGTCAGCGGGAAGGCGGCGGCCGCCGCCTCGGCCAGGCTCCGGCCCTCGGGGATTTCGACGGCCAGGAAGTGGTGGCCCGCCTGGACGTGGTGGCGCACGACGCGGGGCACGCAGTCCAGGTCCGCGAGCCGCTCCAGGACCGCTCGTTCGTGCGTGAGCCGGGTGACGGCGTCCGTGCCGTGCGCGTCGAACCCGGCGTGGGGGCGCGCCTCGTGCAGCAGGACGGGCTTGCCCGTGGCCGTGTCGGTGGCCAGATAGGTGCCGCCGCCGGTGGTCAGGCGCAGGGCGCGCACCCCGCGGAAGGGGAAGGGGACCTCCGGCGGCGCGCGCAGGACCTTGAGGTCGGCGCGCAGCACGTCGGGCAGCGCCACCCAGTCCGGGCAGCGGAAGACCGGGCGGCGGTCCTCGGGCACGAGGGTGCCGTCGGGCCGTTCGAACGCCGGGACCGTGGCGTGCTCGTCGCCGGGGTCGGCCAGGTGCCCGGCGGCGGGACACCGCCGGTGCTCCGCCGCGGCGTAGCGCACGTACAGCGGACCCGAGCGGTGGCGCAGACAGCCCGGCACGTACGGGCCCGGCAGCGGTTCGAGCAGCGCGGTGAGGTCACCGAGCGCGGTGCCGAGCACGGTCTCGTCCGCCGGGTGGAGGACCAGCAGATCGGCGCTGGTGAGCCGGTCGGCACGGAGGTCGCCGAGCGCCCGGGCGGCAGCCGTACCGCGAACGATGTCCACGGGGATGGCGTGGCGCAGGCAGTACTCCACGACGGTCTCGGCCGCGCGCTCCAGGTGGGGCAGCGTCACGGAGACGTGGATCCGCCAGCCCTGGCCCGGCCGCCGCGCCGACGGTGGCCGCAGCCGCGTCCACCATCCGGAATCGACGCGCTCCCAGCCCCGGGGCAGGGGCCGCAGGGCCGCCGTGAGCCTTTCCGAGGTGTCGGCAAGGCGCTCCGGGAATTCGAACAAGACCGGGTCCGCGCGGTAGAAGCGCTCGTAGTCCTGGAGTTTCATCACGGTGCGGCCTCTCCGGTGAGAACCGGGCAGAAAGGGATTCCGGGGAATCGAGGAGAACGGCCCGGGGAAATCGCTCGGGATTCGAACGAATGCCCGTCGGGCGGTAGCGGCAACGAAGCGAAGGGCGGCGGACGAGCGGTGGACAGAAAGCGGGAGGGCGTCGACGGAATGGAGGCCTACGGAATGCGGTCCGAGGGAATGGACGGGCCGCGGGGCGGACGGTCGGAGCGCCCGCGAAATGCTGGGCTCCGTCAGGCGAAGCGCTCCGGAGCCGACGGGTGATCGGCCCGTTCCCGTCGCGCGGCGCGGGCGCGGTCCCCCACCGCCAGGCGGCCCGCCGCCGTCAGGCCCCCGCCACTGTCAGGCGGCCCACCACCGTCAAGTGGCCCACCACCGTCAAGCGGACCGGTGGAACTCCTGACGCGCGCCGCCCGCCGTCGCCGCGCCGAACTCCGGAGGACGCGTACGCACCGAGCGCCGGTCGATGCGCGCGAGGTCGTCGGCGGAGGCGAAGTGGCGGTCCATGCGCCGGACGGCCTCCGCCCACGTCCGCATGGAGTCCACGGTGGACAGCGTCTCCACGACGAAGGGGTCGTGGAGCCGGGCCAGCGCGCGTTCCCACAGCACCGCCGCGGGCTCCTCCAGGAGGCTGCCGACCGTGCCCTCGTACACCGGGAACCCCCGCACCAGGCCGTCCGGCTCCACCTGCATGACATGGGTGTCGATGCCCAGGGCCACCCGCTCCGGCGTCATCGCCAGGTTGAAGTTGTCCGTGGTGAAGACGGCCACCGACGACGGCGCGAGGTCGCGCAGGCGGGCGCGGAACGCCTGACTCGTGAGGTGGGCGACCTGTTCGTCGTCGAGGAGCTCGTGCTCCTCGAACTCGGGGCGGCTGGCCAGGCCCTGCGGGACGGCGACGTTGAAGCCCAGCGTGCTCAGGCGCGGGAAGCGGTGGGCGATGTCGCCCGCCATGTCCTCCAGCTGCCCGAAGTTGCTGCGGATCACCACGCAGTCGATGCCGAAGCGCAGCCGCCCCCGGCCGGCCGCGCTCCGCTCGGCCGCCACCTCGTCGAGCAGGGTGAGGGCCGCGAGCACCCGCTCGAAGGAGCCCGCACGCCCCCGGATGCGGTCGTGCACCTCGGGCGTCGCCCCGTCCAGGCTCACGACCACCTCGTCGAAGCGGTCCGCGAGCCGCTCGGCCAGGGCCCGGTTCATCACCCACCCGCTGGTGTTGATCGACAGCTTCGCCCCGCCGGCGCGCAGTCGCTCGGCGACCTCGAACACGCCCCGCACGACGAGCGGTTCGCCTCCGGACAGGGCCACGACCCGAGGGCCGAGGGTCACCAGCGCCTCGGCGACCCGCAACATGGCCTCAGGGCCGAGCTGTCGCGAGGGCCGTCTGCCCGATTCCGAATAGCAGTGCGAGCAGCGTAAGGGGCAGGCGTACGTGGTGTCCCAGACGACGACTTCCGGACCGGAACAACGACTCATGACGGCCACCCGTTCTCTCGTCCCTGCGCGGCGTCGGACCCTCGGAATCCGCCCTCGCGATTCCCTTCGAGTGTTCTCACGTACGCCCTTGCGGGGCACCAGGGCACCCCCCAAACTCCTTGGAGGTTTTCCGCCAGGCGAGGTCGGTGGATTTCTTCTCTGGACGCCCGTGATGGCGGGCCCCGATAATGTCGCCCGTGGCAGGCAGAAGCGGGGGGATGCACCTCGTCGCCGCGTGCGGCGGAGCGTGCTTGCTCTGGGCAACGCTTATCGGGACAACGCAGTTGGACAATCGCTACGTTCTGCCCTGGATCCTCGGGTCCGTACTCCCGTGCTATTTCGCCGGTCTCTTCACCTGGTGGCACGCCCCGTCCAGTCCGGTGGCCCGACGCCTGCTGCTGCTCGGCAGCTGGCTGTGCGTCTCCGTCGCCGTCCGCCACACCACCACGCTGGTGAGCCTCGAACTCGGCTGGTACTTGCGCCCCGAGGCGGCCGGCGTGCTGCTGCCGCTCGACCTCGCCCTGCAGGCCGCCAGCCAGCTCTGCCACCTGGTGGTGAGCATCCTCGTCGTCCGTCTGCTGGCCCTGCTGCCCGACGGCGGCTACCGCTCCCGCTACGAACGCGGTGTCCTGGACGCCCTGTGGGGCCTACTCGCCCTGCCGGTCCTGCTGCCCTTCACCGGCCTGTCGGACTACACCATCTACCTCATCGTCTTCTACCACCCCGAGGCCTTCCTGCCCGGCGTCGGCGCCACCCTGCTCGTGCTGCGCTGTCTGCGCGCCCGGGCCGCGGGCGCGCGCGACGTGGCCGCGCTGCTGCCCTTCGCCGCCGTGGCCGCCGTGCTCTTCCTGGCTCGCGGCTCCTCCCGGCTCTTCCGCGCCTGGCAGGGAGAGCAGGGAGCCCTCTACCTCATCGGCTCCCTGCTCGGCGCCCTGCCGTACGTGTCGATCTCCGTGACCCTGCTCTACGCCGCCTTCCGCCACCGGCTGCTCGGAGTCGACATCGCGCTGCGCCGCTCCGCCGTGTACGGCTCCCTGTGGCTCATCATCAACAGCTGGTACGTCGGCATGGCCCTGACCCTCGGGCTCACCGCGGGCCTGGTCTTCCCGCTCGGCCTTTCCCTGCTGGTCGCCGTCGTCGTCACCGCCCTCTTCCAGCCGCTGCGCGCCCAGCTCAACGCCCTCGTGGAGCGCCGCGTGTTCGGCAAACGGCTCAGTAGGTTCGAACTCCTCGTCCAGTTCGGCACCACCCTGGAGCACGCCTACGACCTCGACCGGCTCGCCCCGCAGCTCGCCACGGGCCTTCGCGAGGGCATCGGCCTGCGCTGGGTCCGCGTCCGGCTCGGCGGAGCCGGGCTGCCCCTGTCGACCGCGGAGGCGGGCGAACCGCCGCCCGGCGAACAGGCCCTCGAAAGCTTCCCCCTCCTGTACGGGGACGACGTCCTCGGCGCCATCGAGTACGGCCCCAAGGCCGAGGGCCGCTGCGCCCCCGAGGACCACGACATCGGCCAGACCCTGGCCCGGTCCGCGGCCCTGGCCGTGCACAACGTGCGCCTGGCCGCCGAACTCTCCGCGCACGCCCGGGAGACCCAGCGCCAGGCCACCGAACTCGACGCGTCCCGGGCCCGCATCGTGCACGCGCAGGACACCGAGCGCCGCCGCATCGAGCGCCGCCTGCACGACGGCATCCAGCAGGAACTCGTCGTGCTCGTCGCCAAGTTGGCCCTCGCCCGCAACCGCCTGCACCGCGGCGGCGACATCGACGCCGCCCTCACCGAGATGCAGGACGACACCTACCGCGTCATCGACGACCTGCGGGAACTCGCCCACGGCATCCACCCGCCGATCCTCACCGACCAGGGCCTGGTCGCCGCCGTGACCTCCTGCGCCCGCCGTATGCCCATCCCCGTCACCGTCCACAGCGAGGAGCCGCTGACCGGCGTGCGCTTCGCCCTCGACATCGAGGAGTCCGCCTTCTACCTCGTCTCCGAAGCACTCACCAACGTCCTCAAGCACGCGGGCGCCGGACGCGTCACCGTCCGCATCACCCGCGAGAGCGGCCGCCTCCAGGTCGAGGTGGCCGACGACGGCACCGGCTTCCCCACCGCCACCACCCGCGGCTCCGGCCTCACCGGCATGCGCGACCGCACCGAGGCCGTGGGCGGCGAACTCACCGTCACCAGCCGCGTCGGCGCCGGCACCGTCATCCGCGCCCGCCTCCCGGAACGCGTACGGGAGGAGGCCCGTGCCTGAGCCGCAGGACGGCGCCCCGCTGCGCGTCGTCATCGCCGAGGACCACTACCTGGTGCGCGAGGGCACCCGGCGCCTTCTGGAGGACACCGGCGAGGTGGACGTCCTCGCCGCCGTCGGCACCGCCACCGAGCTCCTGGACGCGGTCGGACGACTGCTGCCGGACGTCGTCATCGCCGACATCCGCATGCCGCCGGGACACCACACCGAGGGCATCACCGCCGCCCACGCCATCCGCGCAGCCCACCCCGGCATCGGGGTCGTCGTCCTGTCCCAGCACGCGAACGAGAACTACGCCTTCGACCTCTTCCGGCGCGGCACCGACGGCCTCGCCTATCTCCTCAAGGAGCGCATCGGCGAGGTCGACGAGCTCCTGCGCGCCCTGCGGGAGGTGACCGCCGGGCGCTCCGTCGTCGACCCCCGCATCGTGGAGGTCCTCATAGGGAGCCACGCGCGCGCCGCCGACGCGCCCCTGTCCCACCTCACCCGCAGGGAGCTGGACGTCCTCAGACAGATGGCCGAGGGCAAGACCAACCGGGCGATCGCCGACTCCCTGATGCTCTCCGAGTCGACCATCGAGAAGCACGTCAACTCCACCTTCGCCAAGCTGGGCCTCGCCGAGATACCACAACTGCACCGCCGCGTCAGCGCCGTCCTCGCCTACCTGCGCCACACCCCCGCGGGCCCCGGCACCTAACCCGCCCGCGCCTCCGGCGCAACCGGAAGGGGCCTCCGTCCGGCATGGCCCCGCCCCCGGCCGGGTACGCGGCGGTCCTGCGTTGCGCCCCGGCGGGCGACGCGCCAAGGTCGAGGAAGGCGTACAAGGAGGCCACAGACATGCCCATCGCGACGGTGAACCCGGCGACCGGCTGGACCGAGCTGACCTTCGAGCCGCTCGGCAGCGAGGAGATCGAGGAGCGGCTCAGGCGCGCCGCCGCGGCCTTCGACCGCTACCGCACCACCGGCTTCGCCGACCGCGCCGACCTGCTGCGCCGCGCGGCCGAGCTCCTCGACGAGGACACGCCGGACATCGCGCTCACCATCACCTCCGAGATGGGCAAGCCCGTGAAGGCGGCCCGCGCGGAGGCCGCCAAGTGCGCCAGGACCATGCGCTGGTACGCCGAGCACGCCGAGGCCCTGCTCGCCGACGAGCACCCCGACGACGGCGACGTGCGCGACTCCGGCGCCTCCCGGGCCTACGTCCGCTACCGCCCCCTGGGCGTGGTCCTCGCCGTGATGCCGTGGAACTTCCCGCTCTGGCAGGTGGTGCGGTTCGCCGCGCCCGCCCTGATGGCGGGCAACGTGGGGCTGCTCAAGCACGCGTCGAACGTGCCGCAGACCGCCCTGTACCTGGAGGACCTCTTCCTCCGCGCGGGCTTCGACGAGGGCTGCTTCCAGACGCTGCTCGTCGGCTCCGGCGCCATCGAGGGCATCCTGCGCGACGACCGGGTCGCGGCCGTCACGCTCACCGGCAGCGAGGGCGCGGGCCGCTCGGTCGCCGCGATCGCCGGTGACGAGATCAAGAAGACGGTCCTCGAACTGGGCGGCAGCGACCCCTTCGTCGTGATGCCGTCGGCCGACGTGGACGCCGCCGCCCGCACCGCCGTCACCGCGCGGACACAGAACGCGGGCCAGTCCTGCATCGCCGCCAAGCGGTTCATCGTGCACGCCGACGTGTACGACGCCTTCCTGGAGCGGTTCGCCGCGGGCATGCGGGATCTGACCGTCGGCGACCCGGCGGACGAGGACACCGACGTGGGCCCCCTCTCCAGCGAGCAGGGCCGCGCCGACCTGGAGGAACTCGTCGACGACGCCGTACGCCGCGGCGCCACCGCCGTCTGCGGCGGCGGGCGGCCCAAGGAGTTGGAACGGGGCTTCTACTACGAGCCGACCGTCCTCACCGGCATCACCCCCGAGATGCGCGTCCACCGCGAGGAGACCTTCGGCCCGGTGGCCACGGTCTACCGCGTGGCGGACCTGGAGGAGGCCATCGCCGTGGCCAATGACACCTCGTTCGGCCTCAGCTCCAACGCCTGGACCACCGACCCGGCCGAACAGGAGCGCTTCGTACGCGATCTCCAGGCGGGCGGCGTCTACTTCAACGGCATGACCGCCTCGCACCCGGCCTTCCCCTTCGGCGGCGTCAAGCGCTCCGGGTTCGGGCGCGAGCTGTCTGCCCACGGCATCAAGGAATTCTGCAACACCACCACCGTGTGGCACGGGGCATGAGCGTCCAGGAGACCGGCAGGTGGCACCGATGGAGCCCGTCGAAGCGCTGAACCGCATCGCCTTCCTGCTCGAACGCGGCCAGGCACCCACCTACCGGGTACGCGCCTTCCGCACCGCCGCGGCCACCGTCGCCGCCCTGTCGGAGCGGGAGCTGGCCGAGCGCGTCCGCACGGGCACCCTGGAAGCCCTCAAGGGCATCGGCCCCAAGACGGGCGCGGTAGTGCGCGAGGCACTCGCCGGCGAAGTGCCCGGCTACCTCGCCCGCCTGGAGCAGGAGGGGGACGCGCCCCTGGTCTCCGGCGGCGCCGAGCTGCGGTCCCTGCTGCGCGGCGACTGCCACCTGCACTCCGACTGGTCCGACGGCGGCAGCCCCATCGAGGAGATGGGCCGGGCCGCCGCCGCGCTCGGCCACGAGTGGGCCGTCCTCACCGACCACTCACCGCGTCTGACCATCGCGCGCGGCCTGTCGCCCGACCGGCTGCGCGAACAACTGCGGGTGGTGGCCGGGCTCAACGAGAAGTGGGCCCCGTTCCGCCTGCTCACCGGCATCGAATGCGACATCCTGGAGGACGGCGGCCTCGACCAGGAGCCAGAACTCCTCGCCCGGCTCGACGTCGTGGTCGTCTCCGTCCACTCCAAGCTGCGCATGGACGCGGCGGCGATGACCCGCCGCATGGTGAGGGCCGTACGCAATCCGCACGCGGACGTCCTCGGCCACTGCACCGGCCGCCTCGTCACCGGGCGCGGCCGCCCCGAATCCACCTTCGACGCCGACGCGGTCTTCGCCGCCTGCGCCGAGTCCGGCACCGCCGTGGAGATCAACAGCAGGCCCGAGCGCAAGGACCCGCCCAGGCGACTGCTGCGCCGCGCGGTCGACGCCGGGGTCCTGTTCGCCATCGACACCGACGCCCACGCGCCGGGCCAGCTCGACTGGCAGTCCATCGGCTGTGCCCGCGCCGAGGAGTGCGGGGTCCCGGCCGAACGTGTCGTCACCACCTGGAACGCCGAGGACCTGCTCGCGTGGACGAGCAGGTCCGGTCGGGGGCCTGTCTGAGCAGGTGTCTTCTCGGGTCCGGCGCGGTCTCTCCGAGAGGGCCGCTCAGTTCGTGATGGTCACACACGGAAGGCCGACGCTGGCGCCGCCGCGGAAGCCCTCCGCGCACAGCCGCGTGCCCGCGGGGAAGTGCCGCTGGGGGTAGGCCTGGTCCCGGTAGGTGCGGAACTTGGCGACGTCCTCCACCTTCGTGTTCGCGCTCCAGCCGTTGGTGGTCCACACGCGCGCGCTGATGCGGTTGGGCTGGTTGGTGTTGGTCACCGACACCTCGACGCGGCCCAGATAGGTCCCGGAGTCGTAGGTCTCGATGCAGACCGAGTGGTTGCACCACTTGCCGTCGGCGACCGCCGAGGGCCCGGTGGCGACGACGCAGCCGAGCGCGGCCGCGAGCGCGCCGACCCCCGCTGCGATCTTCCTGGTGATGTCGAGCATGGTGAGCCGCCCTCATGTGCATCGCGACGCCCGTGACCAGGTGCCACGGACTCCCGGGCGGACCAACGCCAGACAAGATCATTGGTTACGGGGTCCCGAAGGCGCGCGGGGGAGCCGCGGAACGAGGCACGACAGACCCGGAGGCGGCCGACAGCCGTCGTGCCACCTCGGCTCAGGCCAGGCTCAGGAACAGCTTCTCCAGTTCCTCCTCGGACAGCGGCGGGCGCTCGCCGTCGGTGGCGGCGAGACACTCGCGCATCCCGCTCGCGATGATCTTGAAGCCGGCCCGGTCGAGGGCGCGGGAGACCGCGGCGAGCTGGGTGACCACGTCCTTGCAGTCGCGGCCTGCCTCGATCATCGCGATGACGCCGGAGAGCTGGCCCTGGGCGCGGCGCAGCCGGTTCAGGACGGCCGTCATCGTCTCTTCGTTCTGGGCGGTCATGGGGGCCGCTTCCGTTCTGTCGTAGGGGTCTGCGGGCGGTGGTCGCGGCGCCGCCCGCCGGGGGATCAGTGGTGCAGGGCCGCGCGTGCCGTGTCGAGGGTCCCCGGGCGCGGCCGGTTGTGCGGCAGCTTGGCCAGGACCGCGGCCATGCCGCAGGTGCCGCTGACGCCGGAGTAGACGAGCCCGGCGGCGATCCCGGCGGACAGCAGCCGGGCGCGTGGGAAGCGCGGGCCCAGGGCGAGGCCCGTCAGGACGAGGGCGCCGGCGGCGAAGCGTACCTGCCGGTCCATCGCCCAGACCTGGCGTCGGTCGGCCTCGTCGGAGAGGGCGAGGGGCAGGCCTGCGGCCTGCCAGGCGGCGGTGCCGCCCGCCAGCTCGGCCGCCTCGATCCCGGCCCGCTCCAACTGTGCGCAGGCGGTGCGGGAACGGGCTCCCGAGGCGCAGACGACGGCGAGTCCACGGCGCCGCGCCGTCTCGCGCAGATCCGGCAGCAGGTCGCGCACGGAGTCGAGGGGCAGGTTGACGGCACCGGGGACGTGGCCTTGGGCGTACTCGGACGGGGAGCGGACGTCCACGACGAGGACGCCGTCGGCGATGCGGGACTCCAGCTCGGGTGGGGTGAGAGGGGTGTTCACGGGGGTTCCTTCTTCGTTCCGGGGCTGTCGGATTCCGGGGCTCGTCGGGGGCGGGGGAGCGCGGCTCAGGCGGCCAGGGGAGCGGCGGGAGCCGGATCGGCCGCGTCCGCACGGGTGGTCCGCGCGGCGGCCCACGTGGCGTAGCCGCCGTCGAGGTTGGCGGTGGGGCGGCCGGTGAGCTGGGTCAGGAGGCGGGCCGCGGTGTGGCCGCGCAGCCCGACCTGGCAGTGGACGATCAGCGGCTGTCCGGCGGGGAGCTCGTCCAGCCGGTCGCGCAGCTCGTCGACCGGGAGGTTGAGCGCGCCGGGGATCGCGCCCCGGGCGTGCTCGGCCGCGGTGCGGACGTCGATCAGGGCGGCGCCGTCGGCGAGCGCGGCGTCCAGTTCGTGCCACTGCACCGCCCGGCCGGTCCCGGTGGCCAGGTTCTCGGCGATCATCCCGGCCATGTTCACCGGGTCCTTGGCCGAGCCGTAGGGCGGGGCGTAGGCGAGTTCGAGATCGGCCAGGTCGGGGGCGGTCAGACCACCGGCCATGGCGGTGGCGATCACGTCGATGCGCTTCTCCACCCCCTCGGTGCCGACCGCCTGGGCACCCAGGATCCGCAGGTCTTCGGGGTCGTACAGGACCTTGAGGGCGATCGGGGACGCGCCCGGGTAGTAGCCGGCGCGGGAGCCGGGGTGCAGATGCACGGCCTGGTGGGGACGGCCGGCGGCGCGCAGCCGCTTCTCGCTCCAGCCGGTGGCGGCGGCGGTGCGGCCGAAGACCTTGACCACCGCCGTGCCGGCCGCCTCCCGGGCCCTCACCGGCCGCCCGGCGATCACGTCGGCGACCAGCCGCCCGTGCCGGTTGGCCAGGTTGGCCAGCGGGACGAGGGCGGGCTCACCGGTCAGCGCGTCGCGCTTCTCCGCCGCGTCGCCGACCGCGTACACGTACGGGTCGCTGGTGCGCTGGTACGCGTCGACGGCGATGCCGCCGCGCGGCCCGACCGCAAGACCCGCGCCACCGGCCAGTGCCGTCTCCGGGCGTACGCCGATCGCGAGCACCACCAGATCGGCGGCCAGGGTGCGGCCGTCGGCCAGCGTGACCCGGTCCGGTCCCACGGCGGCCGGCCGGGTGGCGAGTTCGACCCGTACGCCGTGGGCGCGCAGCTCGGCGGTGAGCGGCGCGGCCATCTCCGCGTCGAGCGGCGGCAGCACCTGGTCGGCCAGTTCGACGAGCGTCACCGCGAGCCCGCGCTCGCGCAGGTTCTCGGCGGCCTCCACACCGATGAAGCCCGCCCCGATCACCACGGCCGTACGGGCACCGGCGTCGAGATCAGCCGCGACGCGGTCCACGTCGGTCACGTCCCGCAGGGTGCGTGCCCGCTCGATGCCGGGCAGCTCGGGCACGAAGGGCCGGGCGCCGGGGCTGAGCACGAGCCGGTCGTACGCCTCCTCGTACTCGCCGCCGACCAGGTCGCGTACGCGTACGGTGCGGCGCGCGAGGTCGATCGCCACGGCCTCGCTGCGCACCCGCACGTCCAGGCCGAACCGGGCGCGCAGGGCCTCGGGCGTCTGCAGCAGGAGTGCGTCGCGCTCCTTGATGACACCGCCCAGGTAGTAGGGCAGTCCGCAGTTGGCGTAGCTGACGTGGGCGCCGCGCTCCAGCACCACGATCTCCGCGTCCTCCACCAGCCGTCGCAGCCGCGTCGCGGCCGACATGCCGCCCGCGACGCCACCGACGATGACGACCTTCATGTTTCCTCCTGGCACGATGACACTCACAATACCCCCTGGGGTATTCAAAAATACGGGTGGGGGTATCTGTACTGGTGTTCTGCAACGAACCGGAGGTCCTGATCCATTCCCGCCCGACGGCACGGCGGCTTCAGCAGCGGTCCGGCGGCCGCCGGACCGACTGTGATCAAGGCCCTAGGCGGGTGCGCCCCCGTCTGCGAGCATGCGCCGATGGCTGAGGAAGGCGAACACGCACGGCTCTGGGCCGCGCCCGGCAGCGCGCAGGTGGAGCTGCTGTCCGCGCGCTTCGAGCGCTTCGCCTTCGACCGGCACAGCCACGAACAGCTCTCCGTCGGCGTCATCGAGGAAGGCGCGGAGGGGCTGCACCTGGCAGGGGGCAAGGTGGTGGTCCCCGCCGGGCAGCTGGTGATCCTCAACCCCGGGCAGGTGCACACCGGTTTCGCCGCCGAGGAGTCCGGCTGGCGGTACCGGATGTTCTACTTCGACACCGCCATGGTCGACGAACTCGCCGCGGAACACCTGGGCGTTCGGGACGTCTGGTTCGCGCGGACGGCGGTGCCCGACCCCGACCTCTTCGCCGCGCTGAGCCGCGTGCACCGCGCACAAGAACGCGCGAGCGACCCCCTCACCGCCGAGTCCCTGCTGCTCGGGGCGCTGACCTCGGTGCTGCGCCGCCACGCGAGCACGGGCCGGGCGCTCACCACCGGGCCTCGGCGCGACTCTCGCCGGGGCCCGGACCTGGCCCGGCAACTGCTCCACGACCGCTGGACCGAGCCCGTCACCGTCGCCGAACTCAGCGCCGCATCGGGCATGCCGCGCGCCTCCCTGATCGCCGCCTTCCGCCAGGCGTACGGACTGCCGCCGCACGCCTACCTCCTGCGCCTGCGCGCCAACCGCGCCCGCCGCCTGCTCCTGACCGGCCGGCGCCCCGCCGAGGTCGCCGCCGCCACCGGCTTCGCCGACCAGGCCCACCTGACCCGCGTCTGCAAGCGCTACTTCGGCGTGACACCGGGCGCGATCCGACCCTGACGGCGCCCGAGGGCCCTCGTCACGTGGGTGACCGGCTCAGCCGACAGAGGGACGCGGGCCGCCCCGGAAGACCTGGCTGGTGTGCCAGGAGCGGTGGGCCGCCGCTACCGGACGGGCGCCGGGTTGAGGGCCCGTGAGAGGACGTCCCGCGAGCGCTGTGACATGCTCGCGGGCAGCCTCGCTGCGGCCGATGAACTGCTGCGACACCAGAATGCGGCGGCCGTCGCCCAGGCCGAGGACTCCCTTGTCGAAGAGCTTGTGGTGCAGCGAGCACAGACACAGTCCGTTGTCGACGTCGTCCGGACCGTCGAACGCCCACCAGCGCACGTGCGCGGCCTCAAGCCCGACGGGCGCCGCACCGATCATGCCGTCGTAGCCACAGAAAGCGCACTGGTATTCGTACGCGGTCAGCACCATCTCCCGCATCCGCCGGTCCCGCTGACGCCTTCCGGGCGCCGGCGTCAGAGTGTCGGTCTCCGACAGCTCCATCTCCAGGCCGACCGCATTGCACAGGTCCTGGTGCAGCGACGCCGGGAAGTGCAGATCCAGCAGCACCCTCGCCATCCGGGCCAGCAGGGAGGGTTCGCGTCGGAGCGCCTCCTGAAGTTCCGGGGCCAGTCGCCCAGTTGCCCGGCTGGCTCGGAGCTCCCTCACCGCGGTGCCCGGGCTGCCGACGCCGTGCGCGGTGCACACTTCCCACACTCCGTCGCTGACCAAGTGGTGGAAGGGATAGGCGGGCGTGGTCACACGCGACGGACCGTACTCGACCAGCAGTCGCTTCAGATCCGCCTCCACCGCGCTGTACGCCAACTCGTCCGCGGCATCCGCCTGAAAGCGGCCCAGAGCGTACAGCAGCAGCAAGGGCTTGTGCGGCGCCCGCACCCCGTCCCGGCTCCACTGCCTCAACCTTGCTGCACGCTCCAGCCAATCCATGGAGGCGATCATAGTTTCGCTCGCCGTGCGTCTAGCTGTGCCGGACGCGATGCTCCGCCTCACGTTCCCGTCGAGCCCGCTCCCGTTCCTCCGCACGCGCCGTCAGCGCCTCGAACCTCTGGGCCGGGGCGCCACGTTGCCGAACTGTCCGACGGGCCGGACGAGACTTTCGTTCAAGACCGTCGTCGGACCGTCCCGCCAGGCTGGCCCTGCCGGACTGGGAAAAGGCGAAAGGCGGCTGAACGAACATGGTGTGGGCGATGGCGGTATCCCCGCTGGTCGTGGTCCTGGGGATGATTACGGGGCTGCGCCGGGCGGCGCACTGGGCGGCGGTCGTCGGGGCCGTACTGGCGGCGCTGCTGATCTGGTGGCTGCCCGACTTCGCGCTGCCGGGCGACGCGGCGGCCGGAACGGCGGGCGGGGCCGGGCTGCTGGTGCTCAACGCCGCCGCGGTGATGCTCCCGGGCGTCTATCTGAGCCAGGTGCTCACCCGCCGCGCGGTGCACCAGTCGCTGCAGGAGTGGGTGCGCGGCCTCCCGCTGCCGGTGCCCGCGACGATCGCCCTCGTGGTGGCGGGCATCGCCCCCACGGTGGAGGCCCTCACCGGCTTCGGCGTCTCGCTGCTCGTCACCGTGCCGGTGCTGCTCGCCCTCGCGCCGCCCGCGACCGCGCTGCGGCAGGCCATGCTCGGCATGAACATCATGCCGTGGGGCACCCTCGGCCTCGCCACCGTCATCGGCGCGGCCCTCACCGGCACCGCCACCGCCGAACTGGGCACCCGCACAGCGGTCACGAGCGCCCTGGTCTTCCCCCTGGTGACCGCGTGGGCCGCGCTGCTCGCCCGACCTCGACGGCCGGTCCGCACCGCCGTGGTGGCCGCGGGCGCGGGCGGCGTGCTCGCGCTCGGGCTCCTCGCCCTCAACTACGTCGGCACGGTCCAGCCCGCGGGCGTCCTGGCCGGACTGCTCACCACCGCCGCCGGACTCGCGCTGTGCGCCGCCCGCCGGAAGCGGACCGGCGACAACGCCTCGGGCCGACTGCTGCCGCCGCGCGCGGTCCTGTCCGCGTACGGACTCGTCCTCGGCGGCATCGCCCTGACGCGCCTGGCCAGGGCCGCGGGCGCGCCCGCCCTCGCCCTGCACGCGGGCGACGTGAGCTTCGCGCTGCTCAGCTCGCCGGGCCTGCCCCTGCTCGCCGCGGCCCTGATCCTGGACCGGGGCCGCCCGCACCGCCAGGACGCACGCACCGCACTGACCCGCGTCGGCAGACCGCTGCTCGCGCTGACCGGCTTCGTCGCCCTGGGGCGGCTGATGGCGGACAGCGGCATGATCGGGGAGCTCGGCACCGCGGTCGCCGGAGCGCCGCCGCTGGTCATCGCCCTGGCGGCACCCGCGCTCGGCATGCTCAGCGGCTTCCTGACCGGCTCGAACGTCGGTGGCAACGCGCTGATGATGCCGCTCCAGGAGCGCCTCGCCCCGGACGGCGCGGGCCTCGACACCTGGTTCGCCGCCCTGCAGAACAGCGCGGCGGGCCACACCGTCTTCACCTCACTCCCCATGATCATGCTGATCCTGGCGGTGGCCGGTGACCGCGCGAAGTCGGCCGGAGTCACCGAGCGCGGCCTGCTGCGCTTCGGCCTGCGCGTGGCCGCCGCGGTGTACGCCGCCCTGGCCGCGACGGCGGTCGTCGTGGTGGCCGTCGGCGGAGCGGGCTGACCCACGACGACGGGCGGCGCCGCGGCGCCGGGCGTGGGTGGCAGGGCGCGACCGGCCCAAGGACCACGAGGGCGCTCCCGGAAGCGCGCGGTGCGCTCGACCGAGCCGTCGTACGAGTCGCCGTACGAGCCGTCGTACTTGAAGGCGATCTCAGGGATGCGCTCCAGTGGTGCTCGGCCGCGTTGAGCAACCCGCGCGCCCGGGCTCAGGCGGTGCAGTTCTTCTGCGCGTCGACACGCACCTTACGGCCGGTGAACTCCTCCAGGACGGCGATGTTCTCCGGGGCGTAGTTCGTCGCGGTGATCTTGTCGGCGTCGCGGCTGCCGAGCTTTCCGGTGTACGGCGCGGACTTCTCCAGCCAGTACGCCGTGCGCAGGAACTGGGTCAGGACCAGGTCGCGCAGCTTGGGCTCGGCCTTGATCCTGGCCCAGTAGTCGGGGTGCTTGTCCTTGGCGACGCGCAGATAGAGCAGCAGGTAGCGCAGGTTGGTGGCGGCGATGTCCCGGGCGTTGCCGGCGCCGACGCCCTTGATGTACTCCTGGACCACCGTCACCGCGGGCAGTCCGGTGAGACCGGCGTTCTGCTCCGCGAGCACGCCCTGGAGGCGGTACTCGCCCTGCGTCCTGTCCCGCAGGTAGATGTCGTCCATCGAGGAGCTGAGGCCGTCCTTGATCAGGGGCAGGATCTCCTTGCGGGGGAAGCCGCCGTGCACGGGTACGGTCAGACCCTGCTGACCGGCGTTGATCCAGGCCGCGATGTGGACGTCCCACCTGGTCCGGGACGGGTCGAGGTCCCACATGTGGGTCTCCTCGTGGATCGCCACCATCATCGACTCGGCGAACCCCTCGAAGCTCCGCTTGTTCACGAACTGGTCCCAGTACTTGTCCTTGGCCTGGGCGATCGCCAGCGCCTCACCGCTGGGCCAGCGCCGCTTGTACATGGTCTGGAGGGTACGCATCCAGTTCGAGGAGTTGAAGGACGCCTTGAGGTCGCTCACGTCGGCGTTCGGCTGCGACGGTTCGTCGTAGCAGTAGGGGGCGGCGGCGCGGCTCTGTAGGGTGCCGTGGGCGGAGGGGGCGGCGGCCGCGGTGGGGCCGGAGGCGGCCAAGGTCCCGGCGCCGAGGGCCAGGACGACGGATGCGGTCAGCAGACGGGGGAGTTGTCTACGGCTCACGAGGGACCTCGTCTCGAAGCGGTTGTGGGGGGATCGCGCGGACGGGCGCCCGCACCGCCCGTCACTCATCGAAGCTACTGACCCGGGCACCACGTGCCTACTAACACGTCGTCATAACATCCGGGTGATGGCTCCCGCCCGGTCGGCGGCCAGGGCGCATGGCCGACAGCACGGGCCGTCCGGCGGCGGGGGCGTCACCTCGAACCCCGGCGGGCGATGTCGGTGGCTCCTGCCAGACTCCGCGGCATGACCACCGACTCCTTCGCTTCCTTCCACTTGCACCAGGCCGCCTCGGCCCGTGACACCGATTCGCACCTGTGCCGAGCCCTGCTCGAGTGCTGGGTCGACGTCACCAACGACGGCGGCGCCGCGGGTTTCCCCTTACCGCCCATCGACATCCAGCACGCCGCGCCCGCCCTCGACGCCATCATCGAGGGCCTCGCTCCGCACACGTCCCGTCTGCTGACCGCCTGGGACGGCGGCGAGCTGGTCGGCTGGCTGCACCTGCGCCGCGATCCTGCCCCGCTCACCGCCCATTGGGGAACCGTGCACCACGTGCAGACCCACCCCAGCGTGCGCGGCCGGGGCATCGGCGCCGCCCTGATGGAACACGCCCACCACGTCGCCCGCACTGAGATGGGCCTGGAGCAACTCCACCTGGCCGTGCGCGCAGGAGCGGACCTGGAGTCCTTCTACGCCCGACTCGGCTGGAAGGAGATCGGCCGCTGGCCCGGAGCCCTGCGCCTGGCCCCCGGAGACGACCGCGACGAAATCCTCATGCTCCTCCACCTGTAACGGCACACAGCGCAAGGCCCACGGGCCTCCCCGAGAGGTGAAACCTGTGTCAGGCGGCGTCGAGGGCAGCGGTGATCTTGCGGGCCATGGCGGCCAGTGCGGGCCCGGGCTCACCCTGGTGTGCGCGGGCAGCTGCCTCGACGGCAATGGTGACGGTGCTGCGGAAGTCGGCGGCTTCTGCCGGGGACTGCCGGTTGAGCAGGTCCATCGCCGCGGTGAGGGCGGGCAGGACGTGCTCGGCGAGCGCGGCCGTGGTGGTGCCGCCCAGGTTCTCGATCCGGGTCTTGGCGGCGAGGACGTGTCCGACCTGGCCAGTGGCGGAGGCGAGGGCGATGGCGCCGCGGGTGGCAGCCTTGTGGGGCGATCCGGCGGCATCGGCCGCGGCCATCAAGGAGACGGCGCCATAGGCGGCGGTACGCAGGGTGTCCTTGTCCTGGGCGGTGAGGGCGGCGAGGGTGAGGGACATGATCGGTGTGCTCCTTGAGGGAATCGAACCGGCGGTGAAGGCCACCTGGCCGGTGCTTGATGTCTCTACGATCCCCACCGCCCCTGTCACCCGCCTGACACAGCCCTGACACGGCCCATGACACCGCGGCCGACACGCGGAGTGTTCCGTTCTACGCCGCCACCCGGCCGTCAGCGGACTCGGCCGACACGGTCACGTCTGCCCTCAGGTGTCACTCCGTTTCGAAGATTCACCATGGACCGTACGGACCCGGCTCTCGCGGCGTTGTAGGGCTCGAGAGCCTGTCGCAGGCTCTCGGGGACGAGGGTCGGTTCGGCTTGGTCGCCGTCGCCGCGCATGCATGCGACACGTTGGCGGCCTTTCGCGATCAGGTGCTCGGTTGCGTCCGTCTCGTCGATCTTGACGTACGCGAACTCGAACTCGATCTGGGTCTGGGTGAGGTCAACGAGCGTCATGCGGATGGACAGCTGGTCGAAGGCCGTCAATTCGGCGAAGTACTCGCATTCGCACTTGATGGTGAACAGCTTGAGACCGTGTGTGATCTCGTCCAGGACCTCTGGGGCCTTCTCCTTGAGGAACACCTCCCGGCAGCGGCCCTGCCAACGAAAGTAGTTCACGAAGTAGACGTTGCCCACGAGGTTGGTTTCCTCGAAGCCGACGAGGTGTGGGGTGTCGAAGCTCGGCACGGTTCAGCCCTTCTCGGTCACGGCGATCACGATCACCTCGTCCGGGGTGGGCGCCGCCAGCGTGGCAGCGAACGTCCACACCAGGTCGCGGCCATGACGCAGCACGAGCCAGCCGTTGTCGAGGGCTCGCTCATCCAGGATCAACTTGGGCTGCGTCACGGTCACACCGAGCTTCATGACAGCCTCGCGGGCGCTCCAGACCCTGGTGGCGGCGGTGGCGAACGACTCGCTTCCCGCAGCGCTGCACATCTCCGCGAGCGCGACGCCGGACAGCCCGAGGAGGTCGCGCCACTGCTCCATGGTGCGCTCCCGGACCGCTTCGATGTCGCAGCCGACGGGACGGGAGGAAGCGACGGCGGCGGTGAGACCGGGGCCGTGGGTCGCGCTCATCGGTTCGGCTGTCTCGGGTCGGCCGTCGGGGCGGTGCCGCAACACCACTGGGTGTCCGAACGCGGCGGCCAGAGCGCGCTCCGTGGCCTCTCGGCGACTCGGTATGCGCCGGGCGCCGCGGGGACCGGCGATCGTCCCGCTTCCGCGGGGCGATCCTGCGGCGGCTGAGGGGCGATCGCGGATGACCGCGAGACGCAGCGGCTCAGGGAGCACCTTGTCGAGCTGACGCTGCAGGTACGGACCGAGGAGTTCGGGTGTCCACGCGCGGCCCGCGTGAGGTGACGGGACGGCGGTCAGTTCGAGTGACTCCCAGATCGCGACCAGTGCACCGCTTTCGTCGCGGACCACGACGTCGTAGACATAGGTACTCCCGACGTGGGCGCGTTCGGCCGCCACCAGGGTGACCTCCTCGGCCTGCTGCCGGTGGGGGAACGACCGCACTCGGCCGACCTTCGACGGCAGCAGGGTGGAGTCGGGGACACACACCTGCAGCGCATGCATGAACGCGTCTCGCGCGGCCGGGTCCGCAAGGAGCAGCGCGCCCGGCAGGAAGGGGGAGAACCACCGGCTGTCGGAGCAACGGATCTGTGCGACACATCGCCGCGCCGATATCAGGCGGAAGTCGGTCACGGAGCGGAACCGGGGGCCGTGAAACATGATCCGGTCATAGAAATCGACTTCGATGTCCATCGTTGTCGGAGCGATGTCCGCGGCCCTGTCGGCAGCCGTGAGCAGCGGTTCCCAGCGCTCCATCTCGGCGGTCGACTCCGACACCTGGTCCTGATGTCCGGTGAGATCGAGTGCGGAATCGCCCCGGCGCAGGCACACCCCACGGAAGTGATCGACCTGAAAGAGCGTTTCAGCCGACCGGATCGCGACCTGAACTTCGTCACCTGTCCGCAGCGCGACGAGCCGGATCGTCGTCTCGTCCGCGGAGATCCCGATGGGACGGTTGAACTCGATGTCGCGGAACTCGACGGGGCCGTCGTCACCGAACAGCGCCGTCGCGACCTGAGCCATCGCTTCCATGCCCATGACCGCCGGGAACAGCGCATGCCCGGACAGTCGATGGTCGTCGAGATACGGGTCGGCCGTCGTGGAGAGATCGGCCTCGACGATCAACTCGATTCCAGGAAAGTGCAGCACCGGACGTTCGAGGAAGCGCAGCAACGGCAGTTCGGCCTGCGCGAACGTGACGGTCGGGAGGGCGATGGCCCTTCCGAGCACCACCACGTTCGATGGGGATGACCGCGTGCGAAGCAGATCCAGCATGGCGGCGACACCGGCGTCCGTGGGGATCGGCTCGATCCCTTCCCGGGTCAGCACACCGAGCACGCCGAGTCGCTCGCCCATCCCGGTGCCGGACCACACCGACCACTCGATGTTCAGACAGCGGCATTGAGGTAGCTGTTCGTCGAGTGTGGCGATCGACGATCGCAGCCAGTCGTTCGCGGTGGCGTAGTGACCTTCGCCCCGCAGCCCCGCGCGTCCGATGATGCTGCCGAACCCGATCACGAGCCGCAGGTCGGAGGGCCTTACCTTGTCCAGGACATTGCGGAATCCGTCGACCTTGGTGGCGACGGTCCTTTCGAGTTCGTCGATGGTCAACGAACCGATCGAGGCGGGCACGTTGACACCGGCTCCGTGGAGGATGCCGGTGATGTCCCCCAGTTCCTTTCGGATCGCCTCCGTGGCGGCGGCTACCTGCTCCGCGTCGGTGACGTCGGCGGAGTAGTAACTCACCTTGGTGCCCGAGTCACGCAGACGAGAGAGGTTCGCTGCGACCTCCTCGTCGGCTGCGGCGTCGGCCCGCCCCATCAACGCCAGGGTGCAGCCCGTCTCGTTGGCCAGGGCGGCGGCGCACTCGACGGTGATGCCGCGCGCGCCTCCGGTGACGACGAGAACGTCGCCGGCACCGATCGGATAGCCATCGTGACCGGTGGTCAGCTCGCGGAGAACGGGTTCGGTCCGTCGGCCGTCGTCGTAGGAGACCTCACGGAAGGAACGGGTGGTGGCAACCTCGGAGCAGATCAGCTGCGCTGCCTGAGCGGGCGCGAGGCGGTCGGTGAGGTCCACGACCGTCGTGCGCACCGCCGTTTCCTCCAGATGGACCGTCTTGGCCAGCGCGGAGGCGCTGTGGTCGGCACGGTTGACCACGACGAATCGGGCACCGCGCTCAACAGCCAGCCTTGCCGCGTCCAGCATGCGGGCATACATGTCGGCGGGGTCCTCACCCTCGGACGCGCCGCTGACGAGCAAGACCCCATCGCCGACAGGAGCGGCCTCAAGCCGCTGCCGAACTGTCTCCGCGAGCGGTTCACCGGGGGGAGCGAACACCTCCCAGGTCCCCGGCTGTTCCTCGTCCGAGCCGGGCGGCAGCGGGGACGGGACGTGTTCGACCACGAAGGGACGAACCCAAGGACTGATGCCTGCCAGGTCATCGCCGACTGTGCTGTCCGCTCCGCTACCGGCTGTGTGAGCGAGCCCCTCGATCGCATCCGCCAGCTCCGCGATGGTGGCGGTCGCCACGCTGGTGCTCGGTTCGGGTATCGGCGCGCCGAACGTCTTGAGGACCTCGCCCATCAGTTGGGTGATCGTGATGCTGTTCAGATGCAGATCGTCGAGTGGGCGAGTCTCAGGTTGGATCTCGTCGACCGGAAGCTCGACGCGCGCGGCTATCAGGTGTCGCAGTGTGTCCAGTGGACTCTGCATGTCAGCAGGGACGTCGGTGTGGCCGGCCTTGGGCGTCCGGGCCTCCGCCTCGGGGATGTGCGAGATGTCCGGCGCCTGTTCGCAAGGGCTCTCGATGAAGGTGAAGCGCTTGTCCAACGAGAAGGGCCGGTTGAACCGCTCGGCCGCGAGGGCTACCAGATCAGGACCGGAGCCCAGTACGTAGCAGGCTGCGAGCGTCTGGAGGATACCGGCGACCGACCCGTCGTCGGTATCCATCGAGACCACTGGAACAGCCGGGCACAGCTCGGTCGCAAGGCCGGACAGGATCGTGCCCGGCCCCACCTCGATGAGCAGGTCGCACTTTTCGGCGAGCTGCTCGAACGCATCGGCGTACCGCACGGGTGCCACGACTTGCCGTTCCAGGAGATCGACGACGCTCGATCCGGGCTCCACCGGCTCTGCGGTGACCGTCGAGAACAGTCCGGCTCGTTTGACCTCGCCGATGTGGGCTTCGTCGAGGTACCCGCGCAACTTCTGGGCAGCCGGGGCGACCAGCGGCGAATGGAAGGCATGGGAGACAGCGAGCTTGGCGCCGCGCAGCCCGGCCTCCCTCGCCGCCTGGACCACCGCGTCGACGGCGTCCACGGGGCCCGCGATGACGGTCTGTTTCGGTCCGTTGTAGCCGACGATCGTGGCCTGGGTCTCGGTGAGCAATGGCTGGACCTGCGCCGCGGAGGCGCGGATGGACGCCATCGAGCCCGTCTCGTACGACGCGTCCGCGGACTCGGTTCCCGCAGGTCCTGAGGTCGCGTTGTGCATCGCTTCGCCGCGGAAGGCCGCGATCTCGACGGCGGACGTCTCGTCGCAGACCCCCGCCCAGTACAGGCCGGTGAGTTCGCCGAGGCTGTGTCCGACACAGCCGAAGGCCGATACCCCGGCCCGGTCGAGGACCCGCAACCCGGCGAGGGAAGCGGTGACGATGCGCGGTTGCGCGTCCTCGGTCGCGGCACCAGGGGGCCGCGTGCCCACTTGCCGGTAGAGGTCCCGGACGGCTTCGAACCTGCGCGCCGGGCCGCCGCCGTCACCACGTCCCGGGGCGCCCTGGCCCGGGAACAGCAACCCGATGCGGGGGGCTGTTGCGGGGTGGGCCAAGAACTGACCACGACTTGGTGCGAACACATACGTCTCGCCTGCCGCGATGGCATCAGCGAGCGCGCGCAGACTTGATGCTGCCGTCGCGGGCTCGGACGCCACCACCGCTGCCTTGTAGGCGAGTTCGGAGTCGGTGCGCGTGACTTCGGCAGACAGGTCACCGAGCTCGGCGTAGGAACAGGGAGCCGCAACCTCCGCGGTGTGACGGAGCTTGACCTCGAGGTCGTCGAAGCCGGATGCCGACAGCACCAACAGTTCGGCGTCTTGGGGCGTGCGCATCAGATGCCTGTGGAGAGCGGCGGGAAGCGGTGCTGTCGGCTTGGTTGACTCCAGGACGACGTGGGCGTTGATCCCTCCGAATCCCAGCGACGACGCGCCCGCGCGGCGCGGCGGGTCACCTGTGCCGTTGCTCGACGGGCCCGATGGCTGCGGTGCCGGCCACGGCTGCGGCGTACGGGGAAGCCGCAGACGCGTGTCGGGGCTGTCGAGTATCGGGTGCGCCTCGCTGTTGCCGGCCACCGGTGGGATCGTGCCGTGGTGAAGTGCGAGGGCGGCCTTCATCAGACCGGCGATGCCGGCGGCGGCCTTCGTATGCCCGATGTTGCCCTTGATCGTGCCGAGGTAGACGGGCCCCCCGCCGGTCGGCCTGTCCGCGGTCACGCGGTCGAACACTTCGAGCTCGGTCTGGTCGCCCAGTGCCGTACCGGTGCCGTGCCCCTCGAAGTAGTCGACTGTCTCGACCCCGAATCCGGCCATGGCGTACGCGCGTTCTATGGCGAGCACATGGCCGTCCGCCTCGGGCCGGGAGATACCGCCGTGGCCGTCGGAGGACACTCCCCAGCCTGCGACGGTCGCGTAGATCGGCATGCCGCGGGTGATCGCGTCCTCCTCACGGACGAGCACCAGGATGCCGCAGCCCTCGCCTGGCCAGAAGCCGTTCGACTTTCGGTCGTAGACCTTCATCTCCGAGGTCGCGAGTGCTCCGGTCTTCGCGAAGCCGACGAGTTCGAAGGGATCGATGGACGTGTCGACCCCACCGACGACGGCGGTGTCGATCTGCCCTCCGGAGAGGGCGTTGCCGGCGTTTGCCACGGCCAGCAGAGACGACGAGCAGGCTCCGTCCACGATGAAGCCGCCGCCGCCGAAGTCGAAGTGGTTGCAGATCCGCCCTGCGATCGTATTCGCCAGACCGCCGGCCAGGCTGTCTTCGTTGATGCCGGGGTACGGGGCCTTGTACTGGATCTCGTACGCGTCGAGGAACTCGGCGATCTCGTCGACCGTCCAGCCCTTGTCCTCCAGCGCCTTCGCCAAGGTACGTCGCACATAGGGCCAGCGGAGCCTCATACCGGTGGCGCGAGTCATGTCTCCGGTCAGGGTGTTGCCGAGGACGACCCCGGTGCGGGCACGGTCGAGCCCCTTGCCTTCGGGGAAGCCGGCGTCCTCAAGAGCTGCCGCGGCGGTGTCCAGGGCCAGCCAGTGCGCGATGTCGGTGGACCGGTACACGCTCGCCGCGACGCGGTGCTTCGTCCGGTCGAATTCCCAGCCTTCGATGACCGCGGCATGAGTGGCGTAGTGCCGGTCCGGCGCGGTCGGCTCGGCCGCATAGTAGTCCGCTGAGCTCAGCCGCACGTCCGGCAGGCGTCGGAACGCACGGCGCCCCGCAAGCACGTTCTCCCAGAGCTGCCTCGGGTTTTCGGCGTCGGGGAACCTGCAGGCCATTCCGACGATCGCTATCCGTGTCATGGTTCTAGGCCTCCTGCGCCCCTGGCTGACCGCTCGGGGCTGCGGATGACGCGGTCACGGACCTGCGCTTCGCGATGAGTACGCCGATCCACGCGGAGATTCCACGGATTGCGCATACGATCGTGAGTGCGAAGAACAGCGTGTAGACCACGTTCAACAGCATCAGCAGTCCGTAGACCATGGCCGACGAAGCGCCGAACATGAATTGGGCCCGCGGCTTGAACGGTGTGGTGCCGGGATCGGTGATCATGTAGTTGGTGAACAGGAGGAAGGCCGTGCCGGTCATGGTGCCGAGTGCGGCCATCAGCGCCACGTCGAACAGCTCATGACGCAGGACCGCCTGAATCACGAATCCGCCGAGCCAACCCACGATCAACGGTATTTTGCCGGTGAGCTTCGCGTTCAGAACCGTGCCGGCGGTGGCGAGGATGACCGGGATCGCGATCCGGAACAGCGAGTTGATGTTCTCACCGAACTGATAGGGCGGCGCGACGCTGACCCAGGAGCCGAAGCACAGCAGCGCGACGCTGATGCCGAGGTTCGACGGGTTCATGTAGTGGCGCATGCGGCCGCCGATCGGGGCCTGGAACACGTACTTGCCGGTGACGGCAACGGAGATGCCGAAGAGGACCGGCCAGAACTGGTTGTTCGCATACAGCAGCATGTTCACCGCGAGCGCCGTGATGTGCGCGGGAAGCAAGAACTCGTAGACGCCGCGGAAGCCTCGACCGAGGAAGCGGATCGATCGACGCTGTGCCCATGCGCTGAGTGCCTCGAAGGCCAGGTCGATGACGTACGCGCTGGCCACCGCCAGGATCGGCCACAAGGGCGGCTGCTCGAACCCCAGCACGGTGTAGCCGAGGATGTTGAAGACCGTGATGGAGATGGCGAAGTTCCGCAGTGCGAGATAGCGCGGATCCTTCCCGGCGGCCTGGGCAGCCGGCGGTTTCGAGTCAGCGAGGGGCGGTTTGGAAGGCGACGATGTGGGTGACGGCCCGACAGGCTTGGGCAGATGGGTGGTCATGGGACGCTGACCTCCTCGGCCGTGTCGGTGAGCATGAAGGAGTGCGTGCCCGGGTCGAGCTGGATGGTCTGGCGGTGGCGCTCGCCCTGGTTGTCGAGCCAGGCGATGCTGGCGCTCACCGGCCGGTCCTCGCTGCCGAGGCCGAAGTGGACGTCGAAGCCCCGCTTGCCGCTGTGCCCGCTGCCGCCGTCGAGCTGGCTCTGCATCGTGCGGCCGTCGGCCGTTCGCACGGTGACTTGCGCGTTGTAGGCGGGTGTCCTGGATGCTGACGGGCCGCCGCCGTCCTGCTTTTTGGCCTTGTCGGCGGGCCTGTACAGATGGAGTTCGAGGTAGCGGCCCATGTCCGGCGAATCGTTCTTGTAGAAGGCCGGCGGGCCCCATTGCCGTGCGACGGCGAAGTCCAGCGTTCCGGTTCCCCGGGTGTCGCCGATGGCGATCCCGCGGGTCGGGGTCTTGGAGTCGATTCCGACGTGATCGGCGATGTCGACGTACTTCCCGGAGTCGGCCGGTGCGTACACCGCCATCGGCTGGTGGCCCGCGATGTCGTCGCCGGGTCCCACCTTGGGCCACATACGGGGCTCTCGCAGAAGGACGTCGTTGCTGGTCGCCAGTTCCTGCAGCCAAGGCCAGCGGTTGTGCCCGTCACCTTGGACGAACCCGGCGGTCTGCAGGACGTTGAGCTTGCCGGAGTTCTTCAGATCCGCGCCCTTGATGTCCCAGGTCCATCCGGTCCAGGCCAGGCCGACCTCTTGTGCTTGTTGGGAGAAGGGGGCATGCCCTGAGCCGAGGTCGGAAGCCATGTCCTTCGCGGTGTCGGCGTCGTTGCGCCACACGTAGTTGCTCTCCTCGAGGCCCCATGCCGTCGTGATGTTACTGGCGATCATGTCGAACTTGCCGCGGCTGTAGAGGTCGACGAAGTCCACACCCATCCCCTTGAAGGAGTCCTTGCCCAGGACGAATGACTTGGGTGTGGTCCAGCCGCGATCACCGGTCGCGGTGCTGAACCGGATGTCGCCGGGCGTCGACTCGTTGTAGAACAGGTGATCGTGTCCGAAGTCGTTCGCGGCATAGACCTCGGGCAGGAGATCGTCGGTGAGGTCGCCACCGCCCAGGGCGAGGGTCCATCCGGTCGAGTCGTCGTACGGGACGGCCTTCTTGTCCTCGACATACACCGGCTTCCCGCCGTCGTTGCGCAGCCAGCGCAGTACCCGTATTCCGCCGCCGTTCTTCGCGTTCGACATGGAGTCGTTCATGACGACGTCGTCCTGGCCGTGCGGGTCGAGAACGGCAGAGTTCGGGAAGTAGTTTCCGACCATCAGATCGGGGTGGCCGTCCCCGTCGTAGTCGGCGACCGATACGGCGTTGGTGTTCCACGGCTCGCCTGTGTAACGGTCTGCGTCTTCGGTTGACGGGACCACTTCGGTCGGGCGGTACGACGGTGCGCGACCGGACGCAGACTTGTCAGCCATGAACAGAATGGGTGTGCGCCCCCAGTAATAGACGAGCAGGTCCATCCGCCCGTCGCTGTTGAAGTCGCCGGGCGCACAGCCCATCGGCGCCATCGCCGAGTCCACGTGGAGAGGGGCGGCATCGAGGATGAAGGGAGCGAATCGGTCGGCTGCTGGAGCGGTCGGCGTGTGGGTGACGACCACCGAGTCCGTGCGGGTGTCCACGAGACACATGCCACTGGCCCGCCCGTGCCCGGTCAGGTCGTTGATGGCGATGCTGGCGCCCACGGACGAGATCCACGAACGGATCTTTTGGTAGGCGGGGTTGACGTCGCGGACCGTCTTCTTCGGAAGCTTCTCGTAACCGGCCGGCATCGGGATCGACATGGGCGTGAACTTGTAGCCGGGAGCGACCTTCGACGGATCCGGGGTTGCGACCGCTGCTCGTGTGACACCGAATAAGGACGCGGCGAGCAGGACCGCGCAGAGCGCAGGCGAAAGCCTTCGGATGCGTTCTCTCATGATCCGCCCTTCGCCCTGTCGATGCCGGGTTGTCGAGGTTTCGAGAGGGAATCGGTCTCAGCGGCCGCTGAGACGTTGCCGCCATCCCCGACGGCCGCCCTTGATTGCGCCGATGAGTGAAGTGGCGGGTCGAGGCTGAAACGTGCTTCGGTGGCCCAGCGCTGCATGATGCGCCGGCGCCACACTTCGAACGACAGCTGCCCGTCGACCGTGTGTCCCGACGGACGAGTCTGCGTGGCGATGGCGGCCGCCTCGGTGACGTGAAGCCCGGTAATCGCCTGGACCGCGTTCTCGGTGTGCGGCTGTGTGATGTGTGCATGTGTACGTGCTTCGGCGGCGAATACGGACCCTTGCGCAAGGGCGGGCCGATGTCTGCCGACACGCTTGGCGAGTTCCTCGATCTCGTCGCGAGAGGCACCGCCCGCGTAGGTCGTGGCCAGCCCGAGTCCGGCGAACAGATCCTCGTGCCGCTGCGGCGGGAACGCCTCGATCAGCCGCAGCGCCCGGTTCGGATCGGCACCCGCAACGAACCACAGGGCCCGGCCGATTCCCTGGTCGATCGCACGAGGGGCGTACCCGGCGTGGGCGCCCATGGGCAGGGGCGGGGCGGGGTCGATGTACTGCCGTCTTACGTACTTGTCCGTGTGGAAGAAGGCTTGGTGGAAGCCGTAGCCGTCCAGGGCCAGCCACGTGAGGGTGGGGTCGGTCAGACCCACCGTCGCCGCCCGCCGCAGGGGCCGGGGCAGCCGGGCGAGTGACCAGCCGACGCCGACGTGGATCATGTAGATGTGATCGTCGGCGGCTTCGAGGAGGTCGGCGACGTGGTGGCGGTGGCCCAGCGGCAACGCGTCGCGTATGGCCATGGCCATGGCCGCACCCTCGAACGCGAAGCCTCGCCGGATGCCGTCGATCCTTGCCAGCGTGGCAGTGGCCTCAACAGCGGTCGAGCTCTGGGCCGCGACGCCGAACCCTTCGATGAAGGAGCGGCCTGCCATCTCCAGGCACGCCTTCGCCTGCGGGTCGCGCTCGGGGAAGCCACGCTTGCGTAACAAGGCCTGGTTCACGTCGGGAGTGAGCGATATGCGACGGATGTGTCCCAGCCACGAAACCATGTCAGCACCCCCGTGTCCCTCTGGCTATGCCACGTCACCACGAGACTGACATCGAACCGGCGCCGAGCGCTTCTCTCTCGTTGCTCAATCCTAAAAAAAATAGTAATCTCTCCACGGTCGTGGGTCGACCAGTGCAGAGACGGCATCGGCGCTGGTCAGATAACGACTCGCGTGAACGCGTTACGAGGGAGTCACGGAGGGTGGCATCTCGGCGCGTGGTGCAGGGTAATGCGGATTCTCTAGTTCCTGTTCCGGCAGGGTCAACTTCCTGACCCGGGCTCCGGGGCACCTGCAAGCCGCCCCTTATCGCGCAAGTGCTTGGACCGGACGGTATCGAGTTTCCAGCGTCGCGCTGACCTACGCGCCAGGCCCTACCCCACTTGGTGGGACTCCACCTCATGGAGGGAGGCCGGTAGTCGCCACTGACGCGAAGCGCAGAACGGGGACGACTTATGCCAGCTTGGCACGCAAGGCCGAGGCCGGCGCCAGTCACATGGCTTGACCTACAGCGTGACGTTGCGCAGTGACCTTGGTTTCGAATGGTCTTCCTACCTTGGGCAGCGGGGTTGCACGGTATGGGTTGACAGCGGACCGCAATTCGTTTCTCCGTAGCGTCGTGCTGTTGCGGTGGGACACGATCCACATGGACGTCTGAGATTTCTGCGAGCGGGTGGATCCGGATGCGTTTCCTTTGGAGGGACGCGATCGCTCGACCCGCTCGACGGCAACCGAGACCCAGAGCATCGTCGCGGCAGCGCAGGCTGCGCCGTGCGACGGCGAGCTGCGCCTGCCTGTAGAGACGCACCCGATAGATCCAATGGCAAGTGTTCGATCACGAGATCGGAGGGAGCCATGTCTAATCCGGTTGGGGACAGCATGATCTACATGTGGGAGAACTGCGGACGTCCGCTCAGCCTTGGCGACATCGCCGCGTTCGTGAGGTACAGCAAGTTTCATTTCGCCCGGAAGTTCCGAAAAGAAGCGGGGTGCTCACCCGGGCGCTTCCTCTGTACGGTCCGGATGGCGCGAGGTAAACAGCTGCTGTCGACAAGCATGGCAAATGTGTCCGACATCGCGTCTTCGGTTGGTTACCAAAGCCTCGGGACTTTCACGACTCGATTCACCGAAGTCGTCGGGCTCACCCCGTCCCAGTACAGGCACTCGTCTCGAGCTGATTTCACGCTCTTCGACTTCGCCGCTCCGGGTGTCGTACACGATTACGACCCTCGCGGTTGCGTCACGGGTCGGCTGATTGGCACACCACGAAATCGAGGCACTCGCACCCACGTCAGCGTGTTCTCGAGTGCGAGGCCGCTCATGCCGCCGATCGCCGCGGGATTCGTCGACCCCGAGGGCGGATTCTTCTTCGGCGGTCTGCCGTGCGGCACATGGCTGATGCGCGCGATCACGGTCGAGAGGGGCTCCGAGGACTCATTGGCGGAAGCGCTCGTCGGTGTGAGCGAAGAATTCGATGTTCGACCATCCGACCAGGCCAGTGCTGACGTCGTGCTCCAGGAGCCAACGACGGGGATGGTGCCGACGCTGCTCTCGGTCCCGGGGCTCGATCGCTACCTCTCCAGCCTCCTGCGGAGTAGTGCGCGAGCGTGACTGCTCACGCACGTGACTCCGCGTGAGCCGGCGGAAGCCGGACGTTCCCGACGAGGTGACTCCTCAGGGCTGTTCGTGACATGCGGTCGGGTGCGCCAGGAGGTGTGGCCAAGCGCGCCCCGACTGCTCTGCGCCACGGTGCGTCCAGCACCCCGCGAACGCGCCCTGACCTGCTCTCCGCCCTCGGCGGCCTCGTCCCGGCGACCCCTTCGCCCCCGGCTCGGCTTGACTCATGCGAAAGTCCACACTAACGTAAAAATTCGGTAGGGAACTGCCCTTGATCGTTCTGCTGAGGTGCAAGACGGGAGCAGAGTTGATGCAGCCAGCACTCCATGCATTTCCAAAACAGCAGGTGGTCTGGACGATCGCACTTGCTGCACTCACCAACTTCATGGTGAGTCTGGACAACCTGGTCGTGGCAACCGCATTGCCGACGCTGCACGAGGATCTCGGAGGTGACGCGGGCAATCTGAGCTGGGCGGTCAACGCGTACACGCTGGCCTTCGCATCGCTGATCCTCACGGGTACGACCTTGGCCGACCGCTTCGGTCGCCTGAGGGTGTTCGCGATCGGCCTGACGGTGTTCACGCTCGGTTCCATCCTGTGTGCCGTCAGTCCGTCACTGGGATTCCTCATCGGCGCACGGGTCGTCCAGGGCATCGGTGGCGGGGTCGTGCTCCCGCTGACCCTCGCGCTCATCACCTCGGTGACCCCGCCTGAGGAACGAGGAAAGGCCATCGGCATCTGGGGCGGCGTCATCGGCATCGCTGTCGCGTCCGGGCCGATCGTCGGTGGAGCGATCATCGAGAGCTTCAGCTGGCACTGGATCTTCTGGCTGAACGTCCCCATCGGGCTCGGCGTCATCGCGCTTTCCCGCATGCACGTGCCAGAGTCCTTCGGTGGCTCGAGGAAGATCGACCCGGTCGGCCTCCTCATGGCCACCTCCGCGGTCCTGCTCATCGTGCAGGCACTGATTCGCGGTCCGGAGCGAGGGTGGGCTCATGTGACGATCCTTGGCGGGCTCATCGTCGGACCGCTCCTGCTCGTGGGTTTCGTCCTGTGGGAACGTCGGGTTTCGGAGCCCATGATCAATATGAGCTTGTTCCGAAACCTGAATGTGTCTGCAGGGTGTGTATCCAACTTCATTCTCAACGCGGGAATGTTCGGCCCGGCGTTCCTCCTTACCCAGTACATTCAGCTCGGGCTGGGGAACAGTCCCATCGAAGTCGGTGTACGCCTGCTGCCGTGGACCGCGCTGACCCTGGTCATTTCCCCGTTTGTCGGCCAGCTGGCGGATAAGATCGGTGAGCGATACCTGGTCACTATCGGCCTGCTATTGCCGGGAGTGGCATTTCTGTGGATTGGCGCAAAGATGTCCGATTCGGCGGTAGGGTACGGCAGCCTGTGGCTCCCGCTTCTCTGCGCCGGCGTTGGTACTGCAATTGCGTTCCCCTCGGTCTCGTCCGCGGTCATGCGGTCGGCGACTCCCCAGCAAGCCGGGATGGCATCCGGATCCAGTGAGACGTTCGCGTACGTCGGTGCGGTATTCGGCGTCGCGATGGTGACGGCGTGGTTCGCCGCATTCGGAGACTATGGGACTGCTGCTAGTATGGCCGAAGGGGCTGGTCCCGCGCTGGTTGGGATTGGTGTGCTCAGTGTTATCGGAGCAATAGTTGCCGTACTAGTCATCCGACAGCAGAAGATGGTGGCGCCTGACCATAATGAGGCTTTCGAAACAGCCGGATGAAGTATCGGCCGCCGCGATCCTGCGTGCGTTCTCAGACGAAAACCGTCGCACCATGCTCGAATTGGTGGCCACCAAGGAGATGTCCGCCGGTGAGATCGCGGGGCATTTCACGGTCACCCGCCAGGCCGTCTCTCAGCACCTTCGTGTGCTCAAGGAGGCGGGACTGGTCGAGGAACGCCGCGACGGAAGAAGTCGGCTCTACCGCACGCGGGCCGACGGGATCGCGATACTGCACCAATACTTCAACAACCTCTGGTCCAATAGCCTCGCACTCGCCAAGGAAATCGCAGAGGCAGCCGAGGTCAACACGCACGGCGACAACGACCAAGGCGCCGAAGGCGAATCGGCCAATCACGAGCAGGGGATGCCTGGCTAGAGCACGGACGGTATCCTGGCGGCGTCGCGGACCGGCAAGGTGAGCCGAGGAGTGTTGACGACGGCCATGCTGAACAGGGGAGTCAAGCGCTCGAACCCGATGAGCAGACTGCCGAACGGCGTCGTCGAGCACGTAGGCGGCAAGCTGGCTGCAGCGGCGCTCTCGGGATGCTTGATTCGTTCAGCGGCACGGCAGCCATCGCGGCGAGTGTTCCGCCCAAGGGGTAACGGACTTGCGCGAAGCGGACATGGCGCCGGGACGCTCGCCGTTGCCGAACAACATCGAGGGCCAGGTGGATGAGCTCAGTAAACGCTAGGCATCCGAGTGTCGTCGCCGACCAGCACGTCGTGCGGGCGAGTGTCGTCGTGAATTGCAGTCAGGAGTCGGCATTCTCGACCTTCGTCGGCCGGGTTGCGGACTGGTGGCCGCTGCAGTCCTACTCGCTGGGACGAGATCAGATCAAGACGGTCGTCGTGGAGAAGCGTGTCGGCGGCCGCATGTACGAGGTCCGACCGGACGGCGAGCGCAATTGGGGCGTGATTACCGCCTGGAACCCGCCGCATGGGTTCGTGCTTCGGTGGGACGTCATCTCCGGCCCCACGACAAGTGTCGAACTGACCTTCGAAAAGCTGGATGATCATTCGACGCGTGTGTCGGTCGAACACACTGGCTGGGAGAATGTCGACCCGTCCCTGCTGCCCTCCGACTGCAACTACGGGGAAGGTTGGCGGGTAACCCTGCAACACTTCGCCGAAGAATGCGCGAAATCTTCCGGCCTTGGGCCGGACTCAGTGGCAGGTCACTCCACGACGGAGCAGCCTCAACAGTAGGTTGCGACGTGTGGAACGGCGTGGGCCGAGCGCCTGAGTGTCCCTGAGTGTCTCGGGGCGCTCAGTTCTGTAGAGCCGCGAGCCAGCCCCCGCTCATCGAGCGGGGGCTACCGTCGTCATGCCTGCTGCCATTCCCCTCGCTTGGCGGGTCCAGTCGTGCAGGGAGGCGCTGCCGCGGTTGGTGTCCATCGCCCACAGCGCCTCGCCCTGGTGGACGACAGCAAGTGCGTCCCGAATGAGTTTTCAGCAGCTCGGGTTCGGGATTGTGACTTGATGTCGGGGTGCTCGTTGTCCGGGCATGACACTGCGTGTTACGGCTGACGACATCGGCGGGTGGGGACGCGCTCTGGACGAACTGGCCGGGGGCTGGGGGGACTTGTTCCACCGGCCGGAGCCGCGGGTGGTGTTTGCGCAGTCCATCGAGGGGCTGCTGGCTCAGGAAGCGGACTGTGGGAAGGGCCCGAAACTGCGGGCCTTCTGCCCGGCAAACCCCGGCTGCCGATAAGCTGAAGGAACATCCTGATATGCCGACGCCTCGTGCTCATGAAGAACGCCTAGCTGCCGCCCGCCTCAGGCTTCAGCAGGAATCCCAGATGTGGCTGGCCACGGGTGGGTGCGCCGGGCCACATCTGATTCCGGTGGCGTTCGTCAGCGACAACGACGCCATCGTCACTGCTACCGGCGAGAGCAGTAAAACCGTCCGAAGGATCCAGGAGACCAAGCGGGCACGAGTAGCAGTCGGCACCACGTCTGACGTGGTGATGATCGATACCGTTCTCGATGGTCTCGTGCCGGTTCCAGAGGTCGCCACGGGCGTCGCCGACCGCTTCGCCGCTGTCTCTCACGACCCACGCAAGATGTCGGGCTACGTCTACATTCGACTGCTCCCTCGCCGCATCCAAGTATGGAACGGATTTCACGAGTTTTCTGGCCGAACAGTGATGCTCAAAGGTGAGTGGCTGTCAGGCCCCGTCGACTGAACTCGGCTATGCCGGACCGATGTCTCCTGGGGACGTTCCCAGAGGCTCTGCTGTCGTTTGAGAAGGAAGCCAACTCGGTGTGCAGCGTTGTCCCGCTGTTCTACGTCGCCGTGGCTGTCTTCTCGGGATCGCCGAAGCCTGACACCCGGAAGGAGGCTGCCGAGCACACCCGTACAGCTCGGCTCAGTGGTCCGCTCGAGAGGCGGCCTCAGGTGCCAACAGCTCGTCGGCGATCTCCTCGACGCTTCGCCGCTTGGTCTCGGGCCCGAACCACAGGAACATCGCGGCCGCCAGGAGCAGTGGCACGGCGCCGATGAGCGCGGTCGCGGCGATGGAGGGGATGGTCGTGCTGGCGACGACCACGGCGATGATCAGGACTCCGCCGAGCTTGGTCATGCCGGCCGCCATGCCCGAGCCGCGCGAGCGCAGCATCGTGGGGTAGACCTCGGCGGCGTACGCCGAGACGACCGCCGTCACCGAGCTGATGGCGGAGAGCGGCACGATGAGCATCAGCGAGAGCGCGAGGTGGTGCTGCGCCACTGAGTCGCCGGCCACCACGAAGCCGCCCAGCGACAGCGCTGACACCACCGCGAGCGTGATGATCGTCTTGCGGCTTCCCCACCAGCCGTAGGCCACCGCCACAAGCACGGTGAAGGGAAGTCCGAGCAGCGCCGCGTTGCGCACGACGTAGTCTGACTTCACCGCGGAGTAACCGAGGTGCTGCAGGTTGGTCGGCACCCAGAGTTGAAAGCCGAACGTGACGAGGCCCGCGCCGGCGGCGAGGACCATGATCGCGAGGGTGGGACCGGCGAACGGGCCCCGGAAGAGCCGATAGTAGCCGCGAAAGGTGGGCTTCTCCGGAGCCGTGGCGTCGCCCGGGACCTCTTGCACCGCCGCGCCGTACTTGGTCATGATCACCTTGGCCTCCTCGTCCCGGCCGCGGGCGATCAGATAGCGGGGCGATTCGGGGATCCAGTGGTTCAGCGCGATGAACAGCACTCCTGTCGGCAAGCCGATGAGCCAGAGGATGCGCCAGCCGTAGGTCGGGGTCAGCCAACCGGACAGCCAGCTCGTGATGAGGTACGCGCCGGCGATGTCACCGCCGATCAACACCATCAGCCAGCCGCGGTGGCGCGCGGGGATCGTCTCGGCCATCAGCGCGAAGGCGATCGGAATCATGCCGCCGACGCCGATCCCCATCATGAAGCACATCATGAGATTCCACTTGAAGCCGGGCATCGCACCGCAGATCGAAGTGGTGATGAAGAGCATTCCGGCCAGCAGAATCGAGGAACGCCGTCCGATGCGGTCACCCAACACGCCCCAGATCCAGGAGCCGAGGACCGTTCCGGTGATCCCAGAAAGCGGGAGCCACGAGACGGGAATGTCCCCCTGCGGATTGGCCGGGGATTTGAGTCCGTACTCCTGGGCGAAGCCGGGCGCCACGAACGCAAGCGTCGCGGGCTTCATGACGTCGATCGTGATCGCGATGGCGAGAACGATGAGCAGTGCGATGTGCCGACCCCGAATCGGGGCGTTATCGATGGCGGTGACGCGGATGGACCGCGCCGATTTCCTGATCTGGCCCCCGCGCGGGGGCAGCACGCCGTAGACGACCGCGACCAGTCCGACGGCGATGAGCACCATCCCGGTGATCATGGCGGGGTCCGGCCGCATCCCGGCCATGACGTAGTGCATGTGGTGTGCCGAGAAGTACATCGGCAGATGCAGCGCGACACCTGCGGTGCACGCCAGCGCTCCGAGCCAGAATGAAGCCGGGTGTTCGAACTCCCCCCGGGCAAGACCGAGTCTCCTCATCGCCATGAGCATCCCCCTCATCAGCCGAACACCCTGACGAGATTAGGGGACCGCGGCGGAACCTACCCTCCTCCAGATTTCCCGATCGCAGTTCAGCAATCTCGGAGAAGTCGCGGCCTCCGTCAGGACGCGAGCCGCCACGCCGCGCGCGGGCCGTGCGGCGCCCGCACCGGCAGGCGCGCGACTGGATGACGCCTTGGTGCCCGTGTCGTCAACCGTGCCCGGCGCCGCGACGGCGAGCAGATGGGCGAGGCACGCCCACTCCGCCGGCTCCGCCCGGCCGTCGACGCCGTCGGCCAGGTGGGTCCCATGAGGAGAGGGAGGGGCGGTTACGTCCTGTGGCCGCTCACACTGCTCAACTCGCCGAATCGGCAGCTCATTCGCTGGCTGAAGCGCTCCGTACAACCGTTCTATGGCGGGCTGAGAATTCGACCGCTTCAGAACTCCGAATCCACGGAACAGCAGCGGAACCCTGATGTTCCTCGGTGACCTTGGGAATCCTGATCAGGGCGGACACCTGGCCGCGCGTATCTTCACAGGGGATGTACACCCGCCTTCTTGCTAGGCCCTACCGCGCTCCGTATGGTCCGGTTCATGACTCTCCCCACCGAGCCGATCGGTAGCATCCCCCGCCCGAGCAACCTGCAGACGGCCCTCGCCGAACACGCTGAAGGGCGGCTTGCGGAAGCGGAATTAAGAACTCTGCAGGAGCGGGCGACCGCCGACACCCTGACCCGGCTGGAGCAGTTGGGCTGCCCCGTCCTGGTCGACGGGGAGCAGGCCAAGCCCAGCTTCGCCACCTACCCCCTCACGGGCCTGACCACCCTCGACCCGAACGGCGCCGTCATCCCGTTCGCCGACGGTCACACCCGGCAGCTGCCCTGTCTCACCTCGGGACCGTTCCGCTATCAGGTCCGCGCGGAAACCTATGTGCGCGACGCCTTGCGGCACACGGACCGCCCGGTCAAGCAGGCCGTCATCGCCCCGTCGGCCCTGAGCCTGCTCTACCCGGGCGAACCCATCGAGGGCTACTCCCGTGAAGAGTTCCTGCGTGATCTCGCCGACGAGGCGGAGACCGATATCCGCGGCTGCCTCGAGGCGGGGGCGCACAGCGTCCAGCTCGACTTCACGGAAGGGCGCATGTCACTCAAGCTGGACCCGTCCGGGGGTGTGCTCGACGACTTCATCGCTCTCAACAACGAGGTCCTCGGCCGGTTCAGCGATCAGGAGCGGGCCCGCATCGGGGTACACACCTGCCCGGGCGGGGATCACGACTCCACTCACAGCCTGGACGTCGACTACGCCGAGCTGTTGCCCCGGCTCTTCCAGCTGAAGGCCGGGAACTTCTACCTGCAACTGGCCAGCGAGCCCGATCCCGAACGGGTGCTGGAGATCATCGCCGGTCAACTCCGCCCGGACATCCGCGTCTTCGTCGGGGTGACCGACCCGATCAGTGCCACCACCGAGACTCCCGAAGAGGTACGTGACCGGGTCCTGCTCGCCGCGCGCTACATCCCGGTCGACCAACTGGGCACCTGCGACGACTGCGGCTTCTCACCCTTCGCCGACGACACCTCCACCTCACGAGACCTCGCCTTCGCCAAGATCGAGGCACGAGTACTCGGAACCGCCTTGGCCTCAACGGCCCTCGGGCTCTGACTGGGAGTCCGGCTTCAGCTGCGGCAGGTCATGGGGCAGGTAGCCCCAAGTGCTACGAGTCTGCCGAGCATTCACAGAGCACCTGGCCGGCTGGACGTATCCGGCGTGCAGACGAGAATGCTCAGCGGGCTCGGTGTGGCGATGATCTCGTGGAGTTGGAGATCGGCGTGGCCGAGGAGCTCGCGGAATTCGTCGGCCGTGCGCTCTGCGCCGTTGAGGTTGATCAGCATGTTCAGGTCCTGGAACTTGCTGAGGTCGGGCTCGTTCGCGGGCCGGACCACACGCGTGATGATCAGTAGCCTCGCGCGGTCGACCATCGCGTCCCGGCAGATACGAAGCAGCCGCGTCGCGCGTTCGTCATCCCAATCGTGCAGAACGGACTTCATGATGTAGCAGTCGGCTCCGGTGGGGATCGTGGAGAACATGTCTCCCGCTATCGCCCGGCACCGGTGCCCCAACCCGTTCGCGACGAACTGGTCGCGGGCCTCGCGGGTCACCTCTGGTTGCTCGAAGAGGATGCCTTCGACGTGCGGGTACTTGTCGACGATCGCGGCCAGGAGGGTTCCCTGTCCGCCGGCGACGTCGACAACCGTGATGGCGTCCGAGAAGTCGTAGTTGTCGAGGATCGCGCGGACTTCGGCGGTGGAGAACGCGCTCATCGATGATTGGAACAAGGCACGCGCATCGGCGTTCGTGGCGAGGTACTCCCACATCGACATCCCGAAGACGTGCTCGAACGCCGGCTCGCCCGTTCTGACCGTGTGACTCAGGTTGCCGAGCGTGGGCCACTGAAGTTCCGAGCCGATCAGCCGCGCGATCGACTGCAACGATCCGGGGACGTCGGAGCGTAACAACTCGCCAGTAGGGGTGAGTTCGAAAGAACCGTCGTCACGCTCGTTGAACACTCCGATACCGGCCAGAGCCCGCAGAAGCCGGTGCATCGCTCGAGCATCGCACTGGGTGTGCTGGGCGAGGTCGGATGGTCGCTGCGGCGCCTCGTGCAAGTAGTCGGAAATCCTCAGGTCAGCAGCCACCGCGATGCATTGTGAAGCGTAACAACCCATCAGCAGCGCAAACATCTGCTGTCGCGGATGTGCGGCAGGAGCCGCTCGACCGCCCGCAGACGACGCCGAGGAGGATCGCTTGCGGTCACCAGGCTCTGAAGTCATGGGTGTTCCGATCACTGATCTGGTCGTCGCCACAGGCACACAGACAGTTCCGAGAACGAGCGGTTGCGCAACGCATCGTCCCCGTCATGACGGGCAACCCGTGCAGGACGAGCTGTCGACAGGGGGATGCACGCAACCGCATCGGTCTCGCTCGCCTGCCTTGGCACTGGTGAGTCAGGCGGAAGGCTGATCCCACAGGCCGATGGTGTTTCCGTCCGGGTCGGCGAACACTGCGATGTTGCCGAATCCGGGTAACTCGGTCGGCTCCATGACCCTCGACCCGCCCAGCTTCTCGGCCCGCTGCAGCGCGGCACCAAGATCAGAGGACTGGAAGTACACCCGGACACCGGCCTCGCCCATGGCCGGACCGATCCCGCCGACCACGGCTCCCTCGCCGGACTGGGTGTCGACGAGGGCGTATCCGCCCATGTCAGGTACTTCGTTGACGCTCCAGCCGAACATGTCGGCATAGAACGACTGGAGACGCCCGGCGTCCTCGGACGAGGTGATCTCGAAATATGCCAGTCGCTGGCCCATTCCGCGCTCCTCTCAGATCGATACTACTTCTTAAGTCAGTTTGAACTTACCTTATGGCCGTTCGGCCCGTCAACGGTTCGATCGGTAACTCGATCGGTAGGGGAGTGGTCGGGGTCGAGACCGCCGTTCGCCTCGACGGAGACCTTGCCGTCCGCGGCGAGTGAAGGGTCGCCATCGCATGGACTCAGCGGGGTCAGCGTGAGCTTGCCGGAGTCCGCGTCAGTGTCGATTCTGACGGTCTGGCCGGCTTCGACACGTTCGTTGAGCACCATCTCGGTCAGTGGATCCTCGATGTGGGCCTGGATCGCTCGACGCAGCTGTCGTGCACCCTCCGCCGGGTTGTGTCCGTAGTCCGCCAAGCGCTCGCGAGCGGCCGCGGTGACTTCGATCGAGATGTTGTTGGCGCCGAGTCGGTCGTCCAGGTCGTTCACCAGCAGTCCGACGATGGCCAAGATGTCGTCACGCGACAGCTCGGGGAAGACGATGATGTCGTCGAACCGGTTAAGGAATTCGGGTCGGAAGTGCTGTCTGAGCTCGGCGGACACCACATTCTTCTGATGCTCGTACCGATGGCTGCTGTCGCTCTCGCCGAAGCCGAGACGATCTCTGGCGAGGTCACGGGAGCCGAGGTTGGTGGTCAGGATGATGACCGTGTTCGTGAAGTCCACGCGCCGACCGGCCGAGTCCGTCAGCTGCCCGTCGTCGAGCACCTGTAGCAATGTGTCCAACACGTCGGTGTGTGCCTTTTCCACCTCGTCGAACAGCACGACCGAGAACGGCTTGCGACGGACACGTTCGGTCAGCTGCCCGCCCTCGTCGTGGCCCACGTATCCGGGCGGCGAACCGACGAGTCGGGAAGCCGTGTGGCTCTCGCCGAACTCGGACATGTCAAACCGAACCAGGTTGTCCTGGTCATCGAACAGGAACTCGGCCAACGCTTTGGCCAGCTCTGTCTTACCCACACCCGTGGGACCGGCGAAGACGAACGAGCCGGCTGGCCGGTGCGGGTCCCGAATTCCCGTGCGAGCGCGTTTGATCGCCTTGCTGACGGCCTGGATCGCCTCGTCCATGCCGACGACGCGCCGATGCAGCCGCTCCGCCATCTGTCCGAGCCTCTGCGACTCACCTCGGGACATCGTCGATACCGGGACACCAGTCTGTTGTGACACGACAGTTGCCACGTCGTCGGCCACCACAACGGTCGACGTCGGATCGAGCCGTAGTGCAACCTCCGCTGCGGCCTCGTCGATCAGGTCGATCGCCTTGTCGGGCAGGAACCGCGTGGGCAGATAGCGGCAAGACAAGTCGACGGCCGCCTGGAGCGCCGTATCAGCGATCGTCACCTGATGGTGCGCTTCGAACAGCGGCTTCAGTCCACTCAGGATGGCGACGGCGTGGGTGGGGGCGGGTTCGTTCACACTGATGCGCTGGAATCGTCGGTCGAGAGCCGAGTCCTTCTCAAGCGACTTGCGGTACTCGCCATGGGTGGTCGCTCCGATGAGCTTCATCTCGCCACGGCTGAGTAGGGGTTTGAGGATGTTCGCGGCATCGATCGATCCCTCCGCGGCACCCGCACCGACCAGCATGTGGACCTCATCGATGAACACAATGATGTCGCCGCGGCCCAGAACCTCCTTGAGGACGCCCTTGAGGCGTTCCTCGAAGTCGCCTCGGTAGCGCGAACCAGCGACCATCGATGCCAGGTCGATCGCGTAGAGCTGCTTGTCGGTGAGCGAGGGCGGAACCGCACGGTCAACGATGTTGCGAGCCAGCCCTTCCACGATGGCTGTCTTCCCCACGCCGGCGTCCCCGAGGAGCACGGGGTTGTTCTTCATGCGCCGCGAAAGCACTTGAGTCAGCCGTCGGATCTCGGCATCGCGGCCGATGACGGGGTCGAGTTTCCCTTCGGCGGCCTCGCGCGTGAGATTGACACCGAACTGATCCAGGAGCTGCGATCCCGCCGGCTTGAATGCCGTCGGCTCGACTGCCGTGGACGGGAGTTCAGTCGGTGCGTCCGTCGCCATCGCCTTCAGCAGTTCGGAACGAAGAGCTGCGGGGTCGAGTCCGAGGCTGAGCAGAATGTCGACGCTCAGGTTCCTTGACGTTTGGTCGAGGAGGGCGAGCAAGATGTGTGCGGGCTCGACCGTGGGGTCACCACGGTGCCCGGCCTGTCGAGTCGCGGCGCGGAGCACCTCGCTGGCCTGCGGGGTCGTGGGCAGCTTCGTTGCCGGACGAGGTTCGGATTCCCCGAGGATGAAGTGGACCCTCTCATGGAGAGTCTCCACGGAAGCCCCGTTGTCCCGGAGAACGCGTGCGGCCGCTCCTTGCGCGTGATCAGCCAGTCCGAGGAGCAGGTGTTCAGGGCCGACGTAGGGATGATTGAACCGTTGCGCGTGCCCTTCGGCCAAGCTGAGCACTTGGTCGGTGGCGTTGCTGAACTTGTCACGCATAGGTCCTCTCCGCTACAGATCGATAAGGCTGGACATGATGTAGGGAGCGGCCTCGATCTGGAAGTCCATGTGTGGCGCCAACTCATTGACGGTTCCCTCTAGGGCGATCAGGCAGAGCAACGGGAACATCATCTCGGGCTCGGCGTAGTAGCCGTTGCTCTGCTGGATCTGAAACAGCCGCGCAGCGAAGCGGGGCACCGAGAAGTGCGCGACATCGAGTTCCGCGGACTCTTCCACGAGCCGAACGACCTCCGCTTTGAACCGAACCAGGTTCTGATCGTGGTGGTCGATCCCTTTCGTCGTACTGAGCAGGATCTCCGCGCACTCCTGCCCGCGCCCGGTCACCATGCCGCCGAAGAAACGGGTGAAACGCTCACGAGAGAAGTCGCTGAGCACATGTGCGAACCCGACGTCGAGCAGAACGAGTCGCCCGTCCGGGAGCAGATATGCGTTTCCCTGGTGCAGGTCGATATGCACGAAACCATGCACGAAGACGAGGTCGTACATGGCGCGGACCAGCGTGATGATGCCCTCATCGCGCAGGCTCGGCGCCGCCGTAGCAAACGTCTTCCGGTCCAGGCCGTCGACGAACTCCATGGCGAGCAGTTCGGAGTTGGAGTATTCGTCGACTGGTGCTGGAACGACGATGTGGTCTTCGTTCTTGAGGACTCCCCGAAACTGGGTCAGCATGATGCGTTCGCGGTCCAGGTCAAGCTGATTGAGCACGGCGGAGCACAGATCGTCGACGATGGCGACGACCGGACTGGAGCGCATCCACGGTGTCATCGCGCACAGCCGCGCGAACGAACGCAACATGGCCGTGTCGATGGGCACTGTCTCGGCCGCATCGGGCCGCCGTATCTTCAACGCCAGGGGAGCGCCTGAATCGGGCTCCCACCGGTACACGCAAGCGATCGATCCGCTTGCCACGGGCCCCTTCGCCACTGCCGAATACGCACTCGCCGGCCACGGCAGGTGTGAACGTTCGAGCACTGCGAGCGCATCAGTGCCGCTCATCGCAGCAACGTCGTCCTGGAGTCGCGACAGCCGATGTGCGAGTCGTGGACCGATGAGGTCCGACCGGGTGGCCAACAGCTGGCCCGCCTTGATGTAGGCGCCTCCGAGTGACTCAACAGCTCGAACGAGGGAATCAGCGGCCGCATCCCCGGCCCGTCTCGGATGCACGAGCGCGGCACCGGCAACTCGTGCCGCTGCGGTGGCCACAGACACGAGTCGAACCGTGGCACGCGCGGCGTCTCGGCCGCGCTTCATACCGATCCCGTGCCGAAGAGTTGTCGATGGGCTTCGTTCAAGAGGGGAACGGCGTCCTCGACGCCGGGATGCCGCGTCAACGCGATCACCGGGGTGACTCGTTCGAAGACCGTCGGCTTCTTGACGTCTGCTCGATCAACCCGAAGGCGCACGGGCATGCCGTGATCGGCTTCGCTACCGAACTCCAAGACCCGCCAGGTACGTTCGAGCACGTCGTTCCGGTGCACCAGCCGAGCCACCGGTGTCGACTGATCGTCGACAAGGAACTCGGTGACGGTCACGTCGGCCGCTCGATACGTCAACTCGGTCGATGCACCGAGAGACGTCGCCCGCGTCGACTCATCTGATGCCACCTCGACACAGGCCTTGGGAATCAGACTGGGGCAGATCGTGCGCATGAGGTCCAGATAGCTGATGTCGGTCAGCGGAAGGCAGTCGAACATCTGCGGCCGGTCGATGTCTTTGGGGGCGCGCATCGTCGGAATGAAGGTGTGGATGCGGCAGCCCCCGGGCCGCGTCAGGTCTTCCCAGATCGCTACTACCGTACGGCTCAGGGGCTGAGGGGCGTCGATTCGCACCGCGGTGAGGAACCGGTGGTCGACCGCGGCGCGAGCGAAGGTGTATCGCATCGCGCGATGACCTATCGAGGAGGAAACTCCGAATGTATATGCCGTGAGCGGGCCCGCGTCGAGATTGACGCAGGCCCGTCCACAGTCATTCACCGCCGGTCGCTCCTGGCTCAGGCGATGATGGTTGAGAACTCGACCGGGCTGGTCGCGTTCTTCACCGGGATGTGGTGCAGCAGGGCACCGATCTCGAGGTCCGCCGCCAACAGCGTCCCGACCTGACGATCGCCGTCGTACAGCGCGTACGACGTCGACGTCCGGGACACGTCACCGATCGGCGGAACCATGTTGACGCGCGACTCTACGTCGACGCGGACGCCGCCCGTGTTGATGATCGCGCCGAGGTTCTCGATGTCGAACTGCGGGTACAGCGCGGTCACGCAGTTCTTCATCGGGGTGATCTCGGGGTCCACGGGCCCGGGGACGAGGTTCGGCGACACAGTGGCGCCTTCGCTCCTGGTCGGGGTGTTGGTCACCCTGACCTGCCCGAACACGTCGCTCTCGCCGACGACCTGCAGCGAAAGGAACTGCGCGCCGATGGTTGCCGTGCGCCACGTCAGCTCGGTCTCGCCCTCGGCGCCGATCCGCGGCTCATGCCGACGGTAGACACCGATGCCATGCAGGTCGACCAGGTCCTCGCCGAGCCCGTCGATCGAAACGTGGATGCGCTCGCGGACGGTGAAGGCCTCGAGTGCGGCCGGACCCAGGGTGTAGGGACGGATGGTGTAGAGGTCGCCGCCCCACGCGAGATTGTGTCCCTTGACTACTTCGGCATTGTGCAGCGCCGAACCATCGGCGCCCTTGACAGCCGCGCCCTCGCGCAGCTCGTTCATGAGGCTCATCAGATCCTCCGGTTGAAAGTCTTCGCGGACTGGTTGAACCTGTTGTGTTTTGTCTTGGGCCGAGCCTGGATCAAGACTTGTTCGACAGCGACTGCATCAAGCCCTCCAGGGCGTCGATGACGTACGCGAAGTCGATGATCCGCTCTGGCAGTTTTGTCGCGCTCGCGGTCCGGTCCTCAAGCTCGACCTCGAGTACGTCGATGAGACGCTCGAGGTTGTTGTGCGAGATGGTCACCGGGAAGTAGCGGAGCTGATCCGCGTACTTCGGGTCGGCCATCGGAGGGCCCGGTTCGATGCCGCGGTCAGGTCCGTAGGCGGCACGCCAGGCTTCCTGGACGGCCCTCTCGTAGGTGAGGAAGGAACCTCGGAAGTAGGGCAACCAGATCGCGCGGAGATCCCGTGCCGACATTCGGCCCCTGACGAATTCAGTGGCCGCGGGCACTACCTTGGACCGGTACTCCTCGAGCAGCGCCGTGGTGTCGAGATCGTGAGGAGCGACGAGGTCGGTCATGGCGGTTCCTTCCGCGAGTCGTCGGGCGGGCTATGGCGCCATCGGAGCGGTGCACCACTGTGACCGCTCAGGACTGTCGGTGACGTGTAGTCGGGTGTGCTTGTCGCACGGGAAGCGACCCTTGGCTCCGAGACCAGGGGGTGGGTTCTGGAGTGGGTCGAGGGCCGGGGCGCGCTGGTCTGCCGTCGCCCGGTGGCCTGTGCGAGCTGCGGGAACGGCCTGCGATCCGGCCGGCGTGTTCTTCCGCCTGCGACGCACGCTCGACGGCGCCAACCGATGGCCGCTGCCGCGCTCCTACCCGTCCACTGCCCGCAAACACAGCCCCGATCCCCTCGGCCCTCCGCGACCTCTTCGCCGACAACCCCTCGCCACCCCGCCCACCGCACGCACGTCATCAAGTGACCTGAGCAGCTGCACACCACTCACTAGATCACTGTTTTTTTCTGTAGTCAATAGGGAACCGCTCACGAAATGTGTGGTGACTTGCGGGCGTTCGCTGGGCCGGTGGGAGACGATCAAGCGGTTGGTCCACTCGTTTGATGATGCGAGATCGCCTCATCCCGGGCCGCGGCCTGGGCGCGCGGCCGCTGGATCACCGAGAACCGTGCGTGGTCGCAAGGTTCTTGCGGCCCGGTAACCGAGGCGATCGCGGAGCACTCCAGGGCTCTGAGGGTTCTTCGAGGTTGCTGAATGTTTCGATGAGCCCATCAGGGCCCGCTCGAGGGTTTCGAAGCCCGTACAAAATCGATAGAACATACCGTAGCGACCTGAGGGGAGGCTTACGTTGCGTTCATTCCAGCACCGTCTCGCCGCAGGCACCGTGTCGGCCATCGAACCACGTCCTCGGGCTGCTGGCCTGCCGGAATCACTACTGGACCGCGAGCCGCGAGGGGCACCCACCGCAGGGGTCGACCCGGCGACCTTCACCCGTACGCTCAGCTATTTCGTCACCGGACTGACCATCGTGACCGGGGTGACACGGATGGGCCCCGTCGGTATGACGTGTCAGGCGTTCTGCTCGGTATCGCTCGATCCGCCGCTGGTCTTGTTCTGTGCGCGAAATGGCTCCACAACTGGTCAGGTGGTAAGTGAGCTGGGCGCGTACAGCGTGAACCTGCTGGGCAAGGACCAGCAGTGGATCGCAGAACGCATGGCCACCATCGATGCCAACGGGGATCGGTTCAAGGGCATCGACTGGCGACCGAGCGAGCTCACGGGATGCCCGGTCCTCGCCGGCGCGATCGCCCACATCGACTGCGAGGTGCGCGACGTCCATCCCGCCGGCGATCACAGCGTCTATGTCGGGCAGGTCATCGGCGCGGGAACCAGCGAAGCCGACGTTCAGCCCCTGACCTACTACCGCGGCACCTACGGGTAGGGCGAAGCCCATGCGTCGCCGATCGCGATCCGGTCCCGAGCTGCTCGTCGGTTTCCTGATGCCGCGCTCCTCCGCGTTGCCCCCGCTACGCGGTGCTGGCCACTCGGGCGGGTTGACCCGGCCAGGGAGCCGCACTACGGTTTCGGTATCTAAATATGTAGCTATCTATGGTCGAGCAACTTCAGATGGCCCTGGCGGCCTGCGCGCGACGGGGTGCGGGGTCAGGGCGGTTGGAGTTCCGGCAGAGCTCGGAGTGCGCAGATGACCAACATCGCCGAGTCCACCCAGCAGCGGTTCGGTGAGATGAGCGCGCTGTTCGCCGACCCGTACCCGCTGTACCGTCACCTTCGTGACGAGGAGCCAGTCAAGTTCTCGCCCGAACTCAATGCCTGGGTGGTCAGCCGATACAACGACATCAAGGCAGTGTGCGGTGACCCGGAGACGTTCTCGTCACGGGGGCTGACGCATCCCTTTGACGATCCGCATCCTGCGGTCGCTGAAGTGCTGGCGACGGGCTACCCGATGGTGCCGATCGCGATCAGTACTGATGGCGAGGCGCATGCACGATTCCGCCACCCGTACGTGCAGGCCATGGCCCAGACCCGGACCAAGGAATTCAGTTCGGCAGTCGACTGCGTCGTCGACAGACACCTGGACCGCATCGTTCCGTTGGGAAAGTGCGATGTGATCGCGGATCTGGCCCGGCCCGTCACCGTCGAGGTCATCCTGCGCTTCATGGGCATCTCGGCAGAGCACATCGAAGACGCGTCCCGGTGGAGCAGGGACCTCGTGTCGTTCCTGTTCGCGCCCGCCGAGCTGGATGAACGCCTGCGGCAAGCGCGCAATCTGGTGGCGTTCCAACACTTCATTGCCGACGAGATCGAGGAGCGTCGGGCTCGGCCCACATCCGACGTCATCAGCGTCATGGTCCACGAGCAGCTCCCCGACGCCGAACCCCTGTCGATGAACGAGATCGTCAGCGCTCTGTGCGGGCTGGTCATGGCAGGGCACAAGACGACCATCGACACCGTGGGCAACGGTTTGGCCGTCCTCCTGGCGGAGCCCGCCCGTTGGGCACAGCTGTGTGCCGACCCGTCGACCATCGAGACTGTCGTCGAAGAGATCCTGCGTTACGACGCCCCTCTGCAGGGCCTGTGGCGGACGACGACCCGGGACACCACCCTCAGTGGCGTATCGATACCGGCCGGCTGCAGGCTGTTCATCCTCTTCGGCTCCGGCAACCGTGATGCAGAGGCGTTCGACTCTCCTGACCAGGTGCGCATCGACCGCATGCCCAATCGGCATCTGTCCTTCGGGCACGGCGCGCACTTCTGCATCGGGGCGCCGCTGGCGAGGGCTGAGGTGCAAAAGCTCCTCGCGCGCCTGGCGGAACGGCTCCCGAATCTGTCGCTCTCACCAGAGTTCACCGGCGAGCGTCACACGCCCGTCCTCGGGTTCCACGGATACACCCAGTTGCCAGTCGAATGGTAATGACCACCTTTCTGCCCACAAGGCTAGGAGCAAGTCATGCCACACATCACCGTTGACGCCCGGATGCCCGGCATCTTCGGGCTGTTCAACTACCGCCCCGAAACCGCCAAGCCACTCCTTGAGTTCTGCGAGGCACTGCTGCGCGACGAAAACTCCCTCTCACGCGGCGAGCGTGAGCTGATCGCGGGGCACGTGTCCAACCTCAATGCCAGCCCGTTCTGTGCCAACGGGCACTTCGCGATCGCGGCAGCCCAGCTGAACAACGGCGAGGCCATCGTGGATGGCGTCAGGTCACGATCAACCGACACTGCGATCAGCCCGAAGATGAAGGCGTTGCTCGACATCGCGACAAAAGTGACCGCTGACGGCAAGACCGTCGAGGACTCAGACGTCGCCAAGGCACGCGAGGCCGGGGCCGCGGAGCGCGACGTGCATGACGCAGTCCTCATCGCTGCCGCCTTCGCCATGTTCAACCGCTATGTCGACGGACTGAATGCCGTGGTACCTGAGGACCCGAACTTCTACAGGTCCATGGCCGCGGGACTCATCAGCCAGGGGTACGTGGCCGGCGTCCACTCCAAGACCGAGCGCCAGCCGTCCTAGCGCCAACCCCTTCGTGCGCCGTGCCGACCATGTGTGGTGGTGCGATCGAACGGATCAGAGTGGGAGATCATCGATGTGCGGAATTGCCGGCTGGGTCTCGTTCGATTCAGCTTTCGATGACCGGTCGGCCGATGCCATCGAGTCCATGACAGCGACCATGTCGCGCCGTGGCCCGGATGCGACCGGAACCTTCGTTCGCGAGAACGTCGCCCTCGGCCACCGGCGCCTGGCCGTGATAGATCCGGCGGGTGGCCGCCAGCCGATGGTGGCAACCGAGTCCGGTCATGAAGTCGCGCTCGTCTACAGCGGTGAGATGTACAACTACACCGAGCTGCGGGCCGAACTCAAGGCGCGTGGTCGCAGGTTCGAGACGAGAAGCGATACCGAAGTCCTGCTCCTGGGCTATCTGGAGTGGGGTGAGTCGATCGTCGAACGACTCAACGGGATGTTCGCGTTCGCGATCTGGGACCAGCGGCAAGAGCGGTTGTTCCTCGCACGGGACCGCTTCGGCATCAAGCCCCTGTATGTCTACCGCATACCCTCGGGGATCGTCTTCGGGTCCGAGCCGAAGGCGATCCTCGCCCATCCGCTGGCTGACCGCACGGTCACCGTCGATGGCCTGCGTGAACTGTTCGCGATGACCGGTCAGCCCGGCTGGTCGTTGTGGCGCGACATGGACCAGGTTCGGCCGGGCACGACGCTCACAGTCGAGCGCACTGGCATTGCCCCGTACACCTACTGGAGCCTGCAGACCCGGCAACATACCGACGACATACCGACTACGGTCCAGCGTGTGCGCGGACTGCTCGACGACATCGTCGAACGGCAGCTCGTCTCGGACGTCCCCCTGTGCGTACTGCTGTCCGGCGGTCTGGACTCGAGCACCCTCACCGGTCTCGCCGCTGCGACCGACGCAGCGAAGCGCCAGGCGCTCCGGACCTTCTCCGTCGACTTCGAGGACCAGGAGAAGACGTTCGTACCCGATGAGATCCGCGATACACCGGACGCGCCGTTCGTCCGGGAGGTCATCGAACTCGTCAAGACCAACCATCACCGCGTCGCTCTCGACCAGAGTGCCCTTTCGAGGCCAAGCGTGCGCCGTGCCGTCGTCGGCGCCCGTGATATTCCCGCCGGGCTCGGCGACATGGACAATTCGCTGTATCTGCTCTTCCGTGCGATTCGCGAGCAGTCCACCGTTGCCCTTTCAGGGGAGTCCGCGGATGAGATCTTCGGGGGATACATCTGGTTCCATCACCCGGGGTCGGTCAACGCGGACAACTTCCCCTGGCTGGCATTCCGCAGCGCCTTCACGGCCGACCGGTTCGCCTTGCTGAACCACGACCTGCGGGCGAAGCTGGAGCTTGATGATTTCATCGCCGACCAGTACGCCGTCTCCCGCAAGGCAGTGGAACACCTTCCCGGAGACGACGACCGCGAGAAGCGGATGCGGCTCATCAGCCACCAACACCTCACCCGATTCCTTCCCATGCTGCTCGATCGCAAGGACCGCGCCTCCATGGCCGTCGGGCTGGAAGTCCGCGTTCCGTACTGCGACCATCGGCTGGTCGACTACGTCTACAACACGCCGTGGTCGTTCAAGACCTTTGACGGCCGCGAGAAGAGCCTGCTGCGCGAGGCCTGCGGGGCCTTGGTGCCCCAGGCGGTTCGCGATCGTGTGAAGAGCCCCTACCCGACGAGTCAGGACCCCAGGTACGCCGCAAGCCTCGCCGGCCAGCTATCCGAGATCCTTGCGCACCCTGACCACCCCGTCTTCGCGATCGTCGATCGGCAGTGGGCGCAGGCGGCAACCGAGATCCCACCGGACAAGATGCCCGGCGACGTCCGAGCGGGACTGGACCGGATACTGGATGTGTATCACTGGCTCGACATGTACTCGCCCGACTTGTTGGTGTAGATCTCATCGAGGTGTGATCGGCTTGTAGCTCAGCAGGGGCCCTCGCCTGGAATAGCGCACCGTTCTCGCGAGAGCCGACGGGCTCAGCAGCGATGTGGGGTGTTTCACCATGTTCGCCACGTCCCACAGGCTCGTCGCGATGGTCGAGTCGTGTTGGCCGGCCACCACGCATTTGGTGACGTACCGATTGATCATCTTCGTCGGCCAGGGTCGGTGGCCGCGGGTCTCGGGATAGATGAAATCGGCTCCGGTAGCCGTCGCCCATGCCGGCGACACCGCGCGTGCGGACAATCGGTAGAACGTGCGGGCGAACTCCGGGTCCATGACATCGGACCGCGCCAAGGCCTCCCGCAGTGCCACAACCTGAACTGCGGCAGACGTCATGCCCTGCCCATACAGGGCGTTGAGGCTGCATACGGAATCGCCGACGCACACGAAGCCGCTCGGGTGGGCCGCGAGACGGTGGAACATCCGCCACTCGCTGCCCGGCAGCCGGTAGCGAACCGCCGCACCGATGGGCCGTTCGTCTTCGATGATGGACGCAATTTTGGCGGTGGGCAGGGTCTGGGCCCAGCTGAGATACCCGGCCAGGTCGGTCGGCGCGCCCTCGCCGTGCAGCCCGGCGAGGGTGATGATCCACCTGTCACCCTCGATCGGCATCGCTGTGCCGAATCGCTTCTTGGCTTTCGGATCGCTGATGACGAAGTATCCGGCGGCGCCATCGGTCCGCACACTCGTCGACCGATGGAAGACACGGGTCGTGTACCGCACGTCGGATTGGACCAGCTGCATCTCGGGGCTGGGGTATCCGATCTCGGTCAGCCAGTGGTCGGCCCTTGACCGCCGCCCGGTGCAGTCCACGACGAGTTCGGCTTTGATCTCCGTTGATGTGCCTGACGGGTCGCGGACGCAGACCCCAGTGACGGCACCGCCGTTGCTGATCAGATCGACCGTTTCACCGGTGCGGAATTCGACGACCCCGTTGCCCTCGACGTGCTCGCGCACCAGGCACTCCAACAGCGGACGTGAGCACGAGATGATGGGGGCCGCGTCAGGCACCGCCGCACGGTAGCCCCTGTGCTGCCACCACCACACCCGATCCATGGGCATCACGACCGCACCATGTCGAATCAGTTCGTCTGTGATGCCGGGGAACAGCGTGTTGAGGATCTGCTCACCGCGGCGCAAGAGCGTATGAGGGTGCCTCGCCTGCGGGACGCCGCGCCGGACACTGCTGCTCGCAGTGTCCAAGTCGTCACGATCGATCACGACGACCTCATCGAATTCGACCGAGAGCACCTGCCCTGTCAGCAGGCCGGCGATGCTGCCGCCGATCACCACGGCTCTCTGCAATGTGACCCCGCCTTCAGTCTCAGCAACGCTCACGAGGAGGCAGACCGGCGAGACTCCCGGTGGTCTGGATGAAGTTCTGCCAACTCAGCATGAAGGAGTCAAAACGGGATAGGTCATGGAAGTTGGAGACCGGCCCGAGCGAGATTCTCAGCGCACCGCCGGTCTGAATGCCGACCTCGTGCCGGTAGTGATCGACCGAGTAGGGGCCGTTGCTGAGCCGACCGGCTCGCAGCAGGTCGGCTGTATCGAGGCCGAACGCGGCCTCTCCGACGCCGGGATTGCAGAAGCAGCCGGTCCTCAACGCTATCTTCATCTCGACCGATCGACTCTCGACGAGGCGTTCGTCGACGACGTGACCGTTGCTGTCCAGGATGTTGAACGCGATGGTGGGTCCCCTTTCGACCATGTCGCTGGGGCCGTAGACCACGCACATCGGCATGCCGTTGTCGTGCTTCAGTTCGGTGATTCGATTCAGCGTGTACTGCAGCAGACTCGTCATGCGTGCCCGCGCCGGAGCCCGTTTGAGGACGTTCGTGACATAGTCGATGCCGATGCCGACACCGACGGCGCCGAGGAAGTTCGGCGTCCCGTCTTCGAACCCCTCCGCTCCTGGCGCGAGCGCGTGCCAGCCTCCCATCGCGCTGGACGCGATCACGGTGCCGCCCGAGAACCAAGGGCGCCGCAAATCGGCCAGCGCCTCTTTCCTCGCGACGAGGCAGCCGATTCCGGTTGGCCAGCCGAAGATCTTGTAGAACGATATCGGCACGAAGTCGGGCTTATGCTTGGCCAAGTCGAGGTCCTGCGACAGTACTAGGGCCGCGGCGTCGAGCAGTACCTTCCAGCCGTGGGCGTGAGCCACGTCTATCCAGTCGAGCGCATGGCGGATCCCGGAGAAGTTGCTCTGGGCCGGGTAGGCGAAGAGCGATGGGCCGTCTATACCGCTCGCAAGCATTCGGGTCGTCTCGTCAACATCGGCTCTCAAGTCCGAGCCGAGCCGTACGGTCGTCGTCTCAGCGCCCATCCGCTCGGCGTACTCGCGAATGCCGAGTACGGAGTTGTGGTTGTCCTGGAGAAGACCGAGCCGGGATGACGCGGCGAAGGGGAACGATTCGGCTACTAACCGAATCGCGGCCGAAGCGTTCGCGCAGAACACGACGGTGTATTCGTCGGGTGACCCGTTCAAGAAGTCGAGCACATTCTGCCGTGCCGCTGTGATCGCTTCCGTCGAGCGCTGCGAGGGCAGGTTCATCGAGTGCGGATTGCCCCAGATGCCGTCGCAGACGAAGTCGCGGTATCTGTCCAACTGGTACCGGCCAGGAAGCGCACTGCCGGTGTAGTCCAGGTACACCTGGTCGAGACGATCCAGTTGTGAGAAGTCCCGGGCACGCACCTCGTCGAGATGATCCGCGGCAGCGTACTGCCTGTAATGGATCGCGAAGTCCGCGAATTTCGGCTCGATGGCCGGCATGACGAGCTCCTCTCGGATCTAGTTGGCTCGGCACACAGTCGCAGGCATTCAATACATAATTGTTAAGCTATCTGTCATCGTGGTGGATTGTCAAGATCGGAAACAGCTGGCCTCCACCTTCCGGTCGGCCTTGGACGGTGACGTGCGGGTGAATTGCGGCGGGCTCATGGCATCTTCCGAACGAGTCGCGCCTACCTCACCGTCATGAGCCCTGCTCTCACCGGGAAGGGCCCGCCGGCCTTGGTGACTGAGGGTCTCCGGTGCGGCGGATGAAGCGAAGCGAAGGCGGTTCGAGGTCGGCGGGGGTGAGTACTCCCGGGGGTGGGTCGGGGCGCCGGCGCGCGAACAGCCAGGGCTGCATGATCGCGACAGTGTCGGCCTTGCTGACTGCGGCGGCCGTAGCGAGGAACTGCGACAGCGATCCGTGGTGGTGGCGGTGGTCGGCACACCACGTGCGCAGACAACTGATGAACGCGTCGTCGCCGATCGACCGGCGAAGAACATGGGTTGCCATCGCTCCGCGTTCATAGACCTGGGTCGACAGGAGGTGGGCTGGTGATGGGTCGCCGGGTGGGATCCGCCAGTAGTCAGGGTTGGCGGCCCGAAGGTGATAGAAGCTGCTGAACAGCTCGTCTGTGGTGCCCTCGCCGTTGTGCTCCGACCACATCCATGACAGATAGGTGGCCATGCCCTCGCTGATCCAGATGTCATTCCAGGTCGAGAGGCTCACTGAATTGCCGAACCAGTGATGAGCCATCTCGTGCGCCACGACGTACGAGTCGAGGCTCCGGCGGAAGAAGTGGTCGCCGTAGATCGGATGGGTCTGGGTCTCCAGCGCATGGGGGCCGGCCATCCGTGTCACCACTCCGCCGATGGCGTCGAACGGGTAGGGGCCGAGGAGGGTCACGAGCCATGCGCACACTGTCGGCGTGGTTTCGATGGAGGCCCGGGCCGACGGTGCGGAGTCGTTGACCCCGTCGCCGTAGGCGGACACCCATTGCACGCCGTGATCGTCGAGGGTGTCGAGCTCGATCCGCATCCTGTCGACCACCAGCGAGTAGAGGTAAGAGGCTACGGGTTCGGCTGTCACCCACCGGAAGCGATGCACGCGTGAGGTGTGTGAGTGCTCGACGAGACGGCCTGGAGCAACGGCGACGAACCCGCGTGGCACGGTGATCGTGAGGTCGTAGGTCGCCTTGCGTGACGGGTGGTCATTGGTAGGGAACCAGAACGCTGCCGCGTGTGGTTCCCTCGCGGCGAGCGCGCCCAAGGGTGTGTTCAGCCAGGACCGCTCGCCTCGGATTTCCACCTCTCCGGGCAAGCCCGCGTAAGTGATGTCGATCTGGTGACTTCCGGCACTGAGACCAGTGTCGGGTTCGAGGACGAGCTTCCCGGGGACCACCCTGGGGGCCAGCGTGGAGCCGTCGATGGCCACCGCCTGGGTCGGTAGTCCGAAGTCGAGCGCGATCGCCGGTACGTCGGCACTGACGGCAATGTCCAGGCGTGCTACTCCGCGCAGCATGCCACTGGTGAGGTCGAAATCGACCTCGAGTGTGTGGTGGGTGATGGTGAACAAGTCAGATCCGTCGACCGGGAAGTAGGGGTCTCCCACGCCGGCCAGGTCCGAGGCGGCCAGTACTGAAGAGTTGGCGTGGTGGGCCGCCTCGGCCAGCACCTTGTCCACTTCTGTCCGGTCAGTCATGGCCGAGGTCCCTCGATCGTGGCGGTCTGTGCCTCTGTGCCCCGGCAAGTACCACGGCCGGAGATCTTGTGACGTGATGTCGCGGTCTTCACCGGCACCCCTTGGCCACCCCCCACTCACCGCACGCAGTGGCGCGCGGTCAACAGGCCTGAGCAGTCACAGCCTTGAGACCGCGTTGACCGCGTTGTCGACGTCGGCTTCGGAGTTCTCGATGGTGGCGGCGAGCCGGGCGTATGACCTCGGGTACGGAGTGGTGGCCGATCGGATGTGCCGTGTCGCCAGCCCGGCCACGACTTCACGGGGGTCGAGCCCGTGGACCTCGAAGCACACGATGCCTGCACTCATCTGCTCCGGCAGGGGGGTGATCAGGCGAACTCGGGGGAGAGCGGCGAGCCCTTCCCGGAGCCGCGTGTTCAGGCTGAGTACGCGTCGGCAGATCTCGGTCTTCCCGATGCTTGTCAGGAAGTCGATCGCCGCGGGAACGGCGTACAGGTACTCGTAGGCGACAAAGCCGCCGGGGGAGACGAACGAGGCTCGTGTCGGCGGCAGGTGTCCTCGGCTGACCCAGGTCCCGAACACGTCCGCGTCGAGTTCGAAGGTGGGAATCGTCGGTTCGACATACCGCCAGCTGGCATTTTCACCCCAGATGAAGCCTGTGCCCCGGGGGCCATGCAGCCATTTGTGGATTCCCGACGCGAAGAAGTCCACGCCCAACCCGTCGAGCGGCTCATCGAGGACCCCGCAGCCGTGCACGCCGTCGACCACGATCAACGGGTTCGGGCGCGCCCCGTACCAGGAGCGGATCGCAGCTGCCGCCTTGCGTAGGGGCATCCGCACGCCGCTGCCGGAGTACACCCAGCTCAATCCGATGACGCGGGTGCGAGCGGTGAGCGCGCCGGTCACGCGATCGACCAGTTCGTCCGCTGTCACCGCCGCACCGTCCTCGTACAGCGACACGAATCGCACGGCGGCACCGCACTTTTCGGCCTTGCGCCGGGCTGCCTCGTGATGAGAGTAGTGGTCGTGCTCGGAGAGCAGGATCTCATCGCCCGGGTGGAGTTGCAGGCCGGCGTACAGCACGCCCAATCCGGCCGTCGTGCTCTGAACGAGCGCGAATTCGTCCGGCTTGGCCCCCACGTAACCGGCGACCGCGGACTTCACCTGGAAGATCATGTTCGCTTCGCCTGGTTCCAGTGCGGCGAGTTCGGCCCACTCCGGTCGTGCGTCGATGCGACGGGCCAGGTCTGCGATCGCCTCGCGAACCGGTTTTGGATGCGAGGACAACATGAACGAGGTGAAGTCGGCCCAGCCCGGTTGGAGATTGAAGTTCGCCCGCACCTCCGCCCAATCGATGTCATCGGTTGGGGCTTCCCCTCGATGATCGGTTGGGCGGTCAGAGGTTGACTCCGATGATGCCGTGCTCTCCCGCATCGTGAGGTCGGTGTGCTTCTGCATAGGCAGATCGCTCCATCCGCGGGCACGAGGCTTGGTAGGTCACTATATCTTCGATATAGTGGCATGCTGGCGGTTCGCCTGCAAGACATGGGTCGCAGCGGCCTGTCCCACGCAGGAGGGAGCTAGGAGTGAGTGACCAGCCGACCGACCCGAGCGCAGGCACGTCTACTGCCGAGCGGGCGCAGATTGCTTCAGCTGCGGATGTCCGCCGACACGTCACCCGTCTTGACGCGGCTCTGGGGTTCATGGCGACGACGCTGCCGCCCGTGCGACCCCGGTCGGCAGCGCCTTTCGCAGGCGAGCCGCTGCTGGTCAAGGACCTTGACCTCAAGCTGGCCGGTGCGCCGTTGTGGCGCGGGAACCACGCTTTGCACGAGCACGGCGCCGTCTCGCGCCATGACGACGCTCTGGGACGGCGTCTGCGGGAGTTCGGGTTCGACATCGTCGGGCGGACCAAGTCCGCCGAATTCGGGCTGGCGGTGACTACCGAGCCGCTTGCCTACGGTCCGGTACGCAATCCGTGGGATCACGACCGCAGCGCCGGAGGGTCATCCGGCGGCTCAGCGTGCGCGGTGGCGGCAAGGGCGGTGCGGGTGGCCCATGGGACGGACTTGGGTGGGTCTCTACGCATTCCGGCGGCGCATTGTGGAGTCTTCGCATTGAAGCCCGGTCTCGTCCGGCCTGCGACGACGCCGACGTTCGCGGCTTGGAACCAGCACGGGTTCCTGGCTAGCAAGGTCTGTGACCTGCGCCGAATGCTCTCGGTGTTGGGCCGCGACGAGACGTCTGACGCCAGCCGTTTCGGTACGACCGGTCCGACTCGGCGAGTCCGAGTCGGTGTACTCGCATCCGCTGTGAGTTCCGCGGTCGAACTCGGCGGCGGCACCGTCGAGGCTGTCGAGCGGGTGGCGGACAAGCTCAGCGACCTGGGGCATGATGTGCTCCCGGCTCACCCCGGAGCTCTTGAGCAGTTCGATCAGTTCACGATGAAGACCACTCCTATGCTTGCCGGTTGGCTGGCGAAGGAGGTGTCTGACGCGGCGAACGATCTCGGCCGACCGCTGACCGAAACCGATATGGAGCCCGGAACCGCCCAGATGCTGGCCATGGCAGCCCTGGCGACGCCCGAAGCCGTCAGCGATACGACGAAGTGGCTGCGCCGGCTTGTCACGGATCTCACGGCATGGTGGGACCAGTTCGACATCCTGTTGAGTCCCACGGTGCCCATTCAGGCACCGCGGCTCGGGTGGATGAGCGATCCCGCCACTGCGATGCGTCGCACCTTCGGGATGATGCAGTACACCGCGATGTTCAACGCGAGCGGACATCCGGCCGTCAACGTTCCCTACGTTGGGCCGGGAGGCCTGCCGTGCGGAGCGCAGCTCGTCGGGACGCACGGATCCGAGGCGCACCTACTGGACCTTGCCGAACAGCTGATCCCCGGAGAGGCGCCGACGCCGCCGCTCTCATAACCGCGAAGGCATGAGGCTAGGGCGCCGCCTCAACCAGGCCCTTGTCCGTCGGCGGCTTGTCCTCGTCCGTGTTGAGACTGAGGCCCAGAAGTCTCAGACAGCGCGACAGCGCCATCGAGTCGCCGCTGATCGACATCTTCCCGGACAGCACCGCGTCGAGCGGGCTGATCTGTTCGGTCCCGACCCGGATGAACGTTTCAGGATCGGAGGCGACGACCAGCGCCGACTCCGACGGGGCGGACCCTTCAACGACGGTGGCGGTGCCGTTCTCGCACAACACGAAGAAGGCCTGGTCCCCGATGTGGAACTCATAGGCTTCATCAGCCTCTGGTGCGGGCCCGGCCGCAACCATCGCCTCCACCGCCAGCACGCCCCACTCGGCACGCACCAGATCAGCGGGCTGATACGAGGTGATGTGCGACAGGCCCCATGAAGCCAAGCCGAGGATGACTGGCTTGAGTGCCTTACCGCTTTCGGTCAGCCGGTACTCGACTCCACGGCCGTCGCCAGGAACGGGCTCCCTTTCGACCAATCCCTCATCGGTCAGCATTTGCAGGCGCGAGGCGAGGAGGTTCGGTCCGATGCCGACCAGGGTCTCTCCGAGGAGCTGGTTGTACCGCTTCGGCCCGGTGACCAAGTCACGAATGATGAGCAGGGTCCAGCGCTCCCCGACGATGTCGAGCGCTGCCGCGACAGCACACATCTGCTGGTATCGCTTCGTTCCCATATAGCCTCACCTCCGTGCAGTTCAGCGCCAGGCTACAGTGTACTCACAGGACGTTAGGTCTGTTTCTGGTAGTGGTCTGGTCCGAGGCGGGTGCGAAAGCCTCGGCGGTGTGAGGCACCCGAGGCGGCTGCGGGTGATGCGGGCGGTCGCCTCACGGATCGTGTCTCCGTGGCCCGTTGCTGCGGCATCCTGATCGAGGTCGGCGACGGCTGTACGGGGCAGTCCGGAGGGCCGTCCGGGCACCCCCGCATTCCGGAGCGCCCTTCGGGCCCCCGCATTCCGGAGCGCCTTCCGGGTACCCCCGGCCGCGTCACGCGGCGAGGCGTTCCACGAGGAGGAGCGCGCCGATGCCGATCATCATCGCCCCGCTGGTCCGGGTCACCACCCGGGCCGCCGCGGGCCGTGCCTTCAGGACGGCACCGGCGAGGACGCCGACGCCGAGGTAGACCACCGCGCAACTGGCCATGTGCAGTGTGCCGAGCAGCCCGCTCTGGACCGCGACGGGCCAGCCCGCGCCCGGGTGGATGAACTGCGGGAACAGTGAGAAGTACAGCAGTAGCGCCTTGGGGTTGAGACCACTCGTGCCGACCCCCTTCCACGCGATCTGCCAGCGGGAGTCCGCCAGGGCCTCGGTGGCCGCCTGCGGACCCGCCGGTCGTGCCAGGACGCCCCAGCCGAGCCATATGAGGTAGCAGGCGCCGAGGACGGTCAGGGCCGTCAGCAGTGCGCCGGAGCTCGCGACGATCACGACCAGGCCCGCCACCGCGAGCAAGGTGTATCCGGCGTACCCGGCCACCAGACCGGCCACCGCGGGGACCACCGACCGCTCCCGCAGCCCCGCGGAAATCGCGTACGCCCAGTCCGCGCCGGGTGTGCACACCAACAGCAGGTCCACCGCGAGGAAGGCCGCCACCGTGCCCGTGTCCATGCAGAATCGTTTCCTCTTCCCTTCGTCGTTCCGAGAGGGAAGGCTAGGATCATTTCGGCCAAAGGTGTTTCCGTAATTCCCCCGGTACTCGGCATGGCGGGGGATAATCTTCCGCATGGACGCCCTTGACCGGAAGATTCTTACTGAGCTGCAGCAGGACGGCCGTCTGACGGTGACGGAGCTGGCCGCCCGCGTGAAGCTGAGCGTCTCGCCCTGCCACCGGCGCGTGCGTGACCTGGAGAAGTCCGGGGCGATCCGCGGCTATCGGGCCGTGGTCGACCCGCCCGCCCTCGGCCTGAACTTCGAAGCGCTGGTGTTCGTCACCCTGCGCTGGGAGGACAGCGACACGGTCACCGCGTTCGAGGAGGGCGTGGCCGACGTCCCGCACGTGATCCAGGCCCAGCGCCTGTTCGGCGAACCCGACTACCTGCTGCGCGTCGCCACCGCCGATCTGGCCGCCTACCAGCAGCTCTACGACCAGCGGCTCGCCACCCTGCCGGGTGTCCAGCGCCTGACTTCGACGCTCGTCATGAAGCACGTGGTCGACGACCGTCCGCTGCCGCAGTAGGACGTCAGGCGAGCAGCGCGGCGGCCGCCGCCAGGAGGTCCTGGTTGTGCCCGGTGACGTCCCGCTCGGTGAGCCGGTGCAGTTCGTCCGCCTCGACCCCGAGGTCCTCGAGCGGTACGTCGACGTTGCCGCGGGCTCGCGTGGCCCGCCGCAGCGCGACCCGGAACCCGGCGCCACGCGGCAGCTCGCCGAGGATCTCGGGCAGCCACACGCGCAGCAACTCGTGCGTCCACACGTTGGCGCCGCCGGCGCCGGTGCGCCGGGCGGTGCCGAGGACGGGACCGAGGCCGTTGTCCTGGAACCCGGCGGCGAAGATGTCGGCCGCCGAGTACGACAGCGCGTCGGTGACCAGGACCTTGGGGCCGGTGTGGCGCGCGAGCCCGGCGGTGACCGCTTCGGGGTCGGTGAGCGGGAAGGCCTGCGAGTACACCTCGCCCGTCTCCACGGCGGCACGGATCGAATGCGTCCAGACGCGGAACCCCGGGTTGGCCCGGGCGAGGGCGAGCGCGGCCCGCGTCGTGGAGAGCGAGAAGCTCACCGGGGTCACGGGGTGCGGGCTCAGCACCTGCAAGGCGGACTCCGCGGCCGGGACATGGCCTCCCGGGTTGCCGCGGATGTCCACGATCAGGCCGCCCGCCGGGGCGCCTGCCGCGATCCGAGCCACCTGCTCGGCGAACGGCCGCGCCCCCGAGACGTTGAACGAGTAGATCCGCAGATACCCGTACGAGCGGCCGCGGACGCGCACCGTCCGGTAGTGCAGGACGCTGCGCAGGGCCCGCGCGGCCGAGCGCCGCGCCTGCGGCGGTGCGAACAGCGCGCGCTTGACCTGGCGCGCGGCCTCGCTGCCGACGTCGATGCCGAGGCTCGTGGCGAGCGTCGGCACGGGGTCCTGGGCGCGCCCCGCGTGCCGCTCGACGGCGCGCACCCGCCACGGCACGCGCGTCTCGCGGCGGCGGCCCCCGGCGGTGCGGTAGGCCAGGAGCACGCGGTGCTCGTCGGGCGGGGGACCGGTCCGCAGCGGGCGCAGCGTCAGCGACTCCAGGCCGCGGGCCAGGCGTGCGTCGAGGTTGGAGCCCGCCTGCGCGGCCGCGTTGCGCTCGATGGCGCGCTCGATCGGCACCCCGTTCCAGGCCTCGAGCTCGGCGCCGACGTCGAACCCCGCGTGCACGAGCGACGGGTCGATCTTGGAGACGACGTGGTGGGGCGTGCCGTCGGGGTCGGCGTAGCGCTCGACGAGGAAGCCGAGCGTGGCCACATGGCCCCGGTAGGGGTCCGGCAGCTGGTAGCCGGTGTGCAGATCGCGCAACCCCCGGAAGACGTCCGTGAGTTCGGCGTGGAACTGCAGCTCGCTGAGGGGTGCGAGGCGGCGCTCCAGGAGGCGGAGCCGCTGCACCGGGTCCGTGGCGTGCATCGCCCGCTTGAGCGGAAGGTGCACGTACAGCTCTTCGAGCAGCACACGGGCGGCGGCCACCAGCCGGTAGCGGTCCGCGAGCGGCAGCGGGTCGGCTTCCACCCGCCGCATGAACTCCTCGAGGCCGACCGAGTCCGGCAGGGTCCGGTCCGGTTCCGCGATCGTCCGCCTCATGGGTAGTAGCCCGCGAGGTGCTGGAGTTGCGGCACACCGCTGCGCGCGACCGCGGCGAAGTAGGCGGCGTCGGGGGCCAGCGGGTCGAGGCGCGGGATGACCAGGTCGAGCGGGACCTCGCCCGCGGCGGCGAAGGCGCCCGTGTCGCCCTCCGGCATGTCGCCGAACAGGGCGAGCGGTGCGTCGGGGTCGTCGAGCGGACCGCCCCAGTCCGCGAGCGCGTCCTGCGCGGCGCGCCAGGCGGCCACCGGGTCGTCGCGGACCTTCTCCAGGGCCCGCTTGACCCCGGGCCAGTCGAGCGTGGCGTCGGCCCGGCCGGGATCGCGCACCGCCACCCGCCGGGAGAGCCCGGCCACCGTGAGCGCGCTGGTGTCCGTCGCCCCGGCGGCGGTCATCAGCGCCCGCGTGCCGTAGAAGGGGCGGCCGCGCACCAGCACCAGGCGCACATGGCGCTCGGTCGCGTCGATCAGGTTGCGGTACGGGTCCCGCGCCGGGTCGTGGCGTTCGAGGACGAGCAGATCCGCGGCGCTGCCGCGCTCCAGGCGGCCCACCTGCGGCCCCCAGGCGGTCGCGAGGGCGTCGCCGGGGTTCGCGGTCACCATGTCGCACAGCTCGCGGTCGGTGAAGCGGCCGCCGAGCTCGTGGCGGTTGACGGCGTCGGCGACCTTGAGTTCGCCGAGCACGTTCTTGGTGCCCGAGGGCGACCAGTCGGAGCCGAGCGCGATGCGCAGCCCCTTCTTGTCGGCCTCCACCACGTCCGTCGTGGCGTGGTACAGCCAGTAGTTGGAGAACGGCGACCACACGACGGTGGCCTTCTCCGCGGCGTTGACCGCGGTCACCGCGCTCTGCCACTTCTTGAAGTCGGCCGCCGTCAGGGCGGTGGCGTGCACGCCGATCAGGCCCGGCTTCAGACACGGTTCGAGGTCGTCGAACTCGCGGTGCACGATCGATCCCGGCTTGCCCTCGGCGACGTGGTAGATCAGCAGCCGCGTGCCGTCGAGCTTCGGTGCCCGCTCCTCGCGCAGCTCCTCGGCGTCGAGCTGGAGCGCGGCGGTCATCACCATGTCGGCGCCCGCGGGCAGCTTCTCGTTGTCGATCGTCCGCAGCAGCCAGCCGTCGACGGGGCGCGTCGAAAGGGGTGCGCCCTGGATGGCCGTGACCCCGCCGACCAGCGCCTTCACCTCGACGTACTTGATCAGCGCCTCGGGCGCCGCCTGGCCGAGGACCTTGGCGGGCCAGGTGACCGACGTCGAGTAGTCGGGCGGGTGCTTCTCGCCGACCCAGCGGTCGTGGTGCAGATAGGGAACGCCGACGGCCTCCCACAGCGGCAGCGTGTTGTAGAGGAGGTGGTTGTGCAGGTCGATCAGGCCCGGCAGGATCAGCCCGCCCGTGTCGATGACCGGCGCGCCGGAGAAGCCCGCGGGCGGTGCCTGCCCGGCCGGGCGCACCGCGGCCAGGCGGCCGTCGTCGCCGACGTACACGGCGCCCGGGTCGAGGATCCGGTGGTCGCTGTCGCAGGTGACCACCGTGCCGCGCAGCACGAGCGCCATCAGCCCGGCGCCTTCCAGAGCAGCGTGTGCTTGTCGTCCGGCGAGGGGCGGCTGACGGAGTTCGACCCGCCCCCGGCACGCACCCAGGCGTCGTCGCCGAGGAAGCCGGGGGCGCCGAAGGGCAGGTCACGATGGGGGATCGCGCTGTAGTCGGACTCCAGGAACTCGGTGCCGTAGTTCGGCCCGGTGGTGTCGCCGTCCGGGTCCGGCGTCACGATCGACCGCAGCTGTGTGACGGCCGCGCGCCAGGCGTCGAGCAGGACCACCGGGTCGTGGCTGGTCGGATGGGGCACCTCGACGAGCGGCACCTGGGGGCGTGATGTCCACAGCCGCACCGCCTCCTGGGCCATGAAGCCCATGGCGACGACGGCCTCCAGGGTCGGGTCCGTCGCCCGGTCGAAGACGGCGTTGCGCCACTGCGTCTGCGGCGGGTCGGCGAGCCGCTCCTTCATCGCGAAGGCCCGGCTCGGCTGGACCGCGTACGCCCACGCGTTGAGGCACACGTAGGAACGGGTCAGACCGAGCTTCGTGAGGAACCCCTGCACCCGCTGGCCGGCGTTCCCGACCAGGCTGCGCCCGGCGATCCGCTCGGTGGGCCCGGGGTCCGAAGCCACGATCAGCACGCGCGCGGAGCCGTCGAGCCGCCCGCGGTAGAAGATCGGCCCCCAGTCGAACCAGAACGCCTCCTTGACGGGCGGCTCGGGCACCTGGGCCAGCAACTCGGCGAACTGGGCCGTGGGCCCGCGGTCGAACTCCGCCATGGGACAGCGCCTCCTCACCGGCCGGATGGTGCGTGCCCGTGAGCACACGGGGCCCTCGGCCGCCGGGCCCCGGGCCCGACGGCCGAAACCGGTGTCAGAGTCAGTGGATCACCCTGCCCTGAATGGTGCAAACGGTGACATATCGCCTACCGCATGCCGACGCATGCCGCCATACGTCGCCCTCAGCGGCTCAGTGGCACCGTGATCTGCTTCAGCCAGGTCCTGCGGGCGAAGTCGCGTGCCTTGATGACGACGGAGTCGCGGTGGACCTCGACCTGGAGGCCCTGGTTGAAGGAGCCCTCGACGGCGACCTCGCCGCCCTTGCCGTCGTCGCGGTATCCGGTCTGGATGGCTCCGGTGTTGACCACCGTGAACCCGTTGAGGTTGGCGGTGCCGGGCACGACGCGGCGCACCACCCAGTCGGATAGGTCGAGGTCCCAGTGGGTGTGACCGGAGAAGAGGAACACGTCGGGGTGGCGGCCGAGCAGGCCGAGGAGGCGGTCGGCCTGGAGGTAGTCACTCGCGTAGAGCTTGTTGCGGGTGCCCGAGACCGTGTTGGGCAGCGGATGGTGCGTGATGACCATGACCGGCTTGCGGCGGCGCGACCAGTGCCAGAGCCGGTCCTCCAGCCACGCGAACTGCGCGTCGCTCAGCCACACTTCGTCCCAGAGCTTCGGGTCGTGGAAGTGCGCGTACCGCTCGGTGCCGAGGGCGAGCACCGGGATGCCGCCGAAGGAGGTCTCCGCGTGCACGGCGCCGCGCCCGGCGAACCGGTAGAAGCTGCGGAAGAGCGAGTCCTCGGTGGTGCCGTTGGGCCAGGTGTCCTGGGACAGCGTGTCGGGGTCGCGCCACTTCGGCACGTAGAACTCGTGGTTGCCGATCGCCCAGGCCACGCCGCGCGGGTGGGAGTGCCGCCGGAGTTCGGCGCTGACCTGCGCGTACTCGAAGTCGTAGCCGCGCGGCGTGATGTCGCCCGCGACGGCGAGGCCCGCGCTGCGCGGGTTGACGGCCGCCATGTCGTCCAGGGCCCGGCCGAAGTCGCGCAGGTCGCCCTGGATGTCGCTGATGACGTTGAACCGTACGACGTCCCGGCCGCGCCGGCGCTCGGTGTGCGCGGCGGGGGCGGCGTAGGCGTGCGGGGCGACGGCGGTGGTCGCCAGGGCGCCGCCGCTCGCGGCGAGGAGGGATCTGCGGTCCATGCGTGGCTCCGTGAGACGAGGGGCGGGAGGAGGGGGGAGTGGCGTGCGGAGTGTGTTGTCGGTGAACCTCACGGGGGCCGGTGCCTTCCCCGCCACGCGCGGTGGGCACGTACGTGTATCGGGCATGAACATCTGACGGTCCGCCGGGCGCGGCCGGGCGCGGCCGGGCGCGGAAGTAGCGGTCGGCGGCGGCTTGCGGCGGTCACCAGGTCCCGGCGATGCCGACTTTGGTTACACCGGACAGGACCGATGCCCGATGAGCGGCACGCCCCCGACGGCCGATGCTCGGGGTGATCCGACCGCGACCGGCGATCCGACCGCGACCAACGCCGGCAACGCGACCAACGCCAGCAACGCCAGCAAGAGGAGCACGTGATGCGCAACGAGGGCATGACCAGAGGGCGATTCCTCACCGGCGCGGCAGCGGCAGCGGGTGCCGCCGCGCTCGCCGGACCCGTCCTTTCCGGGACGCCGGCGGCCGCCGCGCCGCAGCCGGGCCCCGAGCGGGCCACCGCCCGGCGCGGACTGACGTACCGGGGCGTCATGTACGAGTGCGCGGACGGCGATGCGCCCGGCATCGGCTGGAACCGCACGCGGATGCGCTCCGACCTGCGCAGCATCAAGCGCGCGCTGCACGCGAACTCGGTCGTGGTCTACGGCACCGGGGTCGAGCGCATGGCCGCCACGGCCGCCGAGGCGGCCGAACAGGGGCTGCACGTCTGGCTCCAGCCGCGCCTGGCCGACGTTCCCGAACGGCAGATCCTCGACCATCTCGCCGAGACCGGCAGACAGGCCGAACGGCTGCGGCGCCAGGGCGCGCGCGTATACCTCAGCGTGGGCTGCGAGTTCGTCCTGTTCGTCCCCGGAATCGTGCCGGGGGACGACGCCCTGGAGCGGGTCGAGAACATGCTCAAGGGCAACTGGGACCCCGAGAAGGCGCAGCGCAAGCTGGACCGGCTCATCCCGTCGGCGGCACGGACCGCGCGACGCGTCTTCCACGGTCCTGTCACGTACGGGGCCGCGCACGAAGACGTCGTCGACTGGAGCCTGTTCGACATCGTCAGCGTCAACTACTACTCCTACTTCGCCGATCCGCGCGGCTACTTCAAGGAGCTTGACCCCTACCGGAAGTGGGGCAAGCCCGTGGCTATCACCGAGTGCGGCACGTGCACGTTCCGGGGCGCCCCCGAAGCGGGCGGCATGGGCTGGAACACCATCGACTACAGCAAGCCCAAGCCGGAGGTGCGCGGCGACCTCCGGCGCAGCGAACGCACCCAGGCCCGGTATCTGAGCCAGATCCTCGGCGTGTTCGAGCGGATGAACCTGCACGCGGCGATGGTGTACGAGTTCGTGTCCCCGCAGTCGCCCCACCGCCGCGAGCGGCGCTACGACCTGGACATGGCCAGCTACAGCCTCACCAAGGCCATCTGGAAGACCGAGGACGCCCCGACCGCGCGGTGGCACTGGGAGCCCAAGGAGTCCTTCCACGCGGTGGCCGAGCACTTCGCCCGGGCCGGCCGCACCGCCTGACGGCCCCGCGCGCAGGGGGGCGCAGGAACCGGCACCGGGCGGCGTACGTTGTCGTACACGAGGACGGCGGGCCGGGCTCGCCCGCCGGCGAGGGAGATGAGGGCGACGTGATGAGTGAGAAGGCCCGGAAGCTGTTCGAGGCACTGGACCTCGATCACAACGGGACCCTGACCCGCGAGGAAGTGATCATCGCCTTGCGGACCAAGGGCCCGTCCCTGGCCGCCTCCGGGGACCTGCCCTTCTGGGGGCTCGGAGACGTCGACGACTCCTCGGCGCTGTTCGACGCCGCAGATCAGAACGGGGACTCGGTGCTGACCCTGGAGGAGTTCTCGGCGGTGGTGGACCGCCGCTTCGGCTGGAGCTGAGGCCGGACGGGGGCAGAGGCGCTTGCGGTACCGACGCTCGGCGTAGCACCTGGGGAGACGCGGGTCGCGCCGGTGGGCCGTCCGGGCGAAGTCGAGCAACCCCTGCCCATCGCGGCAGTTACCCAGGGTGCTCCTGGACAGGGGCTGAGCCACGGCTTATGAGAAGGGAAACCCTTGTGCTGAAGAAGGTTATGGCGGCCACCGCGGTCACCGTAGGCATGGCCGGTGCGGTGGCGCCCGCCGCGAACGCCATCGGTGACGACCACGGCACCACCTCGAAGAGCGGCAACGGCGCGTCGGAGGCGTTCGGCAACTCCGCCACGCACGGCGACATGAGCCTGCAGGGCTCCATCGCCCAGGGCACCCTCAACAAGCCCTGCATCGGCCTGCCCGTCAAGGTGAACGCCGGGGCGATCGTGGGCATCTTCGTCCCGGTCGCGGTCCAGGACATCCCGGTCCTCTCCGCGCCGCAGAACCAGCAGTGCGCCGAGAACGCGACCCAGGCCAAGGGCGACGAGCCCCTGTCGCACATCCTGGACGACATCTCGGCCCTGTCCGGCAACGGCGCGGGCAACGGCTGACGTTCCCCGCACCACCCCCTCCCAGCGGGCCGCCACTTCCCCTCGGCGGCCCGCTGCGCTGTGCGTGCGGTGGTGCTGCGGGGCCCGTCGCCTCAGCCGAACCGCAGGACGCGCGGAGCGAAGGTGCCCTCGGGCCCGCCGGCGCGGCCGACCGACCACACCTGCTCCGTGCCCGGCACCGGCGCGAGGCGCAGCAAGGAGGAGTCGCTCTCCCCGGCCACCGCCGGTTCGTCGTACGCGGTGAAGGACTGTCCGTTCCAGGCGAGGAAGTCAGGACCGGAGACGATCGGCGGAACGCCGCCCGGGACGAACTTCTGCGAGCGGGTCACCGCGACCCAGCCCAGCGAGCCGGACGCGGCGGGCGTCAGCGAGGTGACCGAGCCGAAGTTGGTGGGCATGGCGACCCGGTGCCAGGCCTGTCCGTCGAAGCGGACCAGCAGGGGCGGAATGGGCTTGCCGGGCGGGCCGCCGATGAAGCCGCCCGTACCGCCCGCCCACACCTCCGTCGGTGAGACCGCGAGCACACTGCCCACGGCGGCCCGCGGGAACCCGTCCACGATCGTCTGCTGCCACTCCTGCCCGTTCCAGTGGGACACGGCCGCCCCGGAGTCGCTCGCGCCCGCGGCCCAGACGTCGTCGGCGGCCTTGACGTGCAGCCCGTACACGGATCCCGGCGGCACCGGTATGTCCTGCCAGCCGCGCCCGTCCCGGCGGAGCAACGCCGGTGCGCCGCCGCGCGAACCGATCAGCCAGGTCTCGCCGCCGCCGGTGACGACCTTGGTCAGGGCGACGCCGCTCGGCGGCTCGCTCTCGCGCCAGGCGGTGCCGTGGAAGCGGAGCAGCCGGGAGCCGCCCGCCGTGTCGCGGCCGACGGCCCAGCCCGCTTTCCGCCCGTTCGCGGCGATGGACAGCAGCTCGCCCTGCCAGCGGATGCCGGGCAGGTTCTGGCGCTGCCACGCGGTTCCGTTCCAGCGCAGCACCAGGGGGAAGCCCGGCGCCTCGCGGCCGACGGCGTCCGCGCCCACCGCCCACGCCCGGTCGGGCCCGAACGCCACGGCTTCGTTGAGCCCGGCCTGCGGGCGTACCTGCGCAGGGACCGGCACGTGGTGCCAGGCCGAGGTCTCCGCCGCGGCCGAGGACAGTGCGGTGATGAGGGTCATGGCCACCGCGAGGGCCGCGACGAGCAGTCTGCGTGCGATGTGTGCCGTGCGCGCCATGGTCAGCCTCCCCGCCGTTCGCTCATCAGGTTCGGTTTCGAGCCGTAGATCTCGACGGTCCCGAAGGACAGCAGGGAGGACCCGGCCCTCGCCAGCGCCCGCGGCTTGACGGCGATCGCGTTCGTACGCTCCGGACCGTAGGAGAAGGTGGTGCGGGCGCCGTCCACCCGTGCGTACTTCGACTGGAACGCGCGGTCGCTGCGCAACGGCAGCCACAGCGCGCCGTCCGGGCCGCGCACCATGCCCTCGGTGTAGGTGTCGCCCAGCGGTGGATAGGTGGTGCGCCAGGCCTGCCCGTTCCAGGTCATCAGATAGGTACGGGACACGCCGTCGGTGTACTGGCCGCCGCCGAGCGTGGCCCGGCCGGAGGGTTCGAGCAGGATGGTGTGCACGTTGCCGTTCTTCGGCAGCGGCACCTTCGCGTCCCGCCACGCCGTGCCGTCCCAGCGCAGGACGGTGGTCCCGGTGGTGGTGCTGGCCCAGGCCCAGACGTCGTCGGCGGTGCGCGCGGTGATGCCCATCAGGTACAGCACGCCCTGCGGGGTGGACTGCTCGGTCCAGCGGGAGCCGTCGTAGTGCAGCACCTTGAGGCCGGTGGAGTCCTCACCGACCACCCACGCGGCACCCGGTACGGCGGTGAAGTCCTGGTAGGTCCACAGGGTCTGCGGCAGTGGGACGGTGCTCCACTTCCCCTCCGCCGACCGGCGTACGATCTCGCCCTCCCCGGCGCGGTTGTGCAGGGCCCACATCTCGTCGCCGACGAACTGCATCTCGCGGAGCCAGCCGGGCTCACCGGCGCCCGGGAAGGAGCTGTCCCGGCTCCACGCCGTGCCGTCCCACCGGTACAGCAACGGCCGCAGCCCGTCGGAGGCCTGCTCGTACGCGGTCGCCCACGCCTCGCGCGGTCCGCGGGCAGCGATGTCGGCCGCGGTCACCGGCGGGGACGCCGTCGGCACCGGCACGTCCGACCAGCCGGGCCGCACAGCCGCGGGTGGCGCGCCGGCCGCGGCCGGGGACACCGCCGCGGCACACGCGAGGAGCAGACAGACCACGACCGCACGGAGACCGTTCACGAGACCCCCCAGATCACGAGACCCCCAGAGCGTGAAGGCCGCTCAGCCTAGGGGCGTTCCCCACTCGTGAACAGATGTCGCACAGACGATCCGGTGTTCGTCCGGCGGGGGCGACGCCGAGGAATCCGGACCGAATTCCGCCGGACTGTATCCGGAGGAGCTCCGTCCGGGTCCTTGTGTATGTGAGCGGCCGACCGGATCGCCCGACGTCGACAGACGCGGCGAAACGAGTGCGGCAGCACTCTTCGCGGGCTCTTCACGGGCTCTTCGCGGAGAGGTCCTCTTCAGCCACATCGGGAACGGGGCGGGTGTTTGGCGTGCGCATTGCGCTGATCGGCGGCGGAGCCGCAGCGGTAAGTCTCATCGACGGTCTGCTCGGACGGGTCCTCGACCCGGAGCACCTGGACGTCGTGGTCTACGAATCGGGGCCGCGCCCGGGGCCGGGCCGTGCCTACCGGGCCGACCTGGGCTGCGCGTTCATCAACACCCGGACCGGCGTCACGTCGATCCGAGCCGACGAGCCCGGGCACTTCCTCGACTGGCTGCACACGACTCCGGCCGGAATGGGCACGGGCTTCGCGCACGCCGACGCCGACTCGTTCCTGCCGCGCTGGGTCTTCGGCGAGTACCTCGCCGACTGCCTGGACCACGCCTGCCACAGCGGAAGCGTGCGCGTGGAGCGGCAGTCCGTGCAGCGGGTCAGGCCGAGCGCCACGGACGTCCTCGTCGAGACGGCCGACGGTCAGCGGGCCGCGTACGACCGCGTCGTGCTGTGCGTGGGCGGCGGCGAGCCCGCCCAGGTGTACGGCCTCGAAGGCGCGCCGCAGTACCACCGCGACCCCTATCCGCTGACCGACACGGTCACGCGGCTGCACCCGCGCGCCCGCGTCCTCGTCATCGGCACCGGCCTCACGGCCGTGGACACGGTGCTCGCGCTGCGCGACGCCGGTCACGAGGGGGACATCGCCATGGCCTCCCGCCGTGGCCTGCTGCCCGCCGTGCGGGTCAGCCGGGGCAGGTGGGACCTGGCCTGCCTCACCCCGGAGGCCCTCGCCCGGGCGCGCGAGCGCGCGGGCGGACCGAGCCTGGAGACGCTGGGCGGTCTGCTCCTGACGGAACTCGACCGCGCGGGCGTCACCCGGCAGGAGGCCATGGAGCGCGTCCGCCCTGGTTACGACGCACGCGCCCGCCTCATGTACCAGTTCCGGGAGGCGGAGACCGGCGCTCCCTGGCAGCGCATCCTCACCACCGCGGCGAACCGACTCGCCGAGCCCCTCTGGCAGTTGCTGCCCGACGCGGAGAAGCGCCGCTATCTGCGCGGTCTGCACCACGTCTTCCAGAGCGAATGCCACCCCATGCCGCCGCTCACCGCGGTCGCCCTGCTCGACATGATGGACGACGGCCAACTCACCGTGCGCTCCGGGATCCAGGACGTCCGCGCGCGGCCCGGCGGCGGCTTCGTCCTGGACGCGCACGGGCAGCGGTACACGTTCGACGCCGTGGTCGGCGCGGCCCGGCAGAGCGTCGGCCTCCCCGGCCCCGAGGCCCGGCCGCTGGTGTCCGACCTCGTCGACCAGGGCGCCGCGACGCCGCACCCCTTCGGCGGCATCCGCGTCGACGCCGCGACCCACCGCGTCCTCACCGCCGACGGGGCCGCACAGGCCCGGCTCCACGCGCTCGGCGACCTCACCGCGGGCACCTTCTACCACACCGGTCCCCTTGAGGTGATCTCCCGGCACGCGGACCGGATCACCGACGCGCTGCTCGCCGCGGCCCCCGGCGCGGCCGAGGAGCCCGTGGCCTGACCGCGGACGGCATGCCCGCGCCACGTCCCTGAACAGCCCTTCGCCCACCGCGGCCCGCCCTCAACACCGCTCAGGAGCCTGCCCATGACCGCGTCCCATGCCGTCCCCGACAGCGTGCTCGCGTACGACCACCAGGCCACGGCCTCGACCGGCACCGACGACGTGTCCGTCGCCCTCGTCGGATGCGGACCGCGCGGACTCAACGTCCTGGAGCGGCTGGTGCACCGCGCCCGCACGCACGGGCTTCGCGGCACCGTGCACGTGATCGAACCCGGTCCGCTCGGTGTGGGCGTCCACCACCGGGGCCAACCCGACTACCTGCGACTGCACACCCCCGCCGACCGGCTGACCGCCTTCACCGACCCGCACATGGTCGACGGCGGGGGAGTGGCGGGCCCCTCGCTGTACGCATGGGCCCGCGGGCGCGGCCTGACGGTCCGTGAACCCACCGGCGACGAGACCCCCGTGCGGCCCGACCACCACCTGCCCCGCGCGATGCTCGGCGAGTACCTGGCGTGGGCGGCGCAGACCATCGTGGCGGCCGCCCCCGCGGGGCTGCGCGTCCTGCACCACCGGGCCACGGCCGTGGACGTCGTACCGGCCGTGCACCGCGGCGGGGAGCGGGTGGTCCTGAACAACGGCGGCGTCCTTGGCGTGGCACACGTCGTGCTCGCCGTCGGACACACGGGCGCCGTGCCGATGCCCGCACCCGGCGGCGCCGACACCACGACCGGGCACTGGATCGCCGACCCCTACCCCCTGCCCGGCAGCCTGGACGGCATCCCGCCCGGCGCCACGGTGGGCCTGCTGGGGGCGGGCCTCACCTGCGCCGACGTGGTGGCCGCGGTCACCGTGGGCCGGGGCGGGCGTTACGTCCGGGACGGCGTCGGCTGCCTGCGCTATCTGCCGAGCGGCCGCGAACCCGCGCTGGTGCTGCTCAGCCGCAGCGGGCTGCCCGCCCGGGCGCGTCCCAAGCCCTCCGCCCGGCCCCCGACCGACGCCGCGCACCTCACGTTCTGCGCCGTGCAACGGCTGCGGTCCCTGTGCACCGGCCGCGCCCTGGACTTCCGCCGGGACGTCCTGCCCCTGGTCGAGCGCGAGATGCGCCACCGGTACGCCGCACGGGCCATCGCCCTGGGCAAGGACCCCGGCGGCCTGGGGGACGGCTTCCTCGGCGAGCTGGTGCGCGGCACGATCCCGCGCCACCGCCTGGCCTCTTACCACCACTACCGCACCTGGTACGCCCACTACCTCGGCGACGATCTGCGGGAGGCCGAACTCGGCCTCGACGGCAGCCCGTTGAAGTACTCCCTGGAAGCGCTCGGCGACCTGCGCGAGGAGCTGCGCCGCACGGTGGACGAGCCCGGCCTCACCGCGGAGTCGACACGGTACTTCTTCGGCTCCTTCGCCGCGGCTGTCAGCCGTACCGTCATCGGCCCGCAGCCGGAGCGGAACGCCGAACTCCTCGCCCTCCTGGCGGCGGGCGTCGCCCGGCCGGGCCCGGGCCCCGCGGCCCGCGTCGGCTGGCACGCCGGGGCGCGCTCCTGGGAGATCACCTCCACGGAGCTCGCCGTGCCCGCCGTGGTCCACGCCGACCACCTGGTCGCCGCGCGGACGGCGGCCCCGGCCGTCCTCTCCTCGCTCAACCCCGTGATCCGCTCCCTGCGCGACAAGGGGCGGCTGCGCTGCCGACTCGCGGGCGATCTCGTCCTGGGCGCGGACGTCACCCGGGTGGGGCGGCCGGTGGGCGGGGACGGGCGGGTGCAGCACCGGCTGTTCGTCCTGGGCCCGCTGGCCGAGGGGTCGAGCTACTACAACCACTACGTCGCCGCTCCGGGCGCCCCCTCGCGTGCCGTCGCCGACGCCCAGCGGGCGGTGGAGTGCGCCACCCGCCCCTGACGGGACGCGAGGGGCTGGTCCCTCACCCCGCGAAGGCCCCCGGCGGCGCGGGCGGTGCCGTGCCCGGCAGGACGAGACCGCACTGATAGGCCGTGGCGACGGCCTGGGCCCGGTCCCGCAGCGCGAGCTTCATCAGGATCCGCCCGACGTGGGTCTTCACCGTCGCTTCGCCGATGACCAGATGGGCGGCGATCTCCGTGTTCGACAGTCCGTGGGCGATCAGGCACAGCACCTCGCGCTCGCGCTCGGTGAGCGCGGCCAGCTCCTCGGGGGCGGGCAGCTGCCGCTCGGGCCGGGAGGCGAACTCCGCCAGCAGGTCCGCGGTCACGGCCGGGTCGAGCCAGGCGTCGCCGTCGGCCAACGCCCGTACGGCACGCACCAGTTCGCCGGGTGCCGCGTCCTTGAGCAGGAAGCCGGACGCTCCCGCCCGCAGGGCCTCGTAGACCGCCTCGCTGACGTTGTACGTCGTCAGGACCAGGACGCGGGTGAGGGTGTCGCGTTCGGCGGGAAACGAGTCCGCGGTGATCTGCCGGGTGGCCTCGACGCCGTTGGTGCGCGGCATCCGTACGTCCATCACCACCAGGGCGGGCCGCAGCCTGCGGGCGAGCTCGACGGCCTCGGCGCCGTCCCCGGCCTCGCCGACCACCTCGATGTCGCTCTCGCACTCCAGGATCATGCCGAGACCCGAGCGGACCATGGGCTGATCGTCGGCGAGCAGTACGCGGATCATCGGTCGTGACTCCCTTCGGGGGACGTACGGGGACGGGGCGCGGCGACCGGCAGCGAGGCGGCGACGCGGAAGCCGCCGTCGGACGTGGGGCCCGCGCTGAACGTCCCGCCGCTCAGGACGACCCGCTCGCGCATGCCGAGCAGTCCGTGGCCGGTGGACAGCGCGGCGCCGGACGTCACCGGCGTGCCCCGCCCGTCGTCCACGACCTCGATGCGCAAGCGCTCGCCCCAGTTCAGGCGCACCTCGGCGGCGCTGCCCTCACCGGCGTGCTTGACGGCGTTGGTCAGGGACTCCTGGACGAGCCGGTACGCGTTCAGACCGACGTCCTTGACCAGAGGTGCGGGGCAGCCGCTCTCCGTCAGGCGCACCCGGAGCCCGGCGTGGCGCACCGCCTCCAGCAGGGGGCCGAGGTCGGCGACGCAGAAGGAGTGTCCGTCCTCCGGCGACCGCTCGCCGGCGCGCAGCACGAGCAGCAGGTGCCGCAGCTCCGCCATCGCCGTCGTGCCGAGGGACTCGATGCGCCGCAGCGCCTCGCCGACCCGCTCGGGGTCACGGTCGCCGACGCGCCGCGCACCGGCTGCCTGGAGCACCATGACGGTCACCGCGTTGGCGACGACGTCGTGCAACTCCCGTGCCGTACGGACGCGTTCGGCCACCACCGCCTCCCGGGCCGCGGTCAGCAGACGGCGGTCGGCGGCGGCGGTGGCGCGGCTGAAGGCGGCCCAGCGGCCGGTGGCCCACACGGCGATGTCGACGAGCATGTAGAAGACGAGGTGCTTCAGGGACTCGGCCGCTCGTCCGCTCAGCATGAGGTTGACGGCCTGCGAGGAGAAGACCAGCTGGCACGCCAGGGCGGCCCAGGCGATGCCCGCCCGGCAGTGCGCGGCGACGGTGTAGAGCGCGACCGCGGACGCGGTGGTCGGGTCGTACAAGAAGCTGGTGTGGGCGTAGAGCACGTCGGTGATCAGGATCCCCCCGATCACGGCCAGGAACACCGCGACGGGCCGTCGGCGGCGGAAGACGAGCGCGGCGGCACAGACGAGCGCGGCGGCGACCACCGCGAGCTGCCCGCCCAAGGTCGTCCCCCGCGACTCCGTCCAGGAGGAGCCGACGACGTCGAAGAGCGTCACCCCGGCGGCGACGACCATGTCCTGGGTGCGGGCCGACGCCCGGTACAGGCGCTGTCGAAGCGCGGGCAGGTCGGGCATCTGGGCTCCGGTGACGGTCGGATGCGGGTCCTCGACGTGCACCCGTAGTCGTACGCACAGGATCCGTCGGGGACGGGACGCGCCGCGTGCGCGGTGACCGGCATGCTCATACCAGGCAAGAGCACCTGGCGGTCAGTGCGGTGAAGTGCCCTCGCGGGGAATTCGGTCCCATCCTTGCCGTCCGGGACAGCAGGGAAACCGGAGGCTGGGGGGCGCGTTCGGTCGCGGCGGGTGCCTTTTCACCAGACATCACCACCATGTCCGCTCCTTCGTCACACCGTCGAACGCGCCCGCCGGGCGCGGCCGATCGCGCCCCGGAGTGCGCGCGTACCGGCCCCGGGAGCGCGCACGGCCCAGCATGAGGGGAAGGCTGAGCAACGCCATGTCCCGATCCGCCGACACCGGAGCCCGTCGCCGTGGCCGACTCGACCCCGGCCGGGGTGCGCCCGCTCTCTCCCGCGACGACTTCACCGACCTCGTGTGTGCCTGCCGAGGCGGTGACGAGCGGGCCTGGGCGGAGCTGCACGCCCGGTTCGGGCCGCTGGTCAGACGCGTCGTGGGCTCCTACAGGCTCCAGCAGGCCGATGTCGACGACGTGTGCCAGCACGTGTGGTCGCGGGTGTGCAGGGACCTGCACACCCTGCGCACCGCGCTGACGCTGCGCGCGTGGCTGGCCACGGTGGCCAGGCGCGAGGCGCTGCGGCATCTCGGCCGGGCCCGGCGGGACATCCCCGTCGGTGGGCCGTGGGAGTTCGCGTCCGTGCCCGGCGACCGCGGCGATCCCGAGGAGAGCGCGGTCGCGGCAGCCGAGTGCGAGCTGGTGCGCGCGGCGGTGCGGCAGCTGCCGCGACAGCACCAGGAGTTGATCCATCTGCTGTTCGCCGATCCGCCGGTCGGCTACGACGTGATCAGTGAGAAGCTCGGCATTCCCCGAGGCTCCATCGGCCCCATGCGCAGCCGGATCGTGGGGCGGGTGCGGCAGGTGATGGCGGGGGAGCGCGGCCGTTGAGCCGGGTACGTCAGCCCGCGGAGCCCCGCCCGCCCGGCGCGAGCCCCTTCAGGGCCCGGTGCAGCTCACGGCGCCCGGAGATGCCCAGCTTCTGGTAGGCGCCGGACAGATGGAACTCCACGCACCGCAGCGAGACGCCGAGACGTACGGCGATGTCCTTGTTCGCGAGGCCTCCGGAGGCCAGATCGGCGACGCGGCGCTGCTGGCGGGTGAGCAGCACGCCGGACGCGGTCGCCGACGGCGTCGGCCCCAGGGCGGCCAGCTCCTCCGCCGTGCGGGTCACCAGGGGCAGCGCCTCGCACCGCTGCCCCAGCACCCCCGCCGCCGTGAGGTGCTCGCGGGCTTCGGCGAGCCGCCCCCGCCCCCGGCAGGCCACGCCCAACGCGTACAGCGCGTGCGCGAGTTCGAGGCGGGCCGGGGACGAGCGCAGCGCGGCGACCGCCTCGTCGAGGACTCCGGTGGCGCGCGGTCCGGCCTCGGCGCGTCCCAGGGCGGTCAGGGCCACCCCCACGGCACGCGGCGTGCCCCAGCGGCGGGCGGCCGCCAGCTCGCCGCCCGCCAGACGGCGGGCCCGTTCGCGCTCGCCGACGGCCAGGCAGGCCAGCGCCGCCTGCGACCGCCACGGCAGCACGGCGGGGTTCTCCACCTGCCACTCCTCCAGGCGCCGACCGCACTCCAGCAGGTCCGTGAGGGCCTCGTCGTGGCGGCCCCGTGCCAGGTGCAGCCGACCGCGCGCGTAGAGCACCCAGTTGTGGTGGTAGAGGTCGGGCAGCCGCGCCGACAGGCCCCGTCCCGCGAGGAGTTCGTGGGCCTCGCCGGTACGGCCCTGTTCGACGAGCGCCTCGGCGAGCAGGGCGGCGCACCACGATCCTTCATGGGTGCGTCTGCCTCCGCTCCAGGACACCAGCAGGCCATCGGCGGTCCGAAGGTGCGCGACGGCGTCGGCGAGGTGTCCGGCGCTGCGGGCGAAGGCACCCCTGAAGGCGGGTACCAGCGCGCGTGAGCGCAGTTGCCCGCCGCGTTCCGCGGCTCTGCCGAGGCGGCTGAGGACCGGGTCGGCGAGCGCGGGCGCGTCCGCGTACAACAGGGCGAGCAGGGCGAGGTGGTGGGGCCGGTCGGCCACGCTCAGCTGCTGGTCGGCGAGCGCCAGGTCGGCGCAGCGGACGGTGGCCTCGCGGTTGTGCCCCTGTCTGCTGTGCCGGTGGGCCAGGTAGGCGGACCAGGTCTGCAGCAGCCGGGGATCGTCAGGGGCGTCGGCCAGCAGGCCGCTCTCCCGCTCCCGGGCGAGCGCCGCGGTCGCGAGGCGGCCCTGCTCGGCCTGGTAGGCGACCGCGCGCAGCTGCCAGGCGGTGCCCTGGTCCGTGTCGCCCAGCCAGCCCGCCGCGTGGTCCGCGAGCGCGGCCGCCTCGTCGTTGGCCTCCGCCGAGACCAGGGCGGAGGCCAGGAGCAGGGTGGTGTGGGCCGCTTCGTCCGCGTCCGGTGCCGCCGCGAGCGCGGCGCGCAGCCGCGCCGTTCCCGCGGCGTGGTCGGTGGCCAGCTCCGCGCTGCCCAACTCGCGCAGCACGACCGCGCGGTGGGCTCCGCCCAGGCGTGTGTCCAGGGCGCGCCGCAGCAGCGGTGCGGCACGGTGCGGCGCGCCCCGGGCGACCTCGTGCCGCGCGGCGTCGCGCAGCACGGCGGTGGCCCAGCGCTGCCGGGTGACGTCACCGTGCAGCAGGTGTGCGGCCACCGCGTCCCCGGGCGCGCGGGACTCGTACAGCAGCTCGGCGGCCCGGGTGTGCCAGGCGATGCGGGTGCCCACCGCCATGCCGTCCAGGATCACGCCGCGGAAGAAGGAGTGCGTGAAGCGCAGCGGGTGCCCGTCGGCGACCAGCTTGAGCCGTACGAGACGGTCGACGCGCGCGCAGGCGTCGTCCAGGTCGAGGCGGGCGAGGGCGCTGGCGCGGCCGAAGTCCGCCTCGTCGCCGAGCACGGCGATGGCCCGGGCGATCGCTCCGGCCTCCGGGCAGCGGCTGAGGCGGGCCCGCAGCCACTGCGCCACGTTCCGGGCGCCGACGTCGAGGACGAGCTGGGGGGTGAGGCCCGTGGGCCGCTCCTGGCGCAGCGTGCCGAGCAGCTCCTCCAGGAGCAGCGGATGGCCGTCGGTGACCCGGTGACAGGCCTGCGCGGTCTCGGCGTCCACCACTTCGGGGGCCGTCGCCCGGGAGACGAACTCCGCGACCTCGTCGCGGCCCAGACCCGTCAGCGAGACGCGGTGCGCGGTCGCGGTCAGTTCCGCCAAGGGGGAGGCGTCGGCCTCGGGTTCGGTCTCGTCGTAGGTGATGACCAGGACGAAGGGCACCTCGCGGACGCGCCGCGTCGCGTGGGCGAGACAGCGCAGCGACAGCGGGTCGCCGAAGTGCGCGTCGTCGACGGTGACGAGGAGCGGGGTCCGCGCGCCCGCGTCCGCGAGCAGGCCGTCGAAGGAGGCGAAGACCGCCGAGACCGTGCGGTCGTCGGGCTCCGCGCCGGGGTCCGGGAGCAGCGCGCCCGGCCCCTCCACGGGCCGCGGTGCCGATGCCCGCGCCTCCGGGGCCGCCAGCTCGTCGATGATCTGCTGGACGACGCCGAAACCGACCTCCCTCTTGCCGGGGTGGCCCCGGCCCGACGCGTGCCGGAAGCCCAGCCGCGCGGCGGTGCCGGCGAGTGCGTCGAGGAGTGCCGTCCGGCCGATGCCGGGCTCGCCGCCGATGGCGACGGCGGACGCCTTCCCGTTGAGGGCGCACTCCAGGCGCCATCGCAGCGTACCGAGTTCGACCCGCCGTCCGATGAATCGGGGCGCTGGTCCGTGGCTCAACAGTCCTCCCAGGCATCGCGGCCGCACCGCGCTTTCACATGTTCACATACTATGGCGCGGCATGCGTCGCCCATGCGCTACGGGGTCAACCACAGCTTTCGCGCGGCGAGTTGGGCGGCGCCGTCCTTCGGTACCGAAAGCGGCCTCCCCGACACGCCCCGAGCCCTATACCCGCAAGCGCGTCCGCGTGCCAGCGCGGGCGGTCCCGCGTGCCGCGCGCCGCCTCGACGGCCATCCTCTGGTGCCCTCCCTTTCCTGAACTCCTCCCGAACACCCCGACCGTTCCCCGATGTGGAAGAGGGCTCCATGCCGCACCCGTGGGCGACCCTGCTCGCCGTCTCACTGGGCACCGTCACCGTGACGCTCGACAGCACGGCCGTGGTCATCGCCAACCCGTCCATCGCCGCGGACCTGAACGTGGGTCTGTCCGCACTGGAGTGGGTGACCAACAGCTATCTCCTGGTCCTCGCGCTCACCCTGATCCCGGCGGGCGCGGTCGCCGACCGGTGCGGGCACAAGTGGGTCTTCATGGCGGGCGTCCTCGGCTTCTCGCTGTCCTCGCTCGCCATCGGGCTCTCCCCGGACGCCGGGTCGCTCATCGCCTTCCGGGCAGCGCAAGGAGCGTGCGGCGCCCTGCTCCAGCCCTCGGCGCTCGGGCTGCTGCGCGCGGCCTTCCCCGGCGGGCGGCTCGGCACCGCGCTCGGCGTGTGGGGCATGGCCCTGTCCGCGTCGACGGCCGCGGGGCCGGTCGTGGCCGGGTTCCTCGTGGAAGCCGGCGGCTGGCGCTCCGTGTTCTTCCTGAACCTGCCCGTCGGGGCGGCGGCCTGCGCCATCGGCCTCGTCGCGCTGCGGGGCGCGGCGACCGGGGCGGGCCGCTCACCGGCGCGGCCGGGTGCCTGCCGTGGGGGCCGGGGCCGGGCGGGGCGCGGCCTCCGTCCGGCGCTCTTCCCGGTGGCCCTGTTCCGGTCCGCCGCCCTGTCCGCCGGTGTGGCCCTCACGCTCCTCACCTCGTTGGTGATGACGGGCACGCTCTTCTACTTCACGCTCTACCTCCAGGGCGTACGCGGGCTGAGCGCGACCCAGACCGGCGTCCGGCTGCTCCCGCTGACCCTCGCCATGATCGTCATGTCGCCGCTCGCGGGCCGGGCCGTGACGCGCGTGAGCCACCGGGTGCCGGCCGTCGCGGGCCTGGCCGTCACCGCGTTCGCGTTCCTCGGCCTGGCTGCGCACGGCTGCGGCGCGGACGCCTGGGCGAGCGCGCCCTGGCTCGCCCTGCTCGGGGCGGGACTCGCGCCCGTACTGATCGTGACCACCGACGCGGTGGTCGGCGGCGCGCCGGGCCGCTGGGCCGGATTCGCCTCCGGCGTGCAGCAGACGGCCATGCAACTCGGCGCGGTCCTGGGCATCCTGCTGCTCGGCCCGGTGCTCACCACGGTGGCGGGCAGCGGTCTGCCCGACGCCCTGCCCGCCCGGGCCGCGGCGGCCCCGGCCACGGTCCGCGCGTCCTTCGAGCACGGCCTGCGGGCCGTGCTCGTGATCGCCGCGGCGGTGACGGCGACCGCCGGAGTCCTGGGATGCGCACTGCGCACACCGAAGACGCACACGCGAAAGACCCGGCACGACACCACTCCTGAATACACCGCACACCCCGGCCGCCCGAGTGGTGAGCCGCATTCCGAAAGCCGTGAATCCTAACGGCACACACGGCGTAGGGGAAAGACCCGAGCGCATTTCTCGAAAGGAGAGTCCGGTCCTCCCTAGCCTCCGGGCATGAGCCAAGAAATCACCTTTCTCGCCTTCGGTTCACGCGGTGATACGCAGCCTTATGTAGCCGTCGGAGAGGCCTTGAAGGCGCGCGGCCACCGGGTGCGCATCGCGACCGGCCGCTGCTACGGCAGCCTCGTACGGGAGGCGGGTCTCGAACACCTCCCGATCGACGTGGACATCGCGGGGGCCCTGGCCACCTCGCACGGGCAGCAGTGGCTGGGCGCCGAGCGCAACCCGCTGCGGCTCGCCCGGCGGCTGCGTCCGCTGATCGCCGCGCACGCCCGGCAGGTCGTGGCCGACATGGCCGACGCGTGCGCGGACACCGACGCGGTCGTCTGCTCCATGTTCGGCATGATGTTCCGCCCCGCGATCGTGCCGCCCGCCGTCCCGTTCTGCTACGGCGGCCTCCAACCCACGTATCCCACGCGCGAGTTCCCCACCATCCAGCTCCCGCACCGCCGCTCCTTCGGTGGCTGGGCCAACAAGCGCAGCCACGGCCTGGTGGAGACCCTGCTCTGGCAGGCCTTCCGCTCCGCCCTGACGCACGAGATCCGCGCCGGCCGGGGTGGCCGCGCCCTGCCGCGCCGGGCCCCCACCGCCCAGCTGCGCCGCGCCGGGCACCCCAAGCTGTACGGCTTCAGCCCGGCCGTGGTGCCGCGGCCCGCCGACTGGCCCGACTCCGTCCACATCACCGGCTACTGGTTCACCGAGCCGCGCGCGTCCTGGACGCCTCCGCCCGGCCTCGCGGCCTTCCTCGCCGACGGGCCGCCCCCGGTGTTCGTGGGCTTCGGCAGCATGGTGCTCCGCGACCACGCGGAGTCCGGCCGGCTCGTCCGGCACGTGCTGCGGCGCGCGGGGGTCCGCGGCGTGCTCGTCGGCGACCCCGGAACGGAGGCGTCGGACGACGAGTTCCACGTCATCGCGGGCGCGCCGCACGAGTGGCTCTTCCCCCGCATGGCCGCCGTCGTGCACCACGGCGGCGCGGGCACCACGGCCGCGGCCCTGCGCGCCGGAGTGCCCCAAGTCGTCACGCCCTTCTTCCTCGACCAGCCCTACTGGGGCGAGCGCCTGCACGCACTGGGCGTCGGTACGCCGCCCCGCTCCATCCACGCGTTGACGTCCCACGAGCTCGTCACGGCGGTCCGTCTGGCCGTCACCGACTCCGCGATGCGCGACCGGGCGGAGCTCCTCAAGAGCCGGATCGCCCGGGAGCGCGGGGCGCTGCGTGCGGCAGATCTACTGGAGGAGTGGATGGAGCGCGTCCGCGGTTGAGGAGCGTGCGCGTCGGCGGGCCGTCCCCGAGGGGGCGGCCCGCCGACGCGTTCGATTGCTCGCTGCCGGTCCTGGCGGCAGGCGAACGGCCCGGTACCCCGGCGGCTGGCCGGGGCACCGGGCCGTTGCGGCTCCGGCCGTGCTCAGTGGGCCGGCGCGGGCTTCGCGGCGCGCAACAGGGCCAGTACGTCCGCCGTCACCGCGGGCCGGGAGCGGCCCTCGATCTCCAGCGAGGTGGACAGCACGATCTCGGTGAAGCCGCCGCCCCTGTGCCGCACGGCGCTCAGCTCGGCCCTGGCCCGCACCCGCGCGCCCGAGGGCACCGGGCTGTGGAAGCGGAGCCGGTCCAGACCCGCGTTGATCGTGACGTCGACGCCGTCGACCCGAGCGATCCGGCCCAGAAGCAGGGGCAGCAGGGCCACGGTCAGGAAGCCGTGCGCGATGGTCCCGCCGAAGGGGCCCGTGCGCGCCCGCTCGGCGTCGACGTGGATCCACTGGTGGTCGCCGGTGGCGGCGGCGAATCCGTCGATCTGCCGCTGGTCCACCACGTGCCAGGGGCTCACGCCGAGGTCCTCGCCCAGGGCCAGCGGCAGCTCGTCGGGGCTCGTGAACACCCGCATCACGCGACCCCCGCCCCGGACAGGTCCCGCACCGGCATGGCACCGTCGGCTGCCGCCGCTGCCGCGGGCAGGGCGGGGGCCGCCTCGGCGGCCGGTGCCCCGATGGCATGGGCGCCGCCGTCGCAGTGCAGCACTTCCCCGGTCATCGCGGGCAGCCAGTCGGACAGGAGCGCGCACACCACGCGCCCCACAGGGGCGGCGTCCGTGACGTCCCAGCCCAGTGGTGCCAGGCGCGGCCACAGCCGCTCCGACAGGGCGAACCCGTCCAGGGACCTGGCCGCCACCGTGTTCAGGGGACCCGCGGCCACCAGGTTCACACGGGTACCGTCCCGGCCCAGCTCCCGTGCCAGATAGCGGCAGCAGCTCTCCAGGCCGGCCTTGGCCACGCCCATCCAGTCGTAGCCGGGCCAGGCCCGCTCGGCGTCGAAGTCGAGCCCCACCAGGGCACCGCTGTCCGAGCGCGCCAGCAGAGGACCGAAGACCCGGCCGAACGCGGCGAAGGAGTACGTGGACACGTGGAACGCCTGGGCGACGTCCTCCCATCCGGCGGTCAGGAAGCCGCCGCTCAGCGTGGAAGGGGGAGCGTAGGCGGCGGCGTGCACCACCCCGTCGAGCGCGCCCCAGCGCCGTTCCAGCTTCGCGGCGACCGCTTCCAGCTCCTGCGGCCGGGTGACGTCCATGGGGAGAACGTCACACGGGGCCGGGAGCCGCTTCGCCACCAGGCGAGTGACCGGCAGCCCGCGGCCGAAGCCGGTGAGGACGACTTCGGCGCCCTGTTCCTGGGCGGTCCGGGCCGCGCCGAACGCGATCGAGCTCTCGGTGAGCACGCCGGTGACCAGGATCCGTTTGCCGGCCAACAGCATGGGTGAACGCCCTTCTTGTCCGTAGTGGTGTCCGTGGTCGTGTGGTCCGTCGTGGTGTGGTCCGTGGGCCGGTCGGCCCCGGGTGGCGGTGCCCATCACGCCTCCGTGACGACGAGCACCGCGTTGAGCCCGCCGAAGCCGAAGGAGTTGCTCACGGCCGCGCGGACCGGCAGGGAGCGGGGGACCTTCGTCACGATGTCCAGCTCGACGCGGGGGTCCTGGCTGTCGCAGTTGGCCGTGGGCGGCACGACGCCGCGCCGCACCGAAAGCACCGTGCAGACCGCCTCGATGGCACCGGCCGCGCCGAGGGTGTGCCCCAGCGAGCCCTTGACCGCGGTGACCGCGGGCCGGTCCCCGAAGACGCGCCGCACCAGCTGGGCCTCGGCCACGTCGTTGAGCGGCGTGGACGTCCCGTGCGCGTTGATGTGGTCGATGTCCCGCGGTGAGAGCCCGGCGTCGGCCAGGGCCGCGCGCACCGCCCGCTCCACCCCGGCCCCGCCCGGCTGCGGCGCGGTGGGGTGGTGCGCGTCGGCCGACGCGCCGTACCCGCTGAGCAGCGCCAGCGGCCGGGCTCCGCGTGCGGCGGCGTCGGCGGGCCGCTCCAGGACGAGCATGCCCGCGCCCTCGGCGGCCACGAAGCCGTCGCGGTCCACGTCGAAGGGGCGCGAGGCGGCGGCGGGGTCCTCCACCCGGCGTGACAGCGCGCCGATCTGATGGAACCCGGCGATGATCGTCGGGCTGATCGCCGCCTCCGTCCCGCCGGTCAGCACGACGTCGCACACCCGCGAGCGCAGCAGTTCGCGCGCCGTGCCGATCGCGGTCGCGCCGGAGGCGCACGCGGTGACCGTGGTGAGGTTCGGCCCCGTGGCCGCGCAGTCGATCGCGAGGAAGCCGCCCAGCGAACTCTGCCCCATCTGCGGGATCAGCATCGGCGGCACATGGAGGGGGCCGTCGGTCATCAGGGTGCTGCGGGCCTCTTCGAACAGCTTGGTGCCGCCGAGGGCGTTGCCCACGACGATGCCGACGCGAGCCCCGTCCCAGGTGGTGGGGTCGAGGCCCGACTGGGCCAGCGCTTCACGGGCGGCGACCAGGCCGAAGTGGGTGAACCGGTCCTGGCGCCACGCCGTGCGCCGCCCGAGCAGCTCGTCCGCGTCGAAGCCCGGCACCCGGCAGCTGAAGTCGACCGGCAGGCCCTGGAGTTCGGTGTCGACGGCGGCGGTGGGCTCTCCCGTGAGGAGCAGGTCCCAGGTCGCGTCGGCGCCGATGCCGCCCGCCGTCACCAGACCGACGCCGGTGACGGCCACGTCGAACGCTTCGTGGTGAGCGGCCATCAGGCGTCCCCGCCCTTGCCCTGGAGCATGCGGGCGAGGTCGGCGACGGTGTCGTCCGTCGTGACGTCGTCCTCCGTGAGACGGACGCCGAACTCCTCCTCGGCGACCAGGGCGAATTCGACCAGGGCCAGGGAGTCGAGGTCCAGGTCCTTGAGCCTGGCGTCGGCGTGGACCTCCTGGACGGGCACGCCGAACCGCTCGGAGAGCAGCGTGGAAACGCGATGGGTCGTGGCAGTCGCAGTCATGGTGTCTCCTTGTGTGACGAACGGGTTGATGAGGGGATGGGGGGATGAGGGGCTTGAGGGGATGAGGGGGCCGAGACGGCAGCGCCGTGTAGGCCGCGTAGGCCGTGTGAGGTGAAGTCGGTGGCGCGTCGGCGCGTCAGAGGACCGGCCGGCAGTCGGGCCAGCGGAGTACGGCCGACCCCCACGTGAGGCCGCCGCCGAAGGCGGTGAGCAGCACCCGGTGTCCGGGCCGTACGACGCCCCGGTGCGCGGCGTCGGCCAGAGCGAGCGGCACCGACGCGGCGGCGGTGTTGCCGACGCGGTCGATGTGGCGCACCACGTGTTCCGGCAGCAGCCCGAGGCGGGCCGCGACCGCGTCGAGGAGACGCGCGTTGGCCTGGTGGCCCACGAACCGGTCGACCTCGTCGATCCGCAGGCCGGCCCGGTCCAGGACGCGCTGCGCGGATTCGGTCATGCGCAGCACGGCCTGCCGGAACACGGACTTGCCGTCCATCCGGAAGTAGTGGTCCGGGGCGGGAGCCGTCCGGCCGGTCGACCGCTGGCGCGAACCACCGGCCTCCACGGTGATCAGATCGGCCAGGCCCCCGTCGCTCCCGAGATCGAACGGCCCGAGGGCGCCGGGCTCCGCCGGGTCGCCGGAGCGCAGGACCACGGCACCGGCGCCGTCGCCGAAGATGGCGGTGGTCGTGCGGTCGTGGGGATCGACGATGGTGGAGAACGCGTCCGCGCCGATGACCAGGACCCGCCGAGCCAGACCGGCCGCGATCAGGCCGGAGGCCGTGGCCAGGGCGTAGACGAACCCCGTGCACACCGCCGCGACGTCGAACGCGGGGACTCCGCCGAGCCCCAGGCGCGACGCCACCTCGGGCGCGGTGGCCGGGCAGGGGCGGTCCGGCGTCGTGGTCGCGAGGACGACGGCCTCGACGGGGGCGCCGCCCGCCGACTCCAGAGCCCGGCGGCCCGCCTGGAGGGCAAGGTCGCCCGTGGACACGCCCGGGGCGACGACGTGGCGCCGCCGGATGCCCGTACGCGTACGGATCCAGTCGTCGGACGTGTCGAGACGCCGGGCGAGTTCCGCGTTGGTGACGACCCGCGGTGGCACCCAGGCCCCGATGCCGCACACGACGGCGGCCGCGGGGGAGGCGCCCAAGGGGACGGGGCCGGCGGACGGGGCCGTGGCACGGGACGGTGTCGGGGGCTTCACGGGCCCGCTTCCTCGATCGCCGCCGCGTGCAGACGGCCGTCGAAGTACAGCAGCGGCCGCCCCGGCGCCTCGGCCACGTCCATGACGCGCGCCAGCATCAGGTCGTGGTCGCCGGCCCGGAACCTGCGCCACGCCCGGCAGCGCAGCCAGGCCACGGAGTCGGCCAGGAGCGGAACGCCGTCCGGGCCGGGTTTCCAGTCGACGTCCTTGAACTGAGCGGCACCGGGAAGGCGGCGGCGGTCGGCGAAGTGCCGGGCGACGGCCGCCTGGGCGCCGCCGAGCACGTTGACGGTGAACGTGCCGCGCCGCCCCACGAGGTCGAGCAGGACGCTGCCCTGCTTGAGACAGACCGAGATCAGCGCGGGCTGACGGGAGACGAAGGTGAACGACGTGACGGTCGAGCCGTGCACGGAGTCGCCCGCCCCGGTCGTGACCACCGAGACGCCGGTGGCGAAGCGGCGCGACACCTGCCAGAAGCGGTGGGAGTCCAGGGCCGGTCCCGTCGCGGCGGAGGCGAGGGGGACGGAGACGCCCGTCACCGGGCCCGCTCCACCACGCGCACGGCGTCGCCGGGAGCCGCGAGGTCGGTGAGCGCCTCGCCGCCCTCCACCACGGTGACCTGCCCGAAGAGACCGGAAAGGACCTGGCACACGGACCGCTTGATCACCCGCTCGGCGGTCGGGTCCATCATTCCCGCGAGGCTTTCGATGCCGAAGTCGTACGTGGCCCGGAAGGCGATCTCACAGCCCCCGTCGACCGGGTGGAGCCGCCAGACTCCGTGGAACTCCTCGAAGTCGCCCTCCGTCTGCGAGAACTCGACCTGGCGCCGCTCGTGGTCGATGGCCTCCAGCTCGCTCCAGCGCATCACCCCCCGGCGGAAGTTGACCTCCCAGTCGGCGGTGCGGGGCAGCCCCGGGGCCGGACCGGGATCGACGGTGACGGACCGTACGTCGTCGGCGAGCGACGCGAACTGCGTGAAGTTGATGAGCCGGTCGAATGCCCCGGCCGGGTCGTCGGTGGGCACGACCACCCGGAGGTGAATGGTCCTCATGAACTGGGACAGCTCCCTTCTGGTTGAGGAGTCGGGCGAGTTGGGGGAGTCGCGTGGAGCCGGCGGTATCAGCCGGTCAGAACGGCGTGCGCGGCCCGCTCGAACGCGGTCAGCAGCACGGTGACCTCGTGGTCGGTGAGCACGGCCGGTGGCGTGAGCCGCAGTACCCGGGAGGTGTTCAGAGAGTGATTGGCGATCACGCCCGCGTCCATGAGCTCGACGAGCAGGTCGGCCGCGAGACCGGGCACCGTGAACTCGATCCCGATCAGCAGCCCCAGGCCGCGCACCTCCCGCACCCGGCTGCCGAGGACCGCGCGGGCGATCCGGTCGAGCTCGGGGCGGAGCACGTCACCGAGGTGCCGGGAGCGCGCCACGAGCCCGTCCTCGCGGATCGCGCGGACCGCCGCGCCCGCGGCGGCCGCCGCCAGCGGACTGCCGGAGAACGTCGAGGTGTGGAGGAAGGGGTCCTTGTCGAAGGCCGCGAACGCGGCGGGCGTGGCGAGCGCGGCCGACACCGGCACGACACCGCCGCTGAGCCCCTTGCCGACCAGGAGGACGTCCGGCGTGACGCCCTCGCGGTCCGCGCCCCACCAGTGCCCGAGCCGGCCGAGCCCGGTCTGCACCTCGTCGAGGACGAAGAAGGCCTCGTACGCGTCGCACAGCTGCCGCACCGCGCGCAGATATCCGTCCGGCGGCACGATCACCCCGCCCTCGCCCTGGACCGGCTCGACGATGACGCAGCTCTCGCCCCGGTGCCGGGCGAGCGCGTCCGCGAGCCGCTCCACGTCGCCGAACGGCACGTGCGAGACCTGCGGCAGCAAGGGCCGGAACGGATCCTGGAAGACGCCGCGCGCCGTGACGCTGAGCGCCCCGAAGGTCTTGCCGTGGTAGCCGCGCTCCATCGAGATCAGATGGCGTTTTCCGTGCGTGCGCGCCATCTTGAGGGCGGCCTCCACGGCCTCGGCGCCCGAGGAGGCGAAGTGGACCTTCTCGAGGCCTGCCGGGGCCACCGAGACGAGCTCGGCGGCGGCGCGGCCGACTTCCGGTTCCAGGAGCAGCCGGGTGGCCACGGGGTTCGTGTCGAGGACGCGGCGCACCTCCGCGACCACCTTCGGGTGCCTCGCGCCCGTGATCAGCACGCCGTAGCCGCCGCAGTTGAGCAGCGAGCGGCCGCCGCTGGTGCGCACCCAGGCGCCGTCCGCGGCGACCTCGGTGTCGCCGCCCATCATCTCGGCCAGCGCCACCCGGCCGTTGCTGAGGTGACGGCGCCAGTGCCGGGCCGTGCGCGCGGCCACTTCCGTCTGCGGTTCCTGTCCCCGGGGGCCGTCCGGCCGGTCAGCGGTGGCGGTCGTCATGCGGGTGCTCCTCTCTCGATGGGTGTACGCGTCACTGCGTCAGGACGGGGCGGCCCGTGAAGTACGCGGCCAGGCTGTCGACCGCGCGGGACCGCGAAGGCGGGTGGAAGGCGATCGCCTGGGCGGCGGCCAGCAGATAGGCGGGCTCCGACGAGGACACGTACGCCATGCCGCCGAGCAGCTCCACCGCCTGTCCGGCCGAGTCGAGAACGGCGTCCTGCACGGCCCGGCGGGTCACCAGCGCATGCCCCAGGACGGCGTCGCTGTCCCCGCTGTCGTCGTCGAGGCGCCGGGCCAGGCCGTCCGTGAGCGCGGCGGCGCTCTCCAGGCGCACCGCGAGGGCGGTGCGGTCCGCGGTACTGCCGCGGGCGCCCTCCTGTACGCGGCGCACGAGCCTGCCGACGACTCCGGTGTAGGCCGCGCAGACGATGAGCTGGAACCAGGTGAGCCCGATGGCCTGCGCCTGCGCGAGCCGTCCGGTGAGCTCGGGCACCGGGGCGAGCATCTGCTCCTCGGGTACGAAGACCTCCGTCAGGCGCACTTCGTGGCTCTCTGCCCCGGCGAGGACGTGGCTCGACCAGAAGGGGTGGACGGTCAGACCGGGGGTACCGGCCGGAAGCAGCGCCATGCCGAGGACCGGCGCGCCCGACGGAGTGGGGAGCGCGACGCTCGCGGTGAGCAGGTCCATGGAGTGGGCCAGGCTGCACGGCTTCTTCGCGCCCGAGATCACATAGCCGCCGTCGACGTGGCGGGCCCGGATCGTCGGATTCAGGATGCCCCGCTCGAGGCCGCCCTCGGCGAACCCCGAGGCGACGAGCGCGCGTTGGCCCGCGATGTGCCCGAGTCCCGCCTCGAGCTCGGGGCTCGGCGCGGCTCTGGCGATGGCGAAGAGCGAGCCGATGGAGAAGTGGTGCATCATCGTCGCCACCGTCATCGACGGAGCGACCGCTCCCAGCGCCCGGACGACACGGGCGGCGTCCTGCGCCGTGGCCCCCGTGCCGCCGTAGGAGGAGGGGACGAGCAGGCCGGTGCCGCCGTAGCACCGGAAGAGGCCGATCGCGGGACCGTTCTCGGCCTCCAGCACGGCCAGGGAGTTCTTCGACAGGCTCTCGCGCAGGCCCGGCAGCAGGGCGTCGCACGTCGCGTTGTCGGCTTCCATGACGGGCAAGGGACACTCCTTCAGGTGAGGGCGGCGTAGGCGTCGAGGACGGCACTCCGCGGCCGTACGCCGTCGGCGATCGAGACGCCTTGCAGATGGGACGTGCGCAGCGCCAGGTAGTTGGCCTCGCCGTACACGCCCCCGGTCAGACCGGTGCCGCCGTGGGTGGGCAGATACGGCAGGAAGCCGATGTGCGAGTCGTTGACCTTCAGGAGGCCGCCGTTGCCCACCCGGCGGACGAACTCCTCGATCACGCCCTCATCCCGGGCCCACAAGGAGTTGCGCAGGCCGTAGCGGTTGGCGTTGACGTGGGCGATGACCCCCTCCAGCAGCTCCTCGTCGCTGCCGGGTTCGGGGACGACGACCGGCAGCACGGGGAAGAACGTCTCCTCCCGTACCGCCGCGACGTCCCGGCAGGCGACGAGGCCGTCCACCCGCAGCACCGTCGGTTCGAGGAAGGGGCCGGTGTCCGACACCGTGCCGTCGACCTCCAGGCGGCGCGCGCCGTGCACGAGCCGCGCGCCCTGCGCCACCGCGTCACGCACGTGAGCGAAGAAGCGTTCGCTGCGCAGGACCGGGGAGAGCAGCGCGCCCTCGTCCTCCGGATAGCCGGGGCGCAGCGCGGCCGCCGCGGCACGCAGGCGCTCCAGCAGGGCGTCGGCGATCTCCGGGTGCGCCACGACCTGGTTGGGCACCATGCAGATCTGCCCGGAGCCGTAGAAGGCCTCGGTGAGCGCCTCCGCGGCCAGGTCGAGGTCGGCGTCCCGCCAGACCACCACGCAGTCGTTGCCCGCGAGTTCCAGGACCGGCTTCTTGCCCCGGGCCACGCACTCGGCCTGAAGCTCAAGGCCCCGTTCCACACCGCCGGTGTAGAAGATGTCGTTCACCAGCGGACTGTCCAGCCAGGACCGCAGCACGGGCCCCGGCCGGGCGCAGAAGACGTTCAGGACGCCCGGAGGCGCGCCCACGTCCGCCAGGGCCGGTGCCACCAGCTCCCGCAGGACGTACATGACGCCGAGGGGTCCGCTGCGCGGTGCCCGCACGACCAGCGCGTTGCCCGCGAGGAGCGCCGTGCTGGCGAACATGGCGCTGGCCGCGGGCGCGTTCTGGGGCGGGTTCACGCACACCACCCCGTCGGCGACCCGGCGTACGATGAGCCGCCGCGGGCCGTGCCGGAACTCCTGGTGCAGCTGTCCCGCGCACCAGTTCACCGTCTCGTCGCCGGACGCCTCGGCCATTCCGGCCAGCTGCCACTGCGCGAGCGCCCGGGGAGTGCCCTCCGCGACGAGCACCTCGACCAACTCGGCCCGGTGGCGCCGCAATCGTTCGCGTACGAGCCGCGCCGCCCGCACGCGCCGCTCCAGCGGGAAGGCCGCCCAGCGCGGTGCCGCGTCGGCGGCGGCCCGCACGGCGGCGTCCACGGTCGCGGCATCGGCGACAGCGCACCGCCCCACGACCTTGCCACGCGCCGCACGCGCGTCCAGGCGTCCCTGCTCCAGCTGTCGTTTGAGCGTCAGACTCGCGAAGACGTCCTCAAGGGCCGCGCGGCCGCTGACCGTGTACGCGTACTTCTCCGAATGGATTTCCTCGCCATTGACGTAGGACGGATACGTGGGCACCGGATGGCTTTTGTCACGCCGCAGACGGGCGAGAATATCGGTTTCGATGGTGGGGGCCCCAGAATTCGTGGTACCGGGATACTCGTTCGTGGCCATGAAGGCTCTTGTCTCCCGCATTCCGATTGAGCTGTTCGGCTTTCTCGACGGGACAGTGCGCGCGCGGCGGTTCCCAGATACACGGCCCGCGCGCGGATTTCCCTCTCAGTCCTGGGACGACGCGTCGAGGAGTGTCTTCACCTGGAGCAGCAGACGGCGCCGGGTCGGCCCGATGGAGCCGTGCGGCAGGCCCAACTGGGCGCTGATGTCGGCGTAACTGGCCGGCGGATCGGTGAACAGCAGCCGGAGCAGGGTCTGGTGGGCGGGTTCCAGGTGCCGGACCGCGTTGCGCACAAGGGCCACCTCGGCCTGCCTGATCGCCCTCTCCTCGGGCGTGACCCCGCCGTCCGCCAGGTCGTCGAAGTCCTGGCAGCTCCCCGTCGGAACCTGCCTGCGCGAGCGGTCCAGATGCTTGATCGACTCCCGTCGCGCCACCGTCGCGATCCACGCGCGCAGCCGGTCGGGCTCCCGCACCGACCGGATTCCCTCGACCATCTGCATCCAGGTCAGCTGGCACACGTCCTCGCAGTCCGCGGCCCCGAGCCGGAAGGAACGGGCGACGGACCGGACCAGGGGAGTGAAGCGGTGGGTGAGCTCACTCCACGCGCGCTGATCGCCTTCGCGGCAGCGGGTCACGAGCACGCCGAGTTCCGCGTACTCCTTGTACTCCTTGTACTCCTTGACGGGTGCGACGGGTGCGACGGGTGCGGTGTGAGGGCGCGCCTGATACGTCACGGTCATGGATGGCCTCGATCCGTGGAAAGGTCCGGGTGGAGGCCAGCAGCATCGCGACAGCGAGCGCGCGCGTCTCTACGGTCGCGGGACCACAGGCGGGGGCGCAGGGACCACAGGGGCCGGGCGCGGCTCAGCGGGGGTCGACCGTAGGACCGCGGCGGTCGAACATCCGTCCTTTCGGCCGGCGCGTCCGCGGCTTCGGATCCGCCCGGGACGCGGCCGACGCGCCCGGGCGGGTGTGCCTGGTGCTACTCGAAGCGCGCGGTGTCGCCCGCCCCGCGGCGCACGATCGTCACCTGACCGTCGGAGAAGTCGATGACGGTCGTCGGTTCCGTCCCGCAGTCGCCGGAGTCGACGACCACGTCGACCTGGTGGTCGAGGCGCTCCTTGATCTCCCAGCCCTGGGTGAGCGGCTCCTCCTCGTCCGGCAGGAGCAGGGTGCTGGAGAGCAGCGGCTCGCCCAGCTCGGCAAGGAGGGCCTGGGTGACGGAGTGGTCGGGGATGCGCACCCCGACGGTCTTCTTCTTGGGGTGCAGCAGCTGGCGCGGCACTTCCTTGGTGGCGGGCAGGATGAAGGTGTAGCTGCCCGGCGTGGCCGCCTTGATGGCGCGGAACACGTCGTTGTCGAGGCGTACGAACTGCCCCAGCTGGGCGAAGCTCTCGCAGACGAGCGTGAAGTGGTGCCGGTCGTCGAGGTTGCGGATGGTCCGGATCCGCGCGATGCCGTCGCGGCTTCCCAGCTGGCAGCCCAGGGCGTAGCAGGAGTCCGTCGGGTAGGCGATGAGCGCACCGGAGCGGACGCCGTCGACCACGCTGGTGATGCTGCGCCGCTGGGGATTGTCCGGATGCACGTCGAAGTACCTGGCCATGGGCGTCGAGTCTAGGCGATCAGGGCGGGTGCGGCGCGGCTCAGGGCCCCCGGATGCAGCCGTTCGGTGATCCCGGAGGGAGGCGCGGCCGCGGTCCGGTCGTTCCCGGGCGGGTCGGCGCGCAGGGCGGAAGGGAGCGACGCGCGCTGAGCGGGCTTGGTGAAGTCCGCTGCGGTTCGGCCGTGCCCCGAAGGGGCGCGGGGCTGTGCACATCTGCGGCTCCGCCGCGCGGGCGCGACCAGCCACGACGAACCCGCAGGCACCCGATGGCATGGTCCGGCACATCCAGCGGAGCGCTTAGTCGTGGTAGTCGTGGATGCGCCAGCCCACGCCGGGCAGTTCCTCGAAGAGCTTGGCCGCTACGAGTTCCTCGGCGAGGCGGCGCGGTGCCCGGGTGTCGACCACGTGTCTCAGCTCGCCCGGCGTGATCACGCCGTCGGCGAGGTTCTCCGCCGACCAGCAGACCGCGGAGACGTAGAGGCGGAAGGCCTCGTCGGACAGGAACCGCACCCTCCAGTTCCATGGGAACCGCGCATCGAACTGTGCCCACGGCATCGGCGCTTCTTTCGTCGGCGTTGGCTGCCCCTCAGCTGTGCTCTTCTCGTATACATGATGTCTACGCAAGCGCACAGAGCTTTGCGGATTCGCGCCATGGTGCGGAGGGTGGTGTTCCCGCGCCGCACGGCACGGGCATGGGCAGGCCGACGAGCAGGCAGGATGGGCCTCATGGGCGAGCAGGAGCGGACGGACTTCAACGACCTCGTGCGCGAGCGCCGGGCCGAGCTTGGCATCAGCCTCCGGGAGCTGGAGGCCCGGTCCGTCGATCCGGAGACCGGTGAGCGGGCCCGGTTCGGGTGGATCTCCAAGGTGGAGAAGGGGCGGCCCACCGACGCCCCGCCCCCGTCCCTCCTGCGCGCCTTGGCGGTGGGGCTCGGACTGCCGCTGCGCGTGCTCCAGGAGGCCGCGGCGGCGCAGTTCCTCGGCATGACGTCGTACGTGTGGAGCGAGGACCGTACGACGCGGGTACTGGCCGCGCACATCGAGGAGATGACGGACGCCGAACGGCGGCAACTGGCCGACATCGCGGAGTCGTTCGCCCGCAGGCGCGCGCGGAGCGAGGGTGCGCCGGGGTAGTGCGGTGCGCTCGTACGCGGCGACTCGCTCTGGCCCGCCGAGCGCCCGGTGTGGCACAGTCGGTGATCCGCCGCCTGGGGGGCGCAGTCGGATACCAACCGCTCACGGTCGCGGCCGTGCGGCGGTGACGAGCGTGGCCGTGAGGGGCTAGGGATGGCAGACGAGGACGTGCGGCGAGCCGGTGAGTCGGACGAGTCGGGTGAGCCGTTGGCGGAGTTCGACATGGAGTTCGTGGACCAGCTGCCGGGCGGCAGGGTCGTGATCCCGGTGGAGAGCCGGGGGCGGTTCACCTGGCTGGTCGCGCGCGGGCACGTCTCGGAGCAGGCGCGCCGGGAGTTCGTGCAGGAGATCCAGCACATCGTGGGGCGCGGGCTCTGGCGGCAGAACTGGCCGGCCGAGACGGACTAGCTCCGCCCCGCGCGAGGGCGGTCCCGCCCCGTGCGAAGGCCAAGTGGTCCCGCCCGTGCCATGCGGCCGCGCCCCCACAAGGCCCGTACGACGCCGACGCGTTGTTACGTTCTCATCATGAGGACATAGAAGCCCCATCATGCGCAGCCGTGACAGTGACGCGCATGAACACGCACTCACCCGTGAGGCGGCGCGCGCTTCCCGCGCTCCTCACCCTGGGCGTCACCGCCACCGTCTCTTTGGCTGCGCCCGACGGGGCCGTCGCCCAAGCCGCCTTCGACGTCAACACCCGGCCTGTATCCATCAGTTGGGGACCTTGCCCCCAGGACAGTGACCCGCCTGGTCGTCCCCCGAGCCCGAAGGCCCGGTGCGCGACCGTCAAGGTGCCGCTGGACTGGTCGAAGCCGAAGGGGGAGAAGATCGGCCTCTTCGTCGCGCGCTACCCGGCCGCCGACCCGGCGAAGCGGATCGGCGTCCTGATGTCGAACCCGGGCGGTCCCGGGGCGCCGGGTGCCGATGACGCGCTGTACGCGGACGATCCGTACGACGGCTACGACCCCGCCATCCGCGAACGCTTCGACATGATCGGCTTCGATCCGCGCGGCGTCGGCCGCAGCGAGGGCGCCCGCTGCGACGAGTCGATCCTCGACAAGATCCCGGCCCGCCCCCGCACCGCGGCCGAGTTCGAGCGCCTGCGCACCCTCAACGGCCGCCTGGCGCAGAGCTGTCTGCGGCGCACGGGGCCCCTCGCCGCCCACATGGACGGCGAGAGCGTGGCCCGCGACATGGACGCGATCCGCGCCGCCCTCGGCGAACGCCGGATCAGCTTCATCGGCCACTCCTACGGCACGTTCCTCGGCGAGCGCTACGCCCGGCTCTTCCCCGGCAGGCTGCGCGCGCTGGCCCTCGACAGCGCGCTGGACCCGGACCGGCCGGACGCCGAGCGTTACCTCAAGGACGGCAGCGTCTCCGTGAACAGGACCTTCAAGCGCCTTGCGGCCTGGTGCGCCGGGAGCGCCGCCTGCGCCCTCAAGGGTCAGGACCTCGCGGCCGTGACCGACGAGCTGTTCGCCCGCGCCGACGCGGGCACCCTCCGCGAGCCGGGCCGGACGGGTCCGACGCGGAAGAAGGTCGACGCCGACCAGCTGTCCACGTTCCTGAGCGGCGAACTCAGCGGCTGGAACCCGAAGTCGACCGCGCGCCGACTCGCCGCGCTCCACACCGGGAAGGGCGAGGTCAACTGGATCAGCGGCCCGGGTGACCTCGCCGCCCGGCTCGTGCTGTGCCGGGACTTCGACTTCCGGATCCGCGACTACGCCCACTACCGGGCCATCCGCGCCCGTGTGTCCAAGGCCGCCCCGCACGTCCGCCACAACTCCCAGTCGCTGGACCTCGTCCTCGGCTGCCAGGGCTGGACCGTCCCGCCCAAGCCCCGGCCGGCCCGGGCCCAGGGCGACCTGCCGCCGGTCCTGGTCGTCAACGCCACGGACGACAAGGCGACCCCCCTGGCGGGCGCGCGCCGCATGGCGCGGTCCTTCCCGAACGCGTCGCTGCGCACGGTGAACACCGTGGGCCACTGGATGTACAGCCTCCCGGAGCCCCGGCGCAGGATCGACGCCTACCTCCTCGGCCGCACGGACTGACCGGTCGTCAAGTCCGAGCCGACGAGGGGGGATGCTCCCCCGGCCACCCTGGCCGGGGGAGCGGGTGACCGCCTCGCCGGGGCGGCATAGCCTGGCCGTTCGCGCCTCGTTTCCGCCGCTGAAGGAGACCGGTATGACCGCCCAGCCGATCGTGCTCGACCCGACCGGGAACCAGCGTCACGCCGAGGATCGGCGCCTGCGCGCGCACGGGCCCGCCGTCCGCGTGGACGTCCTCGGCGTGACGGCCTGGGCCGTCACCGACCCCGACCTGCTCAAGACGCTGCTCACCAGCCCTGACGTGTCCAAGAACGCCCGCTCGCACTGGCCCGAGTACGAGAAGACCGTGGCGACCTGGCCGTTGGCGCTGTGGATCGCCGTGGAGAACATGTTCACCGCCTATGGGGCCGATCACCGGCGGCTGCGGCGCATGATCGCTCCGGCCTTCAGCGCGCGCCGCGTCGCCGCGCTCGCCCCGGCCGTCGAGGGCGTCGTCACCGGCCTCATGGACGACTTGGCCGCCACGGCCGACATGCCCGGAGACGCGGTCGTCGACCTGCGCGAACACCTCGCCTACCCGTTGCCGATCGCCGTCATCGGCCATCTCATGGGCGTTCCCGAAGCCCGGCGCCCCGCCTTCCGCGCGCTGGTCGACGGCGTCTTCGACACCACCCTCACCACCGAGGAGGCCACCGCCAACGCCGCCCGCCTGTACGAGACGGTGGACGAACTGATCGCCGCCAAACGGGCCGACCCCGGTGACGACATGACCTCCCTGCTCATCGACGTCCGCGACGACGAGGGCGACGGCAGCCGCCTGTCCGACGACGAACTGCGCGGCACCCTGATCCTGATGATCAGCGCCGGGTACGAGACCACCGTCAACGTCATCGACCAGGCCGTCACCGCGCTCCTGACCCGGCCCGAACAGCTCGCCCACATCCGCGCGGGCCGCGCAGGCTGGAGCGACGTCGTCGAGGAGACCCTGCGGCACGAACCGGCGGTCGCCCATCTGCCCCTGCGTTACGCCCTCACCGACATCCCCCTGCCCGGCGGCGGCACCATCGCGGCGGGCGAGGCGATCCTGGCCTCGTACGCCGCCGCCAACCGCCACCCCGCCTGGCACGGCCCCAGCGCCGACGCGTTCGACGTCACCCGCGCCCTGAAGGACCACCTGGCCTTCGGCCACGGCGCCCACTTCTGCCTGGGCGCCCCGCTCGCCCGCCTGGAGGTCACCACGGCCCTGCGCGCCCTCTTCGACCGCTTCCCTGACCTCGAACTGGCGGTCCCGGCCGCGGATCTGCGCCCCTTGGCCTCCTTCATCTCCAACGGCCACAAGGAGCTGCCCGTACGCCTGCGCGCATGAGCCCCGCGCCTCGCGCCCCGCTCCCCGTCGTCGACGACGGGGAGCGGGAGGCGGGCTCACTGCCGAACCCACCACTGTCCGTAGTAGCCAGTGGCGTGCGTCACTAACCGACGGGACCGCGAGTGGTTGCCCGCTCGTGTCCGGTGCTCAGTGGCTCAGTGGCCGCCCTTCGGTTCGAAGCAGCCGGTCTCCATGTACGGACCGTTGACGGCGACCTGATAGTTGGTCGGCTGGGTGAAGGCCGTGACACAGGCGTCACGGCGGACCCGGAAGGCGATCAGGGTGCCTTCGGGCGTCACGTAGTGGTCGGTCTCGAAGCGTGAGTCCATGGTCTGCACGGTGAGCGTGCCGGGCTTCTGCTCGGAGCCGACGTTCCGGTAGCCCGATGCGACCAGCGCCGCGCGCACCCGCTTGGGATCCCAGATCTTGGCCTTCCAGAGCCGTTTGAGGACGGGTTCGATGCGGGCGGCTTCCTTCCGGGCCGCCTTCTCGCCGCCGCGGGACATCTCCTTGGGGACCTTGAAGCCGTTGTTCTCGCCGTGGTGCGGGGCTCCGCCGTGGGAGTCGGGCTCGACGTTGCCCGGCGCGGGACCGGCGGCGGAGCCGGACGCCGCCGGGACGGTGCCCTGCTGACCACAGGCGGTCAGGGCCAGAGCGGTGCCCAGGAAGAGGGCCCCGGCCATGTGTCTCGATCTTGATGTCCCCATGCGGAGGACTCTGCCATGAGCACCGACCCGACTTGCGGTGACCCCGTCAAGCGGGGTGGCTCACAGATGCTGCGCGACCGTCGGCAGCAGGTCCTGGAAGGTGCGCCCGGACGCGGGCTCGCCGATGGCCTTGAGCTGCCAGCCGGAGGGGGTGCGGTGGACCTTCGCCATGATCTGGGCGGTGTGGCTGCCGCCGCCGGTGAGGGTGTAGCGGGCCAGCTCGTGCCCGGTGGTCTCGTCGATCAGACGGCAGAAGGCGTTCGCCACCTCGGCGAACGTCTGCCCGGTGAAGGAGTTGACGGTGAACACGATCTGGTGGACGTGGCCGGGCACGCGGGCGAGGTCGACCAGGATCGCCTCGTCGTCGCCGCCCTGCCCCGCGCCGCCGACCAGGTTGTCGCCGGTGTGGCGGATCGAGCCGTCATCGCTCACGAGGTGCTGGAAGAAGACGACGTCGACCGGCTGCCCCTCCGCGCTGAACAGCACCGCCGAGGCGTCGAGATCGATCTCGCGGCTGCCGGTGAGCTTCGCCAGGAACCCCTTGCGGGGCGCGGCCTGCCAGCCGAGTCCCATGCGGACGGCGGTGAGCGCGCCCCCGTCGGCCTTGCTGAGGCTGATCTGCTGGCCCTTGGACAGGTTCACGGGTGTGGACATGGAGAGTGCCGCCTTTCGTCGATGGAGTTGAGGATTGCGGATGTACGAAGTCAGTCCGCGTGGGGCGGGCTGACAGTGAGTTCGCGGCGCAGGTAGGGGAGCAGACCGCGCTCCAGGAGCGCTTGGTGCCAGGCGGAGCGGGCCCGCTCGGCTTCCGGGTTGCGCAGGGGCAGGGAGTGGCCGGACGGTGGCCGTGCCCGGCTGCGCAGCGCCGTGGCCAGCAGGGCGCAGAGCCCGATGCCGGTGCTGACCGCCATCGCGAGCGCGCACACCCAACCGGCGGTGACCAGCGTCGTCGCCGCCTGACTCCGGGGCGTGGCGAAGCGGAGCCCGTACCCGAACAGCAGGAACACCGTGGCCGCGACCGCCGAGATGAGCGGGGTGAGCACGCCGAGGGCGGGCAGGAGGGCTCCGGCGCCCTGGCCGGTCGCTCCGCTGCCGCTGCCGATCGGTGGTATCCCGGCGGGCGGAGCGGTGGTCGCGTGCGACGGCATCACGGCCGCGCGGGCGCGCAGATAGGTCCGGTACTCGTCGGCGGCCGTGGCCGCTATCCCGTCCGCGTCGGCCAGCGCGCGGGCCCTGAGCCGGGCCGTGTCGGGCGTGACCGGGGACCGGGCGAGTGCGGTACGGATCTCCGTGACGTCCAGGGCGAGGGCGAGGACCCACGCGAAGTCGGCCCGGTCCTCCGGGCGCAGGCGAAGGGTCACGTCCGGCTACCGCCTCCGCACGGCGAAACTCCCATGGTCCACTCCCCAGTTGAACGGCCGACGGCATGGTGGGCCGGCCCCGGGCACAAGAATCTACAGCAATGTAGAAGTGATGAGTGAGGCGACGGGCGGCCACCCGTGGCGGAATCCGGCCTCGGCACCCCTGCCGCCCTCCGGTGGATCAGTACGATGTGCGCGCGCCCCGGGAAGCACGCGTACCGGCACGGGTACGGGTACGCACACGGGCCCGGGGCCGAAGGGAGCTGAGCATGGCGGACGGCGGACGCGGTCAACCCGAAGCGCGCCACCGGCGGCGCGGCCAGGGCGAGCTGGAACTGCTCGTCCTGTCGTCGCTGCGCGAGGCCGGCGAGGCGGTGAGCGCGGCCTGGGTCAAGGACCGCCTCGGCGGCGACCTCGCGTACACGACCGTGATCACGATCCTCACCCGGCTGCTCGCCAAGGGGGCGGTGACCAGGGAGCGCGTGGGCCGGTCGTTCGTGTGGACCCCCGCCTCGGACGAGGCGGGGCTCGCCGCGCACAAGATGCGCAAGGTGCTCGACGGTGAACAGGACCGCGAAGCGGTCCTGGCCAGCTTCGTCACCACCCTGTCCGCCGAGGACGAGCGGGTGTTGCGGGATCTGCTGCGCGACGCCGAGACGGGGCGGGAAGACTGACGCCTGATGGGGGTCTTCATTTTTCTGCCGCTGGTGCTGCCGCTGACGGCCTGGCCGGTGGCACGCCTCGCCGAGCAGCGGCTGCACCCGCGACTGGCCACGCGACTGCTCACGGGGGTGGCCGTGGTGATGGCCACCTGCAGCACGGTCAGCCTGGGCCTGCTGATGGTGGTGGGCACGGCACAACTGCCCGGCAACCCGCTGCCCGACGGCTGGTCGGACCCCGAGGTGCGCGAGGCCGTCCCCGGCGAGGAGGTCGTCGGCAAGGTGGCCATCCCCGTCCTCCTCATGGTGGCCGCGGGCTGCGGGCGCACCGTGTGGCGCCACCACCGGGTGCGCCGCCGGGCTCACCGGGCGCTCGTCGGGACACCCGGCACCACCGTGGTGGTCCTGAACGACCGCGTCCCGTACGCGTACGCACTGCCGGGCGGCAGGGCCCGCGACCGGATCGTGGTGTCCGAGGGGCTGCTGTCCTGCCTCCAGGCTCCGCAGCGCCGGGCTCTGTTCGCCCACGAACGGGCGCACCTCGCCGCCCGCCACCACCGGCATCTGCTGGCGGTTCAGCTCGCGGCCCGCGCCAATCCCTTCCTGCGCCCGCTGCGGACCGCCGTGTCGTACACCACCGAGCGGTGGGCCGACGAGGAGGCGGCCCAGGCGGTGGGCGACCGCCGGGCCGTGGCGCTCGCGATCGGCAAGGCCGCGCTGGTCTCCAAGGGTGCCCCGGCCCCGACCCTCGCCGGGCTCGCCGCTCCGGGGCCCGTCCCCCGCAGGGTCGCGGCCCTGCTGCGCCCGGCGCCCGCGGCCCGCAGCTGGCCCTCGGTGTTCACCTCCGTGGGACTCGCCGCGTGGACGGCGGCGGTGGGGACCGTGGCCTCGGCCATGTCCTCGGCGAACTCGACGGTGACGATGGTGCTGATCCTGCACGCGGCGACGCCGCTGTGAGCCGAGCAGTCGTTCACTTATTCGGGTGACGGCGGGAGCGGGGGCCTATTCCCGCACGGGATCCAGCACGAAGACGGGGATCACGCGGTCGGTCTTCTCCTGGTACTCGGCGTACGGCGGGAACGCGGCGACCGCACGCTCCCACCACTCGGCCTTCTCGTCCCCGGTGACCTCACGGGCCGTCATGTCCTGGCGTACGGAACCGTCCTGGAGCTCCACGTGCGGCTCGGACCGGAGGTTGAAGTACCAGACCGGGTGGCGGGGGAAGCCGCCCTTCGAGGCCACGGCCGCGTAGCGCCCCTCGTGCTCCACGCGCATCAGCGGAACCTTGCGGATCTTGCCGCTCCTGGCGCCGAGCACCGTGAGGATGACGACGGGCAGACCCGTGTCCCAGAGCGTCGTTCCCTGTGTGCCGCCCGAACTCTCGTACAACTCGACCTGCTCGCGCACCCACTGCGCCGGACTCGGCTCGTACTCGCCCTCAAGAGGCATCGGGTTCATCCCGTCGTCGTGTACGGACTGTGTCGCGCGGTTCAACACCGACGCCGCGTGGATTCATCCTCACGGTGCTGCCAGGCGGGCGCAGGGCGGGCGTGGCGGCAGTTTCGGGGAGCGCTGACGTGGTAACCCGAGCAGGCGTGCGCCAGGGCGCACGAGGGTGTCGAGCCGAAGAAGGAGCACGTCGTGACCGATCGCAGGAACGAAACGCCGGGGGAGAGCCCGCACCCTGTCCCGAGGGATCTCCCCGATCAGCAGGCCGACGGCGGGGACGAGCTGTCGGGGGACGACGGGGAGCACGAGGACCACGGGGAGCCCGAGGACGTGCCGGGCACGGACGAGCCCGGTGCCCGGCGTCGTGGGGAGGAGGGCTCCACCACGGTGCATCCGGAGCACCCCGAGCCCCATGAGCCGACGGATTGACGGAGTGGCGGATTGATGGCTTGACGGAATCGGACGGGGAGCTCAGGCGCGCCGCCACGCCCGGCACACTCGGCGCCACAGGCGGCCGTAGCGGCTCATGAGGTGGGGGCACGGCGGGGTCCGCGAGGTGAGGTCCGCGCCGGTCTCCGTGGCCATGGCGCGGAAGAAGGCGCGTCCCTGCCGGGACTGCAGCGTCGTGGTCCACCGGTAGTCGGGAGCTTGCACGAGGGCGGAGTGCAGGGCCTGGCGGCCGAGCCCCTGCCGCTGCCATGTCTCGTTGACCCAGATCCGCTGGACGCGTCCGGTGCGGCAGGCGTGGCAGAGGCGGAAGTCGACCTGGCCGATGAGGAGGCCCCGCTCCAGGTGCAGGGCGACGGCGGCGGGCGCGTGCGGGGTCGCGGGCGCGAGGGCCGTCACGCGGATCGCCTCGCTGTCCTGCTCGGGGGCGCCGCGGCTCGGGGCGAGCCACGCGCTCAGCAGGTTGGCACGCATGAACCATCCCTCCCAGGCCCCCCTTTGAGCTACTGAGGCTCGGTATCGTGGCACACCTGCCCCTGTGCGAGCGGGGGAATCCTGGGAGCGGTACTCCGTACGGGGAACCGGTCCTGCCTCGCGGGCGCTATTCGACCTCGCGCCTCATCTTCTCCATCGAGTTCTCCATCGAGCCGACCGAGTGGCGGGTCCTGGTCAGCTCCTCGCGGGTCTGCTGGAGCTCGTCGAGCGAGCGTCTGTGCAGCTCCACATTGTCCTCGAGCAACTGCGCGTACCGGTGGGTGAGTTCCTTGTACCGCTCCTCGCGGGCCGCGAGCATCCTTGCCCGCCAGGTGATGGCGAGCTGCCAGACGATCACGATCGCCAGGAGGAAGAAGCCGGCGGCGCCCACGCCCGCGACCCACTCGGCCTCGGCGAGCGTCACCCGTTGTCCGTTCACGTCGCGTCCTCCTTCCTCCTTCCTCGTGCCGCTAAAGAAAGCCGGTAGGGAAAGGCTGACCGTAGGCCCGACGAGGTGTCAAAGACTGCTGACACTTCTCAGGGAAGGATCCGGGTCGTCTCAGGGTCGGCTCGGGGGTGGGGGGCGTGACCGGCTACAAGCAGGTCCGGCTGGGGTGGACCGAGAGCGGGCCGCCTTGGTGGTGACGGCCGCCGCCGGGCCCCCGCGGTGGGGGCCCGACGGCGGGTGACGTCAGGCGGAGCGGCTGACGTCGTCGAAGTCGGTGGAGGCCGACAGCTCGGCCCATGCCAGCATGTCGCGCTCGAAGGCGTCGCGTCCGGCCTTCACGAGCCGAAGCGCGTCGGTGCCGAGCAGCAGGCGCGTCGGCGGCTGGTCGGCCGCCACGACGCGCAGCACCGCGGCCGCGGCCTTGTCCGGGTCGCCCGGCTGGTGGCCGCTGCCGCGGGTACGCCGGGCGCGCAGCGGCTCGAACAGCTCGTCGTAGTCGGCGATCGCACGGGGTGCGCGGATCATCGAGCGGCCGGCCCAGTCGGTCCGGAAACTGCCCGGCTCGACGGCGGTGACATGGATGCCGAAATCGGCGACCTCCTTGCCGAGCGTTTCGAGGATGCCCTCCACCGCGAACTTGCTGCCGTGGTAGAAGCTGAGGCCCGGCATGGTGATCAGCCCGCCCATCGAGGTGACGGCGATGATGTGGCCCGATCGGCGCTCCCGCATGTGTGGCAGCACGGCCTTGATCACCGCCACGGTTCCATAGACGTTCACCTCGAACTGACGGCGAAGGTCGTCCATCGACGACTCCTCGAACAGGCCGTCAAGGCCGTACCCGGCGTTGGCGACGAGTACGTCGACCGGGCCCAGGTCGCGCTCGGTCTCGTCCACGACCGTGTCCACCGCGTCATGGTCGGTCACGTCCAGGATGCGGGCGTGCGCGTCGCCGGCGAGCGCCTCAAAGGCCCGTGCGTCGGCGGGCGTGCGCACCGTTCCCACCACCCGGTGGCCCGCGGCCAGCGCCGCGCGAGCGAGTGCGTGGCCCAGGCCGGTGCTGACGCCGGTGATCAGAAATGTCTTGGTGTCCGACACAGGAGTTCCCTTCATACGATGCGAACAGAGGCCGGCCGGGGCGGTGAGGCCCCCGACGGCCGGTCTCGACGCGTTCCACTTCAGCACCGGAATCGGCCGCTGAACGGCTTCCGCGGGGTCCGCCTCGCCCCGGGGACGGCCGGACCGGGGGACTGCCAGTCCCCCTCTCACCGGCCGTCGGGGCGATCTTGGGCCCTATCGTGAACGGCATGGACCGCAACACAGCTCTCGGTGAGTTCCTCCGCTCTCGGCGGGCACGGATCACCCCGCGTCAGGCGGGCCTGTCCGACGACGGCGGCTCTCGGCGCGTGCCGGGACTGCGCCGCGAAGAGGTCGCGCACCTGGCGGGCGTGAGCGTCGACTACTACGTACGCCTGGAACGCGGACGCCGACTGAACGTCTCCGAGACCGTACTTGACGCCCTCTCCCGCGCGCTGCGCCTCGATCCCGTCGAACGCACCCATCTGTTCCAGCTCGCCAAGCCCGCCGCAGGCAGGCCCCGCCGCACGGCGACGCGTCCGCAGCCGGTCCGCCCGGGGCTGCGCGACCTGCTCCGGATCCTCGAGCACACCCCCGCCCTTGTGCTGGGGCGGCGACTGGACGTACTCGCGTCCAACGAGATGGCACGCGCACTGCTCACGGACTTCGACGCGCTGCCGCACCGCGAGCGGAACCTGGTGCGGTTCATGTTCTGCGACGAGACCGCCCGCTCGCTCTATCCCCACTGGGACACCCACGCCCAGGACATCGTCGCCTCGCTCCGGCGCGACGCCGGACGCCATCCCCACGATCCGCTGCTTGCCGAACTCGTCGGCGAACTCTCCATCACGGATGAGGACTTCCGCCGCTGGTGGGCCGACCAGAACGTGTATCGGCACACGCACGGCAGCAAACACTTCCACCACCCCATCGTCGGCCCGCTCACCCTCAACTACGAGTCCCTCACGCTGCCCGCCGACCCGGACCAGCGGCTGAGTGTCTACACCGCCGAGGCAGGCACCAGCTCCGAAGAGGCGCTCCGGCTACTGGCCGCGTGGATACAGCAGCCCGAGACCTCACACGGGCAGCACGCGGATCACTAGACGCCCGCCGGTCATGCCACGCCGAGGGAAGGCGGCCTCTCAGCGCCTCGCCCTGGCGCAGCTGTCCTTGGCCCTCGGTGATGGTGTGTGCCAAGGGAGGAACAGGCCTCCCTGTGTGGCCAGTTCGGGGCTCACGCCGCCACCCCCTGTGGCCGCTACATTCGCCCCCGACCGGACACACATACGACCAGGGGGAACAGGTAACGATGCGTCTCATAGGACCCGTCAGCCACCTCGGCAGATCACGCATGGCGGTGACCGCCGCGGCGGCCGCGGTGGCGGTCACCGCCATGAGCCTGGCCGCCTCACCGGCTGCCGCAACACCCACCGGCACAGCGGCGGTCCGGCCCGGTGACACCTGCACGGCGGCCGACCTCGGCACGCGCCACCCGTACATCAAGACCACCGAAGTGTCCCCGACGATCACCCACTTCAAGGGCTGGTTCATCACCGAGGGCACCACCGGCAACCAGACCATCACCACCAGCACCCAGACGACCATCTCGGTCTCCGTCGGCCTCAACGGCAATGTCGAGGGCGGTTTCGCCGTCGAGACCCTCAGCAAGGCCGGCGCGAGCCTGGGCCTGAACGTCAAGGTCGACTACTCCTCCACCAGCAGCGAGTCGAACTCGGTCACGTGGAACTTCGGCCAGCCCGGCTACTACGGCGTCTACAAGGGCACCAAGAAGGTCACCGGCACCTACGCGAGCCTCAACTGCAACCGCGTCCAGCAGGGTGACGGCAGCTGGGCGTTGAAGTGGAGCGAGGGGCCCGAGGGCGGCAACTTCACCACCTACACCACGCTTGAGGAAGGCGCGGTGCGCTGCCAGGACCAGGTGCCCGCGGGCAGCGTCATGGCCAAGGCCCGCGACCTCCTCGACTGCGGCTCGGCCGCCGCGAAGGCCGAGCACCCGGCGGGTGCGGTGGCGCCGACGGCGCAGCAGAAGCGGGACCGCCTCGTGCAGCCCCCGGCTCTCACCAGCGGCAAGCCCGCCGGACAGCCCAAGGCCACCGGGCGCAGCACGCGGGCCGCTCTGGACTGCCAGGCCGAGGTCTACAAGATCGCCGTACCCGGCAAGCCCCTGTCCTGGGGCGCACCGATCCTGGCGGCCGACGGCATCCGCCTGCGGCCCTCGAGCATCTTCAGCGCCCACCTGGACAACTGGCGCCTGTGCAACGTGACGGAGCGCAACGGAGTCATCGAGGCGTCCCTGTGGAACTGGGGCATCGGCGGGTGCGCGACCATCGCCGGGCAGAACCCGGCCGCCGAACGGGCGGCCCTGACGACGGTCACCTGCACGGAGGACGACCTCCAGCGGTTCTACATCTACCGCGACGTACCCGGCAGCCCGAAGATCGGTGTCCAGAACAAGTACACCGGCTCCATGATGGGCCACGACCGGTACGCGGACGGGGAGTTCATACGCCAGTACTCCAGCGGCAGGCAGGACGGTACCGGCACCTACAGCCTGATCCGAGTCTGACGGCAGCACTTTGGCGCCACCCCGCACAAGAAGGGCTCCGGCCGACTCACCGACTCTCAGGACGGGTTCGGCTGCAAGTAGCGGGCCAGGAGGTCGTCCAGGGTGACGAGGCCGGTCAGTCGGCCCGAGTCGTCGCAGACCACGGCGAGGGAGGCGCGCCGCTGGCGGAGCTGCTCGATCGCGTGGGCGAGCGTGGTGTCCGCCGACAGCTCCGGCAGCGGCCGGGCCAGCTCCCGCGCGCTGGTGCCGCGCCCCCGGGTCCGGGCGACCAGGGCGTCGCGCGCGTGGACGGAGCCGAGCACCCGGGCGCCGTCGCGCACCAGCAGTCGGGTGCGGTCGTGCTCCGCCGCGATGCGCAGTACGTCCTCGGGCGCGGCCGATCCGTCGACGGCGGTGATGTCGGCGGCCGGGGTCTGGAGGTCGCCGACCGGGGTCAGCGGCTCGGTGAGGGAGCGGGTGATCAGCTCGGAGTCGTCGCGGCTGATCAGGCCGAGGCGCTGGGACTCGGCGACGAGGTGGGTGAGCTGCTCGCGGTTGTGCACGGACGTCAGCTCGTCGCGCGGCTCCACCCGGCACAGGCGCACCAGGGCGTTGCTCACCTTGTTCAGGACCCAGATGAGCGGGCGTACGGCCTTGACCGTCGTACGGAAAGCCGGGGTGAGCAGCATCGCGGAGCGCTCGGGGTGGGCGATGGCCCAGGACTTGGGCGCCATCTCGCCGATCACCATGTGCAGGAACACCACGACGATCATCGCGACGGCGAAGGAGACGCCGTAGCTGACCCCGCTGGGCAGGCCGAGGCGGTGCAGCAGCGGGTCGAGCTCGTGGGAGATGGCGGGTTTGGAGACCGAGCCGAGGCCCAGGGTGCAGACGGTGATGCCGAGCTGCGCGCCCGCCAGCATCAGCGACAGCTCGCGCATGCCGGCGAGCACGGCCTGTGCGCCGCGTCGGCCCTCGGCCGCTGCCTTCTCCACGCGGTGGCGGCGGGCGGCGACGAGCGCGAACTCGGCGGCGACGAAGAAGCCGCTGCCGATGAGGAGCAGTACGGTGACGAACAGCGCCATGGGGAAGCTCATGAACGGGTCTCCTCGGGGCGTGTCCGCCCGTCGGCCCCGGCGTCGGGGGCGGGCCGTACCTCCAGGCGCACGCGCTCGGGGACGTGCCGGTCCAGGGTGCGGACGTCGACGGCCACGCTCGCGCCGTCGGGCAGCGGGATGGCGAGGCGGTCGCCGATGGCGGGGAAGCGGCCGAGCCGGTCGACGACGAGCCCGGCCACGGTGTCGTAGTCGTCCTCCTCGGGCAGGTGGATGCCGGTGGCGTCGGCGACCTCGTCGAGCCGTCGGCCCGCGTCCACGAGCCATCCCTGGCCGTCGCGGACCGCCACGCGCACGACCTGGTCGGTCTCGTCGGCGATGTCCCCGACGAGTTCCTCGGCGATGTCCTCGTACGTCACGATGCCCGCCACGCCGCCGTGCTCGTCGAGGACGACGGCGAACTCGTCGTCGCGCTCGCGCATCTGCCGTACGGCGTCGGGCAGTTCGAGGGTCTCCGGGAGCAGCAGGGCGGGGCGGGCGAGGGTGGCGGCGGTCGCCTCCGGGAGGCGGTCGGCGGGGGTCCGCATCAGCTCGCGCACGCCCAGGACGCCGGTGACGTCGTCGGGGTGGTCGCCGAGCACCGGGTAGTTGGAGTGGCCGTGGCGGGCGATGAGGCCGACGGCCTCGGCGGCGCCGGCCTCTTTGCGGACGAAGACGGCGTCGACGCGCGGCACCAGGACCTCGCCTAGGGTGCGCTCGGAGAACTCCAGGGCGCGGTCGAGGAGCGCGGCGGTGTCCTCGGGCAGCTCGCCCCGCTCGTGGGACTCCCCGATGAGGTGGCCGAGCTCTTCGAGGGTGGCGCCGTGGTGCAGCTCCTCGACGGGTTCGATGCCCGCGCGGCGCAGCAGCCGGTTCGCGGCACCGTCGAAGATCCGCACCACGGGGCCGACGACCTTCAGATAGGCGAGGGTGGAGGCGGCGAGGGACTTGGCGAGGCGCTCGGGCACGGCGAGGGCGAGGTTCTTCGGCGCCAGCTCGCCGAGGACCATCTGTACGACGGTGGCGAGCGCGAAGGCGAGGGCGACGGAGATGCCGGTGACGGCGCCTTCGGGGATGCCGATGCCGGTCAGGAGCGGCTTGAGCAGCGCTGACACGGACGGCTCGGCGAGGAAGCCGACGACGAGGCCGGTCACGGTGATGCCGAGCTGTGCGCCGGACAGCATGAAGGAGAGCCGTTCGAGGACCTTCAGGGCGCGGTCGGCGCGGCGGTCGCCCGCTTCGGCCTCGCGGGCGAGCGCGAGCCGGTCGGCGGAGACGTAGGCGAACTCCTGGGCGACGAAATAGCCGGTGCCCACCGTCAGGACGAGGACGGCGAGCAGGCCGAGCGCGGCACTCATCGAACACCATCCCGCGGGGTGCCGCGGTCGGCCGGGTCAGCCGGTGGGGGCGTGGCGGCCGGGGTGGGGCGGGATGGTCCGGGACAGTGCCCCGGGGGGTCCGTCGGTCTGGCGGACAAGGGGTGGCTCCTCGTGCTGGGGTGTGTGCCAGTGCAACGATTGTCATCGCGCCCGAGTTCCACCGCCACCGCCACCTGCTGGCACCGCCCCCAGCCGCTGGCACCGCCCCCCCCAGCCGCTGTCACCGTCACTGTCATACGAGGACCGGCCCACGCATGACGCGCGTGGGCCGGTCCGGGGTGCTACGGCTGGGGCGTGTCGGTGCTCAGACGTTGACGCCGAAGTCGGATGCGATGCCGCGCAGGCCGGAGGCGTAGCCCTGGCCGACGGCGCGGAACTTCCACTCGGTGCCGTGGCGGTAGAGCTCGCCGAAGACCATGGCGGTCTCGGTGGAGGCGTCCTCGGAGAGGTCGTAGCGGGCGATCTCCTGGTTGTCGGCCTGGTTGACGACGCGGATGAAGGCGTTGCGGACCTGGCCGAAGCTCTGGCCGCGGTTCTCGGCGTCGTGGATGGAGACCGGGAAGACGATCTTGGTGATGGTGGCCGGGACGGTGGCGAGGTTGACCTTGACGGCCTCGTCGTCGCCCTCGCCCTCGCCGGTGAGGTTGTCACCGGTGTGCTCGACCGAGCCGTCGGGGCTCGTGAGGTTGTTGTAGAAGATGAAGTGCTGGTCGGAGATCACCTTGCCGGAGTCGTCGCACAGCAGAGCCGATGCGTCGAGGTCGTAGTCGGTACCCGTCGTGGTCCGCACGTCCCAGCCGAGGCCGACCAGAACGGCGGTCAGGCCGGGCGCCTCCTTGCTCAGCGAAACGTTGCCACCCTTGGACAGGGAAACACCCACTGCTCATCCTCCATCGCTTGTCGCGGCGCGCGTTTGTGCGTCGTCCTCCGGCAAGGACGCCTGGCGGTCCACCCGGGTTGCGTCGACCGGCGACGTATCGAACGGCGACGTATCGAACTCTGTACGGTTACCCGGTGTCCTCGGGGCGGAGTTCGGTGAGGCAGCTGAGCAGGAACGGCATGACGCCGCGTTCGAGGAGGGCCATGTGCCAGGCGGCGCGGGCCTGTTCGATGGTGCGGTCCGGCGCGGGGCGCGCGGCTGCCTCCGGGACGGCGCGCCGACGCGTCGTACGCCCCGGCGACCGGGCGAGGTCCGGCAGGGCCGACCCCACGGCCACGGTCGCCGCGATCAGCCCCACGGTCATGAAGGCCTCCGGGAGGTACTGCCGTTCGGTGAAGGTGGCCAGGGCCAGACCGGTGAGGAGGAGCACCTCGGCGGTGACGGCCGAGAGCACCGGCACGAGCGTGGAGAGGAGCGCGGCACGGCCGCCCGCCCGGCACACCGCACCGGCGCATCGCCTGCGTGGTCCACAGCGATCGGCCGCGGCCCGGGCGCGTACGTAGCGGGTGTACTCCTCGTCCGCCTTCGCCAGGATCGCGCGGCGCGCCCTGCGAGCTCGCGTACGGAGCTGTACGGCGCTGGGGACGTTCTTGATGCGGCGGGCCGCGTCCCTGAACTCTCTGGACCGCAGGGCCTGTTCGAGGGTGTGCTCAAGGGCGGCGGAACTCTCCGACATCTCGGCGTGAGGCACTGGCTTCTTCCTTCGGGGGGAAATCGCGAAGGAATCTACATCAGTGTAGAAGCGGTGAGGGGGTGGATCGCCGCTAATTCACCGTGATGAAGGGTCTGTTGCGGCCGACCGGGAACGTCAGGCGCGTGCGCGTGGGCGCGAGGTCACGTTTCACGAGGCGAGGGCGAGTCGAGCGCGACTGTGGTGGGAGCGGCGCAGCAGCCTCCGGCCGACGTGTCGCCCTCGGGTTGGTCGAAGAGCCCGGGCCCGCCGCACACCCCGGTCTCGGGGAGCGTCAACTCGACCCGTTCGGCGGCGTCCCGGTCCCCGGCCAGGGCGGCGGCGACGGAGCGGGTCTGCTCGTAGCCCGTCATGGCGAGGAAGGTGGGGGCGCGTCCGTACGACTTCATGCCGACCAGATAGACATCTGTCTCCGGGTGGGACAACTCCTTCGCGCCGTGCGGGTAGACGGTGCCGCAGGAGTGGACGTTCGGGTCGATGAGCGGGGCGAGGTCCACGGGGGCCTGGAGGCGTTCGTCCAGGCCGAGACGGATCTCGTCGAGGAAGGACAGGTCGGGGCGGAAGCCGGTGAGGACGACCACTTCGTCGACTCCTTCGAGGTGGCGGCCGTCCTCGGCCACCAGCACCAGGCGCCCCTGACTGTCACGCTCGACGGCCTCGGTGCGGAAGCCGGTCACCGCGGAGGCGAGTCCGCTGTCGACCGCGGCCTTGGCGCGCAGGCCGAGGGCTCCGCGGGCGGGGAGCTGATCGGCTTCGCCGCCGCCGAAGGTGCTCGCGCCCATACCGCGACGCAGGATCCACACCGCGTGCGTGCCCGGCTCCTTGGCGGCGAGGTCGGCCAGCGATGCGAGGGCGGTGAAGGCGGAGGCCCCGGAGCCCACCACGGCGGTGCGCCTGCCCGCGTAACGGGCGCGTACGGCGGGGTCCTCGAGGTCCGGGACGCGGTAGGAGATCCGGTCGGCGGCCCGCCGCTCGCCGAGGGCGGGCAGCCCGTCGCCGCCGAGCGGGCCGGGGGAGCTCCAGGTGCCGGAGGCGTCGACGACGGCTCGGGCGAGTACGCGCTCCTCGCGGCCGTCGGCGGTGCTGACGTGCACGGTGAAGGGCTGGTCCGCGCGGCCGGAGTCCACGATCCGGTCGCGTCCGGCGCGGGCCACGCCGGTCACGGTCGTGCCGTAGCGGACCGTGTCGCCGAGGGCGTCGGCGAGCGGCTCCAGATACCGCTCGACCCAGTCTCCGCCGGTCGGATACGTCCTGCCGTCGGGTCGGGCCCAGCCGGTGGGCGAGAGGAGCTTCTCCGCGGCCGGGTCGATGAGCTCGGCCCAGGCGGAGAAGAGGCGTACATGCGACCACTCGCGCACCGCGGTCCCCGCGGCCGAGCCGGATTCCAGGACCAGTGGGTCGAGGCCGCGCTCGATCAGATGGGCGGCGGCCGCCAGGCCGATGGGGCCGGCGCCGATGACGACGGTGGGGAGGGGGGTGGTGCTCTCGGTCATGGAGTGCTCCGGGATCTTTCGGTATGGGATCTTCCGGTACGGGGTGTTCCGGCACGGGGTGTTCCGGTGATGGGTGTTCCTGTGCGGGGTGAGGCGTCGATACTGCTGATTCGATGTCGGTCGATACAGTGAGCTTGCCTCCGTGATTCGACATCTGTCAACATAGACATATGTCGAATTCGAGTGCGGTGGTGCTTCCGCTGGTGGACCAGGCGGTGGCGCCGTGCTGCCCGCCGCTGACCGAGCGGCCGCTCGACGCGGACGAGGCCGAGCGGGCGGCGCGGATGTTCAAGGCCCTCGGCGATCCCGTGCGGCTGCGGCTGTTCTCGCTGATCGCCTCCCACGAGGGAGGGGAGGCGTGCGTGTGCGACATCTCCGACGTCGGGGTCTCGCAGCCGACCGTCTCGCACCACCTGAAGAAGCTCAAGGAAGCGGGCCTTCTGACCTCCGAGCGGCGCGGTACGTGGGTGTACTACCGGGTCGCGCCGAGCGTGCTCGCGGCGATGGGGAAGCTGCTGACCGCTTCGGCGTAGCACCGGCCGCAGCCAAGGAAGCACCGAAGCAACCACCGAAGGAAGCCCCGATGTCTCCCACCCCTGCCGCATCCGTGCTGTTCGTCTGCGTGCACAACGCCGGACGTTCGCAGATGGCCGCCGGATTCCTCGCTCATCTCGCGGGCGACCGCGTCGACGTCCGCTCCGCGGGCTCCCTGCCCGCCGACCAGGTCAACCCGGCCGCCGTCGAGGCCATGCGGGAAGTCGGCGTCGACATCGCCTCCGCCGCGCCCAAGGTCCTCACCGCCGAGGCCGTCGAGGCGTCCGACTACGTCATCACGATGGGCTGTGGCGACGCCTGCCCGGTCTTCCCCGGCAAGACCTACCTCGACTGGGCCCTCGACGACCCGGCGGGCCAGGGCCTCGAGGCCGTACGCCCCATCCGTGACGAGATCCGCTCCCGCGTGACCGCACTGATCGCCGAGATCGACGAACGGGCCCGCCCGTAACGGGGACAGAGGGCAATGGGGGGCAGGGGTTCATGCGCCACTACGGCACCCCTGACACACCTTTGGCGCACCCCGGACCGGGCTCCGCTGGCCCAGGCCGATCTGGACCGACTGACGGTCCGGCAGAAGGCCGCGATCCTCAACCCGCTGCGGCTCGTCGGCAGCACCGCGCAGCAGGTCGGCAGGGAACAGCGCCAGGACGGGTTCACGGGCGTACGCATCGCGCCCGGACACCGCACCGTGGAGCTCTTCCTCACCGACCCCGGCAAGAAGGACGCGTTCCTGGCCCAGGTGAAGCCGCGCGCACCCAAGGCCGACCTCGGACTCGTCGAAGTGAAGTCCGCGCCGTCGACCCGTACGGAACTCCTGCGGCACATCAACCGCCTCAAGAACCTCGGCTCCGGGCTTCCCTTCGAGATCCAGGGCATCGGGCACTCCGTGGACGGCACCTCGATCAAGGTCATGGCCAGCGACGCCGCCAAGGCCGACGCGTACTTCGCCGCCGCGTCCGAGGCTCGCATGGCCAACGGCACCACACCGCGCTACGAGGTCCTGCAAGGGCAGCGGCGGGGCTCGGACCCCGCCCTTCTACGCGGGCGCGGCCCTCGACAACGCGGGCCACCCCGAGGCGCGCTGCATGTCCGGCATCCCGGCGGTCAGCACCTGGGACGGCCTCGACGCGACCGGCTACACCCGATACCTCAACGGCGTGCGCAGCAACCTCGTCAACGACGAGGTGTGCCAGCTCGGCCACAACTCCAAGGTGGTGTGCGGGATCCGCGTCACGAACGTCGAGTTCGACCATGCCGGAGTCCTCACGACGGTCGGAGTCCAGAAGGACGGAGCCACGGCCGCGCGCGGCGGTGACAGCGGTGGCCCCGTGATCACCATCAACCACCCGGACTCCCGGGAACTCAACGAAATCATCCGCGGAGGGTGGTCGGACCGCCCCTCCTGGGTCGTCTGGGTCGCCTTCGCGATCAAGCTCAACCCCTCCTGACCCGAGCCGTCGCGACACGCAAGCTCCTGGTGGGAACCGCGCCTCCTCGGTCGTGATCGGTCGATCGGCCGGACACGGCCGAGGAGGCCTCAAGGGCTTCAGCGGGTGCGGGTGGTGTCAGCGCTGGTGGGCGGGGCGTACGACGATCTCGTTGACGTCGACCTCGGGCGGCTGCGCCACTGCGTGGCCGGTTTCCGGCTCGGCCACGGCACGGCGCCGGACGACCCGTGCGTGCGGCAGGTGCTGGGCGAACTCCTCGACATCAGCCCTGAGTTCACCGAGATGTGAGCCCGCCACGACGCCCGGGGCAAGGCCCTTGAGCGCAAGCGCTTCGACCACCGCGACGTCGGGCCGCTGAAGCTGACCATGCAGACCTTCGACGTCCGCTCGGCCCCGGGCCAGGAACTCGTCGTCTACCACGCCGAGCCGTCCTCACCCAGCAGCGAGGCGCTCGCCCTCCTCGGCTCGCTGGCCGCGACCTCGCGCCGGGCGTGAGCGCTCCTCGTCAGGGGGCGGGTTCGATGACGAAGACCTGCCCGTGCTTCTTCCGGCACGGCTCCATCGTCGCGGCGGCACCCTCCGCCGTCCCGGCGCCCCGCACCGTGACGCAGCCCTGCCCGGCCACGCGCAGCACGAACTGGCGGCTGCCGTCGGCCCCGTAGGGAGTGATGAGGAACCGGCTGCTCTGCTCGCAGGCCTCCCAGGGCTCCAGGAGCCCGTCGGCGGGCTTGCCCCGCAGCGCCTTGAGGCAGGCCTTGCCGTGATCGGGGTGGTACCAGCGAATGCGGTACTCGCCCTCGCCGACCGGCTCAAGAAGAGTCTCCTGGGGCGCCACGTCCGCACAGGGCCGCTGCACGGCCACCAAGGGCTCGTACCCGGGTGCGCGGCCGTCGGTCAGACAGAGGCGCGGTGCAAGGGCGGGGCGGATCTCCACCCGCCCCCCGGGAAGACGGTCCTCCCCGCTCCGGGAAACGGACGCGGCGGCACCCCTCCCGCTTCCCTCCGGTTCGCCCGAGGCGATGACCACCCAGGCGGTCGCGCCCACCAGCGACAGCGCGGCCAAGCAGGACAGCAGCCACTTCCGAGACCGCGGCGTACGAGCGGTACGAGGACCGGAGCGGCTCGGCGGAGCCTCCTCGGGGGCTGTCGCGGCCGGTGCGGCGAGGCCGTCCCACGCCGCGAGCCACCGCTCCGTCCGCTCTTCCTCGCCGCACGCCCGGACGAACGCGGCCAACAGCTCGGGGCGCGGCCTGGTCTTCCCGGCCAGAACGTCCGCGAGGGTGCTGCGGGGCAGGACGTCGCCCCGCGCGGCTGCCCGCAGCTCCAGTTGCCGATAGGTCAGCCCCGAGCGTCGCTTGAGCTGCCCCAGGGCGATGACGAACTCGTCGATGGATGTGGCTTGTTCGGGCTGTAAGCCCCCTGATTCCCCCATGCGGGCATGGTCGCGTCGGTCCGACGGCCGCGCAACCCGCGCGATCCGCGCGGAAAACAGGTCCGCGGTGTCCGGCTCGATCTCGGACAGAGGCCCTGACAAGGCCGGACAGGCTCCCTCTGTCCGGGACGGACGAAGGCCCTTGAGCGGCCGAGAGCGGGCCGATGAGTCTGACACCGGCCCGCACATCGCGGGATCACCCATTCCTAGGGGGAGGGCGAATGAGCCTGAGAATCGCGGGGTTCACCGTGGCCGTGGCACTGGCGGCCGTCGGATTCATGCCGCCGGGACCGGCCTCGGCGTCGGAGGCCGGGCACCGCCGGCAGATTCCTGTCAGCGGCACGGGCAGCGACGAGAGCCGGACCGCCGCCCAGGCCCCCGCCGGTGAGGCGGGGACGTCGGCATGGTGCCGACGGTCCGGGCAGGGCGACGGCGAACGGGTCGCGCCGAAGAGCGGACAGTGGAGCGGACGGTCGGCCTACGGCCACTGCTAGGCCCAGGTCACCCGCGCGGTCGCCGGAGCCGAGCGGGTGCCGTCCGGGGCCACGGCCACCAGGGACAGAGTGGTGGTCGTCTCGTCGCCCTCGCGGGTCAGGGACTTGACGTAGTGGACGTCGTCGTAGACACGGCCGAGCGGCTCCGGGGTCTCGTCCCGGCGCAGGCGCCACACGTCGTAGTACCAGACGCCCGACTCTGCGAGGTCCCAGGCGAGGAAGACCTCGGCCTGGGTGCGCGCCGCGTCCGGGTGGGTCTTCTCCACCGTGAAGCCGGTCGGCCGGGCAGGGGCCTCGGAGGGGCCCGGGGGCAGCAGGGCCAGCTCTCCGAGGTGCAGGCGGTACGCGTCCGTGGACGGGGGCGACACCCGCAGGTGCAGCGCCGCGACGGTCCGCCCCCGGAAGGCCTCCAGCGGCAGCGTGACCGTGGTCCAGCCGGATGCCGCCGCCGGTCCGGCCGCGAGCCACGACGTGCGCTCCGGGGCGTCCTCGAAGACAAGGCCCAGTTCGAGGCCGCTGTCCCGGCCCGGCCGTTCGGTGCGGAACACCAGGCGGGCGCGCTCGCCGCCCGTGACGCGAAGGCTCGTCTTGAAGAGCCGGACGGTGGTGGCGCGGGCGGCCCCGCGCGCCGCGGAGACCAGCAGGGACGAGCCGCCGTCGTACGCGATCGAGGGGTCGTAGTCGACGGTGGCCGGGGCGCCGTCGCCCTCACCGCGCACCCACCACTGCCAGGTGGGCAGCAGGTCCTGGGCCCCGGCGTTGTTCCACTCCCGGTCGGAGCGGCGCACTCCGTCGAGGAAGAACGCCCGGCCGTGGCCGGTGTTGAAGCGGGTGACGAACGGGAAGGAGCCGATCACCGACCGCTCCGCGATGTAGTGCGCGACGCCGTCCCACTTGCGGTGGTTGTCGGGGTCGTTGGGCCGGCCGTTGTCGGGCCAGGGGACGTACTCGGTCCTGCCGGTGCGGGTGGGGTCCTCGTTGGGGCCCGACCAGTAGCGGCGCTCGCGCACGAAGGTGTTCTCCTGCTTGTCCGGGTCGGTGCGGTCAGGGTTGTTCGCCCAGGCCATGTGCGTGCCGAAGAGGGCCCAACTCGTCTGCGCGCGGCCGCCCTCGGGGAAGACGAGCCGGGTGTCGTAGGGCGGGTTGAACCCGTACTTCTCGTTCTCGGTGCCGAGGTACACCACGTCGTACACCTTCATGCCGAGCCGCTTCGCGGTCGCGACGGAAGCAGCCACCCGAGAGGCGTTCCAGGCGTAGTTGATGAAGATGCTGTCGTTGACGGCGGTGTCCTGGTGACGCACCCAGGGGGCGTTGGCGTCGTTGAACTGGTTCTGGTAGGCGAGCTGACCGCTCGTGGTCAGTGAGTCGTACCACTGCAGGTGGAAGCCCGCCGGGGCCTTGGCCCGCAGGTACTTCAGGAACGCCATCAACCGTGTCGCGTCCGTACGGGATATGGACGCCTCCTGGTTGATGAAGTAGCCGTCGAAACCGAAGTAGTCGGCCATCTCCAGCAGCTTGTCGGCGACGGGGAAGGAGCCGTCGGACCGCTGCTCCAGATAGGCGGAGAACGATCCGTTCCGCGGCCAGAACCACCCCGCGAGCGATTTGACCCCGTTGCGGTGCGCGGCGTCGGTGTACGCCGGGTTGGGCAGGTTGATGAGTCCGTGCTCGGGGTCGGTCGTGGACGAGCCCGCCACCGGCATGCCGTGCCAGGAGCTGTACAGGTCGCTGTACTGCCAGAACCTCAACAGCCTGCGCGCGTACTGGTCGTTGTGGCGGTAGGCCGTGAAGAAGGCGTTGTCGTAGTCGTAGGACATGTTCATCACCTGGGCCTCGGAGGCCAGGGCGGGCCGTGCCTGGGTCGCGGCGAAGGGCGCGATGCGGGAGGCGAGCGGCACCCGCGAGCGGAAGTGGCGCGCGTACGGATCCGACTCGGGTGTCCAGGACTTGAGACCGGCCGCGTTGTAACCGTGCATGTACGGCTGGTGGGGCGCGCGGGCCCGCCCCTCCTCGGCGGCGAACGCGACCCCGGCGGCCCCGGCGAGCGACACCGTCCCGGCCAGGCCCACCGTCACCCCCGCGGCACCGAGCATCTTCAGGAACGCACGCCGCTCAACGGGAGCTGCCGCCGGTCTGGCTTCCATGGCCGTCTCTCCTCACACCGCAGTGATGACAACGCTGTCAGATGTCGCGTGGCGTTCCTATCGCAGGTGGGGACGGCCGTCAATCAGGCAGTCCGGGTGGCTGGTTGGCCATCGGCGTGGCCTCAGGGAAGCAGCGGCCAGTCCCACGGATCGCTCGCGGATCCGTCGGCCGCCAGGCCGAACCGCAGATACGTCTCCTCCTCCGCGCCCCGCAGACGCGCCAGCGAGAGTACGGACGAGGACACTTCCGCGTCGCCGGTGTCGGCCGCCATGAGGTGCAATTGCTCGGCTCGTTCGCGGTCGCCCGCTGCCTCCCGGATGCGGGCCAGGCACGACAGCGCGTCCGTGTCGGCTTCGGCTTCGACGGCCTGCCAGTAGAGGGCCTCGGCTTCGGCGGTGTCCCCGGCCGCCTCCCGCATCCGGGCGACTTGGCGCAGTGCGGAGAGGTCCCCGGACTCCACGGCCTTCCGGAAGGACGACTCGGCCTTCTCGGGGTCGCCGGCCTTCTCCCACATGAACGCGAGCAGGAACCAGGCGTGGTGGTCGCCCGCCGACGCGGCCTGCTGGAAGAGCAGCTCCGCGCGCTCCGGTCGGCCCGACCGGCCCATCAGGTGGGCCACGAGGATCAATGATTCGGTGTCGCCCTCGTCGGCGAAGCGGTGGAGCTGCCGGTCCGCTTGCTCTTGCCGCCCGGTCTCCTCCCACAGGCACACCAGTTGCCGGAGCGCGTTCGCGTGCCCGGCGTCGGCCGCGCGCCGGTAGAGGTCGGCGGCCTGCTCCGGTGAGCCCTCGCGCCGCCGTGACTGCGCCATGAAGACGAGCACGTCGGTGTGGCCCGCCCGCAGGGCCTGCTCGTAGTAGGCCCAGGCCTTGCCGGGCTCACCCGCCCCGTCCCACATGAGGCCCGCGTACGCGAGCGCGTCGTCGACCCCCGCCGCCGAGGCCCGCAGATAGAGCTTCTCGGCCTCCTCCCAGGCCCAGGCGTCCTCCCACAGGGCCGCCTGGTAGAGGAGGCCGTCGGTGTTCCCGGCGTCGGCGGCCAGTTGGTAGAGCTTCTCGGCTTCCTCCATGTCGCAGTTGTCCTGCCGCATCTGCCCGAGGCGGATCAGGGCGTACGACTCCCCGGCCTCGGCGGCGGCGTCGTAGAGGCGCACGGCATGGGCGTACCGGGCTCTCCGCCGTGCCGCGTCGCCGAGGCGGAGCAGCCCTTCGCGAGGGGTTTCGGGGTGCGTGAGGTGCTCGTGCGCCGCGTTCCAGAACGAGTCGGGCGGGCAGCGGAAGCGGCGGGCGTGGCGGCCGTGGTGCTGGAGGTAGTCCGCGAGGCGTGCCGTGCCGGGGAGCCTTCCTATGGCGGTCGGGTGAGGGACGTCCTGGAGGGGACGGGTGGTGTGCTTGATCAGGGTGCGGGCGCGGGCCAGGGCGTGGCCGAACCAGTCGGGGCGGGCGCGGGCGCGTTCGGCGGCGGTGAGGTAGCCGACGGCCGCCGCTTCGAGGAAGGCCAGGGGGAGGGCGCCGAGTCCGCCGAGCCGGTGGGCGTCCATCGCCGCGCTGATCAGCGCGCTGCCGTGCGGGCCGTGCGGTCCCGCGGCGCGCTCGTAGTGGCGGACGAGGTCCGGCCCCGCGGCGAGCACCTGGGTCAGTTCGGCCGCCCCGGCGGCCACGGCCTCGGCGAGTGACGGGTCCTCGGCCGCGGCGGCACGGGCCGCGTCCAGGTCACCGGCGAACGACCGCGGCAGGTCCACCCAGTGGGCCTGGGCGAGCAGGGCCCGCGCGTGCCGGTGGGCGTCCCTGGCGTGGGTCGCCGGGCGGGTGAGGGCCTCCGCGTGCTCGGGCCACAGCGTGGCGATCACGAGGAGCGGGCCCTCGCCGTCGAGCCTGCGGAGCAGCGCGGCCGCCGCGGCCTCGCCGCGGGCGTCGGCGAGGTAGTCCTGTGCCTCGTTGAGCCACAGCACCGTGCGCGGTGGGAGGGCGGCCGCCGCCAGGACGGCGAGCAGGCTGTCGGCGTCGGCCGGAAAGAGCAGGTCGAAGTCCTCCGGTACGGCCGCGTGGAGGGCTTCGTAGGCGGTGCGGGTCTTTCCCGTGCACGACGGGCCTTGCACCACGACCAGGACCGGGCGGGCCTCGTCGGTGCCGGTGGTGGTGGCTGCGGCGAGGAGGCGTTGCAGGCGTACGTCGTGCTGCCGGGGCACATAGCGGGGCAGGACGAAGCGGTCGGCGTCCGCGCCCGCCGGGCCATGGTGTTGGCCGGGGATGGCCGGGTGGACGCCCAACCGCCCCGCGGGCCAGGCCCGTAGCGGCCGTGGCCGGTCCGGCAGCGCGGCCTGAAGGGCCCGCAGCCCGTCATGCTCCAGGGCGGCCCGCGCCCGCTGGCGCTCCGCCTCGATCCGGGAGCGCTCGGTGCGGCGCCCCCGCTCGGCCTCGAAGGCGGCGCGCCAGCGCCGCTCGTCGAGCAACTCGCCCACGGTGTCCGCGCTCAGGGCGTCGGCCCGCGTCGCCAGCAGCCCCCTGCGCGCTGCCTCCGCCCGGATCTCGTCGAGCACCGCGAGGAGCGGATCGACGCGTTGCGGAAGCTGCCGACCGTCGAGCCACGCGCCCGGCGTTCCGTGCGACACCCCGGCGGCCCGGGCGAGGCGGCGGTCCGAGGGCTCGCCGCCCAGGTGGTGACGCTTGAGCGCGCCGACCCGGCGCAGCCGCGTGAACACGTCCTCCAACCGGCCCGCCCCCGCTTGCCGTTGCCGTCACCGACCGGCCGGACCGTCGTGAACGGACACCACCGGATGCCCGAAGCCTAGGCTCCCCACCAGTGGGTGTGCAGCCCGGTCGGCGGATTCCGTGCGGAGGGCAGCCGGACAGGTCTCTCGACACGCAGTGTGCCTTCAGACCTTCAAGCCCTCAGCCCCAGCCCGGCCTCGGGGCGACGGGGTCTCCCGACCGAGCACCGCGAAGCCCCGTAAGCCAGGGGCGCCGACGGAAGGACCACCCGATGTCAGCCACGCAACTCCTCGCGCTCCTCCTGGCCTTCTCCGCCGCGCTCCACCTCGGCGGCGCGGCGGCCTTCACCGCTTGGCGTGGCGGCACCCCCGTGGCCCACGCCCTCCTCATCGGCGGCGGGGCCACGGGCAGCGCCTGCGCGCTCTACGTCTCCGTGGTGGCCGCCTACCGCTGACGGGCCGTCTGCGCCACGGCGTTCGCGGCCGCACGGCTCGGGCCGTGCCTCACCGGGCGATGGCGAAGCGCAGTTCCGGCCGCTCCCAGGTGACCTTCGGCGGCAGCGGAGCGACTGTTCCGACCGGCTCCGCTCCCAGGCGGCGGTAGAACCGCTCGGCCGGGGGGTGGGAGACGACCCGCACGTCGGTCACCCCGGCCTCCGCGGCGCGCCCCTTCATGTGCTCCACCAGGAGGCGCCCGACGCCAAGCCCCTGCGCGGCGTCCGCCACGAACATCAGGTCCAGCTCCGGAGGATCGAGGATCAGGGCGTAGAAACCCAGGAGTTGACCGGTTGCACCACCGGTCGCACCACTGGCCGTACGACTGGCCGGGCCGACCGCTGCGAAGACCTCATGCCGAGCGATGTAGTCGCCGGTGACCCGGTAGCCCGAGATCATCGGGGCGTACCGGCCCCGGTAGGCGCTGGAGCCCTGGACCAGGGCGGTCAGGGGCTCCGCGTCCCGCCCAACGGCGCGTCTGATGGTCGTCACCTGCATGTCCGCAGTATAGGAGTGAGTCTGAGGGTTGGGTATTACAGGTCGGACCTAGGCGCTGACCACCTCGCGCACCGCCGCCAGGAACTCCTCCGTGCGGGGGTGCGTGGGGTGGGCCGGGCGGGCGAGATAGACCGTGGCGGCGGGCGCGTCGTCGATCGGGACGAAGCGCACCCCGGGGTGGCTGTGGCTCTCCGCCGTGCCCGCCGCGCCGACACCGAACGCGCCGCCCGTGGCGATGAGGTTCAGCCACTCGTCGACGTTGCGCACCTCGACCGTGCGGTGCGGGCGCTGTGCCGGGGGCCAGAGCTCCACCGACGCGGTGCCGGTGTCCGGCCACAGGGCCAGGGGCAGGGCCGGGCCCGCGGTCAGCTCCGCGAGGCGCACCCGGGCGCGGGCCGCGAGCGGATGGTCGTCGGGAAGGGCGGCGACCCGGTCCTCGGTGTAGAGGGCCTCGGTGCGGATGCGCGGGTCGGCGGGCACGGTGCGCAGCACCGCCACGTCGGTGTCGCCGGTGGCCAGGCCCGCGGTGCTGTTGTCCTGCCGTACGACTTCGAGCGGGGCGTGCGGCTGCCCCCGGCGCCACGAGCGCAGCAGCGGGACGGTCTGCTGCCCGAGGACCGCGCACGTGTAGCCGAGCCGCAGCGGCCGGTCGACCGCCCGGGCGTCGGCGAGGGCCGCGTCCAGGTGCGCGAGGATGGCGCGCCCGTGCCCCAGGAGGGTCGCCCCGGCCGGGGTGAGATCCAGATGCCGGGAGGAGCGGTCCACGAGGCGGACCCCCACGCGCGCCTCCAGCTGGGCGAGCGTGCGGGAGAGCGCGGGCTGCGTCATGTGCAGGAGCGCGGCCGCGGCGGTGACGGTGCCCGCATCGGCGATGGCGGCCAGGGCCTTGAGGTGACGCAGTTCCACATCCATGCGCGGGAAGCATAGTCGCTGCCCAGACGGCATTTCCGGGGGCGGAGCGCGATCCGTAGCGTCGGATGCGCCGGGTGAGCCACCCGGCTTCCCTCCTGACGCGGTCTCGGGGGTACCTCTTCGAAGCATCGGATGGTGAGCTGTGAGGATTCTTCTGGTCGGCGCGGGCGGCACGCTGGGCTCCGCGGTACGCGAGGCGCTCGCGGAGCGCGGCCACGAGGTGATCGGCGTGGGCCGCACGAGCGGGGACCTGATCGGCGACGTCAGTGATCCGGCGGCCGTGGCCCGGCTGTACGCACAGGCCGGTCCCCTGGACGCGGTCGCCGTCGCGGCGGGCGACGCCGTCTTCAAGCCGCTGGCCGACCTCGCCGCGGACGACTTCGCGGCGACCTTCCGCGGCAAGGCCCTCAGCCAGCTGGAGCTGGTCCGCCAGGGCGCCCGGCACGTGGCCGCGACCGGTTCGTTCACGCTGGTCAGCGGCGTCCTCACCGAGGAGCCGATCGTGGCAGGGGCCGCCGCGTCCGCGGCCAACGGCGCGGTCGAGGCGTTCGTACGCGCCGCCGCGATCGAGCTGCCGCCGCAGCGGATCAACGCGGTGAGCCCGACGGTGGCCGAGGAGTCCCTGCCCGCCTACGGGCCGTTCTTCGCGGGCATGGAGCCCGTCCCGGCGGCGCGCGTCGCGACGGCGTACGTCCGCGCCGTCGAAGGGGCGCAGACGGGGCAGGTGTACCGGGTGCGCTAGGTCTTGGAGGTCGCCGGAATCGCGGTTGCCGAGGCGCGTGGGCACGGCGAGGGCCGCACCCCTCCCGGACGGGGATGCGGCCCTGCGTGTGCCAGGTCATGTGGAGGACTTGGTGCCTACCCGTCGATCGGGCGCAGGAAGTCCAGCGTCCAGATCTGGTGGAAGTCGGCCTTGTGCGGGGTGACGAGTTCGATCTGCTGGCCGAAGTGACCAGCCTTGAGGGCGAGCTGGTCCTTCTCGTCGATGATCTGAAGGCCGCCGATGCCCGGCGCGAAGGTCCACTTCGTCCACTGGTCCCGGTTGACGTTGTTGGCCCAGAGCTTCTGGTCGGTGACGACGAGCCCGGGGTTCGTCGAGGCGTCCTCGTCGAAGTCGTCGGCCAGGGAGATCACGTACGGTGCTCCGGGGACGGGCTCGGCGGGCTGGATGGCCCACTCCTGGAGGATCGGCGGGTACAGCGGACGGTCGGTGTTGACGGGGAGGCCGTGTTCGACGGCGTGTTCCCGAGCGGTGATGAGGGCCGGCGGTCCGATGATGTGGGCGTAGAAGCGGTAGACACCGGGCTTCACCGGAATCGGAGGCATCGTCGCCTTCCTTTCCCTGACTCTGGGCGGCGGTCGGGTTACCGCCGGTGAGCATCCACGTTGTCAGGCGTCGCGGATCCGTAGCAGAGTGCGAAGCCGCCAGGCTGAGCACGACGGGAAGCGCACGGGCGTCCTTGACGCCGCGAGAGATTCTGTAAGGGCACCGCCGACATGCCGCCGGACCGGCTCCGGCGGCCCGGCCGCCTTCGGCCGCCGCATGAAACGCCCTGGCCACCGAGCAGTCCGCCGCCGTGTCGGCGGCGGATCCCGCAGCGTCCCGGTGCGTGCGTGGCCGTGGAACTCGCATGCTGCCGCCCGGTCGTCGCCGGACCGACTCGCACCTCCCGTCCAGCGGCAGACCCAGCAGGCAACGCTCGCCCCACCGCCACCGGGCCGTCAGCGGAGCCTGCGCCGTGACTCCGCCAAGTCCGCCTCGACGGGTGCCTCACGCACGGCCTCATTCCGATGCCTCACTCCCGGCCGGGACGAGAACGGCGGTTACTACGGCCGTGTGGCGACGGAGGCGCGCGTAGCGGACACGGCCTGACCGCAACTCCTGGCACTGTGACCATCGACCGAACAGACGCGTGGGGTGAGCGCCGCGACGACGCCCGCCCCGCGATGCCGAATCGAGGACCAAGCAGTGAAGACGCGTACGCGCGGCCGTACCGGACACCACGTCGGCCGGGACCACTCGGACACCTCGACGCCAGGGAACCGCCGACTCCCGCAGCCGCTCGCCGAGCGCCCGGAGGCGACCCGGTGACCGTGCTCGACACCCGCACCCTCGGCCGCGCGACGCTCGCCCGGCAGCTGCTCCTCGACCGAGCGGACCTCTCGACCCTCGGCGCCGTCGCGCACCTCGGCGGCCTCCAGGCGCAGGAGCCGCAGGAGCCCTTCGTCGGACTCTGGTCACGGATTCGCGCCTTCGCGCCGGGAGAGCTCTCGGACCTGCTCGTCGAGCGGCGCGTGGTGCGCACGCACCTCATGCGCCGTACGGTCCACCTCGTCACGGCCGACGACGCCCTGGCCTGGCGGTCCCGGCACGACGCGATGCTGCGCCAGAAGGTCCTCGGCGTCTACCGCGCCGAGTTGAACGGGGTCGACCTCGGCGAACTCGCCGCGGCGGGCCGGGAAACGCTGGCTGACGGCGAGCCCCGCACCATGGCCGAGCTGACGCGCGCGGTCGCCGACCGCTGGCCGGACACGCCGCCGCGCGCGCTGGGGGAGATGCTGATCGCAGCCCTCGTACCGATGGCCCAGGTGCCGCCGCGCGGCCTGTGGCGTACCAAGGGCGGCGTACGCAACCTCCCGCTCGCCACGTGGCTCGGGCGCGAGATCGCGCCGCTGTCCCCTGCGGGCTCCGATCCGGTCGGCCAGACGCTGGTACGCCGCTATCTGGCGGCTTTCGGCCCGGCCGCCACGGCCGACCTGCGCGCCTGGAGCGGTGTCGCGGGGCTCCCGGCCGCGGTCGCCGCCGTCCGCGGGGAACTCGTCGCCTTCCGCGACGAGCGGGGCCGCGAACTGCTCGACCTGCCCGACGCGCCGCGCCCGGACCCCGACACGCCCGCGCCGGTGCGGTTCCTGCCCGCGTTCGACAACGCGATCCTCGGCTACCAGGACCGGGGCCGGATCATCGACGACGCCCATCGCGGCCTGTCGGTCGCCGGTGAACGCGTCGTCCTGGTCGACGGCCGGGTCGCGGCGACGTGGACCGTGGCGGACGACACCGTGACGGTGACCCCGCTGCGCCCCTTCTCGCGCGCCGAGCGCACCGCCGTCACCGAGGAGGGCAGCGCCCTTTCGGCGTTCCTCTCGGACCAGGACAGCGAGCGCGTACGCATCGCGCCGCGCTGAGCGCCCCGGCCCGACGGCTCCCCGACGCGACGGCCCAGCCGCGCGCCACATCGAGCCTTTCGCTGAAGCGGGCTGCCACCTAGTGCGGCCCGGGGTGTGGCCCCGGGCGGGAAAAGGCGGTGCGGGTGTCATCACGGCTTGCTAGCGTCCTGCACATGAAGCGCGCCGCTGACATGACGACGACGCCGGAGAGTGTCCCGGCGCGCTGACAGACGTCTTGATCCGAAGCCCCGGGGTGAGTGCCCCGGGGCTTCGTCCTGTGGTCACCCGCCCTCCCGTCCGCGAGGAGACCGCCATGCCCGACCACCGCAGACTCGGCCGCGAGCTCGGCCTGTTCGACACCGACCCGCTCATCGGCGCGGGACTTCCGTACTGGCTACCCGACGGCGCGGTGCTGCGGCACACCGTGGAGGAGTACATCCGCGACGCCGAGCGGCGGGCGGGCTACCGGCACGTCTACTCACCCGTGCTCGGCAAGCGCGAGCTGTACGAGATCTCCGGGCACTGGGCGCACTACAGCGACGACATGTTCCCGCCGATGGACCTCGGCGGCGAGCAGGTCGTGCTGCGGCCGAGCCTGTGCCCGCACCACGCGGTGATCTACCGGTCCCGCTCCCACAGCTACCGCGAACTGCCGCTGCGGATGGCCGAACTCGGCGGCATGTACCGCTCGGAGCTCTCCGGCGTGCTCGGCGGACTGACCCGGGTGCGCGCCATCCAGCTCAACGACGCGCACATCTTCTGCACCCTGGAGCAGGTCGCGGAGGAGGCGTCCGCGGCCCTGGACCTGATCCGCCGTGCGTACGAGGCGCTCGGGATCACCCCGGCCCGCCACCGCCTCTCCCTCCCCGGCCCCGGCGGCAAGTACGTGGCCGCGCCCGAGAAGTGGGAGCGCGCCACCGCCCTGCTGACCGACGTGCTCGACCGCTCGGGCCTTTCCTACGAGGCGGCCGAGGGGGAGGCCGCGTTCTACGGCCCCAAGATCGACGTCCAGGTCACCGACAGCGCCGGACGCGAGTCCACCCTGTCCACCGTGCAGGTCGACTTCCACCAGCCCGAGCAGTTCGACCTGCACTACATCGGCCCGGACGGCGCCAAGCACCGCCCGGTCATGGTCCACCGCAGCATCATCGGCAGCGTGGAGCGGGCCGTCGCCCACCTCATCGAGCGGCACGGCGGCGCCTTCCCCGCCTGGCTCGCCCCCACCCAGCTTGCGGTCCTGCCCCTCACCGACGCCGAGCTGCCCCATGCCCGCGCCTTCGCCGGACGCTGCGCCGAACAGGGCCTGCGCGCCGAGGTGTTCGGCCCGGAGCACGGCAGCCTAGGCGCCCGCGTCCGGCAGGCCCGGCTCGTTCCGTACCAAGCGGTCATCGGCCCCAAGGAAGCCGCCGCCGACCACGTCTCGCTGCGCCTGCGCGACGGACGGCGGTTCGGCCCCCGGTCGCACGGCGACGTACTCGCCCGCGTCGGCGCTGTCGTACGGGCGCGCGGCACCGGTTTGTGGGACGAGGAGGACGCCTAGGACCGGGCCCGCGGGGGGCTTCAGGCCAGGGGGCCGCACCGGGGGCGGGCTGTCGCCCACCGCTCGCGCTCCCCTACAGTGCGTGAAGCCCGCACCCGCCCGCGTCGGCGTAGAGCCGCTGAACAGGAGCAGCCCCGTGGCCACCCACGCCCGCCCCGGCACGTCCCCGACAGGCCGCCGGATCCCCGAGCTCGAACCCGCCGTCGTCCGGGAGTGGCAGGCCGGAGGAGGGGAACTCGTCGACCTCTTCACCCGGGCGCGCGAACAGCTCGGCGGCGTCGCCGCGTTCAGGCTCGGCCCGCGCCCCACCGTCCTGGTCACCGAGCCCCAGGCCGTGCAGCACGTGCTCGCGCTCCACCCCGACCGGTACGTCAAGCGCTCGCACCGCGCCCGACTGCTGATCGGCGACGGCGTCCTGGCCGCGACGGGCGAGGCGTGGCAGCGGCAACGACGCCTGTTGCAGAGCCAGTTCACCGGCCGGGGCATGCGCCGCTACGAGGAGCGGATCACCCGGGCCGCCCGGACCACCGCGGACCGCTGGGCCGGTTACGCCCGCACCGGGGAGGTCCTCGACGTCGGCGAGGAGATGCGCCGCTTCGCCCTGGACACCATCTGGCGCTCCCTGACCGGGCATCCCCTCGACCCCGGGACGGAGCGGGAACTGATGTCCGTCCCCGCGGTGGTGGCCGCGCTGCCCAGCCTGCCCGCCGACAGCGCCGCCGCCCAGGGGGCCGTCGCCGAGGACCTCGCCCGCATCGACGCCGTGGCCGCCCGCGCCATCGCCGCCGCACGCGACGACGAGCCCGGTCCCGAAGGACCCGGCCTGCTGCACGTCCTGGTCGAAGCGGCGGGTACGCGACCGGAGTACACCGACCGCCTGATCCGCGACGAGCTGGTCACGCTTCTCGTCGCGGGCCACGAGACCACCGCCACCACCCTGACCTGGCTCTACCTCCTCCTGGACCGCCACCCGGCAGCGCGGGAGCGGGCCCTCGCCGCGGGCGCGGAGGGCTCGCCCCAACGGCGCGAGGCGGTCCAGGCGTTGGTCCACGAGACGCTGCGTTTCTACCCGTCCGCCTGGATCCTGCCGCGCTGTGCGAC